>JAOFTV010000024.1 GCA_028045305.1 Opitutales bacterium | reverse complement strand
TGGACACTCCTCCAAGCCCTCCGCCCCCTCCATCACCGGAACCGGCACCCGAGGTACCCGAGGCACCACAGGCCCCTTCAGCACCTGCTCCCGGAGCCCCTCCTAAACCTTCATTATCTCTAAAAAAGAAACCCAGTGGAACCGGTGGAAAAATCGGCGGAACCAAGTTTTCCTTGAAATCCGGAAAAAAGAAGACCACCGGTCTGAAAATTACTCGTCCTCCGATGAAGCCCCCCTCTGCATAAGGGGTGTCAGAAATCGATTGAACTTGTCGAGGACTGGTAAATTTCCTAGCTTGAATCTTTGCGGGGCCGTAGCTCAGTTGGAAGAGCGCCACAATGGCATTGTGGAGGTCGTCGGTTCGAACCCGATCGGCTCCACCATAAACTTGCTCCCCGTTCACAAGCAATTTAATCCATTTTTATGAAAGAAGTCTGGGTAACAGGAATTGGCTTTATCACCAGCATTGGAAACGATCGTTCTAGCGTTACTGATAGCCTGATCAACCTCAAGCATGGCATTGTAAATCCCGCAGAGTTCCAGGTTCCTGACTCCCCTGTCAAGGTTGCTGGAACCATTAAAGAATTCGACCTTGAACCATCCGATCCCGAGGATTGGGTATATCCTGAAAAATACCGGCTTCCTCGTGCGACACTCAGGAGTTTTTCTCCCCATGTTCTTTATGCGTGGTGTGCCGTTCAACAGGCAATTAAAGATGCGAAATTGTCTAAGGAAGATATTAAAAGTACCGACTCCGGAATTTATACCGCATCGGGTGGATCCATGAGGTCCATTCACAGACACCTCGAAAAAATGGATCGTAAAGGCATCATGGCATGCAATCCCCTGGCCATCGTTGCGTCCATTGCTGGTACCCTGACATTCAATTTAGTTGCGACCCTCGGTATACGTGGTTCTTCAGCTGGCATGGTTTCCGCCTGTGCATCATCCGGGCATGCCCTAGGTATGGCACTGGATGAAATCCGGCTTGGCCGACAAAAACGTATGTTGGTGGTAGGAGCAGAAGACTGTAATTTTCAAAGCATCGTTCCCTTTTGCGGGATGCGTGCCCTCTCCTTAGAAACTGATCCAAACCATGCCTCCCGTCCATTCGACAGAAAGCGCAATGGCTTTGTTGGCACCGGTGGTTCAGTATCAATGGTCTTAGAAACGGCTGAGGAAGCTCAGAGGCGCGGGGCTGTGCCCTATGCAAAATTCATCGGTTGGGGACAGGCATCCGATGGCCATAATGTGGCTATCTCTCACCCTGAAGGAATTGGACTTAAAGATGCCATGACTAAAGCCTTGAAAGATGCGAAGATCGAGCCCGCCGATATCGATTATTTAAATGCCCACGCCCCCTCCACATCTATTGGGGATGCCTCGGAAATGAAAGCCATCCAAAGTGTATTCCCCTTACCTCAGGAACTGCCTATCTCCAGCACTAAAGCTCTCACCGGTCACGGACTTTCTCTTTCCAGTATCATGGAAGCTGGATTTTGCTGCCTTGCCCTTAAGGATGGTTTCATCCCAGGATCTGCCAATGTCACCGAACCTGATCCAGGTTTAGGGCACCTTCACCTCCTTCGCGAATCCAAGGACACTCAAGTTCAGCGAATCATGAGCAATAGCAGTGGCTTTGGTGGCGCTAATGTCAGCGTAATCTTAGAAAAAGCCTGAACGGGCACCATGCCTTCAAAGAACTCTCTCCCCCTGGATACTCTAGCTTCAATCATTCGCTCCAGGCGAACGAGTAAACCAGCCCTTTTTGAAGGTGGCCCCTCTCCCACCTTCGTCCGCAATCTAATCGACATCGCCCGGCACGCCCCCAACCATCACCGCACAGAACCTGCCAGGTTTTATTTACTCGATTCTCAGCGTATTCATCTGGTCGGACGCTTATTTGCAGAGATTGTACGAGGAGATGGCTCTGATCCTTCTTTACTGAAAAAGGCAGATAGAAAAGCCCAGGAATGGGGCAAAGCTCCTGGTTTACTTATTGTCACCTGCCATTCCGATAAATCTTCTGTACTTGCACAAAAGAATCCGCTGGTCACCCAAGAGGATTATGCCACTGTGTCATGTATTTGCCAAAACCTTCTCCTACTCATGCAGAACGAAGGCATATCCACCAAGTGGAGTACCGGTCAAGTTTGGAAACATCCCGACTTCGCCAAGGCGATTAACATGGGTAGCCCAACATTGGAGAAGGTAGTTGCTCTTATTTTCTATGGATATTCAAAAGAGCATATAGATGCACGAACCCTCGCACCTTTGGATGATCACCTTGTTAATTTTCATGCCAAAGTTGAAGATTAAGCAAGTTGATATGCTTTATCCATTGACCCTTTTGCACAAAGTTATAATTTGATCTCCTTGGTGATACGGCGAAATAGCTCAGTCGGTAGAGCAGAGGACTGAAAATCCTTGTGTCCCCAGTTCGATTCTGGGTTTCGCCACCACCTTCTTTTTTAAAAAGAAAGGTTGGCACTCAACGATAAGCCAGTGTCCAAAGCTTTAAATCCATCAACCGATGATTCATCCGAAGACATCGATGAATAAGTGATAAAAGACTGAACGCTCAACCAGTCAGTACACTGGTAAATGAAACTCGATCCAATCGTAAGCAAATAATCGTCCCTGCCTTTACTGGGACTTTTCAAGTAATGGGTTCGGTTAAGACCAACCCTTGGCATGATCATGAGCTTTCCCTCCTCTCCGAGCATATGGATATATGTAGCGGATATAGAGTTCTGGTAATTGTCCCCACTGTCCGCAAAAACTCCAGCCGCAGGAAATGTCATCGTTTGATCAGTCGATGAATACTTGATCATGAGATCCGTCATCAAAAAAGAATTGTCAGTCAAAGGAAAAGTCTTTTGCACCGACCATGCGGGTGCAATCGCATCAAACGTCCGATCTCCGGTTTTTTGATTGTGTAAAATATTGTACTCGATCGATGTCCCCATGGACCAGTCCCTGGGCAATCCAAATGCCAGAGAGGACTTGGCCATACCAAAACGGTTGTCCAGTAAAGCAGAATATTCATCGTACTCTGCCCATTGTACCATGACATCAATTCGTGGAATCATCGTAACATACTCTCCCAGCGCAACTCCTGTCCGTGAAACAGAAAGTCCGATATTGGACTCGAAAACACCGGAACGTTCCTCCTGTCCTTTCAGTGGGGTGCGTAAAACATTTGAAGTTCGATAAAGTCGGGTACCTGTGGTGGCCGAAAATCCGTACTTTTTCTCCTTTGGTTTAGGGCTTGGGCGGTCCAGTAGAGGAGATGAATCAACTGCTGCCCTGCCTTGAGAAACGGGAAGCCCAACCTCGATAATTTCTAAAATCCCCAAGTTGGAATGAAAATTGGAATATCCGGGCAGAGAAGGTTCAGCCGTTGGCAACCTTCGGTTTTGTCCGTAGGCAAAGTTTATACCCGTAAACAATAAGGCAGAAAGAATTCTACACCAAAAAAGGCTCAGGTTTTGCATCCTAGAAAAAAAGGGTGGAGAAAGAGTTCTTACGGATTGGAAATTTTTCCAATTTGAATATTTGTACCGTAGGTATCAAAAGTGGGGCGATCGTTCATTAGGTTACCCCCAGACTTTACATTTTCGATAAAATTCACCCTGCCCAATTGTTCACTGGCAGAAACGCTTCCGAAATTCGGGTAACTCCCATCAATTGGACCCTTTAAGCTGTTAAGCTGAACCTGCGTAACACTGGGAAAATCAATGTTTCTCAGGCGTATAGTTGTAGCCTCCATAATCATACTTGGTAGATTTTGGCTAATTTGCAGGCCATCCACATTCAAATCACGAGCTGCTTTAATCATCATTTGCTGGGACGCAGTAAGCGTGGCATTCTCTAAAGTAACATCACGCAAACTTTGAACAGCTAACTTGTTGAGTGCATCCACCGATGCGTTTTTAAGAAGAACATCCTCCCGCGCAGATATAACCAAGTCGGAGATGGCAGATTGCAAATTAAGTCCCTCTGCAGCAGTAAGAGATGCACCGCTCATTACCACAACTCGGGTAGTTGCAGGATCATCAGATTCAAACTGAATATTACCAGACAGGCTAAAAGTATCCGTCGCACCGATCAATAAATCATTATTTTTAACCAGAAAATCACCCAAATCGTATGTTCCACTACCCATGGATATGGATGCCCCCCCAATTGTTGTATGATCTTCAACCAAGCCGTATGTACTATGATCGAGTTCACCGTAGGTTGCCGAGACTTGTTCGAAAAATGGATTTTCTAATGCATCCCCACCATCAATACCACCCAAACTTTCCCACCTCTGCCAAACATCTGCATTGCTCAAGTCGTAGTCCTGGGTGAGATGATTTGCGATTTCTGCTAGCTCGATCCATTCATCTGTCCATTCCCCTTGGTTCATCTCGGAAATTTCATCGAAAACAGCCCCGTTTCCAGATGCACGCAGAGTGTCTCCCAGTTGGGTAATACGTACATCATCCGGACCCTCGCCCGGCGTGTTGCTGGATTTAGAATTCGCCAAATTTTCCTGTGTTAATAGAGACTCCAGTATTTCCTCATCATATGCCTTGTCCAACAAGGAGATCATCATCACATCTTCAAGATAAACAATCTTCTTCCTCGTTTCCGGGGAGTAACCAAAATAAGTTTCCAGATTTACAACACTCATTCCAGAAAGGTCGATAAACCGGCGAACATTCACGGGAGATTCCTCCTTCAAATTTGCTTGCAAAGAAGTTGGCAGATTAAAGAACTTTTCCATCTGCTCTGCATTTAATCCGAGCCTTGCAATTTCTCCCGCAGATGCACCGGATTCTCCCGTCTTTCTAGTTTGTTTTGCATCTGCATTGGTTTCAAGAACTGCATCAATGTTCGCTTCCGCTTGTACGGGAGAGTTAGCCGCTTCAGGAGCAGCAGAACCTGCTTCTCCACCATCGCTATCAGAAGATGCCTGCTTGTCTTCCATTGCATCTGTCTCCGAACTCCCTTCGGAATCAGAGC
The DNA here is from genome assembly GCA_028045305.1 of Opitutales bacterium. Taxonomy (GTDB): domain Bacteria; phylum Verrucomicrobiota; class Verrucomicrobiia; order Opitutales; family Seribacteraceae; genus Chordibacter. Next base: position 19,639 of record JAOFTV010000024.1, on the reverse strand, counting down.
CCGACTCAGTCTCTTCAGAATCGCTATCACTCGAATCTGCTTCCTCTGGGCTTTCTTCAGAACTCTCTTCCGTTTCATCCGTGCTTTCTTCTTCACTATCTTCTGAGCTTTCTTCGCTCGATTGTTCCTCGGAAGATTCAGACTCTGCGGATGCCTGGTCCATGGCTGCAGTCACCTCGCCTAGGGAAACATCGTTGGTAGCCTCAGTCGCGGCTTGATTAGTAGATTGGATATTTTGAGCCACGCTTGGATTCACTGGTCTTGTAGTGGCCACACCACTCGGAGAAACACTCAACCCGCCCCCTTGGCTCACTTCCACCGGGGCTCCACCACCTGGAGGTGCAAAGGCCACGGTAGATTCCGTCACATCCAACTGTACACCCTGTCCAGGATTTGAAGCCATCTGAAATTCCGTACCGCGAATGCCCGCCACCCCGACCGGTGAATTAATGTCGAACATCGAACCCTTGTTCAATTTCTTAGTTTTCACCACTAATGAACCAAATTCCAAATCAATAGAAACCTTGGAATTACTTGGTTCTCCTTGCAAATCGGCAAGTTTTTTATCCCCAGCTTCGAATGGTTGTTGTTCAAAAGTAGCCACTTTCATTTTAGTTTTTTCAACCAAAGTGAGCAAAGTTCCATTACTTAACAAACCGACCAACTTTCCATCCTCACCCGTTTCCAATTGATAACTTGCCGGTATGGATTGTCCAACTGCTACCGCACTTGCCTTTTTCCCTTGGTCATCCAAAAAAGTGACAGTTCCTTCGAGGGAAATTAAGATGAATGCTCCCTTTTTCATTTCCTGCCCCCATGCAAAATGTGCCAGTGTCATGACCATGAGTAAAATAGTACTCACTAGTCGGTTGGGAATGATGTAATTATTCATCGTGCGTTCTGGTTTTCGTTAATCTGCATGTTATCTAACAATATCCAATCATTTATTGTATAATCGAACAATAAGCGATTTTTTTGATATTCTCCATAAAAATAACTCCATCCGCCTGTTCGGTTACGGTACAGGAATGGATACAGGGCAGGTTTAGTCCATAACCACCCTAGAGATTCCTTCCACATCCAAACACCTTCCATCTTCGCTGGACTCGGATAAACCCAACCCAAGCCAAGGTGTAACACCCATCCACTCTCTTCCGATTTATAGAAGGTGCCTAACCACGGACTCTCCCACCACCCCTTGCTTGCTGTTAATGCGGTGGCCCCAATCCATGAATCCACGCTCCTATTTACTGGAACCTCAAAAACTTCCAGAAGCCCATAACTCGTACCTTCAAAAGTCTCTGCAAAAGCGACTACATATGCTTTCCTCCAACCTTGAGGCATCGAATAATTTGTACCAAATGCACCAAGCATCAAAGGTCCCTCATATAAATCAAAGCGTTTGGCTCGTTTATCCGAAGTGCCACCCCTTATTGGCCTGTTAGACACAAGAATGCCAAGCTTTACTTTTTCTTCTGAGGATATTTCCCCTGCATCTTCAAGTTGACCGGCTACCTTCAAAGTTCTTCCACGGAATTTTGGGGGGATAGTTCGTACAATTGCCCGTGCAGCATCGTTTTCGACAATTAACTGAAATACCTTCTCCACTGCCTCACCCTTTTTATTTTGAATACTTACCCTTACAGTTGTCCCGCGTTTAGACTCGTAGTCGAATTGCACAAAAGTGGTTAATTTCCCATCACTCGAGAGTTTGAAGTATTGATTGCCAGTATCTCCACTTCCGGAAACGAGGAAGTATTCAAAATCAAAAGTATCTTCAAGAGGAACATAAAAAGTACCAACCAAAGTACCGACTGGACGATTTTCTAATATTCTATTGTTCGATAAGCTAAAATCCCTTGGTGGTTCCATAACCTCTTCCTCAATTAATTGAATAGTAAACACTCCATCCATCCATGCACCCAACTCATCAAACGCTCTTATTCGGATGCTTAAGTATGGACCATGAACATCGTATATCAGTCGCTCATTTGTTGATAATACTCCGGTAAATTCATCAAGGACAAACAGGGAATTGTGCGTGTCCCCTTCCCCGCTTACAAGCGAGTAGGTAACTACCCCACCCTCCGGATCGGTCGCATTGAACTCACCGACGATGGTGCTTGCTGGCTGGTTCTCGGAAATATTCAAATCACCCAACGCAAGGATGGAACTGGGCTTGCGGTTTACGGTTTCACTGGCAACCGAGCGGAAGTAGAGATCGCGATGCGGAAGCAGATCGGCCGCGTAGACTTTGTTGGTCCCTCCACTTGCTTTGTGCCCACCAGCAAGAACTATTCTCTGATCTAAAACACCAAAGCCCAGGGATGAAACTTCTTCGGGTATAGTACCAAGTGAAATCCAAGCATGCTGTTTTAAATCAAAAATTTCGACCGAATTTGTAAAATCGTTAGGTCCTTTAGTTCCACCAGCTACATAGACTCTATCTTGATAGAACCAAACTGCAGGCCCACTTTTGGGAATTTCAAGCGGAACACCAATGCTCCATGAAAGAGTACTTGGGTTGTAAATCTCGACATTCGAGAGGACCCCATTTTCATCTGAGCCACCAATCACCCAAATCTTATCTTGCACTACTAAAGCTTTGGCATTTGATCTTGCGGTAGGCATATCAGGTGCAGACTGCCAAGATTCAGTCCCTTCTTCTAGGTAGTAGACTTTGTTTGAATAAGACCCTGCTCTGTTGTCACCGCCAAAAAGGAATACATTATTATTAAAAGAAACCGATGTGGATGATTGTAAAACTTCAGGCAATGCGGGGCCACTTGTCCAAAGATTTTGAGGCGGATTAAACACTACAGTGGTTGAGAGTGCAACATCTCCATCATTTCCACCAATTGTATATAATTTCCCCCCATGCCCAACTGTGGTAATTGACTGTCTTTCAACAGGAAGTGGGGAAAGCTCTGTCCACTCATTTATTTCCAAATCAAAGCTCTCAACATAGCTCAAAGGATTTGGTTTTTTTCGCCCCCCCACAAAGTATAATTTTCCGTCAAGAACAGTTACTCCATCATGAGCGTACTTTGATTGAGCAACCGGTGCCATCTCTTTCCACTGGTGGGTGGCGTTGCGGTCGGTGCGTTCGAGGATGGTGTGGTCGCTTGGAGCATCGTCATTATAATCTACAGCAGTGACTAATCCCACCGGTGCACTCACTGCAGATGAACTGGCAAACTCACCCGCCAGATCCGTGCTTAATTTTTCCAGCGTGATCGTTCCACTCGCATTGGCCTCACGGTAGTACAAGTCTATCGGCGGGGTGATATCGGCGGTATAAAATTTATCTGAATGATCTCCAGCAGCTACATTCCCTCCTACAAAATAGACTTCACCATCATGCACGATGGCATCGGAGACATAAGATTTGTAGGGTAGATTATCGACTAATTCCCACTCGCCTCTATCCGGATCATATGCCTCGATTGTAGCCTTAAATAAAGTTGAACCGTGATTTCCCCCTCCCCCAACAAATAATTTGGCTCCATTGCTCCATGTTACCGGCCAGTGCCTAGTTTCCACCATCGAAGGCTCGGTTCGCCAAGTATCGGTTTTGGGGTCATAGCTTTCGACTGTTTGAAGGTTACCTATCCCTTCGCTCCACCCGCCAAGTGACCAAATTCGATTTTTAAAATAAACCAGCTTGTGCCCTCTTCTGGGCGTGGGCATAGAAGCTCTTTCAATCCAATGGTTGGCTCCCTCGGTTAAGCTAAACACCCGTGCAGACGAATTTTCATCTATAACCGACCCACCAATGAAATAAATGGTATCTCCAACGGTCAGGGCCTGCCCTGCCCTAACCGCAATCGGAAGGCTTGGCCCCGTTTGCCATTCTTTTGTTTGGCTATCATAAAAGTCCACCGTTGGAACAATTGGATTCTCACCGCCCATTAGGTACAATTTGCTACCCAGGGATGCACAGGCAAGTGCACTGCGTACATTTGGACTAGGGGTCAGACTTTTCCAGCTATTATTGGATTCCAAATATTTTTCGAATCCGGCCCCCCGACTTTGCAAGTACACTTCACCATTCAAAACTTCCAGCCCATCATAAACATGGCCTGCCAAACTAATTGGTGCCTTTTCTTCCCATACCAGACTACCGTTTCGATCGGAACGTTTGTAGAGAGCATATCCCGGGGGTGGTTGCTTACCACGGGGCACGGCGAGTAGGCTACCCTCGGCAGTTGCGGGGTTGTGATCCAATCCAATCTTCGCCAAGGCATCCGGGGCGAGTTGCCCGAGGGTGACCGATCCATCTACCATCCCAAGGGTGGAAAGTTCCGCCTCTGCGGTGGCATTGCCCTCCTTGAAATAAAGATTCATTTCGGGCAACAGGGGGAGTTCTGCAGAATACATAGAAGCTAAGTGCAAACTTGGTTTGGCACCGCCAACGATGTAGACTCGATTTCCAATCACCGCCGAATCCATCACGGCTCGTTCGCCAGGGAAGTGCCCAACCTCAACCCATTTCTGGTTTTTCGAATCATAGCGATCAATTAGATTGAATCTGGATTTATCGTCCGATTTCCAGACCCTCCCGCATGCCACATACAGTTGGTTATCATATATCCATGCAGTCGCAAACTGGCGGTTAACCGCCAAAGATTTCTCCACTTGCCATGTATCGGTTCGTGGGTCGTAACTCTCCACTCCATCTTCAGTGAAAGACCATATTCTCTCTTCATAAATGGCCAGAGCCGTGCCATAAGTTGTAAAGTTTGACTGTGATTTAAGAGTCCATTCATTTGTGGATGGATCAAACACAATCGCTTGATTCTCACCCATTACATAGATTTTCCCTTCGAAGGTTACCGCACCACAATGATCAACATCGATGGGCATTGCCACCCCTTCAGACCAAGAATTGGTCTGTGGATCATAGATTTCCACCGCACGCTGGTCGCCACCCATCACATAATATTTACCATCCAATACTGTGGTACATGGTGCGTAGCGTACTTTTGGCCTATCAGCTAAAGTCTCCCAGGTATCAGTTGCTGGATCATATCTCTCCAGCAGTTTGCTCCCTGTTCTATTGGTATCATTTTTCATCCCGGTGAAATAGATTTTGCCGTCTATTACCTCTGCACCATCAAATGCATAGCGGGCTTGTGAAATGGATGCTTTTTCCTCCCAGGCACGGGAGGCATTGTAATCGGGGCGTTGGAAAAGGGTATACCCGGGTGGTGGTTCTTCGCCAGGATAGCGGGCAATCACGGAGCCCGCAGGCAGGGCCTGCTCAATCGAACCATTCCCATCAATCAAATCACTCAGTTCGGGCGAAAGTTTTGCTGAAGTAACCGCTCCCGTTGGCAACTCCGTCTCGGTATCATAAAGCAATCCAATTTCTACCGCAGACAATGCACGGTCATAGATGCTGAAATCGTCTAAAAATCCATGAAGGTGCTGATCCCTAACCCATCCACCTCCAACTGAATCTTGATCTGCACCAATCCAAAGACCATCTTGATCGATCGAAAGAGAATTCGTTATGTAATCTGAACGGTGCTTCAGCGAACCGTATGAATAAAGACTAGCACCTAGTAAATCTCGGGAAAGAACTAGATTAACCCACCTCGACCTGAAAAATGGATAACCTGAAAACCCATAATACGCTAATTTTGCATTAACAGAAGTTAGCTCATCTCGCAGCAGGAAACATGGTTGGGTTGGTCTAAGTTCCAAAAGAAACCTGTTATCATGACTTGAATTAGCACCACTCAAAAAGTGCTGAAAAGTAGTAGCCAATGAATCCATTTTGTACCAAAAGGAAACAGTTAGCTCGGTCTTACTGTTAAGAACTGAATGGGGGATTTTTATTTTATCATCCACCCCATCAAAACTGTACGCCTTACCAGCTACTCCATGGCGGTCCGTTCCCAAGGTTGCCCCATTAACCGTACCGTGGTTTCCATTGCCAGACATATCGGAAGCATTGCCATCAAAAGGGTACCAAGCGACGAGACCGTAATTAAGAGGTGTACTTGCAGCATTTCGAGGATCACTACCGATGGCAATTTCGTAGGTGTCGGAGTATCCATCATTATCATCATCAGGGTCCTGGTCATCCATGAGTCCATCCCCATCCTGATCCTCATTCACATCAATTAGGTAGATCAAGAACACTTTTTCAGCCCATTCTTCGCCCGTGCCGCTTGCCCGTGCACGGATTGTAAACTCAGATACTCCCTGTTCATAATCAAATACCCCACGGGTGGTAAGCAGACCATTGGTGCTGAGAGAAAAATGTTCATTATCGGCACTCCCCTCGCCCTGTACGAGAGTGAAGATTACTGATTCACTCTGAAAATTTGTGGCATTGAATTCACCAACCAGTGTGCCAACTGGTTTATTTTCCTGAACCGCGAGGCTGGAAATTGCCAAAATGGAGGGCTGTGCATTGCTGCCCCCTACTGCACCCAGAAAACCAGCAATCACCTCCATGTTTTGATCCTCTGTGGTGGATAGTCCACTAATTGGCTCGACCACCGAGAAGGTGGTGTAATGTGAACTATTTCCATCCCCAGAAAGGGAGAGCATTGCCTGTGGCCCAAAGGAGTAACTGAAAAGCGACTCGGTATTAGAGCCCAGATTCAATACCTCTTCCGTATCAACAATCGAATCATCGGGTACATCACTGGGAGGGTTGTTAGGTTCATCAACATCTCCTGAGAGCAGTTGCCAGTAAATGGAATCCACACCAGGGGGGTTGCCAGGCTCAACCGCAACGGAGGCCACATATGTTTCACCATTCCAAACAACAATATCTCCCGTAGAATAAGGTAGGGAATTATAGTAAACTTCAATAGACTGCCCAATCGCCACCTGTGCCCATACACCCATCCCCACTCCAATCAGGAGTAGATTTGTGAGGGCTTTATGGAAGATGATGCTCAATAAATTATAAATTTGATAAGGAATAAATCACGGACGGCGAACGAGGCGGAAACCAACGCCATGGTATGCTTCGTTTGTTCGAGCACCAGAGCCCCTTGTTAAAAGACTGAATTCGTTGAGATTGTTTGAAAAATTTTCCATGAAACCAGCTTTGATAATCCCACTGTATTCATAATTTCTACTTGAGTAATATGAATCTTCGAACCAAATATATTCGCCTACATTGCCTAATATGTCATGGAGCCCGTAACCATTAGGCTCAAACAATCCAACCTCAAAAGCTTTTCGATAGAGATTCCCAGCTACTTCTTCAAAATTATTTGACTCATATAAATTTGCCTTAGAGGTATCTTTAAAATTGCCCCATGGATATGCCTTACCTTCCAATCCACCACGTGCAGCTACAACAAACTCCTCATATGTTGGCAACCGGTATCCAGAAGCATTCCAATCAACCATATCATCCTTTACAATTAGGCCACTAGGAAGGCTTGTAATAACAGTACTTTTGGTTGAATCAGTGTAGTAGCAGGGAGAAAGCCCTTCCTTTTCCGATCTTGCATTTGCCCAAATCAAGACGTCTTTCGTGGTAACCATGGTAACGGGGTGATTATCTCCTCCAAGATAAGACAAATTAAGATTATCCAAAACTGCAAACCCCTCAGAATTCTCAAAAGTGTAGTTATTTTCCAAAGCCCAGACTTTGACTACTTCCCAGGAAGACCTTCTAGTTTCATACTTATCCATTAGGAATTCCTCAATTTCGGCAGTAACTCCTGTTCGAATTCCATAAGTTCCTGCAGGAATTCGTACTAAATTTTCAAGTATTAAAAGATTGGCTGTTTCGGTCGTACTATTCCCCTCATCATTGGTAACTGTTACCTGATAAGTACCATTATCATCCCAGCTGACATCTTCAAATGAAAGAGTGGAATTTGTAGCACCAGTGATTTCCACTCCATTTTTTTTCCACTGGTAAGTAAGGTTGTCCCCGGAGGCGGATACAAACAGGGTGGTCCGCCCGCCAAGCACCACGGTTTGTTCCTTGGGTATGGATACGATTGCGGGTGGTTCGCTCCCGGAGGTTGCCCCACCGTCCAGATCCAGATGGTCCCGTCCATTGGCACGGTGTACCCGTAAATTGGCAAAGGATTTGGAACCCGTGGTCGCAACCAAGCGGACACTGCCCGGCCCGATCAGGGTCTGGCGAAAAGAGTCAAATGTCTTGGGCAGGACAAATCCATGCTCCCCAAAGGAATATTCCAACAGTCCTACATCCTCCCCCACATAGGCGAGCACTTCCGCGGTATCCCCATTTAATAAAACCAGGGTGCCCGATGGTGTGTCCGGCCCATTGGCCACCAGGCGTACATATCCACCCGCTTCCGTGACCGACTGGGTGGAATTATTCACGGTTCCTGCGCCCACAAAATTGGCATCCCCCGTGCCATCATTCCCCAAAACATAGGGAACGGAGGCAAAGCGGCGGTCGGGCGAGATTTGCTGAAAGCCATTCACTCCATCGCTAAACCATACCCGCAGGTGTACATCATTATGGTTCTGAAATACAGATTCATCCACCTCTCCCATCCCTGCGATCTGGGTATCCCCGATTAGGATGGAGTAGAGACCACCACTTACGGAGACGGATACATTGCCATCCGGCTCCGATCCATTGGCACTGGTACCATCGTGGCTCCAGTAGGAGAACTGGCCGGAGCCATCCACAAAGGCGAATTTCAGATAGGCCGTGCCGGTAAAGGGGGAACCATCCACTGCCACCTGCCCGGAATAATTAAGAATGGGCGGGGCAGCGTGGGCAAGCGAGGCAAGCCCGAATAAGAGGAGAAAGGAAAGAGGGTATCTTAGCGATGGTTTCATAAATTTATGCACACGGGACTTATTCTGAAGGCATTAGTCAAAAATTAGTTATGATTAAACAGATGTTTGATAGAAAAGTGTACAATGACTTAAGTTTGTACACTTTATCTCTTTAGCACAAGTTATGAATTTAATACATAAAGTGGTAAAATGGTTGTAATAATCTGAACCCGCTTCCCCAAAAACTCTTTTCCTGGAAAAATAAAAGGATGAAGAGTTGCAAGATGTTAGCCAGCCTGGCAGTGAACAATAGACATAATCATTTCAGGTTATTAAAACCCATTCATTCATAGCTATCAACATGCGTAAGTATAGACCGTAAGGGCTTGGTGGTTAGATGGAGATGGGAATAATTAAAAGTCTCCTCCCTTAGAATCCATAAGTTTTTTGGGGCATCCAAATAGTCGGGATTTATAGACCCTGCCCGCTCAAGCAACCCGACCGCATCCGAAACCACTCCCCCAGAATTCAAAAGGCAGACGGCAAGATTGTTTAGGCACTCGGGAAGAGCATTCTTTTTTTCACAAAGGGAGCGAAAATGATCGATCGCTTGGTTGAATTGTTTAAGCGAGGCAAAGAGCACACCCTTTAGAAATTGGGCTTCTCCTTTCTGATTTTGCAAGTTGGATATTTTGTTGAGAGCTTCAGGATAGCGACCAACCGTTTGGTCGAGCCAGGCAAAGGAGAGGTGTACTTCATCCGATGGGCAAGATTGGCAAAGATTTTCATAAGTTTTGGAAAAATTATATTTCTTTAAAATTTTTAACACATTTGCCGAAGTTTCAGAAAGGTTCTTGGATGTGTTTTTATCATGCAGTCGATATTTCATAACCGGTACATCAAGAAAGTGCATGGTTTTGCCATCAAAAAACTGCTTAAAATACCAATCGTAATCAACGGCGGAGGATAGACTTTCATCAAATTGATTAACCGCACTGGAACGGGCAAATAGGAACCCACTCCAAAAATAGCTTCTCTTGAGTTGGTAAAGAAATGCATTTTCATTGGTCATTCCCTCTGGAAATCCGCGGCGGGCAGACTGATGACCATCCCGTGAATCATGCCATAATTCACAATCCAGAAAAACGACATCCACTCCAGGATTCTTTTGCATGTAGGCAAGAGGAAGAGAGACCCTGTTGAAAAATTGAACATCATCCGCGGCGGCAAAGAAAAAGTATTCCCCTCTCATCTTTTCCAACCCTCTATTTTTAGCGTACGATATCCCGCGGTTGCGATCTTCTGTAATGATTGAAAACTCAACCCCTTCGCCGTCAAAATCGTCGATAAAATCTTGTGCAATTCGGAGGGAGTGATCAGTGGAACCATCATCCACAAGAACGACTTGCAAGGGTTGATAGTCCAGGGCAACCAAGCTTTGTAAACACTCTAAAATGGTATTCTCCGCATTATACATGGGTACAATACAACTAACTAATGAATGCTTCATAGAGAAGTGGTTAAAGATACTGGAAGGGAATGTGCTTGGGAACGATTATTTTTTTGATCTGTACTTGAGTAACGAAAAAGAGCAGGAGTAATCTGAGAAGATATTGCCATAATTCTCTATTCTCTTTCGTTTTACATTGCCAAGGCACATCGGTTAAGGCGTGATGCAGATTTTTAAGTATATGGCACTCGAAGACATTATTCCCCTGGACGCCCTATTGGGCAAGCCACCCATGTATGGCAATGAGGAAGGCGGAAAAAGGAAAAAAAAGAAAAAAATCGACAAAGAGGCGATGGCCTCGCCGATGATGCGTATACCCAGAATGGATGTGCGGGTGGCCCGTGACTTGATAGATATTGGAGTGCGTGAATTATACGAATTACAGGGCCGAGCACCAGAAACTCTATTTGAGGAGATCGTAAAAATGCGCCCAGATACACCGGATTGGCGACTGCCCTACCTGCGAATGGGAGTATACTTTGCAGAGAATGAAGAACATGAACCAAACATGCTCCACCCTCATGCCTGGATGGATTAATCCGTGCCCTGCCTGCCCGACCAGGCTGGGCTCAAGAACAGTTTTATTCTGACCTCATAAGTTGTGCTCCCGCCTTTTTGGCTTGGCGGACCATAAACAGACCGTATCCGAAGAACAGGGCACCGTTTATCATGATTAATGGATTTTGGAAATTTTTTACACCGACCACAAATAAAACCAGACCGACGCCAGAAAATACCCAACCAAATAACTTTCGATAACGGATAACGCGTTGAAAATGGGAGATTCTCCGCACCTTTTCCTCGGAACTGTAAACACGTTTATTCATGGACTGAGATCGTACGGGAGGAATAGATGCTCAGGTTAATTACGCAAAGATCCGTCGTCGTCCTGCTTACCGAGCATGTTCTTGTAGAGTTCAAGCTTTTGATTTTCCCTTTTTAAATCGTCCAGCAACATGAGGGCACGTTGGCCAAGTCGTTGTACTTCCAGAAGTGCCTGTTTGCGCACAACATGTTTACAAAGGGTGAAGGCAGCCAAGTCAACAAAAGCAACATCATCTTCCAGGGGGCGTAAGTATTCGAGGATATCATCGTTTACTTCCCCACCGAGTTTCATATTGCGTTCCATTTGTTCGAGCAATTCTGCCCGATGCACTGGTTTGTTTGGTTCGACCAAGGTTTCAAAAGGATTAATACGCAAAACACGGTAAGGTTCTTCCCGTACAATCTCACGAATTTTTACACGCTCGATACCCTGTAGAAGTACAAAGGATGTATTGTCTTCATTTTTCTTTGAAATACGGATTAAACCAACAGTTGCCATGCCGAACGGAGGTTCACTGGCGGCTTCCTCATCCGAGACATTTTCCCGCTCCCCCACAATGGCAAACATGCGGTGTTCATCGAGTACATCCCTAAGCATTTGTTTGTAGCGTTCCTCAAAAATACGAAGGGGCATCATAGCCTTGGGAAAAAGTACCGTTCCACGAAGAGTCATGGCGGGCATTTCTTCGGGGATGGGATGAGACTGGTTTTCCATAATATGTGCTATCTAACCTTGTCCGTAATTAATCAAAGGTCAAACCGTTGGATTTGTGAGCTTATGAAAGTGCGAGTCTTTCCTTAATCGAAGAGATTGCTTTTTCAACATTTTCGCGGTGTCCAAATGCACTGAGACGAAAGAAACCCTCCCCTGCCGGCCCGAATCCTGAACCTGGCGTGCCCACAACATGGCACTCGCCAAGAAGTTTGTCGAAAAAGTCCCAGGAAGAAAGACCACCCGGTGTCTTTAACCAGACATAGGGAGCATTACCCCCGCCATAGGTGATAATGCCCAGAGATTTTAACCCTTCGCTAATGATGCGAGCGTTTTCCAGATAAAATGAAACCTGTGCATCAGTTTGTTCCCTACCCTCTTTGGATAAGGCGGCCAATCCACCTGCCTGAACAACATTAGAAGCACCATTAAAGAAGGTGTTTTGACGACGCGTCCATAGGGCATGTGCTTTACCGGGCTCGGAGTCCTCAGTTTGAAGGGCTTTGGGAACAATAGTCCAAGCAAGACGAACCCCGGTAAAACCAGCGGTTTTGGAAAAACTGTTCATCTCGATGGCACATTTCTCCGCCGCTTCAATTTCATAAATAGAACGGGGAAGGGAAGGATCGGTAATAAAGGCGGCATAGGCGGAATCAAAAAAGATCACTGCCTTGTGCTCATTGGCATAGTCCACAAAAGATTTTAACTGCTCCTTAGTGGCCACCGCTCCAGTGGGGTTATTGGGACTGCAGATATAAATGAGGTCGACTTTGCGGTCGGGAAGTTCCGGAAAAAAACCGTTTTCTTCGGTACAAGGCATGTAGACCAGTCCTTCATACCCGTCTTCACCCGCCAAACCAGTACGCCCGGCAATTACATTGCTATCGACATAGACCGGATAGGCGGGGTCCTGAACCGCAACCACACAGTCCTGGGAAAAAATACCCTGAATATTTGCGGAATCTGACTTTGCCCCGTCAGAAACAAAAATTTCGGAAGGATCTATGGATACTCCCCACTCACCATACAACCCAGCAAGGCCTTGACGCAATGGAAGCACTCCCTCCGAAGGACCGTACCCGGAGTAGGTCTCGGTATTTCCGAGATCGGTCACTCCCTGGTGCAAACCCTCAAGGACCGAGGAAACAATTGGTTCAGTAGTATCCCCAATGCCAAGTCGTAAAACTTGGGCTCCGGGATTTTGTTCCAAAAAGGCGTTGGTACGGCGGGCAATCTCGGGAAAGAGATAGCCCGCAGCGAGCTTATCGTAGTTGGTATTAATTCTTGCCATAAAAATACTTTTTATATCGGAAAAAAGGGGTAGAGAAAAGCGGGGAATCAAAGAATTTTTCCATCGAAGTTTAGACATGGTCATCCCGCTTGCCAAGGGGACTACCATAAGTTAAGCTCTCCCCTTTTTTCCTGAAGCACGCATGAAACGAACACATCACTGCAATGAACTGCGCCCCGAAAACGCTGGATCCTCCGCCTCCTTAATTGGCTGGATTGATTCCCTGCGCGATCATGGAGGTGTATTCTTCCTCGATTTAAGAGACCGTGAGGGCAAGACCCAGGTGGTACTCGATCCCGAAAACGCGGAGCTTTCCGCCCTCTTTCCCAATCTCAAACCTGAGAGTGTGATCGAAGTATCCGGAGAGGTCCGGGCACGGGATGAGGCCACCACCAACCCCAACCTTCCCACCGGAGGAGTTGAAGTTTTTGCCAAGGGTATTGTGGTGCACAATCAATCCAAAACTCCCCCCTTCCCCCTTGATGATACAGCAGATAAAGTAAGCGAGGATTTGCGCCTTTCCTACCGTTATCTCGATTTACGCCGGCAAAACAACCTACATGCATTAAAACTGCGCCACCGGGCATCCCATGCCATCCGCCAGTATTTTGATGGGCATGGATTCCTCGAGGTGGAAACACCGGTTCTTTTTAAAAGTACCCCGGAAGGAGCACGCGAATTTCTATCTCCAAGCCGTTTAAACCCGGGAAAATTTTATGCCCTTCCCCAGTCCCCCCAACAATACAAGCAAATGCTCATGGTTGCCGGTATTGAGCGGTACTACCAATTAGCACGCTGTTTTCGGGATGAGGATTTAAGAGCGGATCGCCAACCCGAATTTACTCAGGTGGATTTGGAAATGTCCTTCATCGACCGGGAAGATATGTATGCCCTGATCGAAGGGTTGCTCAAAACAGTGTGGAAGGAAACCCTAGGTGAAGAAATTTCTGCCCCTTTTCTGCGCATGCCCTATGTGGATGCAATGAACCGTTTTGGATCGGACAAGCCAGATATGCGTTTCGGGATGGAAATTGAAGATTTTTCCGAAGAATTTTCTGCATCCGGATTTAAGGTTTTTGCGGGTGCTGTACAATCTGGAGGTGCGGTAAAAGCATTTAATGCCAAGGGATTGGCCGACCTTACTCAGGGCGAACTCAAACACCTTGAGGAAACTGCAAAGTCTTTGGGGGCTAAAGGGCTTGCATTTGTAAAGTCGGAAAATGGAGAGTGGAAGTCACCCATTCTAAAATTTCTTTCCGAAGAGGAAAAGGACGCACTTAAACAACGCCTATCAGTCGAGGATGGAGATATTGTTTTCTTTGCTGCCGGGCCCTGGGAAACCTCCTGTAATGTTCTTGGTCGCGTGCGCTTGGAATCTGCAACCCTGCTTGAAAAGCGCGGACAAAAATTGAGGGATCCCAAGGATTGGAAATTCCTTTGGGTCATCGATTTTCCGCTGATGCATTACGAAGAAGAGGAAGGTCGCTATGTCGCCTCCCATCACCCCTTCACCGCACCGGTCGAGGAAGACTTGGAATTTCTCGACTCCGATCCCAAGAAAGTACGTGGTCAACATTACGACATTGTACTAAACGGGGTGGAACTGGGCGGAGGAAGCATCCGGATTCATCAACCCGATGTACAAAAGAAAGTGTTTGAGGATGTGCTGAAGATTCCCGCGGATGTGGTGCAAAGCCGGTTTGGCTACATGCTCGAAGCCTTTTCATACGGTGCTCCCCCACATGGTGGAATTGCTCTGGGGCTTGACCGTTTGGTCACCATTCTTTGCAATCGTGAGAGCATTCGTGATGTCATTGCCTTTCCAAAAACTCAAAAGGGACAGGATTTAATGACCGACAGCCCGGGCGAAGCGACCGAGCGCCAGTTGCGCGATCTAAAAATTAAATCGATCGCCGAAGAGCCACAAAATTAGATTAATTTCTGCTCTCTTGCCTTAGCTAAGGAAGTGAGGAGGGAATCTCCTGTAAGCCTTTAAATTGCTTGCAAGGGGAGCGACTGGATTCTTAATTTGACCGATATGGAGCCCAGCCCGCCTTTTGATTATTCCTTAGTTTTGTATACGGGGTGGTGCCTTGTTCCGCCACTGTTGCTCTTTCTTCGACATTTTAAAAAGTTTCCCCTGCCTAACTGGGCGACCTGTATCATTTACTGCCTGCTTGGCTGGGCCACTCTTCTGATAACAGTTGAAATCCGCCATGATTATCTTAGGGAATTGGCAAACTTCGTCCCTAAAGAGGAACAGGGTGCGATACTTGAAAAATGGGCAGCAGATGGAGGTCCCAAAATGATGGCCCTATTTGGAGGTTGGCTCTATTCCTTGCTTTACTTTTCAATGTGGTGGGGAGTGCTGACAATATTTTTTGCCCTTAAAAAATACATCCTCAATAAAATCAAACCTAAATGAATAATGTCCTGAAAGCATATTTATTTTTTTTAATCCTTACGGTTGCATGTTTCCCTTTACTCTCCAAGGAATCCACCAAGAGACTTTTCATTCTCTCCGGGCAGTCAAATATGCAAGGCCACCGCCCCCAAGAAGCATTTACTCCTCGGATTGAAGAAGAATTTGGTAAAAATGAAGTCGCCATCGTACAATACGCCCTTGGTGGCAAACCCATTCATAGATGGTGGAAAGAATGGAAAGATCCTGATGGCAATAAACCGGCAGAACTTGGCGACCTCTATAACAAACTCCTTTCCAAAGTTAAAAAAGCTATAGAGGGAAGTGAACTTCAGAGCGTTTGCTTCGTATGGATGCAGGGAGAAAGGGATGCAAAAATGGGATGGGGGAAGCTTTACAAGAATGCACTGATTGGACTGCATGCCCAACTTGCAAAGGATTTAAACTGGGATGAGGACCAACTAATCATGGTGATCGGACGATTAAGTGATTTCGATATGCAAAATAAAAAATTACCGCATTGGACAATGATTAGAGAAGTTCAGATGGAAGTGGCTGAAAATAATTCACAATTTTTTTGGATAGATACCGATGATTTAAATGACGGAATCAACCGGAAAGGAAAAAAGATCAAAAATGATTTACACTACTCTGCTAATGGATACCGAATTTTGGGAACAAGGTTTGCCGAAGCCTGCATAGAAGCACTCTCAGCCTCTAAGAAGCTCTAAACTGCTTGCGCCAACGACCTGGGGAGGATCCCTTGATCTCTTCAAAGGTACGATTGAAATGACTAAGGCTCCCAAACCCACACTCCAGGGAGATTGATAAAACCGTTTCTGCAGACTCCACCAATAATCGGGAAGCTCTCGCAACCTTGGCCTCGTTAAAAAACCTCGAGAAGGTGCGCCCCGTATGTCTTTTAAAAAAACGGCTAAAGGCAGAGGGAGTCATCGATGCGATCTTACAGGCAGCGGGAAAAACCGTCGTATCGACGCATCCTTCCACACTTTCGAAAATAAAATCAATCACCCGGGCGAGCCGCTCATCCTCAGGTTCTTTTGGATTGTATCCGGCACTTGCCAAATAGTCCCGAGGCATTTCTGATAATTCTCCAAGCAAAGATAACCAGGCGGAATAAGACTCCCAGCTACCTAACTCAGCCATTCCCAATTGTATAAACCTCTTCCTCAAACGGTCATGAACAGAGTTTCCACTGAGGTGGAAACAAAGACCACGCTGCGAATCATCGAGCATTTTTTGGATACCAGCAAGTTCAGGCCCCTGGGATACAAGATTCTGAGGGAATTGAACGAGAAAGGCACGGGAGCGTCCGGAGAAATCAGGAGCCGTCCGCCAGCAATGTGAAAGGTTGGAGCCGACAAGCACGAGATCAGATGGGCCAAAAGATTGCATATGATCCCCAACCATGCGTTGCCCTACGCCATCCAATACCCACTTTAACTCAAGCTCGGGATGGTAATGCCAATGGCCATCAAACCCCTGCCCTTGATCAATTTCGGAAAAGCGAAAGGAAGTTTGTTGGTCCAGGGGCAATGCCTCGAAGGTGGCTCTCATTATCTATATTTTGATCCAGAATTAACACATTTCAAGGATTTAGGACAATAAATGATACATTTTTGTTAAGAAGCGGGCAGAAAATAAATAATTTACATGGTACTATCTATGGCTTGCGAAAACCTACTCTAAGCCAAGAAATTTAGACAGCCCAACCCATCATTATAAAATCCATGAATCCTGAAACTCATTCCCGTAGAACTTTTGTAAAATCTGGTGCCCTTCTTGCCGCAGGTACCGCCCTAACGCCTTATGTCTCGCAAGGCTTTACGGACGACAAACCGATCCGCATCGGTATCGTGGGTTGCGGAGGACGCGGTTGTGGTGCCGTTGGCAATGCGATGAAAGCGGACCCCAAGGTTGAGTTGGTTGCAATTGGGGACTTGTTTGAAGATCGCATTAAGCAACGGTCCAAGCACCTCGAGAAAATTTGTGGAAAACGATACAAAGTTTCACCGGATAATATGTTTACGGGATTTGATTGTTACAAAAAAGTGATCGATGCCGGTTTGGATTATGTAATCCTGACCACTCCCCCTGCTTTTCGTCCCGCTCATCTTGAATATGCGGTGGAAAAAGGGGTTCACTGCTTTTATGAAAAACCAGTGGCGGTGGATGCTCCCGGTATCCGCAAGGTCATCGAACTGGCCAAAAAGGCAAAAGAGAAAAACCTCGGATTTATGTCCGGTTTTTGCTGGCGCTACAATTACCCCAAGCGGGAAGTTTTTTCCCGTGTGCTCGATGGAGCAGTTGGAAACATTAATGCGATGTACAGCACCTACAACGCCGGAGAAGTAGGAGGAAGCCGAGGTCGTGCCATTACCATGAGCGATCTTGAGATTCAGATGCGCAACTGGTTCAAACATCTGTGGTTGGCGGGTGACTCTATTGTTGAGCAAGCGGTTCACTCCATCGATATGATGCAATGGGCCATGGGTGAGGAACTCCCGGTAGAAGCGGAAGCTTCTGGAGGCAGACAGGTCTATCCGGATGACCCCGACCGTTACGGCAATATCTTTGACCACTTTGCAGTGGTCTACAAATGGGCAAACGGTGCCCGTGGCTATCATTTTTCCCGTCAGCAAAATGGAACCCAGGGAAGTTATGAATTGGAAATCTTCGGGAAAAAAGGGTTTTGCAGTGCTAAAAATAAGCACGCTATTTTTGCAGATGGAGAAAACCCCTGGAGGTTCTCAGGCAGGTCAAATGATATGTACACAACGGAGCACGAAGAATTAATCGCCTCCATTCGTTCCGGAGAACCAATCAACGACGGTGAACGGGCAGCCAACAGCACCATGGTAGCCATCATGGGTCGTATGGCTGCTTACACAGGCAAGAAGTTATCCTTCCAACAGGCTCTAAATTCAAAACTTGATCTCACCCCTCCCCACCTTGATTTCTCACAACCCCTGCCTGTTGCCGGAGTTCCAAAACCAGGACTGACCAAGTTCATTTAATATATAAGCACAAGCTTTTTCACATTATGGAAATCATCATCCTACCCGACGAAGATGCGGTGGCTAAACGTTCTGCCGATCTGGTGGAATCTCAAATACGTGCCTTCCCGGACACCGTGCTCGGGCTTGCCACTGGGTCCAGTCCGCTCGGGCTTTACCGGGAGTTGATCCATAGGCACAGCGATCATGGACTGAGCTTTCAAAAGGTAAGAACTTTCAATTTGGATGAATATGTGGGTATACCTGCAGACCACACCCAAAGTTATCGCACCTTTATGGATGATAACTTGTTTAAGGGGACCGACATCGAACTTTCCAATACTCATGTGCCGGATGGGATGGCGGGAAACCCGCTCGACGCCGGCCCCGCCTTCGAAAAGAAAATTGCGGAAACTGGTGGCGTTGACCTCCAGGTGCTTGGCATCGGGACGGACGGACATATCGGATTCAACGAGCCCACCTCCAGCCTGCGCTCCCGTACCCGCTTGAAGACCCTGACCAAGCAGACTGTAGAGGACAACTCCCGCTTCTTCGGCCCTGACGAATTTCAACCTAAACTGGCCATTACGATGGGGATCGGTACCATTCTGGAGACTAGGCGTATACTAATGATTGCCACCGGTGATAACAAAGCTCAGGCGGTGCAGGACATGATCGAAGGTCCAATCTCCTCCATCTGTCCGGGTTCTGCCCTTCAATTGCACGAACGAGTCACAGTAATCCTTGACGAAGCAGCAGCACAGAACCTGAAGTATCAAGAGTACTACCGGCATGTTTCCCAGATTCAGGACGAATTGGTCAAAAAACACAAACCATCGGATTGGATTGCCCGCTAAGGTCATTCTCTTCACCCTGCGAAAATGAGTGATTCCCAAAAGATCCGTGTACTCGTGGTCGGTGCCGGCAATATGGGCAGGTCCCATGCCCTCGCCTACTCCTCCATTCCCGAGTTCGAAATTGCCGCCATCTGCACACGCAAGCCGGAGTCCCGGGCCAAACTGATGGCAGAACTTCCCACAGGAACTCCGGAAGCAAACGATTATGCCCGGGCCCTCGATGAACTTAAGCCGGATGCGGTCTGTATATCGACTTATCCGGA
>JAOFTV010000023.1 GCA_028045305.1 Opitutales bacterium | reverse complement strand
CTGATAAT
This sequence comes from Opitutales bacterium, assembly GCA_028045305.1. Taxonomy (GTDB): domain Bacteria; phylum Verrucomicrobiota; class Verrucomicrobiia; order Opitutales; family Seribacteraceae; genus Chordibacter. The sequence goes on along the minus strand of JAOFTV010000023.1, from coordinate 30,125 downwards.
TCAGGTGGAAGTCAAGGAAGTGGTGGAAATGGAAGCCAAACAGGAGGTGGGGGAGGATTTTTGACAAACGGCACTTGCTCTGGATACTCGTCCCAGAAAGGATATTCTTTCCAAAACGGTTCTTTAGGTGGCGATTCAGCAAGTAATGGAAAGGACGGTGGCTTTGGGGGAGGAGGAGCTTCTCATTATTCAGGATGGATTAGTGGTGGAGGGGGTGGTGGATATTCTGGTGGCGGAGGAGGGCAAAATAGAGGTGGAGGATCTGGCGGTTGCTATAATTCAGGGACCAACCAGTTGAATCTAGCAGGCATGGGCGGTAACCATGGAATCGTTCGCATTTATCGGGCAGAGGGGGTGACTCCGACAATGCCTGAGCTAACCATTCTTAATAATAAGTGGCAGGTTCAGGGAGGAGTAGGGTATTTAATTTACAAACTTGGAACAGAGTACCGAGCTGCAACTCCCGAGGAAGTCACCAAGGCCCGCGAGGCGGCGACACCGGGTGGTGTAAATAATTGGACGGCGAGCAATCAGGTGAAGCCAAGGAACTTGCCGGGTAAGGTAAATGAGTACGGTTTTGATGTATCCACCACCTCGGGGCTGTGGATAATCAAGGAATAAAAAATATTAATCGGAGGAATTGAGCATTTAGAATAATAACGAGGAAAACGAGTGAAACTTAAGGGAAATACCCGATCGATACTCAGCCAGGCAGGCTGGGCGATTCTTGGGTGTATGCTCCTTCCGCTAACTTCCTTTGGTGCCTTATTTCCAGTGACCCAAAATTCGGTGCCGGCTGGGCTGGTATCCCAAAGTGCAGTGATTGAGGGTGGGCAGACATACCAAAGTATTGACCCACAGTTGAACAAAAATGGATACACCTTTGGATACTGGGCGATCGATGGGGTGAGGCAGCAGGGGGCGGATGGACGCTCGCTCACCCGGGTATCGGGCGTGATCGAGGCAGATTCCAATTTTACCGCCCATTATTATGCAGATAATGCAGATACGGATGGGGACGGGGTGATGGACTGGTTTGAATATCGGATGTTTGGGGACTTGAGCAAAAACCCAAGTGATGATTCCGATGGGGATGGGTTTACCAATAAGCAGGAGAGCGAGCTGGGGCAGGATGCATTAATTGTCGATTTTATGGAAGCGGGCGGGATTGCCGGCAGAATGTCAAACACTTTTACCTATGCCGATACTTCGATGCAGGTGGTCACGATCAAGAGTGATCCGACTGGGTTTATCACCACATCGGTCACCAATAAAGAGCTCAATGCCACGGTTACCACCCAGTCCCTCAATGGGGCGACCAATGGTTCGCACTTTGCATACTGGACGATCAATGGGGTACGCCAGGCATCTCCCAATGGGGTGGCGAGCAGTAAGGTAAGCCTGAATATTTCGGGAGATACCAATATTGTGGCCCACTATGTGCCCAGCACTGAGGACACGGATGGGGATGGGGTGATGGACTGGTTTGAACTTTACCAGTTTGGCAACCTAAGTGCAGGCCCGGAGGATGATTCCGATGGGGATGGATTTTCCAACAAGCGGGAGGGCGAGCTTGGGCAGGAGGCAACCATTGCTGAGTTTACCGAGGCGGGTGGAATTGCGGGCAGAATGTCCAACACTTTTACCTACGCCGATACCTCCACGATTGAGGTGTCGATCAAGAGTAACCCGGCGGGATTCATCACCACCTCGGTTACCAACAAGGAGATTAATGCCACAGTCACCACCCAGTCTCTCAACGGGGCGACCAATGGTTCCCACTTTGCTTACTGGACGATCAATGGTGTGCGCCAGGCATCCCCCAATGGGGTGGCGAGCAGTAAGGTAAGTGCGGTGGTTACTTCGGATACAGAATTTGTTGCCCACTATGTTCCCAGTACTCAGGATACGGATGGAGATGGGGTGATGGACTGGTTCGAAAAGTACCAGTTTGGCAACCTCGAACTTGGCCCGAACGATGACCCAGATGGGGATGGATATACCAATAAGCGGGAGGGTGAACTTGGGCAGGAAGCAACCATTGCGGAATTTACAGAGGGTGGGGGCATCGCAGGCAGAATGTCCAACAGTCTGACTTATTACATTCAACAAAACCGCCCGCCTTATGATTTGGAGCTCAACAATTCCTATGCCCTGTTAAATAAGGATGTGAATGCAAGTATTGGCACCTTCACTCCGCGTGATCTGGACGATCCCGGGGTTGTGCGCCCATACACCTACCAACTGCTAAGCGGAGCAGGCGGGGAGGATAACAGTTACTTTAATCTATCGGGTAGAGAGTTGCGGGCATCCCAGTCTTTTACCACCGAAGGAAACCTTTCCATCCAGGTACGGGTGATGGATGATGAGGGGGAATCCTTCGATAAAAATTTTACCATCCGTGCGGTGGATCCATCCTGGGATGAGGATGGGGACGGGCTCGGGCTGGAGCAGGAATTTGCCCATGGGACCAACCCAACCAATCCCGACAGCGATGGGGATGGGGCCAACGATGGGGCGGAGGTAACCGCAGGCACCAACCCGCTCGACCCAAGTGTATTCCCCAACCGCGCTCCGCGTGATCTTAACTCCACCACTACGCTGACCATATTGGAAAACCAGCCTGTTGGCACCACCGTGGGCGAGTTCAATGCCACCGACCCGGATGGGGATGCGATTACATTTCATCTGGTGAGCGGGGCAGGGGATGAAAATAACTCGCTCTTTACCCTCGATACCAACGGCACGCTCAAAACAGCCACCACCTTTGATTATGAAAATAATGCCTCGAGCCACACCATACGGGTGCAGGCAAAGGACGATGAGAATGCCACGGTCGAAGAAGATTTTACAGTCCTTTTGATTGATTACAATGAGGGAGAAGTTCCAACCGCTGGGGATGGTAGCAGTGCAGATCCGTACCAAATTGCATCCCTTGCTCAATTGCGTTGGCTATCCATTACCCCCTCTGTCTGGAATGCGGAGTTCCAGCAAGTTGCAGACATAAATGCATCTGATACCAAAAACTGGGAGGGTGGGGCAGGCTTCACCCCGATTGGTGTTTGGGGAAATGAATTTGAAGGTAAATATTTTGGGGATGGTCACTCCATTACTGATCTCTATGTTAACCAACCGGATTCAAACTATAAGGGGTTTTTTGGTTGCATAAAAAGCACTGGAGAGGTGAGTGATTTATTGATTCTTGATGTAAATATTTCCGGAAGCAGTGTTGTTGGTGGCCTTGCGGGTGCATCATCTGGTTTAATATCGCGTTGTTTTGTAAGCGGTGAAATTAGTGGATCTGGAGGTCAAATTGGTGGACTGGTAGGGAGTAATGGGGGTGTTATCGAAGAATGTGGCTCTGAGGTAGAAGTTAATGGTGGTAGCTCCAGTGCCAATGTTGGGGGATTGGTTGGACACATGGGCTTAAACAACATTGTCAGGAATTCCTACTCCAGTGGGAGTGTAACAGGTTACAACACGACTGGAGGATTGGTTGCATACAGTATAGGGGGGACTGTGATTAACAGCTACAGTGCCGCTGTAGTAGTGAGCCTTGGCAGTTCGTCTAGCAAACATGGGCTTGTAAAGCTTGGAACTGCTTCAGGTTCAGGTACGGTTGCCACCGCAACCAACAGCTTTTGGGATACCTCCACATCCGGGGTAACCAGTAGTTACAATGGAGGAGGGACCGGGAAAACAACTGCAAATATGAAGACTTTGGCAACCTTCACCGATGCTGGTTGGGACTTTAACAATTCCTGGGAAATGCCCGAAAATGATTACCCATTTTTAAAATGGCAAATTCGAAATTTCCCACCTGCGGATCTTAATTCCACTACAGTGCTTGAATTTAATGAGAATCTTCCGACAGGTTCGATAATCGGCGAGTTTAATGCCACGGATAATGATAATGATAGCCTGACGTTTTCATTGGCTGAGTCATCTCCCGACCTCGGCTCATTGGGTCATTTACAAGCATGGTTGGATGCTAGCGATTCATCATACTTATTGAAGGATGAAAATGCTTCAATACCCAGCGATGGAGAATCTGTGGTATTGTGGACTGATAAAAGCGGTAAAGGACATCATGCCGAAACTTACGACACCTCGCCTACATGGAATTTTACTGGCTTTAATGGTAAACCCACTGTTACTTTTACCGACGATACGATGTTGCTAAAAGACAGTGCGACTCCTTTTGATAACTGGTCGAATTTTACAATAGTGGTCGTCTGGAGATATCTTAGTAATGATACTTTTACCTCAGTTTTTGGTCGTTCCAGCCAAGCTATGAACAATGAGCTTGCTTCCTGGGAATTTATGGCTCGAAGAGCTGATATGTCACCTCCTCGTTATACCCTAAGAATAAACGGCAATTCTTCCTACATTGTTCCTGAACTTGGTGATGTTGGTATTAAGTCGCATAATATTTTGGTCCTCCAATATGACAGTAGTTCTTCTAAAGCCAAAGCATGGTTGAACGGGAATTTAAAATTCACCAAGGATTTCATTGGTGAAATCCGATCAACCAACCTTCCTTTGTCATTGGGTGGTGAAAGTGACGGCGGGGGGGAGGCTCAGTTCGACCTTTCGGAGTTTATTGTATTCAAAAGTGCTTGTAATGATAATGACCGTGAAAAAATAGAAGGTTACTTAGCTCATAAATGGGCTTTGGAATCACTGCTTCCTAGTAATCACGCCTACAAAACGCAAGTCCATCAAGACTTCAATACGGAAAACGACAACCATCTCTTTACTCTCGATGCCAATGGCACGCTTAAGACCGCTTCAACTTTTGATTACGAATCTAATGCTTCTAGTTACTCCATACGCGTCCAGGTAAAGGATGAGCTTAATGCAAGCACGGTTCAGAGTTTCATTGTCAACCTGCTGGATGTGTATGAAAACCTAGCACCTCAGTTTCAATCTGATGGAAATTTGAGCATATCTGAAAATGAAACCTTTGTTTTCGAGTTCAACGCAACCGATCCAAATGGAGATACCCTATCATACAGTATTCTTTACGGCGACGACTCTCATTTGTTTGAACTGAATTCTACAAGCGGAATTCTGAATTTCGTTAATGCTCAGGATTATGAAAATGCAGAAGACAATGATTCGGACAATATTTACGAATTGAGTATCTCGGTTACAGATGGCAATGCCACCGACATACTCAATCTTTTTGTTTCGATTAATAACATGCATGAAAATAGCATGCCGACCCGTGTGCATAATGGAATTGTTCGCTTTGATGAGGACTTGGCTATCGGTTCGGAAATTGTAGATTTAAATGGCTCCGATTCAGATGGAGACACCCTCAAGTTTTCCTTGACTCAGGATTTACTTCCCTCGATTGAAAAAGTGGGCAAATTGAAAGCATGGTTTGATGCAAGTCATGCTAGCTTTCTTCGTACATCTGAGGATTTGAACGGTGATATTCCAGTCCATGATGATAATGTTACAATGTGGCTGGACAGGAGTGGGAATGGTCACCACGCGATCAAGTTATCGGGTACGCCAATTTGGAGTGAAACCGGATATAATTCAAAACCAGCCGTTATGCTCAATCAGGCATCCATGTCCTTGTTCAATTCCTCAACCGAGTTTGATAACTGGTCGGAAATTACCTTGGTCGCCGCATTTTACCAACCGGGTGATCAAAACTTCGCCACTATTTTTGGTAAATCTAATCACCCTTTATGGTTGGATGACAGCAGAGACCATGCGTGGGGCATTTCTTCTCATAGGCTTGATGGAGACTATAATTACTGGGGTCCAGGAATTCTTACTGATACTCCGAGCTCTTATTATCATCCAACCAAAAATACCACAAAAGCACTACAGGACCAGGATGGTGGTGGACCAGGCACACTTTTCTTTTCTTATACCTCAGGGAGTTGGGTTTTCCGGGTAAATGGTAGTGTCATTGACAACAACGATTCGGTAGTAGGTTCCATCAAACCACAACCTCACTTGAATGTTACTATAGGTGGGGAATCCAATGGTTTTGGTCTAAATAATTTGGCCGTGAGTGAGCTAATGATTTTCAATCATTTTGTGAGTTCCAGCGATGTGGAATTACTCGAAGGATATTTGTCTCAAAAATGGGGTGTTGAAAATACCTTGCCTTCATCCCACGCCTACAAGACCACCCAAGCAAATACCGATGCCAATTACAACTTAGCCAACGATCTTTTCAACATTGATGTAAACGGCACGGTCAGGACTGCAGCACAATTTGACTACGAGACCAATGCATCGAATTATGTTATAAGAGTTAAAGTGGAGGATCCATTTGGGCAATTCATTATCAAGGACCTCAATCTTACTTTGACGGATGTGTATGAGGATACCGATGGGGATGGCTTTCGGGATTCATTGGAAGCATCTGCGGGTAGTAACTTAAACGATTCAATATCCATTCCATTTAAAGATGGTCTGGTTGCTTGGTACCCCTTTGACGGCAATGCCTCCGATATGTCCGGTAATGGAAATGATGGAAATATTACTGGTTCACCAGAATGGGTATTTAGCGAAGGTCACCATAGCATTGAATTTACTGAGTATGCCCAAAGATTAATTGCACCAATTGAAGATTTTAATGAAAATTTTTCTTACACTTTTTGGGCAAAACCCACGGGTGTTCATCAAGTTGATAATACTGCAACTAGCGGAACAAGTGGTACATTAGGTCAACAGTATTTACTTTATCCGAGGCATGGTTCTACATCTGGATCAGGAATAGGCTGTTCCTTGGGTACAAACGGAATATCGATTTACGAGCATAGAACAGATAACATCCATTGCACCTCCGCTGTTGAACAAAATTTGTCAGGATGGAATTTTTACAGCATTGTTGCAATAAACAACCAGGTTAAAATTTTTATCAACGGAGCACACATTGAAAATGCTCTATTTACTGGCAAAATTGCCCTCCGTTCAAATGGTGTTGCAATAGGTTATCCACCCGAAGATCTAAGTAGTGATTCTGGTTATTTGGGATTGATTGATGACTTGCGCTTCTACAACAAAGCAGTATCACCAAATTTAATAGAGGCACTATATGGTTTTGAGCAATCTGCTGATAGCAGTAAGGGTGCTCATTTTCTTCACATAGGCCCTATCGTTGACTTGGAAATGATATGGGTGGAACCGGGCACTTTTACGATGGGGCAAAATGATATTTCGAATGCTTCTCCCGAGCACAATGTCACCCTAACCACTGGATTTTATTTAGGTAAATACGAGGTAACGCAGGCCCAATACGAGGCGGTGATGACAGGGAATACGGATGGGTTAAATGCCTCTCCTAGCAACTGGCCGAACAACCCGGACCGCCCTGTGGAGAAGGTATCGTATGATGATATTCAAAAATTCCTCACCCGCTTGAATACCCAGCAGGCGGACAATATCCCTGAGGGATGGGCATATGTATTGCCCACGGAAGCACAGTGGGAGTATGCCTGCCGGGCAGGAACGACCACGGCCTACTCGTGGGGAGATACCATTAGTGCTACAGATGCAAACTGGAAATATTCGAATGATGTAAATTCAACCACAGAGGTTGGCAGCTATCTAGCTAATCCTTGGGGATTCCACGACATGCACGGAAATGTGGCTGAAATATGTGCGGATTGGTATGGAGCATATCTATCTGGGTCCATCATAGATCCTATCGGGCAAGAAACTGGAACGGAAAAAGTACAACGCAGTGGTTCTTGGAGAACGCCAGTCTCCGGGGAATATGTCCGATCGGCTTCACGTTTCAAAAATCCAGTGGATTTTCAGCAAAACAATATCGGCTTCCGTCTAGCTTTGCGGGATATGAATAAGGCTCCCACCGATCTCAATTCCACCGCCGTCTTAGCGTTCTCCGAAAACCAGCAAGTTGGCACGATCGTGGGCGAATTCAATGCCACTGATCCAGAGGGTGGGGCGATCACTTACCACTTCTTAAATGGAGATAACAACAATTCTCTCTTCACTCTCGATACCAACGGTACCCTCAAAACCGCCACTACTTTTGATTACGAAAGCAATGCCTTGAGCTACACCATCACGGTGCTGGCAAAAGACGAATTAAACGCCACCACCGAGGGGAATTTTACAATTACCTTGCTGGATGTTGATGACACTCCCCCGAATATTTCTCTTAGTGGCGATTCCAATATCACCCACGAGGCAGGTTCCACCTACCACGATGCCAATGCCACTTGGTTAGACATTGTGGATGGTAGTGGAGAAGTTTATGGAACGGGTGAGGTCAACGCCTCCACGCCTGGAGTATATGTGTTGAGTTTTAATTATACTGATAATGCCGGTAATGATGCAGTAACCGTTACCCGAACGGTTAATGTGGTGGATACGACGATTCCGGTAATCACCCTGAATGGTGATTCTAATATTACCCACGAGGCGGGCGGTGAGTACCACGATGCGAATGCGAGTTGGTCGGACATTGTGGATGGATCGGGTGTGGTCATTGGTAATGGGGAAGTGGACATCTCCACACCTGGAGAGTACGTTTTGAGTTACAACTACACGGACCAAGCCGGCAATATAGCAGTTACTGTGACCCGCACGGTCAATGTGGTGGATACGACGATTCCGGTAATCACCCTGAATGGCGATGCCAATGTTACCCACGAGGCGGGCGGTGAGTACAACGATTTGAATGCGACCTGGTCGGACATTGTTGACGGGTCGGGTGTGGTCATTGGTAATGGGGAAGTGGACATCTCCACACCTGGAGAGTACGTTTTGAGTTACAACTACACGGACCAAGCCGGCAATATAGCAGTTCCTGTGACCCGCACGGTCAATGTGGTGGATACGACGATTCCGGTAATCACCCTGAATGGCGATGCCAATGTTACACACGAAGCAGGTTCCACCTACCACGATGCCAATGCCACCTGGTCCGATATTGTGGACGGTAGTGGCGTAGTGATTGGCACGGGCGATGTGAATGAAGATATTCCCGGTATTTACTCGCTGTCTTACAATGTAACTGATTCCAATGGTAATAGTGCTCATACCGTTATTCGTGAAGTAACAGTCTACAATACGAATCCTCAAGGGCTTAAAAGCCTTGAGGGATTGGGTGTTCATGAGAACGAACCGATAGGTATAGTGGTCGGAAATTTTGGAGCCATTGATGCTAACGGGAATGCCCTGTCCTTTTATTTAATCGATGGTGAGGGGAATGAAAGTAACAGTCTTTTCGAGATGGAGGAAAACGGAACACTTAAAACAGCGGTCATTTTTGATTATGAGGCCAATGCTTCTAGGCATTCCATTAGAGTGCGGGCGAGCGATGAATACAATGGGAGCGTGGATGGTAACTTTACAGTGAACCTGCTAGATAGGAATGAACAACCTTACGATTTGCAGGCATCTGCTTCCCTGATGGTTGAGGAGAACCTCCCCGCGGGAAGTTTTGTCGGGGACTTTGTGGCAAAAGATCCGGACGAAGATATTCTTTCATACATTTTGGTAAGAGATCAAAACCTTACTTTCCCTTTTGAACTTAGTAAGTCTGGTGAGTTGGTAACCACGGAGGTTCTGGATTTTGAAAGGCAGGAAAAGTACTCGCTTACTGTAAGGGCACTGGATGCGAACGGCTCCTTTCAAGAGCGCGTATTTGATGTTGATATTATTGATTGTTTCATCCCAGTGGTGAACACCTTGCTTCCTTACTTTGATGAAAATGGAACTTTGCAAGTGGGAGGAGAAATATCAGACGATGGTGGAAATTCCCAAAACTTGGAGGTAGGTATCCTGGTTTCCGAAAGTCCGATTGGTGGACTACTGGGGAACGAAGGAGTTATGGAACTGGAAATTTTCGAATCTCAAAACCTTTATCGTTTTGAAAAGGGAATGATACCAAAGAAGGGATGGGAAAAGATTTATGTTCGTGCATATGCTAAAAACGCAGAAGGCGTGGCTTATGGGTTGGAGGAATCCATTCTCAAAGATCTACCAGAAGACCTAAGTCATTGGGCAGATGCCCGGCCGGTCAATGGAGCGTCTGGATGGTGGGAAAGTCCATGGTTTGGAACTTTTTACAAATCCAAGAGCGGTTGGATGTTGCATGTGGAACTCGGGTGGATCTATCCGAGTCCTGGTGAGGGTGGATCGCTTTGGTTATGGAAAGAGAATCTTGACTGGGTATGGACGGATGAAAAGCTGTACCCGTTCCTTTTCTCCGCAAAGCAATCGAATTGGATGTACTTTTACGGAGCCCTCAATCAACAACGCTTGCTCTACCATTACGGTGATCAAGAGTGGGTAGATCTGGATGATTCGAAAGTAAGCGAAAAAGAGGATGCCCGCTAATTTTTATCTCTGATTAAATTTTGGCTTTTAAGGATTATTTTAACCGAGTAAAAAAGAGTAATTTTTATTAGTAATTTTTATAATACTCCACTAGTTTAATTTTAGTACCAGTTTGTGAAGTTCTTAAAGGAGCGATCTTTCTCATCCGTCACGCTCGTCTTGTGTGTGTCTTCACTTTTCTTTGTGCCTAAATTTGCTGATGCTTCGGATAACAACGATACTGATGGGGATGGATTACCAGATGCCAATGAAACCGCAATAGGCAGAAATCCAAATTTTGTGGAGATGCATGATTGGGTACCCAAATACGATCCATCATCTGATGATTGGAATGCTTCGATAGATGGAAATTGGACTGTCAGCTTGGTTGATAACAATCTTTCGGTCAGGCAGAGTATGAATGTTCCTACAACTCATATACTTTCGCCCTACGACCTTTTAAATTTTGAAGCAAACGGAAGTATTCAGGTTTGGGGAAATTCTGATAATGATTTTGTAGGAATTTATTTTGGGTATGTGGATTCCTTGAACTATTACCATTTCAAATGGTCGCGTTCTGAAGATGGAAGTGGTACATCTCCTCTGGATGGATGGAATCTTCTAAAGGTTGAAAATGGAGCAACCACCCGTGTCGATTACAATGAAAGTGATTTCAGTAAGGGTTGGGAAATGAATGTTGAACATAATTTTTCCCTAATTTTTACAGAAGGTAACATGACTTTGCGTGTGCAGGGTGACAATAATTTTAACAGTTATCCGGTTTTGTTCTCTCATGAGGGAAACTTTTCTGCGGGTAAGTTTGGATTTTGGACGGGTTCTCAACAGGATGCCAATTTTTCCAATATTAAGTTCACTCAACTCCATGCTCCTGTTGTAATATTGGAAGGAGATGCATCCCTTACACACGAGGCTGCTACCCTATATTCAGATGCAAATGCCACGGCAAATGATGACGAAGATGGGAACCTGACAAGTTTAATTGTAATGACAAGCGATGTAAACATTAGTGTGCCCGGTACCTACTATGTTGTACATAGTGTGAAGGATTCCAGTGATATCGAACGAATCGCGACCCGTACGGTTAATGTGGTGGATACGACCATTCCCGTAATTACTTTAAATGGGGATGCTAGTATGACCCACGAGGCAACTACAGTATATGCGGATGCTAATGCAACATGGACTGATACAGTGGATGGAAGTGGAAGTGTGAGCTTTACTGGTAACATTGATGCAAACACAACAGGTGTTTACAACCTAAGTTATAACCACACTGACCAAGCTGGCAATTCGGCTGTCACGATAATCCGTACGGTCAATGTGGTGGATTCCACCGCAGCTGTTATTACATTGGAAGGGAACGCCACTTACACACACGAAGTGGGAACAGTTTACACGGATGCCAATGCAACATGGACTGATGCAGTGGATGGAAGTGGGAGTTTGAACTTCACTGGTAGCTTTGATGCAAATACAACAGGTGTTTATTCCTTAAGTTACAACCATACTGACCAGGCAGGCAATGTGGCATTGGAGGTTAACCGAACCGTGAATGTGGTAGATACAACCCCTCCAGTTATTAGCGTTCTTGGAGGTGCAGTGGTCACGCACGAGGTGAGCACCATTTATGAAGATGCAGGGGCAGAGTGGGCGGATTTTGTGGATAGTAATGATAGTAATTCCACGACAAATTTAAATGTTAGTGGAACTGTAGATTATTCAGTCCCAGGGAATTATACCTTGGTCTATTCTTTCACTGATTCTGCGGGTAATGAAGGAAATGCTACCCGAACTATAACCGTGGTGGATTCCACACCTCCTGTGCTTAGCTTGTTTGGAGATGCCAACTTTTCACTTGGTGTTTGGCAGGACTTTGTAGACCCAGGGGTGAACGCCGAAGATAGTGTGGATGGCAATGTAACCTCTTCAATAATTCCCTCAGGCACGGTTGATAATTATACTCTTGGTTCTTACCAAATTCTTTACACCGTACAGGATGCTGCGGGCAATGAAGCCAACATCACGCGTGTTGTAAATGTGGTGAATTCTGCCCCAACGGACATTAGCCTATCTTCCAGTTCCCTTTATGAAAATATGCCTATTGATACCCTTGTTGGTTCTTTTCAGGTAACGGATGCTGACGATCCTGATCAAGCCAGGCAATACCAGTACGAAATCGTGGAGAGCAACCAGAATAGTCCCATCAACTTTTCCATTGATGCTAACGGTGGTCTGCGAAATTTACTGATCTTTAATTTTGAAACGGTGACGAGTTCATCCATTCTTGTCCGGGTAACTGATGAATTTGGTGCAAGTTTTGAAAAACAATTTCAGATAAGCATTTCCGATGCATCCATACCTGTTATAGACACAACTTTGTCTCCTACAGTCGGAAGCGATGGAACCTTGCAGGTTGGCATTAGTTTAGTCGATGCCGGTGGTGATGCAGATCTTTTGGAGTGGGGGGTATTGGTTTCCTCTACGAGTATAGATGATTTGGGAAGTGAAGGTGTTCAAAAACTTCAACTTTCTTACAATTCTGAAACCTCCGCAGTTGTGACTAATTTTCTCCCTGGAGATACTTGGGATACGGTGTATGCCCGTGCATATGCCTTAAATGATGAGGGAGTTTCATATGGACTGGAAGAATACACAGATTATTCCGAACAATACCTGGCTTGGGCAGATGCGTCTCCCATGACCGGGTTGGCAGGTTGGTGGGAGAGTGAATGGTTTGGTAATCTTTACCTTGCGGAGGGGAGTCCATGGGCCATGCATGCAGAACTCGGTTGGATTTATCCGATTGCCAGTGATGATGGATCCGTCTGGATTTGGCAGGACGGTTGGGGTTGGAGTTGGACAAGTCCCGAAGCCTATCCATTTTTCTATTCCACTGATTCTGATGCTTGGAGGTATTTCTTTGGTAAGGTCGGAGGCAATCAAGTATTTTATGATTATGGGAAGAATGCGTGGGCTGACTTGCCTCAAACCGATTCACCTTAAATATCAAACGAGTTACTTGTCACCTTTGGATGTTTGAGGTAAGATTCTGTATTAATTAACAGATCTATATTTTACTATGCGGATTTTTATAAGATTTTTTCTATTCTTTTTTTGGTGTGCAAATGTACATGGGCAAGACTTAGCAAATGGGTTGCTTGGTCATTGGCCAATGGATGGAAATTTTTCTGACATTTCAGGCAATGCCAGGCATGCAACCTTAAGTAATGTGAATGGGAGTACTCCCGGATTTACAACGGGTAAAATTTTTAAGGCGGTGGATTTTGATGGAACGGATGATTACTTAAGTGTTCCGCATGACTCAGGAATTGATCTACGCAGAACGATATCATTTTCCAGTTGGCTAAAACTAGATAATATTCCTACTAACACTTGGTCTCCTTTTTTATACAAAGGTGGAAGCAGTTCCTTGCTTCGCACATATACGCTTTGGCTAAACAATACATCAAGGTATTTCCATGGCACCAGTACTGATTCACAAGGCCAGCAAAATGCAGATTCTGTAAACAGTTCTTTTGCTGCTAACGAATGGATGAATCTTGTTTTGCTTGTCGACCGTAACCATGGGTTTATCCGAGTCTTTAAAAACAACAGCGAAGTAGCAGATGTAACTGATGTACGGACAACGGATACGGTATCAAACTCAAATCCTTTACTCTTTGGTTCATCCCAGGAGACAAATTCTGGTTTTGTTCACATAGATGGACAATTCGATGATTTACGCCTTTATAACCGCATCCTTTCCACGACTGAAATTGCTTTTCTTTTCAATGCCGCCAACACCGATACCGATTCCGATGGGCTCACGAATGCGGAGGAAGAACTGCTCGACACCAATGTTTCCAACAGTGATTCCGATGGAGATGGATTGACGGACTTTGAGGAGATTAATGGATTCGCTAATACTTATGAGCAAATAAACGGATCCTTTACCTGGGCAGCTGCCAAAGGGGATGCTGAAAGTAAGGGAGGGTACTTAGCCACCATTACGAGTTCATCTGAAAAGAATGCTGTTGAACAGGTAAGAACCCAAAATTCCTGGTTGGGTGCAAGTGATGTTGAATCGGAGGGAAACTGGAAATGGGTAACAGGCGAGCCATGGAGCTACACTTCTTGGAATAATGGTGAACCCAATGGGGGGACAGGGGAAAATTATCTTTTAACTTGGACATCCAATGGGAACTGGAATGACTCGGGCAGTTCCGGAAATCCTTACATCTTAGAAAAGGTTTATTATTCGGATCCAATCTCAATCGATTCCGATGGAGATGGATACTCTGATTACAATGAATCCCAAGGCGGTACCGACCCAAGTTCGTTTGATTCTTCTCCTCTGGCGGCCGGATTGGTGGGGCACTGGAAGTTTGATGAAAGCAGTGGGGATATGGCCAACGATTCTTCGGGTAATAATTACCATGCTCAACTCTTTGGTGCATCGGATCCTTCTGTGGTGTGGGTAACCGGTAAGGTTGGCGGAGCCATTCAACTGGATGGAAGTAATCATTACCTTGCTATTCAAAGTCTGCATTACAACCAGGCAGGACAGATTCCTCATGTGACTACAGCAGCATGGGTGAAAACAAGCCAAGCCTCAGAGGGTATTGTAATGAGTTTTGACCGTTCGGAGTACTGGAGGTTTGCCGTGGGGGGAGATGGTAGCAATAATGGTTTGCTATTCTTTGCCAGTGCTAATGCTAATGGACACCTCGATGTCTATGGGCAGACGAGCGTAAGTGATAATTTATGGCACCATATTGGAGCAACTTATTCGACAGTCGATGGCTTAGTCAGGTTGTATGTGGATGGTACACTTGACCGTTCTCAAAATGCCCACTCCGGACAGGCTCTGGGTACTGGAGTCACTCGTTTTGGGATATTTAGTGCCAATAATGAAGATACCTCCTTTAATAACATCGAAAGCAATTCAAGGAGCATGAAGTTTAGTGGATTGATTGATGACGCCAGGGTTTATAACCGGGCATTGAGTGCTTCCGAAATTTCTATCCTTGCAGGTGCGGTAATCAGTACAAATGTGGCTCCAACCAATTTAGAGCTTTCTCATTCGCTGGTGAACGAAAACGAACCCGTTGAATCTTTTGTTGGGCAATTTTCCGCTACCGATCCTGATGGAGATACTGTTTCGTTTCACCTGGTTCAAGGCACAGGGGATACAGGTAATGCACACTTCATTTTGGAGACCAATGGATCTTTGAAAACGGCGGTAATTTTTGATTTTGAAACTAATGCCAGTACCTACTCTATTCGAGTCGAAGCAAGGGATGAAAATAACTTATCCACGGAGGGGAACTTTACCATTACTCTCCAGGATATCGATGAAGTCCCACCAGTGATCTCATTAAATGGAGTTGCCAATATTATCCACGAGGCGGGTACGGTCTACATTGATGCTGGTGCAACTTGGACAGATGCGGTGGATGGAACGGGGAACTTATCCGGTAGTGGACAGGTAAACGGGTTGGTTCCAGGAGTATATACATTAACATTCAATAAAACAGATTCCGGTGGGAACTCTGCAAGTACAGTAATCCGAATGGTGAATGTTGTAGACTCCAGCGAACCTGTAATTTCGTTGAATGGAAATGCCAATATATCCATCGGAGTATGGCAGGCATTTTTAGATGAAGGGGTTGGGGCTACGGATACGATTGATGGCAATTTGACCGCATCTGTCCAGGTTGTTGGAGAAGTTAATTCAAGTGTGCCTGGTACATACATCATAATTTATCGAGTCTCAGATAGCTCGGGTAATCAGGCCGTTGAAGTTAGTAGGAGCGTTACGGTCACTAACCAAGCACCCGATGGTATCACATTGAATTCCAGAATAGTGGAAGAGAACATGCCAGTGGGGACGGCGGTGGGCCAGTTTTCAACCAGCGATGCGGATGATCCGAACGGTATTCGTGCATATAGTTACGAATTGATGACATCGGAAAATAACCAGCCCAGTTTATTTGAGGTGGATGAGAACGGTACTCTTATTACTTCTGCAGTTTTGGATTTTGAGCAATCAAGCAGCCATACAATTACTGTTCGCTCAAGCGATCAATTCGGTGGTTATATTGAGGCGGAATTTGAAATTTCTGTCAGTGATGCATTCTTTCCCATCGTGCAGACAGTGCTCAGTGGAGAATTGATAGATGGTAAATTATTGGTGCAGACCAACCTCCTTGATTCAGGTGGAAATGGTGACCTGTCCAGTTGGGGTGTGTTTGTTAGTGGATCCTCTATTATGAGTCCTGACCAGGTTGGAGTGACGCGCATTGTAGCAACACACAATAGCGGGGATACAAGCTTGCAAACTTTGGTAACCCCTGAATCAACCTGGACAAATATTTACCTCCGTGCATATGCCCAAAACCTGGAAGGTACCGGACTGGGTGTTGAAAAAGTCGTGACTTTAAAAACCCCATTGGCAGGAGATGGATGGGCCAATGCTCAAGCTATTGAAAATATGAATGGCTGGTGGATTAGTTCATGGTGGGGAAGTTTTTATCAATCTCCCAACGGTTGGAGCTTTCATGAAAAAATGGGCTGGGTTTATCCGAAGCTTGGAGAGTCTGCATCCGTTTGGATGTGGAAGGATACATTGGGTTGGTTATGGACCAAGGATGATCTATATCCATTTATGTACCGTTTTGATTCAGGAGATTGGACCTATTTTTTGGGCACAATCGAACAACGGGTAACTTTTTATGACTATGATTCCAAAGATTTTATAAAATTAGGAGATCAAGCCGTTCCCGAATAAGCATTCATATCGGATTTCTGGGATAATGTTTCCATTATTCAATACAATGATGGGGGATTTTTAAAAGTTAGATTTAAGAGATTTCTTATTTTGAAGGTTTGACCTATTCGACTTCATTCTTTTTGCTTTTGACTATGCGAGGGTTCAACCTGCTTTTATTCATCTTCTGCTTATCAATTTGTCAACTTAAGGGGCAAAACTCACACCTTTTGGTCTATGCTCAAGGAGATGGAGGTCTTTGGCGTTCAGATGAAGGCAAGAACGAAGCTTTGTCGAAAGCGAGTTTCCTACCTAATGGGAAACGCATTTCCGTCAGGCCAAGAAGTGGTCTAGAGACTTTAGCGGCTGGTTTTCAGTTCCGATTTGGAGCGGGTACGGTATTTACTTTGAACCGTTCAGAAATGACTTTTGAACAGGGGGCATTAATGATGAATTCACGAAGGCTCTCCAACCAAGTTAGCCTACTTGGACCCGAATCTAAACTTGGGGTGAACGGGATTGGGTGTTGCTTGATTAATGTTGAACCCAATGGTGGATTCAAAGCGGTTGGGTTATTGGGTAAAATTTCTTTAACTGATCTTGCCAACGGCCAAGATTTCATGCTTCTCCCTGGTCAACTTGTTTTCCTTATGCCCGGGGGGCGTGGATTTGGAGAGGAAGTAAGCGTGAATCTTTCTAAGTTAATTGAAAGCTCCTACCTGGTTTCTGGCTTTCCAAACAGCACAAGTTTCCGAAAGTCCATTGCGAGTATGACGGACGCCCAGTCAAAAATGGTCGGAAAGACTTATGGCGCGGTTGTGGGAAGTGCCAAACAGGCAGAGAGTTTTGAAGTCGTTCCTACAAAAAAAATCTCAGAAAAACCACCGTCCAATACCAACCACTCGAATGGTTCAGGAGTTTATGCTGACGGGGTCAATGATCCGCTGAGTGAATTGCTGGGGCGACCACCGAAAAGATTTAATGTTAACCAGAGTGAATCCAGTTCCAGGCCATTTCCCTCACGATTGCTGAGAGGTTCCGAATAATCCCAAACCCGTTCTTCGAAAATGATCGAATCCAACCTTCCCATAATACTCGCTTCTTCAGGTGGGCATGAATACCTTTACGGCCTCTTTTTTCTGATCGTTTCTTTAGTTATCGGGGCAGCGACCCGCCATTTTTTGCAGCGCGTGCCACTGCCTTTCACGGTTCTCCTGCTATTGATTGGCCTGGGTATGGGTGCATTGAATCGTGCCTATGGACCGCATGGAGGACATGCACACGGTGTGGAGCATGCTGAGCAGGCAGGTGGGTTGTGGGCAAAATTTGTTGATACTTTGAGCGGAGCGATTACTTGGGGTGGGAACTTGGATGGTCATTTGATCCTCTATGTTTTTCTACCCATTCTTATTTTCGAAGCGGGTTTTGCCCTCGATGTTCATACCTTTAAAAAATCCTTTCTCAATGCGTTTTACCTCGCGGGTCCGGGAATTGTAACTGCTACAGTGATGTCGGGATTTGCTTTCGTGGGTATGATTACGGTCTTTGGTGGCCCGGGTGGAGTACTCGAGGATTGGAATGTGGATGCTGGGGCATTCATTGTCCTGGCGTCAATGCTGTTTGGGGCTGTGGTCAGTGCCACGGACCCGGTGGCGGTGGTCGCTCTGTTGAAAGAATTGGGGGCCAGTAAAAAATTGGGCACTCTAATTGAGGGTGAATCCTTGCTTAATGATGGTACCGCAATTGTTGCCTTTGTATTGCTTATCGGGGTGGTTACGGGGGCGGAAGCCTTTTTAGGGACTGGTAGCTTTATCGGAAGTGCTGCCATCGGATTTGGAAAGATTGGTGCAGCAGGTGGTTTAGTCGGTGTACTTGTTGGCTTGGTTGCTATTCTCTGGGTACGTAAAGTGTTTAATGATCCTTTGATAGAGATCACGGTTGTTCTTGTAACATCTTATGCGGTTTTCTTTATATGCGAGCACTTTTTCCATGTCTCTGGTGTTTTGGGCTTAGTGGCTTTGGGGATTGTTATGGCTGGTGTGGGAAGAACCCGTATCAGCCCAGAGGTTGAGCATTTTATGCACGAGTTCTGGGAATTTACCGCCTTTGCTGCCAATGTAATTATCTTTATCGTCGTTGGTGTGGTCATTGCTCAGAAATGCCACCCTACGGGCATGGACTTTGCCATTCTTGGACTTGTCTATGTTGCCATTCATATTGTTCGAGGGATCAATATGGGAATTTTCTATCCGCTGATGCGTAAGGCGGGTTATGGACTGCCCGGAAAAGATGCAGTCGTTGTATGGTGGGGAGCACTTCGTGGTGCGATCGGACTGGCTTTGGCCCTTGTGGTTTATTCTGAAAATTTACGCTATGAATTCTCGGTGGATGACGCAGGGTCTGGCTACAAAGAATCTACTACCGCTGTATTTGTGGTGGATAGCGAACTGGGAAAACAACTAGTTACGAAACAAAACCCCAATCTTTTTCAAGGAGCTTCTCTGTCTCATGCCGAGGTTTCGATTCAAGGTGGGAAAGTTCAATCGATTTCTCAACCTACTGGACTTGCGGATCGTTACCTCGGGAAAAAAACCACCCAAGAAGTTGCTGATATGCGTGAGAAATTGGCTAGCGGTGATATGAGTGTGGTCATTCTTGGAGAGGGTGGAGGAGCGATTGCTCAGGCATCCTTGGTGGGGATTTCTGCTCGGGTTCGGGATCAGTTTCTTTTTCTGATTTCCGGAATCGTTCTACTAACCTTGCTTGTAAATGCTACCACAATCAAAACCTTGGTGAATAAACTTGGGCTTACGGCTTTGCCTGCGGTCAAGAAATTAATGTTTTCCAATGCATCGGGTAACATATCACAAGGCTGTGAGAGCGAGATGGACTTACTTAAAGATGATCGATTTTTAAGTGGTGCAAATTGGGGGTTGGTTCGTGATTTCCTTCCGGAACCTGTGACATATCCGCTGACTGCAGATGAGCTTTCGGGCATGGATACCTTGGCTGAGATTCGACGTCGTTTACTTGAAAAGGAAAGAAGCAGTTACTGGGGGCAATTTCGTTCCGGTTTACTTAGTGCGACTGCCGTTGCACAACTTGACAATAACCTGAGCGAATTTCTTGACCTGCAAGGAAAGGTCCCGTTAACAGATCGTACTTATTTAGAGAATATTTGTACGGTTAGTAAGCTGACAGAAGCACTTAAAGACCTACCATTTCTGAAGCGTTATTTTTCCGATAAAATAACGGTGAGTTACGACTCAGCGAAGGCATTTGTAATCGCCCAGCAAACCATGGCCAAGATGGTTGATTCATTGGTCAAGGAACTTGACGAAAGTGGAGATGCAGAAAAGCAGCAAAAGACTTCCCGTTTGCTTAAGGATGAAATTCGACAGAACCGATTACGTGGACTTGAATATATACGTAATATGCATGAAAATTACCCGGAAGCGACTGTGGGTATTGAAACAAAAGATGCCATTCGTTCCGTTCTCAATCATGAGCGCAATTCAATTAAAAAGTTGAAGAGCGAGGGAATGCTCGAGGCAGATGAAGCTTCCCGCATGATTGTGGATGTGGAAGAAAGAATGAAGAAAGTCATGGAAAGTCCCTTGGAGTTACGCTTGCCAGAACCTGAGGAGGTATTACGGGAGGTGAACTGGTTGAAGGGCATGTCCAGTGACTTAATCGCCAAAATTTTACAAACCTCCGAACCGAGGGCTTACAACTCCGGAGACATTGTTATGCGCCAAGGAGATGAAGGGGATGGCATGATCGTAATTACCCGGGGAAGTGTTCGTGTGTCCATTGGAGATGTCGTGGTTGACATTATGGGCAGAGGAGCAGTTATCGGAGAGATGGCGGTGTTAGGGGGTGTGCCCCGGACCGCCAATGTGGTCGCTGATTCACCGGTTACTGCTTTATGGTTAACCACAGAAGCCATGCAGGCAATTATGGGGGAGTCACCAGAACTTTCTGGCAGTCTTTGGAAAACTGCTGCAATGCGATTTGCGGAAAACCTCCTAGGAGCAAAGGAACCCTATAATGGATGGAGTCAAATGCAGTTACGTAGATGGTTGAATGAGGGAGAGGTGATGGCACCAACTGATGGAGAAAATGCCAACCTCTACGGTAAAGTTGCTATACTTGTTTCCGGACAGGCTTCTGCTCCTTCATCGAACGAACCTATTAGTGCTCCGGCTCATTTGGATCTTGCTGAAGCAGTCTTTTCAGGAAACGCGAAAGTTTATCTTCGGAACGCTTAAAGGCATTTTTTCAAAGGTGGTTTCTCAAAAGAGCTTGCCTCCTATATTTATGCCCAAGCAGATAAACTAAGACATTTTTACTTGAGTTGAAAATTCCGCGGAAAAGATTTTTCTTTTCAGGCTTTGTTATTGTAGTCTGTGCTATCCTTGTATGCATATGGTATAGTCTTCCTTCTGCAGTGGATTGGGGGTTGCATAAAATTGCCAATGAGGTTGGTTTTACTGACACAGATCTAGATGTCCGCCATGTTAGTTTTAACGGTATACAAATCGATAATTTACAGGTTGCCGCGAAGGAAGGAAACTTTTCTGTTGGATCTGTCGAACTGCTTTATCAGCCTGCAGATTTAGCAGAGGGCAGGGTGAATGCAATATCTCTTTCCAATCCTGCACTTCAAATTGATCTATATAATTTTTCAGAGTGGTTATCTAAAGAATCAAATAAGTCCGAGGACAAAAGAACTTTACAGGAAAAAGTGGCTCAATCGCTTTCTTCTCCACTTGTTCGTTTTTTACGCCTAAGAAATGGCTCCATCGATCTAACTGATGGAACCAAAAGTGTGTTTGGTTCTGTAAACTTGCAGGCGGACATGTATGAAAATCTTGCTCAGGTGAGGATGGATGGAAACCTGTCAGGCATGCCTTGGTCAACGGAATCAACATCTGTACTGGAGGACTCCGATCTTTTCATAAGTACGAGATTGAGATTGCCCGATCTTAGTCGGTTACTCCCTTTTACGGAATCGATTCCTATGATTCCTAATGAACTACTTACGGAATTTTCTAAGGTACAAATTGAACAAGGGCAGGGCAGTGTGCAGTGGACCGGTCGGGTTAAAGAGGATGGAATAATTGATCAATTTATGGAGGTGAATTCGAGCAATGTGGTCATCAATATTTTGGGGTTGTCGTTGGCAGTGCCTCGAAGTCTTTTATTCGTAACTCCAACCTCCAGTAGTGTCTGGGAAAGTAATCTTTATGCAAATTTGAACTGGGGCGAGAACCTGAAGGTTAATGGCATGAATATACGTGCGAGAATGGATTCAGGGAACCTCGCATTAAACTGTCGGGTAAAGGCATTGGTCACAGGTGGAATATTACCCGATGCTGAACTGCTTGGACTCTCGGTTGATTCTATAGATTTATCCACAAATGATGAGGGTGAAATAACAGGATTTAAGAGATTAGATGCTAGGTTTTCCGCCCTTCACTTAGAAGCTGGGCTATTAAATTTATATGACGGTGTTGTATCAGTGGAGTGGATGGGGGAGAATCGCTTTCAAGTAGAGTTGATTAAGGCAAATGCATCTTTGCCCAGCCTGGGTATAAATTTGCAGAACCTTAGTTATTCTGGAGAAATAAATTTGGATGAATTACCCAGTCTGTCCAAAGACCAGACCTTTACATCCCGTGCCATTTTTATTGGGGAAGACCAAAAGATTGAGGATGTATCAATTGGTTTCACCGTTGATTCTTCTCAACGAGTAAAGTTTTCAAAGATCGAACTGAAAGTGGAAGACCTTGAGTGCACCGCCAATCCAGCAAATTTAGCGATCGAATGGGTTCAAGGAAATACTGGTGCACTCAGTGTTAGTCTTATGGACTCACAGATTGAGATGTTTGATGGTGATACATATCTTCTTAAAAACCTGGGAGGAAACTTGAAGTTTTCTTCGCTCGATCCCTTGGAAACTAATGGCACTCAGAGTTTGACCTTTGATATCGAAGTGTCCGGCAGAGAATTTCAAAATGGAAAAGTTTTATTTGAGGTCCTTCCCACAGGAGAAAAGGTGATTGATCTTGCGGAAATTGAGGTGTTTGGGGGTGTGGTTGCCTTGGACAGAACCGTACTCAGCGAGGCAGAGGATAGTATGGAGTTGCGGCTGCGTGCCTCCAACTTGATATCTCAAGCAATCCTTGATTCCTTTGACGATCTCGATGCCCGTATGGATGGAAACTTATCAGGCAAGGTGAGTCTTCGAAAATTGTATGATTCAAGTTGGGACTTTTACGGTGGGTTTCTTAGTTTGGACCCAACGGAACTTGCTCATCTTTCTCTAAATTTGGATGGAGCACTCACGGATGGACTGAATCCGGAGGGGAGCGAATATCAAAATATGATCATGCTGGAAAAAGCATTGGCCGACCTGAATCTCGATACCTTAAAGGTTAATTTTAATCTTCTGGAAGATGGAGATCGGGTCGTGGAAATGAATGTAATCGGGGAATCTATGGTTGAGGGAAAAAAAATCACCGTTGAGTACAGGCCCAAAATTATTGGCGGTTTAGAAGCTCTTCTCCAGCAACTCGATCTTTCAAAGGTTGGTCCAGCATCAAGAAACTTTTAAACATCAAAAATCATATTTGATTGAATCGAACAAAGCCCCTTAAGATAAAAAGAGTGAAAATATTCAAAGTCTTAATCCTTAGTTACAGCTTTTTTCTGCTTTCCTGTACTGTAGTCAAAACTGAACACCACATCACTCTCGATCACAATATTACCATCAAGGTGGAACAAGAAGTGAATGATTTCCTCGACGATTTGTATGATGATGCACCTGCTAACCCAACTGAATGAATCCCATGAATTTTATACCTAAAATTTTTATTTCCTTTGCTTTTTTCTTACCTGTTTTTTGCTTGCAAGCTGATTTTTCGGATCGCATGAAAAATCGATTAACCGAGGTGATCACAGCCAAAGATGCAGGCTCTGTAGGCGAGGGAGTGGACGGATACTTACATCTAAGGGAAGTAGACAATACAAACGCCAAAAAATTGGTTGAATCCGAAAATGCGGACAGGAAATCTCTTTTTCAGGCACTTTCTCGCAAGACAGGTGGAAGTGAAGAAACGGTGGCGCGAAAATTTTCTCAAGCAATAGCAAGCAAGGCGAAAAAGGGTCACTGGTTTAAAAAGTCCTCGGGCGATTGGGTACGTAAGTAGGAACTTGTTCTTGAGCCCGTTTCGAACGGTATTACTTTTTGCATGTCCCTTGCTTGGGATTTCATGCAAACATACTGAGAAAAAAAATGAGCTTTTTGTTGAAGTTGTTGAAGATGGATTTTCGGGTATTAATACCGATTCTATAACCGTGGAAATTGATCATTCATTGAAATCATTGGACCGATTAAAGGATGAATCAAAATGGTTAAAGCTCAGAACCCGAGTCGTGGAAGCCAGGAAATTGGCGACCCGTACAAAACTCTCGGAACTGGAACTTGCTAAAGAAATGGCCAAGTATGGAGGCCTAAATGATCGTTTGCCTGGTGAAAGTGGGTTTATCAAACACAGCCAAAGAGGTGTGTGGAATACTAAATTAATGGACAAAAAGAATACATCCGAAAGGACTGCCGCTATTGCCAGGGTGCTTGAACGTGATTTGAATGATTTCAAAGTACAATTACGTACGAAATATCAGGGGTTCGATTTCAATAGTTCATTTAATTCAAATTAAATGGCTTTGTGAGTCCTTTGATTCCATGTTTTTGAATTGAGATAATCCCTGCTCTCGACAAGGTTTTTATCCATGCAAGACTTGATTCATCAAATTTCAGCAAATCCGCTTTTTAGCTTGGTCTTAGCCTTGCTTGCTTTTCTTCTTATCTTTTTGGTTTTAAAGAGTTTGTTTAGAATTGCACTTTTTTTGGTGGCTATCTTCGCCCTTTATGCTGGTTATATCTATTTCTTTCAGGAGAAATTCCCCATTCCTGAGATTGAAATTGACCCAAATGCCCTAAACCAATTTTCCGAAAAGGTTAGGGGTTTGATCCCTGCTGACCTTAATCTTAGTCTACTTGACTCCAATTTCACCAGGCCTGCACTCGAGGACTGAGTTGCTGGGTTTTTTTAAACTTTGTAGTTTTGTGAAGATTCCTTGGCCTCTCTTTCTTGCCTGGAAGCAGTTGTTCCCGACACAGCGCAAGGTTTCATTTTTCTCTCTCCTAGCTGTGGTGGGTGTGGCACTTGGATTAAATGTTATGATTGTTGTGGTTGCTTTCATGAAAGGATTCCAGCACAAGTTCAAGGAGGATATCATAGATGCGCAAGGACATGCCCGTGCCATTCCTCTGAGCCGGTCTAAGGATTGGTCGAAATTACAAAAAGAATTGCTTAGTAGATCAGAAATTCTTGCGGTCTCCCCTTATCTTCAGGGGCCACTGCTTGTTCAAAAACAGGACTATCAATCCGTTCCCCTTTCTATTGGGATCGACCTTTCTTCAGGCCCGTCCGTGTTACCCCTTGACGAGTTTCTCAAAAACGGACAACAGAGAATGGATGCTCATGATGCGGTCGATGTCACACCGGTACCACTGAGCCAGAACCTGCAGGATGATAGCGTTTTTATAAGTCAGTATGTGGCAAATCGCTTGGGAGTGCGTCCGGGTGCTATTTTAAGAACTGGACAATCAAAGAGCCTTACCGATCCCAACTTGGGCGTTCGGGTGTATGCCATGGATTACCAGGTTCCTTCGGCCGAATGGAAATTGAAATACTTGGGTGAAGGAGAATGGATTTTAAGGTCCATCGGTTTGAACTTTGAAGAAAAACTAAGACCGGAAGGGAGTATACTAGATGCCGGTCCAGGCACTCCAGTCTTTGAGGTTATGTCAGATGGTATGCAACCAGAGATTGGAGCAGAATCAATTTATCAAACTTTTCGTTCCTCTACGATTGAGGTCTTTTCACCATCTATGATTCAGCGGGCACAAGCCAATGAGATGATCCCTCCGAAGGAAGTTCGGATCGGGGGGATTTTTGAAGTACCCTGGCAGGGGTTTCATGCCGAGTCCATGATTGGTTCCTTTAGGCTATTGGAAGATGTACGCAGCGTAAATGGATTATGTGATGGAATGTTCATAAAATTTTCCCCTGAGATTTCTACAGACGAAGAAAAGCTACATGCTTTGTGTGAGGAATTGGAACTTCCCAGATCAGTGAATTGGGCTTTTGTTCCCTGGTTTGTGGAAAATGCTTGGTTTTTTGATCTCTTGAAGTTCGAGGAATATTTAATGATTTTAATTATGGTACCAATCGGTTTGGTTGCCGCTTTTGCCATTGCCATTGCCTTGATGACTTCGGTGTTACGTAAAATTCGTGAAATTGGACTTTTGGTTGCGATGGGGGGAGCCCGCGTTTCGGTTGGTTCAATCTTTTGTTTGCAAGGATTTCTCATCGGTTTGCTCGGAGCAATTCTAGGATGTGGCTTAGCACTTCTCTTTATTCATTACCGCGATGCCATCATGTCTTTCATTGTCGTTCGAATTGCAGGAGATGAGGGGAAAACAGGAGTCGCTCAGTTTTATGACTTTTACAGTTTGAGTGTTCCTTATCCCTGGGAGTCTTCTGAAAGTGCCTCCACTTTTCTTACTTTTGCCCTGTTTTCCATCCTCGTTTCTACCCTTGCCGGTTTAATCCCAGCCTGGCGGGCTTCCCGAATGAACCCCGCAGATGCTCTACGCAATGAATAAATCTTTAGCACTTCAGGCAAGCAACCTTTCCAAGACCTTTCGTCTGGGTGCTCAGGAACTGCAGGTTTTACAAGGCATTAATCTTTCCCTTCCTCAATCATCTTCCCTGAGTATCCGTGGGGAATCAGGTTGTGGGAAAACTACTCTTCTTAACCTGTTGGCTCGAATTGAGCAGGCAGATCAGGGAGAGTTGACCTGGGGAGACCGGGTGATGCGATGTGACCGTTCAGCCAGTCGTGATGAGGTTGCTCACCGGGCTTCCTTTCTTGGGGTAGTTTATCAGGCCTATTATTTGATTCCTGAAATCGATGTATTGGAAAATGTGACCCTGCCTGCGAAAATATCCCGAGAGTTCGATGCCTCGGTACAGGATCGTGCTCGTTCTTTGCTCGATCAAATGGGGGTGGGCAACCGAATAACCCAAATCCCTGGAAAATTATCTGGTGGAGAAAGGCAACGGGTTGCCATTGCCCGGGCTTTGCTTAACCGGCCCAAGGTATTGCTTGCGGATGAGCCGACTGGCAACTTGGACGAACGAACAGGAGAAGAAGTTATGAACCTTCTTCTCCGTGCATGTTCCGAGGAGGGGACTTCTCTTATTCTCGTTACCCACAACCTCGCGTTTGCTCGGGCCACGGATCGACAAACTTTTCTTTCCGAAGGTCGATTGAACGAGGTTTGACCCGGGATGCATCTTTCATCATGAACAAATCCATGCCATCCTCCTTAAAATGTGGAGTTGCCGGAGTCGGTTACTTGGGCAAACATCACGCCCGTCTTTATCACGCCCTAAAGGGAGCTGAACTTGCGGGTATATATGAACCTAATGACGAGGCAGCTGCAGCAGTCTGTGCGGAATACAATTGTCCACGATATACCACATTGGATGAACTCGGTGCTGCCTGTGATGCAGTCAGCGTAGTTTGCCCGACTGATCGGCATGCTGAGGTCGCTCATCATTTAATCGAACATGGTTGCCACCTACTTGTGGAAAAACCACTCTGTGTATCCTCAGAGGAAGCAGAATCCATCCTCGAACGAGCCAATCAGGCCAAAGTGCTTGTACAGGTCGGACATATCGAGCACTACAACCCTGTCATGACCTTTCTTGAGACCGAGGTCAAATATCCGCGGTATTTGACCTCGGAACGGCTTGCTCCCTTTCAACCACGTGGTACAGAAGTCGGTGTGGTTCTGGATTTGATGATTCACGATATTGGCATTGCCATGGCTCTGGTGGATTCCCCGATCAAACGAATTGATTCTATTGGAGTTCGCGTGCTTTCTCCAACGGAGGATATAGCCAATGCCCGCCTTGTGTTTGCCAATGGATGTGTTGCTAATTTAAGTGCCAGTCGGGTCAGCGAAAAAAAGGCCAGGGAAATCCGGGTTTTTCAGGATACTGGATACCTCTCTCTCGATTTCATGAATCAAAAAGGACACCTCATTAAAAAGTCCGGGCCTTCTTTGGACCGTCATGAAGTGCCGGTAGAGAAGGGTGAACCGCTTGCTCTTGAACTGGAATCTTTTCTTTCCTGTGTGGTCGAAACAACCACGCCCAAGACCGATGGTAGTTTTGGGAAGTCGGCGCTTGAGGTTGCCCTGACGATTACTCGACAAATTCAATCCAGTTGGAATCCTTGAGCAAGCCAACCGTATTTTCTCAACCATCTGGTCCGGTCGACCTGTTGGTGGTTGCGGGAGAGGCATCGGGCGATGAGCATGCTGCTCGTTTGGTTAAAGATTTAAAGATTAAATATCCGGATCTTAGCATTTCTTCCTTAGGCGGGGAGGAGTTAATCAAGGCAGGAGCCGAGCAAGTATTCTTCTTAGCTAATCATGCGGTTGTCGGATTAATGGAGGTTATCAAAAATTACAGCCTTTTTCGGAACCTTTTCAAACAAACCCTTGCCTGGATTGAACGGGCCCGTCCCCGATGCGTATTACTGGTCGATTATCCAGGGTTTAACCTTCGGTTAGCCCAGGCCTTGAAGGAGCGGGGGATTTCCTCTAAGGGTGGGGGATCAACCGTGGTCTTACAGTATGTAAGCCCTCAACTCTGGGCATGGAAGGCAGGTCGCAGGTTTCGTATGGCCGAAATTCTCGACGGATTGGGAATCATTTTTCCTTTTGAAAAGAAGTGCTATGCCGATGTTTCCCTACCGGTCTCTTTTGTTGGCCATCCCTTTGCTCATCCCTCTTATCAAAGTACTGTTTCTTATGACCCTTCGGGCGAACTTCTCTTGCTTCCTGGCAGTAGGCTCCAACCGGTTGGTCGTATATTACCCGCCTTTCTTGACGCCTTTGAAGAATTGCTTGCGTTGGACAGAAATTTGCGAGGGTTATTACCAGTTGCTGGCTCGAACCTTCGTTGTTTGGTCGAATCTTTGGTAAATGAACGTGCTGATATAAGGCAAAAAATTCGTATAGTTGATCGTACAAGCCCGCTTCCTGCACGTGCTGCTCTTATGAGTTCGGGCACCATGTCTCTTGCATGTGCCTGGGCGGGGGTGCCAGGAGTGATTGGTTATCGGGCACATCCAATTACCTATTTGATTGGAAAGTGCTTGGTAGGCGTGCCCCATTTGGGCATGGCTAATTTGTTGTTACCCGAAAATCCACCTAACCCCGAATTTCTTCAGGGCCAGGCTACGGGAAAAATTCTTGCCCGGGAAATGGCTCCTCTATTGAACGATCCTGAGTCTGGAAAACAGGCGACCCAAACTGCCAGACAATTGCACAAATTGCTCGCCCAACCGGAAAGTCGTGGTGTGGTCGATTGGTTGGTTCAGGAAGGTAAACTCGGCTGAGTTCTCATTTGTTCCCACAGACGCAAAGCCCGTTTGGAGAGGGCACTGCGGCAACGATCGACCTCCGAAAGTCGGGATTGCAGATTCTCATTAGCGATCGCAGAAACATCATCCATATTGTATAAATATACATTTTCCACTGTTGAAGCAGCTTCCTCAACATTGCGGGGTACGGATGCATCGATTACAAAGAGTGGTTTTGATGGGCGTTTTTTCATTGCCCGTTCGACCTGTTTATAGGTTAGCAAAGCTTTGGTACTTGCAGTGGATGCGAGCACCACATCAAAGAGATGTAATGAATCATGTAATTTTGAATAAGCCAGGGTAAAGCCGTCAAATTTTTGGGCTAATTCATCGGGCTTTCTCCGACTAAGTGGGCACCAGTCAAATGTTCGACCGGTCACTGTAATGGCTTCTGAGCCTCGAGACTTGAAAGCTTCCAGAGCACCTTCCGCAACTTCTC
>JAOFTV010000022.1 GCA_028045305.1 Opitutales bacterium | reverse complement strand
TCCCACATCGATCGCCTTTCTTTCTTCAGGAAAAGGAATCATTTGATAATCACCACCCTCGGTCTTCTGGCACATAATTTTTGCCGTGTCTTCAAGACTGAGAGGATCGGGAGCTCCTAAATTATAGACCTTGCCGATAGCATTCTTCTCGGTGGCTGTAATCAGCAATGCATCCAGTACATCCTCAACATAGTTATAGTCTCTGCGCTGCTTCCCATCCCCAAAGACCTGAATCGGTTTTCCTTCAAGCAGATTTCTTATCCAAATGCCTAGAAAGGTTTGCCTGGCATCCCTGATGCGCATTCTTGGCCCGTAGGTATTGGTTAGACGGAGTACAGATGATGCAATGCCATATACTTCTTGGTAGAGAATATGGTACTGCTCGCCGGCAATTTTATTAATACCATTTACATCTACCGGGTGACGGGGATGTTTTTCATCCACCGGCAAGTACTTGGGCTTGCCATAAATCTGGCGGGTGCTGGCAAAGACAATGCGAATATCCGGGTTATATTTCCGGCAGGCCTCCAAAATAGATAGTTGAGCTTTCGCATTGATGTCCAAATCTGTAATCGGATCGTGCATGGAGTCCAGGTGACTGGTTTGCCCCGCTAAGTTGAATAGATAATCGTGCCCTTTGATCAAATTATTGATCGCTTTAACATCGCGCACATCGGATTGGCTCACTGTAATCTTGTCCTGGACGTCGTGAACATTTCTCAGGTTCCCTCCGTATTCAGGAATCAAACTATCCACCACTGTGATGGCGTTTCCATACTCAACCAATCTGCGGGCTAAGTTCGAACCAATAAACCCTAGGCCCCCGGTAATGAGGATCTTCTTGTTGAGTATGTTTACACTCAACTTATGGCTCTTTCTCCAATCTTTTTGGCGGGGTTACCCGCTACGATTTGATGATCGGTTACATCTTTGGGAACCACCGACATTGCCCCAACGATTACCCGGTCCCCTATGCAGACCCCTGGAAGAATCATTGCCCGGGCTCCGATGAAAGCATTTTTTCCAACTGTGATAGGCTTTGTAATGAGTTGTAGGCTCGGGTCATTGAAATCATGGGTGCCGGTGCATAGGTACGCTTCCTGAGCGATTGTCGCCCTTTCTTGGATATCTATTTTTCCAAGAGAATAAGCATTGGCACCTTCGCCCAGACAGGCACGATGCTTCATGGTTAAATTCCATGGAATCTGGATCCTTGCCGTACTATGAATAAAAGGCATTCCCGAAAGGTTCGCCCCAAAAGTTTTAAGCACAAGAATCCGCCAGGGATTGAAAAACTTGGGTGTCCACCGGCAAAAGACCAGCCAACTAAACCGCCAGCAAATCAGGAGAACCTGAGTCCACCAAGGCCAAGGGTTTTGGTAAGGGGATTTCTGTCTTTTAGGATTCAAGAAACTAGCTCTAGCATTTTATTTGCGGTATGAGCAACGCCATCGAAAAAAGATTTTCTTGGTTTCTCGATGTACTGAAGAAACTTCTCTACAGAAGAATGGTCATTAATCAGAAAGATTTGCTCTTTAAATGGATCAGGAATGAAAAGGCTTTCCTGCGGAGTATCTCCATCATCATAAGCTAGGACGGGTAGTCCATGCTCTAACATGGCTGCCGTCGCTCCACTTTTGCCAATTACATCGTAGGGGGTAGTGGATACACCAAGTAAACATTCTTGGAGTTGTTCTGAAATTAAGTCGGTCGACAACTCGCCAGTTCTTTCAGTTAAGAAATCATTCTTTTTACACATGGAATAGAGATGGTCAGAACCAGCATCTTCCCTTTGTCGACCAATCAGTATGATTTCTAATTTCTTGCCAGAGATGTTTGATAGAGTTGAAAAAAATCCCCCTAATATATCGTAGGGGAAATCAGCATAGGGTGTGCCAAAAAAAGCGACCTTCAGGGTTTGTCCCTTAGTTGTTGCTTTGGAATTGGATGAGTAGGGCATGTTACCAAATAAATAAAGGAACATGGCCGGAACACCTGCTTGTTTTAAGCGATCAAGTGCAGCTGCATTGGACGAGGTAATCCATGTCGGCTTGCACTTGTTGATAAAACCAAGAATAAGGTTTTTTTGAAGCCACCCTATCCCTCTTTCCTTCCAATTTGCCCGAGGATAGGCTCCCACCCAAATCTCATGAAAATTCAGATGAATTTTCTTATTCTTTAATTTATTAGAAAGGAAGTTAAGGATAGACTTCGGCATTCCATTGCTCGCATAGGCATAAGGAGCGAATTGGATGCTGTAGAGATCGGCTTCGGGTAAGTCAGTCAACTGTCCACACTCCTTATAAATGAAATATCGTTCGATCTCATGCCCAAGGTTTTCGAGTTCCTGTGTGATGAGTTCCACATAATCAGTAATCCCACATTGATTGAATTTTTTTTGACCGGAGATGAAACAAATTTTCAATTCTGAAGATTTGTTTGTTCAAGACCTTGCAGAATCAATTCGTAGGCTTCGGGAACCATGCAGGTTTGGTTTCTTAATGCCTTTAACTCTTTTCCTTTAACGGTGGTTTCGGGATAACCCCATTGTTTTTGGTGAAGTTCAGCACTGTCGTACCATTCACCTAATAAGGTTAAGGAAGGTATTCTGAAGGCTCCTGCCAGGTGCATGCACAAAGAGGAATTGCAAATTACAAAGTCAGAAAGAGAAACCATTGCAGCAGATTGTCGTAGGTTTAACTTTCCGCAAAGATTGGTTAGTTGGGAAGAGTCATTTGCCGAGATTCGTTTTTCATCCTTATTACAACCGATAATGCAAATTTTATAGTTTTCGTTCTTTAGGAGAAAATTTGTCAGTTCAGTGAAATTTTTGTCCCCCCAGCACTTTTCTGGGAACCCTCCCCCTGGGGCCAGAACGATACGCTTTTTGCCTTCGGATCTTTCACCCCAGACAGCTTCGGCTTCAGTAACTTCATTTTTTGTCAGAAAAATAGTTGGTCTTGGATCAATATCTACCTCTGTATTAATGAGGTTTAGAAATTCTAGGCCAGCTTCTGCCACCTTCCTCTCTTCTTTAAAATCTATGAATTTTGTGCACCATTTATCCCCACCGGCATAGCCTTTGACTCCGAACCTGTTTTGTATATTAGACTTTCGCATTAGCCAGGAACCTTGTCGGCTTCCCAAGACATCTATCCCATGAGTGAATTTCTTAGCAGAGATATATCGTGACTCCTTTGAATGAAGAACATACAGTAACCCTTCAAGGAATGTTTTTGGAGAGTTGGCGGGAAATCTGCAATTTTGTTTATTGTGCCACGGTGCATTGCATGAAATGACCTCATTCACATGAGGGTTGTTTTCGAGTAAAGGTCTTGCCCAATCTCCAACTCCAATCGAGACTTTAGACTCAGGGAATGCTTTTTTTAAGCCTTTAAGAAGAGGAGTTGCAACCAGCACATCTCCTAAATCGTTGTTACGAAGAACAAAAAAAGAGTTTAGCGATTTGATTATTGAATTATTTGATATTCCCAAAATCTTAATGGTAGATTAGTAAACTTTTTATTACCAATACTAACTTTTTCTTGTTGGTGAAGGGATGGATAAAAGTAAGATAAATTTTTTTGTGAAATTATCCAAGTTTCTGATGGAGGTTTATTGAGTAAACGACTATCAGTTGTATAAAAATCGGGTGCAATTTTCCATTTTTTGGGGAAATTCCAATCTAGAGGTTTACGAATCGTATATTCATCAATTATGTGTGTCTGATTAATATCTAATGGTTGATGAATACTCGTGTAAGACCTTTCGCAGAATGCATTGTAAATAAGCAAGTGACCTCCTTGTCTAATGGTGCATAGACATGCTATGATACAAAGGACAAATTTTGGATTATTTAAAGAATGAATACAGTAAATAATCGTTATAAATGAACTGAAGAAAAGAATAACTTCAAACGACTTTGCGTATACAGAAATGGAAATAAGCAAACCTATGACCAAAGCTATTCCATGTAATTTTATATTACTATTCAAATATGGTTTTTTTATAAAAATAAAAAATAGTAAAAGAAATGATGGCAAACGAAGAAACATTCCATTTCCTAACTCAATACTCAAAAAATAAAACAGATTAAAATTAGCTAGAATGGAAGATGTTCGAGCAGATACATGATCTAAAAACATGCGAGTAAATTGATTTATCTCAAAATCGATGCACAAAAGAAAAACAAAAGAGCATATAATGAATGCCGAGAATAAATTAATGATAAAAAATCTTAAATTCGAGTGAGAATAATTAAAATAAGCTATCACGCAAATAAGTGGTGTGCATAAAAATAAGATAATTTGGGAGGATAAAGTTGATAGTCCAAGAAAAATTAAAGCGAAAAGCTGAGACCATCTATTGTTATAGTTAAATAAAAGAAATAGACTAGTAACCAAAAGTGGAATGGCTGTACATTCAGGCCTCAGGCTCCATCTAAAGCCAAATGTAATGATTATCGGTATTAAAAAAGAAAATAGAATTGATTGATTTTTAGAAATTTCAAACCACTTAATTAATAGATAGCTAGTTATAATTATAGAAAGAAGTACATATATTCGGATTGAAGCATCTGAAGTACCGGTAAGACTAAGCCATAAACCGAGTAATCGCATGTGAAGGGGTACAAACCAGTAAGGTTTTCGAATTTCTGAGAACTGCTCTGTGTAGTCATATACTCCTGGATTAAGAAAGTTTCCAGAATCTGCATAGTGAACTGCAGTCCCTACAAAAAATAGATCATCTCCATGAGGTAGAGGGAAGTCAGAATAAAATAAAATGGTAGTCAAAACTCCAATAAATAATGCTACTAGGTATTTTCTAGAAATCAGATTTTCTTTAAACATTTAGATCAATACCTTCTCGCATATGAAATTCATTAGTTTAATCGGGTCAGGAACTAAATCTGCATCCTCGATTGATCTACCTTTTAAATCCTTTCTCTCTGTGCTCGGGCAATCAAAGGTATGGTGCTTAACCCTAAAAATGCTTGAAAGTTCTTCATAGCAGTTAGCAGAACTATATTCACCTCCTTGTTCCTGAGCTCGGATTTCGATTACTTTTGTACCGGGATTACAAAACATTATATTGGTCAGTCCAGCACCATGTGGCCCCAAAATGATTTCTGCACTTGAAAATGCTTTTACTTGTTCAGATAAACTTAACTTTGATGGATCAATTAGCTCAAAACCGAGTGTGTTTAGCGACTCCTTGCACTCATTTTCATTTAACCATATTCTGGTGGTGCTTGAACCTCTTGAAACAATGATTCGGTTGCTATTTCCTCCTGAATTTGACGAACTTTGGATAAGAGAACTTTTAATCTTATATTGTACAAGTGACAAAGCATGTTTGCTTAAACAAAATGTACCTGTGAAGAAAAAAAGTTCCTCGCACTCAATATGCAACAGTTCTTGTAGAGATACTTGGTTTAATTGGTGTAATCCAAATATTTCTTGAAGTTCTTTTCCGGCACTGAAGGGTGATTTTTCGAAGATTATATGATCAAATTCATTAATTTTGATGCGGCTATTTATTAATAATGACAGATCACATAATTCATCGGCTAATAAATGCCAATAATTGCTCCTTGAAGAAAGAAACAGAGTTTTTCCTTTTAATTCATGAATCTTAGGTAATTTAATTGAACGGAACACCCAATGATCTTCAGGTATCGGTCCATAACAGGATGATTCTTTGAACAAAAGTTTGTCATCTTTCGTAATAAAAGACCATGGATTCAGATTTATTCTACCTTTTTTTATACTAACAAGGTTTCTTACAAAGTTTTGCTGTTGGTCAGTCGCTTTTTCATCCAAGATTAATTCCTTAGTTCCTGCTTCAGAATTATGTCTAAGATATTCCTCAATATCTGTATAAAAACCTTTGGGTGGTCCAAAAAATTTTGAACTAGGACTAAATTTATTTATAACAAAAGCAATTTTGAATCTTGCTTTATTTTTTATGATTTTAAATTTATTACTAATAATACTTTTATGTAATTTCTAAAGTTTAAGATATCTAGTTATTGAAAAGCGTTCAAAATAGTTTAATACTAAATTATATTTGAATAAATAGTAATATTAATATTTTTATTAATGAGTGAAATTAATTTTCTATTATTCAGTTTAAGGGGGTATTGTATTAATCTATCATTTCATATTTAATAAAATAGAAATTCGGCTTAATGTTTCTTTAGCAGAAGCTTTATCAGATAATTCTCTTAACTTAGCTTTTGATCTTAAATCGCTTGTCTCGTTTAATCCCTCATTTAGTAGATGGATGAAGGATTTATGGTTTGTCGCAATGCGAGAAGGAGGTGAGTATCTCGACATGGAAGGAATGGATGTGGTAACCGTGTTTTTACCCAAAGCCGAATATTCAAAGAATTTATTTGGGCAAATCCTTAAATTTTGTCCACTTACCCGATAGGGAATTATACCAATATCGCATTTAGAAACCATAGTAGCTAATTCCTTGTAACTTAAATCTTCCCAAATCTTAACATTTGAATGTTCCTTAAGAAGCTTTTCTTTTGCCTCATCTGTTTTGTCTAAGCCATCAGATTTAACACCAAATAAAAAAGCAATTTGAGGAAAATTCATTGCTATTTTTTCTACTAGTTCGAAGTCGATTCTTTCCCATGATAATCCACCGATGTAAGAAACTTTGTGCTTATATTTAGTTAGTTTATCGAATCTTTTGTTAAGTAGTCCATTATCATAAAAATTTTTAAATTCATTTCCAGCGCATGTGGAAGACAGAAACTTTTTTCCACTAAAATTACTTGGAATGTCTTCGAGTCCAACCCAAGGCATTACTAAATCATAGTCCTTGTATTGTTGGAATTCTTCTATGGGTTCAAAATAGTCTCCCGGCCAATAAATTGTTTGTGAAAACCTAGTGCTTTTACTAAGCCATGGGTGCGTACAACAAATTGACCAAAGACAAGCACTCCGCCCAATGTATTTTGATGTTTGTAAATCGAATATTTTACGATCAATTGTGCGAAATCTTTCGTATTCGTTCACTAATCCCCATGGTCGTAAAACCGTAATGCCATCAATTTTCCGTTTTCTTTCCTTGAACCATACAAGGGGATGTTTGGTTGGCCTATCAACCCAAATTACATCTGTGTTGGAACTTTCTTTTAGTGCATAAGCATAGTCTTTCTGGAATACATGTAGATAGTAATCCCAAAAACAACGACTTATGAAAATCGTTTTAGCAAAAGGCCAATCTAGTTTTTCTTCGGTGCTATTAATAGTAGAAAGGATGTTTTAAGAGAAATACATGCTTCGGATAATAAGATATCAACACCATTCCCTTTAAGATTTAATAGGCAGTAAATTAAATTTTTGGTAACTATTCTTATAAAATTTTTAAAATAGGTTACCGGTTTTCCGTGTTCTTCATGTGCGTCACTATGTTTCCCCAAAAACAGTAGAAGTGATTCTATTTGATAACCTTTGGACTTCCAGTTTTTTCCACCGCTGCGAAGCGATCGCCATGGATGGCACACCGCAGCATCAAAAACAAAGAAAGTTTTTATTTTTCGTTGTTTTAATCTATGAGCAAATTCCACATCTTCGTAAGCAACTTTAAATCTTTCGTCGAATTTACCTATTTCAAAAAAAAGACTTTTATTTACACATAAATTGCTCGTCCAGAGCATCCCGCCATGCTCATTTTCTGGACAGCCTTCTGCCCAGGTTCTTCTTTTGCGATCAGCAAAAATACGACCCTCGAACACTTGAATATTCGAATTGGTTTGAATTACTTTTGCATAGGCATCCAAATAACCCTCTTGAGCGATGCAGTCATCATCTAAAAATACGATCCATTTGCCTCTGGCTCTGCTTACACCAGCATTGCGGTTCCCAGCGGGTCCATTTTGTTTTCCTTTTCCCCAGAATACATTGGGGAAATCACTTTCAACCATCCTTTTAGATTCTTCGGACTTGGAGTCATCCGACACAATAATCTCATAAGTTGGAGCCCCTTGCTGAATTTCTTTACTAAGTGAATTAAGACAAATTTTTAAATCATTCGGACG
The DNA here is from genome assembly GCA_028045305.1 of Opitutales bacterium. Classification (GTDB taxonomy): domain Bacteria; phylum Verrucomicrobiota; class Verrucomicrobiia; order Opitutales; family Seribacteraceae; genus Chordibacter. The sequence goes on along the minus strand of JAOFTV010000022.1, from coordinate 26,310 downwards.
CTCATAAGTCGGAATGACCACACTAATGAAAATATTATCATCCTCGTTCATTTTTTGCTTAGAGTTGTTTCAATAAATCTGAGTATATTTTGGTTGAAACATTCAATTGTAAAATCTCGTTCTACGATTCCACGTCCTCGATTACCCATTTCTAACGCTTTTTCTCGGTTTTGCTGAAGATGATTCATTGCATGAGTCCAACCCTGACCATCTCTTGGCTTTATTTGCATACCAAAACCATTCTTTTCAGGGTTTATGTGTAGACACCCTGAACTCGTGATCAAAACTGGCTTACGCATTGCCATGGCCTCTAACATATTTGTATATCCACAAGTATCATCCGCGTCTCCGCTTAGCGGTATACAAACTGCAATAGACTGAGCATACCATTCACGAAGGGTAGGGTAATCAATTGCTTGATCGGGTGGATCTGATGATGTGTCGATCCATTTAACATTGGGAGGTAGAACATCGGGTTTTTGTTGGGTTGGACCAATAATTCTTAAATCAGTATCTACTTCTTTTGCCCCATCTACAAGTGTTTTGTAATCACGATAGGTTTTCCCTGTAGCCAAAAAAAATGGTCTATCAGAACCGGATTTTGGTTGTTTTCCATCAAATAATTCCAAGTCAACGCACCAAGGTATAAACTTCGAAGAAGAGTATTGTGAGTAATATTCCTCTGCTTTAGTTGTAAGACAAAAAATACCACTATAATTCTTTAAACAATTAATGTTATATGAATCGATAAGCGGGCGATTATTGCTATCTGGTTTTCTAAAAACCCAAGGAATTACTTTTGCTCGCCTATAAATCCTTGATAATGCTAACGGACCTGAGACTGAGTAGATTAAATCAAAATTTCGTTCTGCCCGAAGAATTTTTAACTCTGTATCAAAAGAAGTACTGTTTTTGAAGAGCAGTTTGTTGAATAACTTTTCAACTAGAGGATTTATTGACTGCTGACTTACCTTTATTAATTCACAATCAAGAACAGAACAATTTAACAAATGATCTACACCCCAAAAATGGTGTTTTGGATATAATCCATTTTCAATTTGCAGAAAACGTTCCTCCAAATATGGATGCAAAAGACCAACCTTAGTATGTCTATTTAAGTTTTTAATAAAGATTTATAAAGTATTATGGTGTCAGAAGCGGTTTTTGACCAAGAAAATTTAGACGCCTGCTTAAATCCACTTTGAAGGATGAATTCATGCTTCAAAGTGTTCTGAAAAACTTGAATTAGTTCATTAATTGACTGATCGACATTGTCATTATCTAATAAGACGCCGGCATTACCCATCACTTCAGGAATACTTGAGTGGTTCCTTGCTACAGGTATGCATCCATTCGACATTGCTTCCAGTAAAGGCAACCCGAACCCTTCATAGGATGAGGTATATAGCAAAGCAAAGGAATCTAAGAAAATATCTTTTAATTCATCGTCACTCGGGAAGGAGATCCATTTCAACGAATTCCTAATGTTTTGGGTAATATTTTTTTCATTCTCGTTAGGAGGTGAACCACAAACAATAAGTTTTGCATTAGGTAATTCTACCAATATTAAAGAAAAAATCTCTAAAGCTAGATTGAAGTTTTTATAACCCTCTCTTGAGCCCGCATATACAAAATTAGGTTTTCGACTTTCATATGTCGGTATACTCGATTGAGTGTATTTGGAAGCTAAATAAGTTACTGAATTGGGATAACCGCTAAATTCCGGATAGAATTTATTGAAATCATGCTTGGTAGAATTCGATATAAATAAAAGTCCATCGGATTCTTTGTAAAACTTCTCTCTAATAATTTTATTGTATAGATTTGGTGGAGCACCCCAAATTTCGTGGATAAGATCATAAATAGTAATAACATGTTTCGCTCCTTTTTTTACGAAATATCGACCAACTGGCGAAAGTGAGTATTCGATAGTATGTACAACATCAAAGTGTTTTGGACCAAAAAACTTAAACCATATATACTCTAAATGGAAAAAAAGTTTATGTGGTCTGTAATGTTTGAATTTCGGAGTAGATACTCCATTCCATTGAATGCTCTTGGAGTAGGTTCTCGAAAAATAAATAATATTTGATCGAGCAAACTCTCTAGCTAAAAGATTAAAATAAAGAAGAACTCCTGATTTTGGGACAGACTGAAAAGGACCATCGAAAAGAATTTTCAAGAATGTTTTTGAATTTTACCGGTGAATTTCCGAAAAAGATATCTGCAATATCCATAATGAGGACACAAGAATGATATTAATGCCGATTTTAAATCATAAGCCATAATGTCTTGCTGAATCATAGGTCTAATACTTGCTTTGATTGCGATTAAGTAATCATAAAAAGACATACTTTCATCTTCTTCCCCATACCACCTCCAGTACCGTTCAAGTACGGATAAGACGGAGTCTTTCTTGATTGAATAAACAATAAGGTTTGGATCACCAATTATTTTATAACCAGCATTTAGTAATCTCTTTCCTAAATCTTTATCTTCCGAATGTGTTAGTGCTGAATTGAAGTTTCCAACATGTAGTACTGCTGATCTTCTCAATATAGTTCCGTAAGTTGTGAGAGATTTTGCATCGTGCACTTGGGTCTCAAATTTATGGTTCTCCTTAAAGAGGTGCCTACCACGCCATTTTGACGCAAATGAATCATTAATTGAATTGTTCTGAATTAAACCAGACACGGCAGCTACTTTGTCATTAATAAAATGCGAAAGAGCCGTTTTTACATATTCTTTTTTCACAATGTTTGATGCGTCTAAGAAAAAAATAAAAGGTTCAGTTATTTCATTTATTGCCAAATTCCGACAAAATCCTCTGCCCATATTTACTTTATTCTTAACAAAATAGAGTTGGTTATAACTACTTAAGAATTTTAAACTTTTAATATTATTAGAACCATCATCTATAATTAGAATCTTATTAAAGTTTACATCTTGTTCTAAAAGTGAACTTATACATTTAGCCAAGCAATACTGCTGATTATAATGCGGAATAACTGCCGATATGTTTAAAGCCAAGTTTTAACAATATTTTTTAGTGTTCTTATGACGGGAGGTTTGCTTGATTGGAGGTACCTCTTGTCAAAATTTTGGTCTCTATCAATATCTGGGTGCAAAAGAGGAAAGGTCATGCTTTGAGTTGTTTTCGGAAATTTATCTAGTGTTACAGAACTGGTAGTATTCGTAGCATCTGGACCAATCCCAAGATTGGAAACTAGATTTTTTCTGGGAATGATAGATAAAGCATTATTTTTCCAACAAGAATAGATCCATTGATAAGACCATGCCCATGGGTCATCATTTTCACAGTGAAGATCAAACATTTTTCGGAGACCTTTCTTTTGACGCCGAGAGACGCACCATTTATTTAATAGTAAATCTTTGTTGTCATCTCTCCAGGAATTCATACTAAGATTAAAATTCTTCCATGATCTTCTCCATGTAGCCCAACCCCATACATTTATTATTGAAGAAAATGCATAGGAGTCATTTGAGTTGAAGATTTCAGGATAAAAATTACATCCCGAAATATGAGCTACTCGGTGGTCTTCCGCGTAATGTGAAAGCAATTCTTCACAAAAATCAAAAAAAGAAGGATCAGGCAAAGTGTCGTCTTCAAGGATGATTGCAGACTCCTCATGGGCAAAAACTTCGCTCAAACCAGTGGAGACTCTTTTGGCGAGCCCTAAATTTTGTTCTGAGTAAATTCGTACTAAATTACAATTCCATGAAATATTATTTTCAATGTACTCACGAACATCTCTACATGCTTCAAATAAATCCTCAGATTTCGGTCCATCTGCAATTAGATATATCTTTTGTGGTTTAATCTTACAGATTGTATCGAAAACTTGTTTGGTAGTTTCGATACGCTTATAGATAAAAAAAACTACAGGTATATTAAACAAAATTATAAACTAAAGAATAGATCTATGAATTGCACAAAAATTACTATACAAAGAAAAATGTGGCAATTGTTCCACTGCATTAAGATGAATGAGTTCTTGATTTTTAATAAAGTGAATTTCAAATCCATGAATTTTAAGCAATCTAAAAGTCGCACATGGAGAACACGAGGAGTTTTCCCAGAAACGGGTTACTTCAAATTGAATCACGCCAATTTGCTCATTAGTGAGTGCTCTTCTTGCACCTAATAACCCGTAGTGGTCAAAACCTTCTAAATCTAACTTTAGTAAATCAATTTTTTCGAAAGACTGAGATTCTAAAACATTATCTATTGAAGTAGTTTTAGTTTTTTGGACACAAATATTTTCAGCGTTTCTTTGGGGTAAAGTATTAGATAAACTCGCATGTGTATCTTCTCCCTTTTTAAAAATAAGATTAAGGTTGTCTTCACGATAATCTAATGCGGTTTGGATTATTTTTAACCTTATTTCATTTCCGAAACGTTTTTTAAGATCGTTGATACGATCTTTGTTTGGTTCTATTAAGACAACTTTTTCGACTTCGTCTCTAAGAGAAAGCAAAGACGCAGTCCAGTCACCACGATTAGCACCAGCATCAATAACATTTCTAAAACGTATCTGTGAGTTTTTAAGCCAAAATTGTTCTCCATTTAAAGCTGGGTCAGGAGAAGAAAGGAAACTTGATTCAGTCAATATTTTAGCGATGTTATTGAATTTTCGTGAAATTAATAATTTACTATTAAAATTCAATCTGTTTATAACTGATTGAGCGAGGAGTTTTGTTATTTTTTTTATAATCCTAGAATCGCTTTAATCCTTTAGGTAAATCAAATGAAAGCAATGTTTTCATTTTTATGAACTAAAATTGTGTTAATACCATTAGGGGAGCACAAAACTGGATGGAAGTGTTTCGGGTAGTGAAAAACTTCTTTGTAAGCAGATAAAACAGACTGCAACAATATAGTTCCAGACCTAGGGCAACCTACAATCATTACTCTTTTAATATCCGTCATCCCTCTAACTTACAATAAATGTCACCCCAGAGCAGAGGTATTCTCTCGATTTTTGATTCCAGTGACTCTAGCAGCGCTTCACCTTTCATCCATTGGTTGAAAGTAAAGTTAAGTGTCTCACCTTCGCTAAATTGGAATATGTAATTACCGATAGCGTTAATTCGAAGAAGACATTTTTTAAAATTTTCAATATCCTCCGAAGTGAATTCCAGGGAAAGATACTTCACTGGATGAGGAAGTCCCTCTAGTACTTCAAGTTCATATCCCTCCACATCAATCTTTATAAATTTTGGTATACCAAATTTAGTTAACATATTTTCCAGGGTATCGACTTTCACATCGATCGACTTATCCCAATTGTAAGAGGAAAATCTTCCGCTTTGTGTAGTGGATTCAATCCACCGGTTGCTCATAGAAGATAAAACATGTGCATCACTAATTTTAAGTTCTACAACAGAAGGATTTGAGCCAAGTCCAATAGGCATTAGCGTAAATTTATTATGAAGTCTTAAGTGTTGCGTCAAATGTTCACATAATTCTGGTTGAGGTTCAAAAGCTATAACTTTTGCTCCTTGGTTTAGAAATAGTTTCGATCTGGACCCCACATTTGCACCAACATCAAATACAAGGTCACCTTTTTTTATAAACTGAGAATAAAAAGCCAGTTGAGATTTTTCGGTTTCGTTAAGTTTAAGAAACTGATTTTGGAGTTTCTTTTGGAGCATTAATAAATTAAGTTTTTTAACCCCTGGAATTAATTTAATAAACAATTTTAAACTAGTGTTCATCATAAAAGACTGTGCAAAAAACTTCTTTGTAAGCGATGTATAGTGCGAAAGAAATTAGGAGAATAATGGAATAATGATTGAGGCAAATTTCGGAAGCCCTAGTTAAGAAAAGTATGGATGGTAAGTTTACTTCAAGCATAGTATTTCTTGTAATAATTGAAATCCATTCTCTTATGAATTCAAACCATGTAGATAAGGTGAAGGCAACCAGCATACAGATTGGAGAGAGAAATATAGATGGAAAATAATTCTGAAATTGAAATTGGTATCCAAGTATAAATGGCAGACTACAAAACAAAAAGATCATTCTGTAATCAAAACTAGTTTTCACGAAATAACAGAATAAGAGTATAGAGCATCCACCAAAGCATAGTGCGGATGAATATCTGTTAGCTGGTGTAACTACATCCTTTTTATTAGTATACTTGATGAGAAATCGAAAGATTGAATACGCTATGAATGAAGTCAAAATAACTAAAAGGATGAAACATACTTCGATTTTCAAACCTGTAGTGTAACTAATTAAAGAATTGAAGGGAGAGAATCCAAATGAAGATACATAGCCTGGTTCTGGAATTGTATTTTTTTGTATTTGAAGGTTATTCCAGCAATAATAAATCCACAAAAGAAAGAAAATTATTGGGGCACTTATATGAATAAACTTTTCATATAATTTTTGTTTGCGAAACAAAAAAATGACGCTGAATGCCACTGGATAATACTTAAGTGCTATTGTAACATAAAGAAGTAAATGTCCTGCCAGTACCCAATGTTTTTTTTCACTTAACGCAAATTTCACAACTAGAAATAGCAGGAAGAATATGATCAAGTCGTTGTTACATCGCTCGACAGCAAGTAGAATCGCAGGAGAAATGCATAGTGGTAAGAATAGATTAGCATTATCTTTAATTTGCCAACTAACTCCTAACGCAAAAAATAAGATTAATAAAAGACCTATCAGTATTCGATAATCATCCGAAAATCCTATATAATGTAGGGGGAACCATGCCTCACTATATACATGAGGAATCTTGAAATAGCAGAGAGGGTTTTCTTTAAAGACATTAATCCCAAGAAAGTGTGCATCAATAGCAGATAGGAGGATATGAAGATCTGGAAACATAATTTCCATGTTCTGAACACCCCAGTAAGACCACAACGAGTAGCTTTCTAGAATATAATAAATAGTTAACCAAGATATGGTAACTCCTGAGAAAGTAATCAGGAATTTATTTTTTTTCAAATATTCCAATTACTGATTTACCTATCTTGAAATTAAAAACGGGATCAAAAATCTTCGAAATTGGTACGACGAAACCATCCCAAAACTGAATCTGCCTTGATGAAGGCATTGATTTTCTTAGCAGCAATCGATTAGCGAGATTAAGGAATAATCCAAAGCAATCCAAGTAAAAGACTTTTTTAAGTTTTAAACTTTCCCCTGCTAAGTTTTGAAGCATTTTTTTGTCATATCTTCTGTAGTGACCAACACTTACATCAAAAGGGGAAAATAAATTCTCGTGAGCTGGTGATAAAACAATGATGTTACCACCGCTGCTCAAGCATCTAGAACATTGATTTAATTGATTTAAATCGTCCTCGATATGTTCAAGTACATCAATATAAACAATGGAATCGAATTTATCAATAATGTCCTTTACAGTTCCACATCTGTAACTGACTAAACCATTCTTTTTAGAAGGATGACTGTTAACTAACTTATTGAAAAGATTGTAGTCAGGTTCCAATGATGTCCACTGAGAAACTTTTGGATTTATGAGATATGGAGTGGTTTGACCAATTCCAGCACCAACTTCTAGTACCTTACCGCTGATATAAGGTATTAATTTATCAGCAAAGTAGGACTTCCAGTTTTTAGCTCCTGCAAAAATTTCGAGTTCTTTTCCTGGGTACAGGTAGTTATTTTCTTTTGATTTAATTTTAATTTATTTGATGAAGTGATGCCAAAAAGTTTTAGGAATACATGGAGCAAGAGATCGATTTGAAAGTACAAAAAGCAAAGAAATGAAAGAAATAAACATTAAATTAGTCATTAGAAAAATGATAGAGGTAATGTTTGCAAATTTGTTGATATTTAGTACCCCAAGACTTTCAATAAACAAAAGAGTCAACCCACAAGCATTGACAATTGAAACTAATAAAAAAAGACGAAAGAGTATGATTTGTAAAAACACCGAAAAAGAACTCATTCCATGAAGGATCAAATTGGTTAAATTCATTTTTGGACGACCATGTATTCTTCCGGATCTTTTTGAAGAAATTTCTTCATATGGGATTTTTGAAGAAAGAATGGACGCTGCGTAGTGATTCCAAATGTCAGGAATACCTGTCAACCGATCAACCAATGAACGGGGCACGAGTGAAAAGTTCCCAAATTTGATTTTATCTCCAGTAAGGATTCGAAAAAATAGCCTATACAACAAATAACCTATTTTGAATGAGAATGGTTCACTGCGGGTATCTCTCCTCGCGAAAATAACTTTATCTTCAGTTGACGCTTCTGCAGTTCTAATAAGGTTAATTGCATCTTGAGGGTTATCTTCTCCATCACCATCCATGACCAAGATATAGTCGAAATCTTTATTTCTATCCAAATAGCATAAACCGATTGCAATGCTCCTTTGATGTCCTACATTTTTTGATAATGTAAGGATTTCTAGAGAACTATCTTTATTAAGAAGGAGTTTATCATGTAATCCATTGTAACTACCATCGTCTATGACAAGAACTCTGTAGTCTGCAATACTAGATAAAGAATTTTTGATTTTATTTAATAAGATTGGTAAGCAGGCAAAATCTTCAAAAATCGGAATCAAGACATAAATAAAAGTGTTTTTATTAACCATGAAAAATTATTTTAGTAGAATATTCGATCTATTGTGAAATATTTTAGAGGTGTTTATAGTTTTAAGAATATCATTTCGAAAAAATATTGCGTCAGACTGTACTAACTTTCCTTCATGATAGTAGAAATTATAAAAATTAAACAGACAATAATCTAAATTTGACAAATATGAAATAAGTGCATCCCATCCGGACTGATTGCGATAGCAATTCTGGAAATTCACTTCAAGTAATAGAGCATCAATTCCGTTGCTTGACAGTAGATCATTAGCTCCTTTTAGAACATCTAGCTCTGTTCCTTGTACATCCAATTTAAGTATGTCAATATGGTAAATACTGTTCTGTTTTGCCCAATTATCTAGCGATATGGCTTTAGTTCTCTCCAACCCAGTATTCTCAAATTGAGAACCATAAATTGATACTCCATTAGATGCAGGAGGAAGTGTGGAATTCGTACCCTTAGATTTATTTATGTATAAATTTAATTTTTCGTTAGTTGAATTTAATGCGAACGGATAAATCGATATTCTTTCATTATCTTTGAACCTTACACTCAAAAGTTGATTAAATTCGGAATAAGGTTCGAAGCAATAGACATTAGACTTCGGGAAGTAGTTTGCAAATTTTAATGATATATCACCGATTGATGCACCACCATCAATTATGGTATTTACATCGTTTGTGCTGAAAATTCTTCTTATTATTTCTATTGGGTCATCAGATGTTTCGAAAATATATTTATTATTAACCTCTAAGTTGAATTTTTCTAAAATACGCTTAATAAAATCATTAATCATGATAATAAATCAACATATTTACTGTAATCAAATTCTTCATTTGGTGAAGTAATTGTTATGAGTGCGCTCTTACCGTAGAGAGAACTCCATCCTATGTATGAGCTTGGTGGGCCAACTAGGAAATCACACAAACTTAAAGAGTAAAGGTTTTCCAATGGATATCCAACTCTTATCATACAATCGAGATCACCAAATATCTTTTCATCTTGTTCTTCATCAGTAGCAATGAAGAAACCTATCGTTTTATTTGAAAATGAATTTCTTATGCTACACAAAAAATTAGCATATTGTTTTGATGTATAAAAATATTTGCCATCATTCCAAGAGCGGTAGTCTGTTTGGCGAACTAAAACACCACATACCAAGTCATTTCTGGATTTTAAGTTTTCTATGGGAGCATTAATCTCATTAATATATTTCGAGGTTGGCCGAAATAAAATGTTTATTTTCGAGATAGCAGAACTGCAATCCAACATATATTCATGAAAGACAAATCCACTGAAAAGAATTACTCTACTTTTAGAGTCTCCAATATTATTCCATGGATTCCCATCGTTAGAATCACTGAAATCCAAGCTACGAAAAAGTGGATTTTCTCTTAACTGACTAGCTTTTCGAAAAATAAAGTTAAAGGTGTAAAACACATCTTCTGGAGTAAAGTTAGAAAATGGATAAAATCTGGAAGCAAAGGTTGGTCGATGATCTAATTCCGGAAAAAAATGCCAATAATCATAAAATCCTGGCATCCATACTACATAATTATTTTTCTTGGCAAAAGTAATCAATTGGGCGAATAGATGGAGTCTATTTCCAAGTCTTCCATATTGATCACATACAATGATTAACTTCTTTCGGAAACATATAGATCTTAGTATTAAAACGAATATTATATAAATAAAAAGAAATATTTTTTTTATTTTATGAGCGTACACCAACCGTTTGATATTTAAGTGTTAACAACGCTTTTTGTTCTATTTATCAGATTATGAAGCACACAAATTACAAGAATTGTTAGGATGACATTTAGCTCGTTGTATACACGAGTCTCCATCATGTTTGAGCGAAGGGTCAGAGTAAAGAAGTAGATGGCTCCCACTATGATCAACCTCTTGGAAGGGTTATTAAGATATTTAAATCCAAAAACTGGAAGGACCCACAAGCCAAAGAAAAGAGTAAGAAACCAGAGTGGATTTTGCATAGCCCAGTGAGATTCTCCTGTGAATATCTTTGACAAAAATTCGATCATAGAATGTGGCTGTTCCAAGAACACGCCGGGGTTGCCCTTAAACTTGATAGAAAGGCAGACACGGGAAGTTATCCACAAAATGAGTTGAATGGATATGTGAAATATTAAATCTTTGTTCTCTTTTATCCAATTTTTAAAAGATGGATTCGTGAAAACTACGGATAAGGCAAAGCCAGCAATGGAAATAAAACAGGCCGATTCGCGATTGAGCAGAGCGAGAATGAAGACGACATAAAACCAACGCCATTTCTTCTCAAGGAAAAGCAATAAACCTAATGTAAAGAAGGAGAGAGAAGGAATATCATAGGGATAATAAAGACCTGCTCCATCAATCAGACCATTCAAAAAAATGAAGTTCCAGGATACTGGGATAAAGATGATGAAAGAAAAGGCTGGATGTAAAAAAATTTCAATATTTGAAAGAAGTCTTGGTAGAGAAACTAGTAGTACGAATAAAAAGAAAATATTAAGAAGCTGTAATATAACTTCATAATCAATCGGATAGGGAACTGCCCATTGAAAAAGTTCTATCAGTATTGGCAGAATTGGCTCGAGGAAGTTTGCCAATGTAGTAACCAACAATCTTGTTTGAAAAACCTTGTGAGCAGTATGCTCGCTAATTGCTGTAAAACTACCTGGTGGATATACATTGGTATAAAGAAAGTAGTAATAAGTAAAAATTGTGCTACAAGCTATCGCCAGAGTTACGAATAAAGTTTTGTTTAAATACTTTTCTTTGGTCACTTTTCGGCAACTACTAGAAATTGTTTCCCAAACAACCTCCAAATCAACGGAAACTTTAAATACAAATGGACGAGGAAAAGAGGCCTTCGTTTGATTCTTACCATGTTGTAAGGTAAGAAACAGGGTACAGAGGTAAGAACTTTAAGCTTATGGATTTCTAGCAATTCACGCATCGACTGTTCGGATAGGGCGACATGGTGATCCCAAAAATCCCAATATTTCCCTTTTAAGACGGAAATGTTTGGACCCATCGCTATGATACGCCCACCCTTTTTAAGGCATTTCTTAGCTTCAGAAATGGTGGCATCCAGAGCTTTTTTATTGGGAAGGTGCTCAAAAAAATTGCTGGTAAAAATAAGATCCAAAGAGTTTTCTTCCAACGGCCATCGCTTAGAGCAGTCCTGTTCATGAAAAATCACATCGTCTTTTAAAAGTTTTCTTGTTCGTGGATTTAGATCCATCCCATGCTTAATTTTTGCATTGGCTTGGTTGATGAATTCTCCATAACCACATCCCAAATCAAGGATGGTGGCATCTTGATTGATCCATTTGCGAAAAAATTGATTAACTAGAATTTTCCAAACATCGTTTCTGTACTCCTCAAGTCCGGAAAATCGCATTTCATAAATCTGGTCTAAATCATCATTCATTTTCTTCGATAATCACCACGGCTAAAGTACTTTTCCAACCATAAGTATGCTATGATAAAAAAGTAACGGGAGCCCATTTCTCTTAATTTAAGTTTAGCTACGCCTTTATCCCGATTTTTCCATGAAATAGGAACGACTTTCCAAGAGTATCCACGGATAATTGCCTTCAAGGGAATTTCAACCGTCAGGTTAAAGTGTGGTGAAATGAACGGTTTACAACCTTCTATAACTTCTCTCCGATATATTTTAAACGCGTTGGTCACATCATTTGTTTCAATTCGGAAGGTATAGCGAATTATGGTATTAACCAATCGATTAACCAATAGCTTTATTTTCGGATAGTCATAGACTTTGCTGCCTTTAATAAATCTGCTTCCGAAAACACACTCATATCCCTCTTGCAGCTTGTTCCAATAATTTACGAGATCTCGAGGTGAGTCTGAAAGGTCGGCCATCATGATGGCAACTGCATCCCCAGTGAATTCTGTAAGTCCGATTCTTACTGCACGACCAAATCCGTTTTCTCCATCATTTCTTAAATATCGAACCATAGGGTTTTGAATGGCCATATCTTGTAGAAGCTTAGGCGTATTGTCCGTGCTGCCATCATCAACGACAATGATTTCATGATCTATCTTATGTTTGTTCAGTTCTTCCACGATTTCACCAATACATTTCTCCAAGTTTTCCGCTTCATCCCTGCCCGGAATTATAACCGATAACTTATCCATTTATACTATCTTCGGGAGCAAGATGAATTTTTATAATAACAACATCTTTATTATTTTTCTCAGAAATTTCTTCTGATGAAATGCTTTGAGGGAAGTTTGATTTTAGTGCTTTTTGGAATTCTTGGTTTTCTCTGAGAATCCCAGAGTAAGCACAATAAACTATTATTGGTTTGGAAGTTAGAAATGCCTTAGCTTTCGGTAGGTTTCCTCCTGCGAAATGTAAACCCAGAGTACGAAGTCTTGTTCGTAAGTACAAATCCCCTAGATCTCCAGATGGTAGGAAAAAAAGTATGTCAGAATGATATTGAGAGTCTTCTTCAATAAGTTTAATTGCACCGGAAAAATCTCTAGCGGCGAATCCTCTTTCTTCTTCTGTTTCAGATACTTGAAAATTATTCCTAGTAAAGGCGGGGGAAATTAATGATCCAAAACTAGAAGTTAAAGGTAAAGCGAAACAAATGCCTGTCAGCAGAATGGTGGTAATATAATAAGTTTTTTTAAGTAGAAATAACGAATGACATACAGGAAGTGACAATAACATTGCGTATTCAACGGTATGGGAGCTGTAGAGCGTGTAATTGAAACCATGCAAGAAAGATACAGCGGCTAAGCCTGTAAATGGAATTGTAAAAAAAACTATTGAAACAATTTTAAACTCATAGCTCATTAAGCTTCTGATTCTCCATAAATTGATGCATAATAATAGTGTGAATAAGAATCCGATAAAACCGCAAATTAGTGAATGGGGATTAAACTTATTAAAATCTAACCAACCATTAAAAGAATCAAACTGATTAATTAGATCCCTAAATCCATGTGCGATTTTTTTCCCGGGTAGAGCATATCCCGGTGCTCCCAAAGTACTCCATACAAGCATAGGTCCCCGAGTACTTTCTTCAAAATAATTACCCCACAACAAAGATTGTTGGTTGTATTCAATTGATCTGTACATTTCGTGAGAGGAAACTTCCCTTTCCTTCTCGGTGAAGTTCTCCAATAGTTTGTAAGGCACCAAAACAATAAAGACAGAAAAGAAACAACAAATTAATTTTGGAATTTTCCCGCTAATTTTATCTTTGTAAAAAAAGATGTAGATTATTGGTATAATGGCTATAGTAAGTGCCACAATCATCCCAGACAATTTAATTACGCAAAAGAACCCAAGGCATAACGATAAAAAGAGAACTTTTAATAAGAGAAATAGATTTAAGGATCTATTGCTAATTAGTTTACGAGTTATATAAATCGTCCATATGATCATCCAAGGAACAAGGGATAGAAGTACACAATTCATCGTTCCAAAAATAATTGTCGAATGTCCAACTCCAGTACCAAGTAGAAGAGCGATTAAAATTAGAGATTCAGTGCTCATTTTAAATTGATCTGATAATTTTAACCAACCGATACCCCCATAAATTTGTAATATTAATAAAATTAATCTCAAAGAATCACCAATGGACATACCTAAATACAAACCAGGCAGCGTAATCCAACTAGCACCTGGAGGGCGAGGACTCCAAGTTGATGTATTTTGGCTAAGGTCGCTTGTGTTTGGATACGAGCAATAATTTGGTGCTTTAGTAATCCCTTCAATGTATTGATAAGAAGATAGCACTTGCCCAGCAACATCTTCCCCAACTCTCATTCCTTGATTAAAGTGAAGCAATGAGCTTGTGCTTGCAAATAGAAGAAAAATATGAAGATGGTTAAGCTTTTGGGGTCGAAATGACGAGATGTTTACAGCACGGATTATAAGAGGTTTTGCGTATATTATCCACAAAGTACAGGCAATAGTTGCACCAATCAGGAAGAGGAGTTTTTCATCAGAGTATAATAAAAGCCACTTTGGTTCTTTACTTCTAATTAAACTATGCTCAAAAGCATAAAAACCGATCCACCAACAAGGCAGAGAACAAAGAAACTCTAGAAGAATGTTTCTTAAATCTTTATTTATTACGATTATTTTTTGAATGTTTCCCACAAAAGAAACCGTATTTTATTATAGCGTATATAGCCCTGAAAGCATCCTTAAGGCCAATTTTTTTTCCCTCAGCATATGTGCGACCTGAATAAGAAATTCCGATCTCGTAAATTCTAATACCCACCAATTGTGCAATTTTTGCTGTTATTTCCGGTTCTATTCCGAATCTATCTTCTTGAAGAACGATTTTATCAAGGATATCTTTTCTAAAGACTTTGTATCCAGTTTCCATATCGGTTAGGTTTAAATTAGTAAACATATTTGAACAAAGAGTGAGGATACCATTTGCTATTCTATGCCAAAAATAAAGCACCCGTGTTTCTTGGTTAGAGCGAAAGCGTGAGCCGTATACAACATCGGCTTTTTCCTCCAGTATCGGTTTTAGGAGTGATGGGTAATCTTTTGGGTCGTATTCAAGATCTCCGTCTTGAATCAACACAATTTGCCCACAACTTTCTGAAAATCCTGTTCTAAGCGATGCCCCTTTCCCAAGATTGATTTCATGTCTTGTAATTTTTATTCTAGGTTCGTTTTTCTTTAGATCTTTAGCTACTTCCCAAGTTGAATCAGAAGAACAATCATCTACTATTATTATTTCTAATGTTTGACTTAAAATTTCCGCGGAAAGCACTTTTCTAACTACCTCAGATAGTGTCTTTTCTTCATTAAAAACTGGAATAACTACACTTAATTTATTTCTCATTTAATAATCATTAGCTACTATAACTTAACCAATCCGGATTTGTCTCAGCATGGTTGGCAATCTCTTCAAAAATTTGCTCAATTTCAGTTTTAACATTCCAACTCCAGGCATTCTGGGCAGTGGTTGAGTCCATTACAATCCAGGGGGCATCCATCGGGCGTTCGTCTTGAGATGAAAGCACTTCATTTTGACCAAACCGATCTTCGCACCAGTTGCTTAATTCCTTCAGCGACAGAGAGTTTTCAACACCACCACCAAGATTGATGATTTTGGGGGCTTCCCGGTCGGGTTCAAGCATTTGCCGGGAGAGTAGGGGAACCAAATCCTTTGGGTGAAGGGCATCCCTTACTTGATGGCCTGTACCATTGAAGCCTATGTATTTAAGGGGTTTTTTCTCTCGGTAAGAATGAATCCAAAAAGAAAATATTCCTTGGTCTGCTTTCCCGAATTGCCCAGCTCCGGCAAGCACCCCGCACCGGTTGATCCATACTGGGAAATTAAAGCATTCTCCATAATCCATAATCAAGGTTTCCGAAGCCATCTTAGAAGCTCCGTACAGGGAAAGAGGAGCAGTCGTTGGAAAATTTTCTGAAATTCCTGAGCTGTTAGCACCACTAATATCACAATCTTGTAGCTCGAAGCGATTATCGGATGATTTTACCGGTAATGCTGCTAGTTCAGAAACTGAGTATACTCTGCTTGTGCTGAGAAGTATGAGCCCTGCCTTATGATTCTTGCAGTACTCTAATAAGTTGATGGTGCCCAGAAGATTGTGCTCCATTAATTGTCTGCTAGAAGATTTACCATCAATCCCCGCGAGAACGGATGGATTGGCTGCACAATCGATCACCCAGTCAACTTTAGGCAGATCGTCAATATCGGATTGAGAGCGAATATCACCTCGGATGAGATTGATCCCTAGATTGGTTAAATCAGAGATGTTTAATTCTGACCCCTTTCTCGAGAAATTATCGAGTCCGACAATTTGCAAATTGGAATAACTGTCTAAAAGTGCCTTCGCAATCGCATTACCTGCAAAACCAGCAACACCTGTAATTAATATTTTCAAATTTTTTTAGATAATATGATTATGGATAATTTTAGATGTGAGTTTATGGATTAGTGTTTAGTACAGCTTATATGTATGTTTTTAGTAAATTACTAAAATAATGTGTAAATAAATGGGGCATACGAGCTACCACCTAAAATAATAAGCAATCCAAATAAGATTAGGACCAACACGATGGGGGTGAGCCACCACTTCTTGTTGTGCATGAGCATGGATGCAAATTCACTCAGAAAACCCGATTGTTTGGAGGTATTGGTGATATCGGAGAAATCTACAGGATCGTTTTCTTTTTTCATATATTGAATTTTAAAATTGTTGGATATAACGACGATTGGATTTGGGTTGTTCGACATTTTTCCAATAGCTAGATTCAGAGTGATTTCTTTCTTTCAATTTTGATTTCCCAAAGAGGCGAATCAAAAAGGAATAGGGGCAAAAAATTACATAGTAGAAAAGGGGCAGGGTAGTCCAAATGATTATTTGATCAATCAGGTTGATGAGTGAGTACCAAGCAAAATAAGTAACCCGACCCAAGGCAGGCAGTAAAAGCGAAAGCGTGCCAACTGAAAGACCAACGAAAGCAAAGCCAGCAAATACATTCCAATTCATTTCGTGGCTTTCACCAAAGACTCGAATGATAGCCGTCCAGATCAGCCCGACAATTGGTAAACCAAAGAGAAGGCGTAGGCTTGTGGACTTAATTTCCTTAGGAGTGGGCGGTTTGGTCATTTTAAAGACAAATTAAAAGATCTACTAATCGAGTTCGAAACTGGCGAGGTACTCTTCCTTCGCAACTAAGGTTGATTTAGGTTGTTCTTCTTTGAATAAAACAAAATTTTCCAGAACCAAGAGGTCCATATCCGTGGAGACAAAGCATCGATAGGCGTCTTGAGGGGTACAAACAATAGGTTCCCCGCGAATATTAAAACTGGTATTCACTAGTACCGGAGACTGAGTGGACTCATTGAATTTTTTTACCAGTCGATGGTATCTACCGTTCCTGTCTTCACTGATAGATTGTACACGTGCTGAATAATCGACATGGGTAATAGCAGGTAGTGTAGAACGCTCGATCTTAACTCGTTTAAGAAGATCTGGGTCCTGCATTTCCCCGGTTTCATCGGTCGAAAGCTCCTTGCGAATGTTTTGAGCAACCGGTGCGACAAGCAGCATGTATGGGGAAGATGAATTCAAATCAAAATACCGGTCTACTTCTTCCTCAAGTACAGAGGGGGCGAAAGGGCGGAAGGATTCGCGAAACTTGATGCTTAAGTTCATCTTGGTCTGCATTTCGGAATTTCGTGCATCCCCAATTATGCTTCTTGACCCCAATGCCCGTGGGCCAAATTCCATTCTCCCCTGAAACCACCCGATGATTTTGCCCGCATCGATTTGCTGGGAGATAATTTCCAACAACTCATCCTCATTTTCATAAAAGTGGTGGGGAGTTTCTGAATCAGTGAGAAACCCTCTAATCTCATCGTTGGTGAAACAGGGGCCCAGGAAGGAACCTTTCATTGAGTCGGAGGCCTTGGGTACTCTAATCTTATCCATTAGCTGGAAGTGGGTAAAAAGGGCAGCACCAAGGGCACCACCTGCATCTCCAGATGCCGGTTGAATCCAGACTTGGTCAAAAATTTTGGATCGTAGTAATTTTCCATTGGCAACGCAATTTAGGGCCACGCCACCAGCCAGGCAGAGATTATTCATCCCGCTCACATCCTTGGCGTACTTTGCCATGCGAAGAACAATTTCTTCGGTCACGGCCTGGATGGATGCAGCTAGATCAACTTCCCTTTGGGTAATCTGCCTTTCGGACCTTCGGGGTGGACCGTCAAACAATTGGTCAAACTTCTTATTGGTCATGGTCAGACCTTGGCAATAATTGAAGAAGTCCAAGTTTACCCTAAATGAACCATCTTCCTTTAGGTCAAGCAGTTCATTGATGATTTTGCCTTTATAAAAAGGAGAACCATAGGGTGCCAGACCCATGAGTTTGTACTCTCCGGAGTTTACTTTGAACCCACAAAAATAAGTGAATGCACTGTACAGAAGACCGAGCGAGTCTGGGAAGTGCATCGATTTGAGCAACTCGATGTGGTTTCCCTTACCCACTCCTATGGTGGCCGTATCCCATTCACCGACTCCATCCATTGTAAGGATTGCAGCTTCTTCAAAAGGGCTTGGGAAAAAAGCACTTGCTGCATGAGACTCGTGATGGGTGGTAAAGACAATGGATTTATCCCATTTGCCAGGCAGTTGCTTACGGATCTCCCGCGGCAGATGTAATTTTTGTTTGAGCCATTGGGGCATGGCTTTGACAAAGGAATGCAATCCGACAGGGGCAAAGCCAACATAGGTCTCAAGTAAACGATCAAACTTAAGAAAAGGTTTTTCGTAAAAGACAACCTGCTCAAGATCCTCCAACTTCAAATTAGCTTCTTCGAGGCAATAGTTGATCGCATGAATGGGGAAACTGGAGTCGTGCTTAATTCGAGTAAACCGCTCTTCCTGAGCGGCTGCAAGGATGCCATCTTCGCCGACCAATGCAGCAGCACTGTCGTGATAATATGCTGATATTCCGAGGATCAAGATGGAGGTTTAAGGATGGTCAAAATTGCTTCGGAAAAGGCTTCATAGCCATTTCGATTAAGGTGTATCGGGTCTCTCGGCCCATGAAGTAGTTGATTGCTGGCGACTTGTTTGAGGTGATCCGTAGTATCGTAAAACTCGGTACCATTTTTTTGTGCAATTTTATGAATTTCCGCTCTTAGAAACTTATTCCTCTCTATCGCTGCAACTGGTTTAAAAACGCCTGAGCGGGACTGGCCCATCATTACGAGGGGGGCAGGGGATATCTCGCAGTCTACAAAGTTGTAAATCGAAAGCGAAGAAGGGAGGTAGATTAAGCTAATTTTAGAGTCAGGGAAATTACTTCTTAAATAACGGAGAGAATGCTCGCTGATTTTTAAGGAAAGAGCAATTTCCCTCTCGTTAAGAAGTAGGGCAGGGCCTTCGCAAAAACCCAAGGGCACTTGAACGCCTGAGATATTGGCAATGTTCGTCGCTTTTGAGCTATTTTGCTCTTGAGATATTGAGGGCTGATCGAGAGGGACTGAGTCAAGGTCTAAAGAAGCAGCTTCCGGTTTCTGGAAGAATTTTTGGTAATAATTCTTCGTTAACCCCGAAAAGAGGTTCCAGGCGGCTGAGTGATCCGTAATTGTCCAAGATTCGGAATTTTTTTTTTTCTTCATCGGTAATGATCTTCGCTAGCTTTTGGTCCAATAAATTGGCTTCGATGGTATTTAAATTGAGGCCACGCTGTTCAACTTCGTGAAGGTTGTTGATTAGATCGTTTCCTTCGTAGAAAACGAAAAGAATTTCCAAAGGATCTTCAATTTTTGGCCAAATCCATGAGTTTTTAAACATTTGTAATTCCGAGAGCATGGTAAGAGAAGAGCCGAGCGAACCAAAGCCAGGATAGCCAAATGAGACAACATCCTTTTTAAGTGAAGCATGCAGGAGGTGGTGTGCCGCAAAACTTGGCTGTTCCATGCTCCATGAATTGTCATAGAGCCACGGTCCAAATCCATAGACATTGCTATCGCCCACAATGGCTAGGTAATTTTTAGGAATGACTCCTTTTTTGGAGTATTGACCGAGTTTGTGAACAGGACCAGTTGTATGGTTGAGGAACTTGTAAGGAAGGTCACAAATTTTGTAATGAAGAAGAACTTCGATGAAAACAGCGATCAGAACACTCCAGAAAAGAAATGGCTTAGCCAAAGATTGGAAGGATTTAAAATTCATGAAGGAGATTTGGGTTCGGAAAAATCCATTTTCTCAAACTTTGTGCAAACCAAGGAAAGCCGTTCATGAAACTTTCCCAATTTTGTTACTTGAAAAGCAGACGGGTGTAATTCTGGCAAATCATCCTTTTCTGATACCAAGATAAAGGATTTGAAATCATTCAAATCCTCATAATTCACAATTTTTATCTTTGCGGAAAATTGCGAGTAGATGGAGTTTAATCTTTCATCATCCAACAGGAAATAGGCTTTTTCAGAATGCTTATATGCATTGGGGAAAAAAACCGGGTCTCCATAAAAAACCATGGGGATATCTTCGGAGTAGAATTGATCATCATAAAGAAGCCAGGAATAGTAATTTCTATTGGGATCGAGTGCAAAAACTGATCTTTTAAGATGAAGGAACAGAAGCAAGAGGCAAAGTATGCTGGTCGAAAAAAGAGGGAAGAATTTTCCGGCAAAACTTTTGCAGCTTAGAAAACCCAACGATTCGAAGACTTTGTGAAATGCAAATGTAACCAGCACAACTAAACCAGCCTCTTTGGGAATGAAGTATCTTTCCTTGAATAAATTAACTCCCGATATATGAGAGATACACCAAGCTAAAAATGGGGTTAGGTACCAAAAAAACGCAACTATAATCACCGGATGAGGCAAGTGACCGAGAGTTTGTTTTGAAAAACTTTTACCAGAAGCACTAAGAAGGCCTGCAAACACAGGAATCAAAAGAAAAAGGAAAACAATCGCTCCCCTGTATGCATCGAATAAATCATTAATCGAATTAGGTCTAGGCCATGCACCAAGATGGGATGATTGGTTGGTCAAAAAATAGAGGTAAAGAGGTATTGCTAGAAGCCAGCAACAAACAAGAGTTTTGGGAATCCTTCTATTTTTTATCAAAAGGACCAAGCCGACGATACTGGAAAAAATGATTCCCAAATAATGTACAAGGCAAAGACTTAGATGAGCGAAAAAGGTAAAAGGGAGTAACTTTTTGTTATTTTCTTTACGGGTAAGTTCGTAAAGCACCCAAGCCCCACAAGCGAAAAACATGGAATAATGCCTAGCTTCAGATGCATTGGATAGGAGAAGGTCGGAACTACTGGCTACTAAAAAGGATCCGATTAGTGCAGGAGAGGTTCCCCATAACCTTCGACAAACCATAAAGCAAATCACGAGCCCAATAAGAGTCCAAATTAAACTTTGAAAACGAAGGGTCTCAATAGAGGTGGGAAAAACTAATTGAATACAGAAATTAAAGAGAAAATAGAGTGGAGGGGAGAAATTTATGCCTGATAACATGGAGTTGTAGAACTCTGAAAAACTGTCATGCCATACTCCGTAGTATGAGTAGCACTCATCTACCCAAGGTGCTTTGAGACCTTGCAAGTAAAGAACTAAGACTGCATAGATGAGCAGAAATAGTGAGAGGAGGTATTTGGTGTTTAGAACTTTAATTGAGAAAATGTTTCCAGTCGTTCAGTCTTAAATCAAAGTGTCCTCTCTGCTCCTCAGGAAATTCGTTTCGGTTTACAGAATCTATGATTTGAGGAAGAAGTTGGTAAAACTCAGCAGATCTATCTCCTGGATGAAGGGACCATGCATGGTCTGTCATAAGGTCGGCTCGCCACAAATCTGATTTTTCTAGAGCGTGCTCAACCATAGTTTCCCAGCAAAGCATTTTACCATTTCCAAATAGCCTGCTCTTAATAGGTTCTCTCCACGATAACCAAAGCGGTTTAAGTGGGAGCAAACTTAGAAATCTTTCCCGGTGAATCAAGTAGTGCCGGCTGGTAAAATTTTTGAACAAATAAAGACCTCTTTTTTCGTCGGTCTTGTAAGGTGTGCTTCCTTGATGTAACGATCCATCTTTAGTTGGAGGACCTCCCCTTGGTATAACGCATAGAATATCTTCGTTTTCTTCCATGATTCTTCTTCCCTCTTGCACCCAAGAGAAAGAGGGTGCTTCATAGAAAATCATGTCGCAGTCCAGGTGCAGAATATATTTGGCCTCTGTGTCGATAAACTGCTTGAAACTTCCATAAATTGGATAACCGCGGAAGCAATGTGTTTCTCTGTGATGATAATTGAATTGTATTCTGTTCTTTGAACGAATTTGTTGCTTTTGATATTCAGCTAAGATCAGGTTGAATCCATATTTTTGTGCAAGACCTTCTAGCAAATTTTGCAAAATCCGAAACTCAGACTGGTAGACCGTGTTGGACAAAACCCCACTAGGTTTTTTTGTGTCTAAAACCAAAGAAACATGCGATTTAGCTCTTTTGCACATCTCAATTAGAGGGGGGAGGGTCTGACTGATGAAGTTATAGTCAGAGCGAGCGGTGAAGAGATAAGTGTGGATCAAATTTATGAAAATACCGAACGATTCAAAAATAGGGCATTACAGAAACCAATCCCATAACTAGGGCTATACCTCACAACATCAAAAAGTCCGTGAAAACAAAAATTTTGGTCGCTTAAGAAATCAAAAATATCAATAAAATAGGAATGTTGTTTATCATCTTTGTTGAAGTCGCACTCAAGGAGGATTGCCCTAATAGCATTTCTCTCGAACATTCCTGAAACTCCCCTGAGGACGGAGAGTTCATTCCCTTCTACATCAATTTTCAGAAGGTCGATTGAATCAATTTTTTCAACTTGGCAGAATTCATCGAGCCTACGGACGGATATACTTGTGGAATTTTTCTCTTGGGCCTTGATAACTTGACCACATAAGTCGGAGTTAGGTTTGGTGAGAAATGCCTTTTCATTGGTTTCCCCAAGCGCAAAGTTATGGCATCTAATGTTTTTCTTTTTGGATAAGTTTTTCTCGATTTCTGCAAAAAGGTAGGGGGATGGTTCAAACGCATGAATGAATGATTGAGGAAATAATTTGCAAAAGTGTAAGCTTGTTTGGCCTTTGTGTGCACCAACATCAAAAATCATGAGGTTATTCTTTAAACCTAAGTCATTCAGGGTTTTGGATAATTCATCTTGTTCGGTGAATCGACGAGAAAAATGAAGAATCTTTTGGATTAGCTTCATGTTGAATGTAAGTTATGAGACGACATTGACTCACAATATTTTGAAAACCTTCTGGAACAAAAGGGGATAACATGCAGTACTTCATTGATCAGCCTTTGATCTCGACTGTTCACTTTTATTTCAACGACTAATTTTGAAGAATCTTGGTATTTATTCAAAAAGTTAGGTCCTGAGCTTAAATACTGATCATAATATACAATGTCTTGATCCAAAGTTATTCTTATCTTCTTGTTTGCACTTTCATAGTATGTTCTGGAATAACTTACAATAGAACTTGGAAATGTAGGGCCAATTGCTTGTAATCGTCCCCAGTTGCCATTGTCGGCAAATTCATTCCATTTTGAAGCAGATGGGTAAATGATACAAAATTCTGGAAATATTTTTTTCCAAGACAAATGACCATGTTTACTTTTGAATTCGAGATTTGCTTTATATTGAGTGCCATTGTTTCCATACCACCTAAGCCTTTTTTTTGTTCTTTTACTACATCCCTCAATTGACTCGCTAATGTTAACAAAGTCAGATGAATCAAAATAAAGACTGTTGATTCTTCTTGTTGGGTATGGTTTGTAAAACCCGTAATCAGAAAGTATTAATTTTTTTTCAATGTAGGTTTTATCACGAATTCGAAATACATCCTTAAGTTCAATTCTTGTATCATTTTTTAGTTTGAAATTAATTAATCTAATCCTCTCTTGTAATTAGTAATATTTAGAAGTTTGAAATGATACTTCATTAATTTGGCTCCCATCTAACTCACCAAAACTCTCGGACTGTATAAGAAATTTTTGTTTGGATTCTGAGATTGAAACTGATTCACAAGAGATCTTAGCAGGTCCAAACACTTCTTTTTTTTGGTATGCAGATATTCCTGCGATAGATGCGTTTTTGATATTTGATGAGGTTACCTTCACTTTTGATGAATCTTTGGAAACAATACCAAAACCAACATCACGGATTTTAAGAAAAGCAAGATCAACATCGCTGGATTCACCAACTGACACAGCTTTATCTGCAATATTGATAAATTGACATCCGCTCACTTTGACACGGCTTCCGCTGAAATCTATACCGTCTCCATCAATGTTAGAAAATAAACAATTATCGACTATTCCAGAAACAAAATCTCCATCAAAGCCATCTGAGGGAAGGTTTTCAAAGAAGCAGTCAATAATTGTGAAATTAGAAGATATTATATTCAACGCATCTTCAGAAAAAGAGTGCTTAAACTTGCAATTAGAGAATGTCACCAAACTTTCGTGAACGGTGACTCCACCAGTTGTTGTCCATCCTGAACGATCGATCCCTTTTGGGTTTGGTCCCTTGTTTATTCCCGCAGTCTTGCTAAAAATAACATGATCAAAGAGTGAGGTTTCTTTTACCCCTGAAAGAAGTAACCCCCCCCATGATTCTTCAGCAGCAGATATTTCGATCGGTGATTCTGCCATTCCAATTGCGGTAATTTTTCCATGAGAAATAAAAGTAGAATTTTGTTCAAAAAGAAGAGAGCACCCGCTTGGAATGATTGCTTCAAAACCTACAGGGATTATCAAATCCGCCTTCACGAAATGAGTTCCTGGTTTAAAAATTAGACTATGCCCCTGATGATCAATAAAATTGTGAACTTTAGAGTAGTTGGACTCTAAGTTAGTGGTCAAATTAGGGAGGCCATCAAATTGAAAAATATCCTGATTGATAGGGACAGGAATTTTTAATGGAGTATCATTTAGACCAAGCAACCTAACTTTAACCCAAAGGTTTTGAGAAGAATCTGCATTAAAACCTTTGAGCGAAATGTTCTTTATCTTCAATTCTATGTCACCCAATTCACCTGAATTTTGGAAGTCAAATGGTGGTATAACAAAAGTTCTGTTTTGATTAAAATGTAATAAGATACCAGATCTCTCACCATGAATAAGATCACTTATATTCCAAGAACTATTATCTGTTTCAATTCCAAGAATCTCAACTGGTTGAGAAAGTGCATTACGGATAGATACTATCAATTCATTATTAATGTTTATTTGAGCATAGCATAAGATTGGGCGAGGTTCACTCAGGTCGTTTCTAATTCGTTTTGCTCTTAATTTAATGCTTTCCCAAGGCTCATATTCTAATAATGAACTGAAATTATACCATATTTCTGATGCATTTTTCCCAACAATTTCTTTCAGAAGTAACCGCCGATATTTCAATTCATCATTAGAAAATGCAATTTGCAGTTGTTCAATGAATGTTGGTTTAGAAAACTCGTTGAGATAATAAATATAATGATAAGCGATCAGTGGTGATTTTAAGACATGATTTATCCAAGTGCTCCGAGTACTTCCACCTGTGAAGTAACTAAATGGTGAACTTTCGTTGGTTCCACAGTTTGCATCAAATCCAATAGGTTCCAATAAGCATGTTACGGGGTTGAAGTAAAAGTTCATGTCATCAAACATCAATCCATGTTCGGCATTGAAAAAATGAGCTAATGCAAGAAACTTTCCAGTTTTCTCAGCCGCAAAAATATTTTCACCATTTAATTTCTCATCCTGGAGTTTTCTAAGCAGATTAACTGCAACCGAATTTTGAGAGGAAAGCATTGAACTTTTTTTAATTCTATTCGAATTACTAGTTTGGTAGTTTGAGGTTCTATATAAATTATCCCATTCCAAATTCCTCCTGTTTTCGAAAAGTAGGTTCCACATTCTATATTCTTCGTAAGATACAATAACACCTTCTCTTCTCTCATTAGTTTCAATCATTTCTTTTGAGAAATGTTCTTCCATTGCATAGATTCCCATCTGTTTGCCATTGAGGATTAGATTTACGAATTTGTAATTTAATCCAAGCAACTTTTCTTGCTTAAGAGTTTTGTGAAAGAGCCATTCCGCAGTGTTGAGTCGAGTGCCAGGTTTCTGTAATGAGAATCGACTCATTCCGTAG
>JAOFTV010000021.1 GCA_028045305.1 Opitutales bacterium | reverse complement strand
GATGCCCAAAAAGGATCCATCCTTGTTGACCGAATCCATGGACTGCGACATGATGAATCCTTTTTTATCTCGTTATGCTCCAAGCTGGAATCCTAGGTTTGCCCAATGTGGGCAAAAGCACATTGTTTAACGCCCTGACTAAGACCCGCAAGGCGGAGGCAGCCAACTATCCATTCTGTACAATCGATCCAAATGTCGGGGTTGTCCAGGTGCCTGATGCAAGGCTGGAACCAATTGCCAAACTGGTAAATACATCCAGCCTGATCCCCGCAGCGATTGAAATGGTGGACATTGCCGGGTTGGTTGCCGGTGCAAGTAAGGGTGAGGGATTGGGGAACAAATTTCTGGCAAATGTACGCGAGGTGGATGCCCTCGTGCATGTGGTCCGTTGTTTCGAGGATGAAGACATTATCCACAACATGGGCAGGGTGGATCCGGTCGCAGATGCGGAGGTAATTATGACCGAGTTGATCCTAGCCGATGCAGATTCGGTGGCCAGCCAGCATCAAAAAACTCAAAAAAAAGCCAGGGGCAATGATAAGGATGCTGCCACCAGTGTAGCCCTACTCGAACGTTTAATGCCTCATTTGGACGAGGGAAAACCGGCCAATCTTTTACCAATGGACGAGGAGGAAAAGGAACGTTTAAAAACTTTTCACCTGCTAAGTTCAAAACCAATGCTCTATGCCTGCAATTTAAAGGAGGACGAAATTGCCGATCCCACAAGCAACACACGATTTGTAGCCTTTCAGGAATGGGCGGCTTCGCAGCAGGATGCTGCTTGTTGTGCAATATCAGCAAAGATGGAAGAAGAATTGTCCGAATTAACAGATGAGGAGGCCATGGAATACCTGGAAGCTATGGGGGTACAGGATTCGGGCGTGACCTCCCTGATACAAGGAACTTATGAACTACTTGGGCTGGCAAGTTTTCTTACTGCCGGAGAGATGGAAGCCCGGGCATGGACCTTTCGTAAGGGCATGACTGCACCGCAATGTGCTGGAGTGATTCATACAGATTTTGAGAAGAAATTTATTAAAGCAGAGGTGGTATCCTACGATGATTTAATTGCCACAGGAAGTATGTCTGCCGCCCGGGATGCAGGAAAGTTGAGGCTTGAGGGCAAGGAGTATATTTTTGCCGACGGGGATGTTGTCCTCTTCAAATGTAATGCCTAAAACCTGCCTTCTTCGGGTTGCCTGTGCCCCACCCTTTTATATTCTGTAATTCTTACATGCCTGCTGCACCTCACACCCATTTTTGGAAACTTGCTCTTTTGCTTGCGGGTACAGCCACGCTATTTTCTTCCTGCGGGGAGGATCCAGAGGTTCGTTCCTACACTGCTGCTAATCATTATGAGGGGCCCGTGGTGTCCTGGGTGATGCCCGAGCAGTGGGGAGAAAATCCAGGGATGTCCGGGATGATGGCCGGTTCATTTCATATAAAAACTTCCTTGGGACCGAGGGGGCGTATTGGAGTGATGCCCTTTCGGGAATCTGTGGAGACTACGCAAATTGTAAATATGTTTGCCCGTGAACTGGGACATCCAGATTACAATGAATCAAGCGTGCAACCATTGATAGCCCATAAAGAACTGGGTGATCGATCTTTTGAAGTTATCCGTTTGGAGGACATGAGTGGGGAGGAAGACCCCCCAAAAACCGCCCTACTCGCACTTTACAGGCATAATGCACAGACTTGGTTATTTCCCTTTATCGCAGACCGTGCATTGATCGATAAGGAATTGGAAAACTTTTACAGTTTTTTACAATCCACCACTCTGCGGGCAGGCAAGACTCCCGTTCGGGCAATTGCCCCCAGCCTGCCCCCTGCCCAACCTGCCAGTTCCGGGCATCAACCAACCTGGGAAGCACCGGAACATTGGGAACGCAAGCCTGCCACCCAAATGCGTGTGGGCAACTATGCGGTGAGCAACGAGGCGGGAGAAGCCCTTGATTTTTCAATCACTTCCTTTCCAGGTGAGGTGGGGGGCATTCTTGCCAATGTAAACCGGTGGCTCGGGCAAGTGGGCATGAGCCCAACAGATGAGCAGGGACTCTCCCAATACCTGAGTGATCGTATGATTGATGAAAAACCGGCCAAACTGGTGCTGGCAGAATCGGACGAGCAAGCCCTCTATGCCGCCATTCTTTTGCACAAGGGAAGGTCGTGGTTTTTAAAGTTGATGGGAGATGTAAATCTGGCCCGTGCGGAGAAGGAAAATTTTCTCCGCTTGATCGATTCCTTCTGCCTGGGCGACCATTAAAATATTTATCTCTTTTTTTTCATTCGATGCCTGAAAAACCAAAAAAATCAATATCCTCCCTGAGTGAGCGCAGGAAGCGTTTTGCCTGGTTGATTCCATTTGCCAATTTGCGCATCACCCTGACGCTGCTCAGTTTCTCGATGATTCTTATCTTTGTGGCCACATTGGAACAGGTACGCATTGGCATACGCGGTGCCCAGGCGGAGTTTTTTGAATCGATGTATGGGATCTGGTATTACCCCACTCAGTTCTGGGGAGGAGAATACTTCGACTCCATACCCATTCCCATTCCTGGTGGATACCTGCTTGGTGGTTTACTCATCCTCAATTTACTCGCCGCTTTTATCACCCGTTTTCAATGGACGGGAAAAAAGATGGGGATTCAATTCATCCACCTCGGCATCATTATGCTTTTGGTCGGGCAACTTGCCACTCAGGCAATGCAGGAGGAATCCCGCATGCAAATAAACAAGGGGGAGTCGAAAAATTACCTCGAACGTTTTCATGGAGTGGAGCTTGCTTTTATCGATGTGACAGATGCCCAGACCGAACGGGTGGTCGCCCTGCCCGAAGCCTTATTGGAACAAGGCGGTCTGCACTACTCGGAGGACTTACCTTTTAAAGTACGGGTGTTGGACTTTGGACCAAATTGCGAATTTAATTCCCTGCCCCCAGCCAGCAAAGCAAAGGGGCCGACTGAGGGAGTAAACCGTGGGGTCATTCAATCTGCAAATTTGGAAATCCGTCCAAAACCAGAAGATTTTAGCAGCGAGGGAATGAACTTTGGATATGTGGTCTTTGAATTGCTCGAAGGTGCAGAAAGCCTGGGCACATGGGCAGCCATTTCCCACCCTGCGGGCAATCATTGGTGGGCCCAGATCAATCCAAAAATGGGAGATCTTGCATTCCAGCCAATCCGAATGAATGGTCGTTTGTGGGGTGCAACTTTACGCCCGGAAAGAGAGTACCTGCCCTACTCCATTGAATTGCTTGGCATTGCCAATGAATTTTACCAGGGCACGGACATTCCCTTTAATTTTGAGAGCGAAATTGTTTTAAACATGGAAAAAAATGAAAGCAGGCGGGCATTGGTTTATATGAACACTCCCCTACGGCATGAGGGAAAAACTTTTTACCAGTACCAAATGAACAAATCTGCAGATTACACCGTTTTTCAAGTGGTGCGCAATCCGAGCTGGTTGGTCCCCTACATAGCATGCATACTGGTCTCGATCGGTCTGCTTTGGCAATTTAGTTTTCATCTGGTGCGCTTTCTCAATAAAAATTCCGGGGCCAACCGGGCAGCGGCATGAATAAAAAGAAAAAATCCAACCGTTTACGCATCCTAAGCTGGTTGCTTGTTATTTGTGGGCTGTATTTTGTATTCTTTCCAAATAAATATACCAGTTCTTCATTTTTTGATTTTTTCAAAGGTGAACCAGTTGGTACTGATGAATCAATAAACCTCGATGCATTTTCACGGATTCCGGTGTTGCGGGGAGGCCGGGTAAAACCAATCGACAGTGTGGCCCGTAATACCTTGCTTGTTTTACGCAATAAACGAACTGCAATCGATAGCAATGGTTCAGATGTTCCGGCGGTCAAATGGTTAGCCGATTTATTATTTGCTCCGGAACGGGCAGATTCCTTGAAGACTTTCCTGATCGATCATGACCAGGTACTTGGATTAATTGGAAAAAAACTGGCAAAAGATGGGAAGTACTTCTCCTACCTCGATCTCGAACCCTTTGTGGAGGAAATTGAAAAGAGTGCCCAGGAAGCTGGCAGACTGGAAAGGGAAAATCGAAATTATTTCCACCAAAATATCATCGAACTCTACCACGGACTCGTACTCTACCGGAATTTAAAAACCACCCTGACTCCACCCCCACATGCCCCGTCCTCCGCGGTGCATGACCATAGCCGCCTATCTCCCCTCTTTTACAACTCCGAGACAGATGGCGCGCGCAGTGATGAGTATCAGCGCTTTCGTAACCTGACATCTGATCTGGCAAACAATCCAGAAAAGGTACGAATGGGAAACAACGAGGCAATGGGCCCTTTAATGTATTTTATCGATTATTATGCCCGTTATAATTTATACGCCGAGTTCTTCCCCCTGCCCCCAGAAATGGGAGAGAGCGGAGGAAAATGGCGCAAAATTGGAGAATCCCTGGTGGGCACAGAGCCTTTGGACTCCAAGGAAAAAGCAAAGATTGAACCCGCCCGCTTTATTTCCACTGTACAGGCACTGGTGGCGAGTCCAGACGAGGAATTACCTAATCAAATTAAAAGCATCAGGCAGAACCTGAAGATGGACCCGACTGCCCTGTTTGCCGCCCAGTATGCAGAGGCGATCAAATTAAGAAAGGGAGTTGATCCAATTATCGAAAACTATGAGCAGTTGGAAAGTGCGTACCGGGCTGGCGATGCCCAGACTTTCAATGAGACGGTCCAAAATATCCGTGAGGAAATAAACCAAAGAGCAGGAGCAGAAATTTCCACGATTGCATTTGAAAAGACCTATAATGGATATGAACCGTTTTACCGTAGTTCAATTGGGTATTTATGGATTTTTCTGATCGCCTGTGCATCCTGGTTGATCTCGGTTTACTTAAAGCCTGGAGATGGGCAAAGCGGTGCTGCCAGGACCTTATTAAACTGTGCATACCTGCTTACTGGCTTGGTCTTAATTGCCCATACCTTTGGCCTGGCAGGCAGAATGTATATCGAGGGGAGACCGCCGGTGACTAACCTCTATTCATCTGCCTTATTTATCAGTTGGGGAGCGGTGGTGTTATGTTTTTTGACCGAGAAATTCTTAAGGCTTGGAATTGCATCGGCCATGGGATCGTTGATTGGATTTGGTGGATTGGTGGTCGCACATAACCTAAGCATCGATTCTTCGCTCAATCCATCCGGGGACACCATGGAAATGATGAGGGCAGTACTCGATTCCAACTTCTGGCTCGCCACGCATGTGGTTACTATAACCATTGGATATTCCACCACTTTTCTCGCTGGATTCCTGGGAATTGCCTATGTATTTTCCATGCTTTTCAGAAAGCTTACCCGATCAAAGAAAAAGGGTAAGGATTTAGACCGCACCCTAGTGTCGATGATTTTTGGGATCACCTGTTTCTCCCTATTTTTTAGCCTGGTGGGTACCGTGCTTGGAGGAATCTGGGCGGATCAATCCTGGGGAAGATTCTGGGGCTGGGATGCCAAAGAAAATGGAGCTTTATTAATTGTGATTTGGAATGCAATCATTCTACATGCCAGGTGGGCGGGCATTGCCAAGGTTCGTGGACTTTCTGCTCTGGCGATTTTTGGAAATGTGGTAACCGCATGGTCTTATTTTGGGACCAATATGTTGGGTGTAGGTTTACACTCCTATGGATTT
The DNA here is from genome assembly GCA_028045305.1 of Opitutales bacterium. Classification (GTDB taxonomy): domain Bacteria; phylum Verrucomicrobiota; class Verrucomicrobiia; order Opitutales; family Seribacteraceae; genus Chordibacter. The sequence continues at coordinate 30,762 of JAOFTV010000021.1, read as the reverse complement.
ATGGACAAAGCATTCGTACCCTTGATGGCCTTTATCGGTTCGCAGGTTGCGATTATTGGACTTGCTTACCTACCCGCTTTTTTCTCGTTGTTATTTAAAAAATCTTCCAAGCCTGCTTAAATAAAGCGAGTCTTTTAGGGAAAAAGTTTAGCGGGGAAAGCCCATACGGTTAGCTTTTTTGCGGGCAATCCGCCAATGCTTTTCCCAAAGGGCGTACAGGTCATCACAATTTTCTATATATTCTAGGCGCTGTTCATCACTAATTTTTTGATTCTTGTGGGCGGAAAAGATTAATTCTCGAAGTGTAGTATCCTTGCGTGGATGAATCACTGGAGGAGGTTGATCCTCACGAATCATCAAATATTCTTTCCGTTCGAAATTTTCGATTAACTCCTGCCTCGCAACCTCAAGGTACTGTTCGATGCGGGACCCCACATCCTGTTCGTATGCACGCATATCTTTGTATCGATCTTCCCGGAAAAGATTTCCCGAAGGAATAGAACTACACCCAGTATAAAAAAGAGATCCGCAAAAGAGGAAGGTATAAAAAATATACAATCGCATGGACATTCTTTATGAAGGAAAACAGTTTGAAACGTCAATCCCTGCAACCTTGCCAACAGGTTCAGGAATCTGCTCGCGGGCGGGGCGTACGATCGATCGCAGACCGGAGTATTTTCAGTACATCTTCTGCAGGGCGTCCAAAAGCACAGGGGAAAGGTACAGGTTGCTTGGGAAGTTGGCGTTTTTTTAAGGCGTCCTCTTTCAAACAGACCGCCAATAATTTTTTTCCGGTAAATTCAACCAGTTTAAATTCCACAACTTCATGATGAGCAAAAGATTTATTCTTGAACCATCCACGGAGGTGGAAGCCTTGGTGGTCAATTCGTAAACGGGACCACTCAAATATTTGATCAAATAGACTGAGGGATGCGATCAATGCCATAATTATGGTGCCAGACCAACTAAAAATTGGTCCGAAATACCCAACGAAGGCGAAGAAAATGGAAACAACAAAGAGAAACAAGGTAAAGCATGCCTGCCTCCACCAAATGGCTTTTACGATAATGGAACCCTCTGCGAAACCCTTCCTCATCTCATTATCCCCGGGAAGGGTTCCTAAAACGGCAAAGTATCAAAGCGGGCGGAGGGTGGGAAAGAGAATGGTATCCCGAATATTGGCCGCCTTGGTCAAGAAAATGACCAAACGGTCGATCCCCATACCCATACCTCCGGCGGGGGGCATCCCGTGCTCAAGGGCAAGCAGGAAGTCATCATCAAGTTCCTGGGTTTCCTCCCCCACTTGCTTAAGAAAAGCCTCTCTCTGTACCGCAGGATCATTCTGTTCAGAGTAGGCAGGAGCAATCTCCTGCCCATTGATACAAAGTTCAAACACATCGATCGTGGAGGGATCGGACTGAGTAATTTTAGCAAGCGGGCAGAGTTCTTTGGGAATGTGCGTGACAAAGGTTGGTTGGACGAGGGTATGCTCGATTATTTTTTCAAACACATCGTTGGTCACCTCAAAATCTTCAAGTGCTGGATCGACTTCAATTCCAAGATCTTTGGTTTTGTGAAGTTTTTCCGACTTGGGAAGTTCAAACCAATCCTCCCGACCGACTGCATCAATAATTAAATCCTTATATTTTGCTTCGCGCCATTCACCAGAAAGATCGATAACCTCACCATCTGCACGTTCCATCTGCAAGGCACCCAGGGCGCGCTCGGCGACCTGTTGAATAAGAGAGCGTGTGAGTTCCATCATCCCACGGTAATCCGAATAAGCCTGATAGGCCTCAAGCATGGTAAACTCTGGGTTATGCCGGCGGGAAAGCCCCTCATTTCGAAAAACCCGGCCCACCTCAAAAACACGATCAAACCCGCCAACCAGCATTCTTTTGAGATGAAGCTCCAAGGCAATGCGTAGGTTAAAGTCGCAATCAAGGGCATTGAAATGAGTACGGAACGGACGGGCAGCAGCACCCCCGGAAACTGACTGAAGCATGGGAGTTTCCACCTCCATAAAATCTCGGGACCACATAAATTCACGAATTTCCCGAATGATTCGGCTGCGTGCCTGAAAACGCTCGCGGGACTCATCATTGACCACGAGATCTAGATAGCGTTGGCGGTATATTTGATCGTTATCACTCAGGCCATGCCATTTTTCCGGCAATGGACGAAGGGCTTTGGAAACCAAGCGGTATTCCTTTGCCCGAACGGTGACCTCTCCTGTTTTGGTACGAAAGAGCGGGCCACGCACGCCAATAAAATCTCCCAAGTCCAATTTTTTGAAAGCGGCATACTCATCCTCCCCGATTTCATCCCGACGAACATATGCCTGTATTCTGCCCTCTCGGTCGAGTAACTTTAAAAAGGCCGCCTTACCCATGAGGCGAAAGGCGACAATTCTTCCAGCTACGGAAACCTCGGGTCCGAGTTCCTCTTCTTCCCCCAAAAGACCAATTGCTTGGCGGGATGCATGGGTCTGTTCCCAGTTTGCATGGAAGGGATCGTTACCAGATTCGCGCAAGCCTTCTAGCTTGGATTGACGTACAGCCACTTGGTCACTGCCGTCTAAGGGGGGTGATGGATTGTTCTTTTCGGTCATGGCAAAAGGTAAAAAAATGCCTGACTAACGAAGTAAAGACAACGGAAATTCACGCCGTCTAAATCAACAAAGTTTACTAGCGTAACACCCGGGCAAGAACGGGGCGAAATCCCAGGTTACGAAACCGGTGGTTCAAAGAATTTGTAGAGCGCGATGCAGATCGGCACTCAACAGCCGGCTTCATGTAAGCACCGCCCCGACTTATTCGGAATTCATCCTGTTCCGAATCATTAAGAAGTGTATTAACAAAAGAGTTACCCACCCATTCCCGAACATTTCCATACATGTCTAAAAGTCCCCATGGATTGGGCATTTTTCCACCCACTGGATGGATGCGTTTCGTACTGTTTCCACGATACCATGCATGTTCCTGCAATTCATGGGGATCATCTCCAAAATAGTAATCGGTGGTTGTACCAGCCCGGCATGCATACTCCCACTCGACTTCTGTGGGTAGACGAAATTCGTATTTTTCCGGCAAACTTCCATGCTGCTGGGCAAGAATGGTCAGGGCTTTACAAAAAGAAACCGCTTCCAACCATGTGATATTGTTTACGGGCAAGTTTAATTCATGACCGCTCCCCATTCCATCAAAGAAACTCGGGTTGTTACCCATGATGGATTCATAGACTTCCTGGGTGACCAACAATTGAGACATCCAATATCCATGCTTTACCAAGACCACTTTAATTTCATCTGAATAGGGAACCTTGATGGTGATCTCTCCGCTGGGAATCCATGACATACGACCCAGATTATTGTCGGTATGTTCTTCCCTGACTTCCTCCTCGGGTTCGGGAACCGCAGGAGCCACTTCCACTTTTACGGCAACTGGGTGCCGGGGAGCATCTTCGGGTATAGGTATACCCGATGGAGAGGGTTCTAATACTTCCTCGGATGTTTCAACCACCTTTGCAGGGACAGGTAGTGGCTCGTCCAAACGGGCGTTCAAACGCTTGATTTGTTGGGTGCGGGCATTATCCCAGGCACGCCAAAGGATCTCGCCGTGGTCCACTTCATCCTCGCCACGATCTCTTTGCCCGGTGGGTTTTTCCGCACCGGATTCTTCCATCCTTTGGAATACGGCCTTGAGGGCCTTATCCTTCCAGCCATCTTCGTTCAGAGAAATGGATTGATATTGTTGCAGGCAAAGAGCTAACCCGGCGGGCAACTCAGTTTCCTCGACCAGTACGGTGAGGATTTCCTTGTTTTCCGATAGGGCAAACCCTACCTCACTTCGCACATATCGTGAATCAACGGATCGGGGAGAAATGAAAACCAGAAAAAGAACGGAGTTTTTAATAGCACTGGCAATTTCCTCCACCCATTCGCCAGCCGGTTGAATGCCTTCGTCGTACCAAATATTTGCCCCTTTATCATAGAGCTGGCGCATGGCATCGAAAACCACGAGCTTGTCGGCATGGGCGTAACTTACAAATACATGAGGACCTTCCCCGGAATAAGCTTCGAAAGGAGCGGGTACATCCGAGGCAGAATGCTTGATAGCTGTGCTCACTTACCCGCCTTTCTTTGTAAAATATAAACTGGATAAGCTCCAAATCCTTTGGCCAGTTCCAAGTTCCCGGCATATTCAAAATCAAAATCCTGATATCGGTAGGAAATTAAAGCAGCCACGGTTTCGGAAACAAAGACCGAACCCGGCAAAACGATGGGCTCGATACGGGCAGCCTGGTTAACATGCTGACCAAAAAAGTTACGCTTCTTGAGCAAGGGATCAAATTCTTCATATACTGGACCGGCATGTAGAGAAATCCTAACCTCCATACCTCCACTTGATGTTAAATCCGACCATTTTCCCTGAGCAAAAAAATCGCGGAGGGAAATGGCAAGACGAAGGGCATCATTGATATCGTCAAATACGGCAAAAAAAGAATCTCCCCAACTGTTCACAAAGGCTGGTTTGCAGTTTAATTCATCAATCATACGGGCGGTATTACCATGAAATGCATCCACGAATTTCGGGGTCATATCTTCGTGAACGTTGGTAAAACCTTCCACATCTGCAAAGAGCATGGTTTTGACGGAACGCATGGCAGTGTCTGAATCACCAAAACTTTTCTTCAATTGAGGTTCGGCCGGTTTTACCTGAATCGGAACCGGGTCTTCTTGGTCGAGTTCCTCCAATACTTCGTTGGCCCAGATTACATTTGGTTCATTAAAGGTTTTTCTCCACGATTCAGCAACCTCTCCGGTACCCCCCTCTTCCCCGGGGTTGCCGTCCCAAAAGAGTAGTAGTTTGGGATCTTCATTCAAGCCCCTACCACGCATGGCAGCAAAACCCAGCATGACATCGTTACAAAAAGAAAAGAGCGTATCGTCTCCATAATATCCTTCGCGGGTAACATAGTGTACGGATGTTGCCTGGTCCAAAACCCTTTCAAAACGACTCACCCAATCAGAGCCAACACGCTTTACGCTGGTCTCGATAAATTCCTCCTTGGCAAAGGGCAAAAAGACATGCGTTTCCCCACCCCTTTCCGCCATAACCTCCAAAAATATAATATCAGTTCCACAACCAGCAGAACTGTAACCACAGGTGGCATCGATCGCTTCCAGTTGCTTGACTATTTTTGATCTAACAATCTTCTCAGCTTCCTCAGGAAAACGCCGGCGCTTGCCTGGGTTATCGATCAAATGGCCAGAGCAAGCAACAATCCCAAGAGTGGGGAAAGCAGCGCTTATTTTCTCCCCAATCGAGCGATCTTCATAAAGCAAGCATATTTGAAGGGCCTGCTTACGGGTACTCGCGATGTGAGAAGGTTGAGCGTCTTCCAGTAAAACCGCTTCTTGGTAAGCTGCGACCGACTGATGGATCTCTCCAAGTAGCAAATAGGCTTCAGCAATAGTCGCCTGCACCCAATAATTTACCCTCCCCGAATCCTTAACTTCCTGACAAAGATCCCTAGCCTTGGCTGCATATTCACGGGCACTGTTATAATTCGTGCAGACAAAGTGCATGAACGCCACATTAATGCAGGGATAGTACAGGTTATCTGCATCTGATTGCTTTTGACCAGGTGCATCGTCACGAAAAAAACCTTGTTCGTACCGCGCAATGGCCAAATCCGCATATTCTTGTTTCTTATCAGGATCCACCGAAGATTCGCACAAATCTTTATAACAACTCGCGAGGAGGCTAAGGGTTTCAACTCCCCGAACTCCAGAAGAAACCAGTTCCTCCAATATGGCAGCGGCAAGAGAGGGAGAGCCAGCCTTCGTCAAGGCGTAGGCTGAACGTTGGGAGAGGTCTTTATTTCCTTTGTTTCTTCGTAAACCGGCACGGGCAACATCATGAGCGAGCAAAAACTCACCCACATCGAGCATACGTTCACAAAGTTCCAGGAAATCAATAGCATTAGAATCTTCCTTATCAAAATGTCGCCATTCTCTACGAAGGCTGACCACTTTTCTTTTAGTCAATTGCGACATTTATCGAATTGCTAAAAAATTCTCCCGTCAATGACGAGAAAAATCCCCGAAAGGGATAATAATTTACATCTTTTCGTAACGGGTGCGCAACATTTGAGTAAATGCAGCAACCTTACGAGCTTCGCGTTTTTTGTCCGAAGGTTTTAAAAAGTAACGCTTAGCGCGAACATCGCGAATAATACCTTCGCGATCCAGGGTTTTTTTCAAGCGACGAATTGCCCGATCCATGGGCTCGCCTTTACGTAACTTAATTTCTATGGACATAATGATGCAAAAGAATTGAAAATACCAAGGATGTTATATTCGTCAAGCGGGAACGGCGTTAGCAAAAGGTAAAATTCAGTCATTCCCCTTTTTTGGCAAACCGGTTTTCCGGTGGCGGGTCTGGCTCAGTGATACGGAGTCGGGCACCAAGGACGCAGGGGCGTGAACGCCAATCCTTGAAGGTATCAAGACGAATAGGCAGGCGGAATCGTCCGTCCGTCTCCACCACTACCCCCTCTTTTTCGCGACTGTTTGCATAGGCAAGGGAGAGTTGCGCCTTGCCTCGGCCCTTTTCTGCTTCTGCAAAAAGTTCTTCCGAAAATTCGACGGCTTGTGGGTGCTCAGGGTCAACCAACCAGGTGACTTCCTCCACGATCTTGGAAAGGGCATCGTCAAAGGCCCATAACTTGGTCACATTAATACGGGTTTCCCCGTCCCGATGGGAAGCAACTCCTTCCACAACCATAATCTTACCGGGTTCCAATCGTTCACCATATTGCTCATATGCTTCTGAAAACATAGGTAGAGAAAAATCTTTCTCTTTGGCCAGCAAGTTAAAACGAGCCCATGGTTTGGCCCCCTTTTTGGTATACCTTCTTTCTATTTCGGAGATTACCCCGCAAAGACGGAAGGAACGTTTTCCCTTTAATGTATCCAAATCAGATGATTGCAAATTGTCGAGCAAAGGACCGATACCGCACAGGGTATCTACCGGGTGTCCGGTAAGGAAGAGACCGAGCAATTCTCTTTCCAATTGTAATTTTTCAAGCTCGTCCATCTCAGGAACTTCGGTCTTTCCATTGGCTCCAAAATGTTCTTCGGTCGCTGCCTCTCCGGTGTCATCCCCAGCCATCATATCAAATAGGTTCACCTGTCCGGCCTCACGGTCCTTGCGGCGCAACTGGGCCTCACCCATGGAACGGTCCAGGTCTGCAAGAAGAGCGGCCCGGTTTCCGTGAAGTGCATCGAAAGCTCCAGATTTAATCAAGCATTCAAGGACTCTTTTGTTGGCAGCTTTTCCGTCCACACGCTCGACCAAATCCCCAAAGTTGGCAAAAGGACCATTCTTCTCTCTTTCCTCAACGATATTTTTGCCAGCAACATCTCCTACTCCTTTGACTGCAGAAAGCCCGAAACGAATGGAGCCCAGTTCAGCGCCTTCCCCATCCATGGGAGTAAAGTTTTCTCCAGACTCGTTTACATCCGGGCCAAGTACGGAAATGCCCATTTCGTGGCATTCTCCCAGGAAGTGAGCAAGTTTGTCTGAATTCCCAAGTTCACAAGCAAGTACTCCTGCCATGAAGTCCACGGGATGATTGGCTTTCAAAAAAGCGGTTTGGTAACTTATAATTCCGTAGGCTGCAGAGTGAGACTTGTTAAACCCATAGCCCGCAAATTTCTCAAGGATGTTAAAAATATCATTGGCCTTCTTGGACTCGATTCCATTGACCTTTTTTGCCCCTTTGACAAAGATTTCTCTTTGCTTGGCCATCTCCTCCACCTTTTTCTTACCCATGGCACGGCGAAGAATATCCGCCCCGCCAAGGGTATACCCGGCGACAAGGCGGGCAGCTTCCATGACCTGTTCCTGGTAAACCATAACCCCATAAGTTTCGGCACAAATATCTTCGAGTAAAGGGTGCGGAAATTGAATAGTTGAGGGGTCTTCCTTCCCCTTGATATAATCTGGTATCCACTCCATGGGGCCCGGACGGTACAGGGCGATCAAGGCGATGATCTCATCGATATTAGAAATCGTCATTTGACGACAAAGCCGGCGCATACCTTCCGATTCCAACTGGAAAACTCCAATGGTCCGGGCTTCGTCAAGCAGGGTAAAAGTGGGCTCATCTTCCAGGGGCGCTTCTGTAACACGAAAGTTCTCTAATCCTTTTTTCTTTCGAATATGAGCTTCCGCCTCTGCAATTACGGTCAGGGTTTTGAGCCCAAGGAAATCCATTTTCAATAACCCAAGATCCTCCACAGGGTCCTTGGGGTATTGGGTGGTAAGTATACCATCTTGTTTGGTCAGTGGAACCAATTCCTTCAAGGGACGATCGGCAATGATTACACCGGCGGCATGCGTTCCCGAGTTTCGAACCATTCCCTCAATCACTCTGCCGGTATCAATGATTTGCTTGGCAACGGGATTTTTTTCATACTCCGATGCAAGTTCTGGACTTTTTGCAATTGCATCTTTCAGGGAAATATTGAGGTCATCTGGAATCATCTTGGCCAGTTTATCTGCCTCGGCATAGGGAAGGTCACGTACACGGGCAACATCACGAACCACCATCTTTGCACCAAATGTTCCAAAGGTGATAATATTGGCCACGCAATCTCGACCATATTTTTCACGAACATATTCAATCACCTCTCCCCGGCGACGCATACAAAAGTCGATATCGAAATCTGGAGGAGAAACTCTCTCGGGATTAAGAAAACGCTCAAAGAGCAACCCGAAGCGGAGGGGATCGATATCGGTTATTCCCAAGGCATAGGCAACGAGGCAACCCGCCCCGGAACCACGGCCCGGACCAACGGGAATTCCCTGTTCACGGGACCAGTTCATAAAGTCGGCAACGATTAGAAAGTAGTCGTTGAATCCGGTCTTTCCAATAACTCCAAGCTCGTAATCCAAACGCTCGCTAAGTTCCTTTGCCAGAGAGTCAGTCTCCGCACGGGCATCTATTTCCTGGTATTCAACCTGGTACCTTTTTTGAAGTCCTTCTTCACAGAGTTTTTTTAAGTATTCAAGGTTGTCCGCCACCTTGGTTTTAATTTCAGGTGGCAGGGTGAATACAGGATAATTGTTTTCTCCAAAGGGAAGTTTCACCTCGCACATCTCGGCCACGGCAAAGGTGTTGGTAATTGACTCAGGAACTTCACGAAAAAGCTCCTCCATTTCTAAGCGCGATTTTAAATAGAATTCACGGGCACTGTAACGCATGCGTTTCACATCGTCCAACTTGGAACCCGTTTGTATGCAAAGCAAAGCATCGTGAGGTGCCCAGTCCTCGCCTTGAACATAATGTACATCATTGGATGCTACAGTCTTGAGGTCGAATTTCTTGGCTAATCTAATTAACTCCGGGACTAGTTGTGCCTGCTCCTCGATTCCATGGTTGTGCAATTCAACGAAGTAATTTTCCTTACCGAAAATATCGATCATTTGGCCCATCGCTCGTTCGGCCTCCTCTTCCTCTCCACGAAGAATCAGCTGCGGAATCCATCCCTGCATGCAACCGGTAAAACCAATCAGGCCATTGGCATGCTCTGCGAGGGTTTCTAAATCTGTTCGCGGCCGGTAGTAAAAGCCATCAACATGGGCATCTGATACTACTTTGCAGAGGTTTTGATAGCCTTGAAAATTCTTAGCCAGAAGGCCGAGGTGATAGGACTTATGATTTTCCCGCCCAGGGCGTTCGTCGTTTTTATGGTCGGTTACAATGTATCCTTCGCATCCAATGATTGGCTTGATTCCACGCTTCTCCGCATTTTTGACAAAAGATACGGCTCCAAAAAGATTCCCATGATCCGTCAGGGCCATTGCCGACATACCCAGCTCGACCGCTCGGTCCATCAAGCGGTCCATCCGGCAACAACCATCAAGCAGACTGTAATCGGAATGGACGTGCAGGTGCACGAAGTCTTTATCTAAATTAGCCAAGGAGAGTGGAGGGTTGTTCAGTTACTTACATTTCGAAAGGATGCAATGCTTACAAGGCAATCTTGCGCACACCCAATCAATGTACAACCGAGTAACAAGCAATAATGCCTTTAGGAATCGGTTTTAGATGGGCAAATATTTCTGGCGCAGTAAACGCCAAAGAACGATAAGAAAGGCGGTGAGTGGAATCCCCAAAATCATGCCAAGCACACCCCCAAATGCCACACCCCAGAAAAAAACCGATGCAATAATAACCACTGGGTGCAAGCCCGTCCGGTCTCCCATAACCTTGGGGCTTAGCCAGTAACTTTCGAACAGTTGCACTACTGAAAAGGTGATGGCACACCCCCAAAGAACCGACCATTCCCCACTTTCCAATATCCCTCCTGGTTGCAAATATGCAACGGTCACAGCGGTGAGGCATCCAAGAACTGACCCCAAAAAGGGAACAACATTTAAGATCCCGAAAAGTAAACCAAGGGCGATGCCAAACTTTAAGCCAGACAGACTAAATCCAATGGCATACCCAACTCCCATCATGGCACCGATTAATAATTGTCCGCGAAAAAAGGCTTCGATAATCTCTTTGAATTGATGCACCAAGTAAACCAAGTCCTGTCGGGTATCGGGCTTGAAAAAAGTTAACTGACCGACCAAATCGGCAAGGTGATCACGCCTGGAACTGAGAAAATAAAATAAATAGATCGGAGCGATGGCTAAGCAAGCAAGGGAGGAAAGGAAGGAGCTCACACCAGACCATGCATCCTGCAGGGCACGGGCTGAACCTTTGGTGAGTTGAGGGGCTCCAGTGCCAATTGCCTGTAAGGTTTGCTTCCAATCCTGTTTAAAACGTCCGAACTTTTCGGCAACAGCATCCCAGGTGGCAGGACTTACGGATTGGCGCACTCGGTTCTCTATTCTTTCCGGCCAATCCATGGAGGAGCCAGTTAGTTCGCGGACTTGTTTGAGCACCTCCGCACCCACTCCCCAGATGGTGAAGGTACCAACCACTAAAACCAGAAGATAAAGCGTAAGAATGGAAAAACTTCTACCCCACCCCAGCCATCGTTCGATCGAAAGTACAACAGGACTTAACAAAACTGTGAGTATTGCAGAAATGGCAAGGGGCCAAAGCACAGAGGAAAAATGATCCATAAAAATACCCAGGCTTCGAACGATCCATCCGCAGAGTAGAAAGAGTAGGAATACGCTGGCCGCGCACAGGGTGAAGGCAAGCAACTTGGATTGCCCGGTCGTTAGGAAATTTGTACTTTTGGCTGAGTCGCTCATGATTGTTTGATCGTTTGATTCTTGCCTTCACTTGCGACGGAGGGCAAGAAACTCTTTTTCTGTCTTTTTTAAAACAATCCACTTTTTTACCCCCCGGTACCGCCTCTTTGAATATGCGTTCTTTTGCTAGTTATTCTTCTTTCCCTCTCTTTTTACTGATTTTTTCCCAAACTCTAGCAGGCCTAGAGAAACTGGAAATCAATGATCGTGTAAACTCAGTTTACCGGGCGATCGTACGCATAGAGGTGGTGTCGGAAAGAGGTTCGAATGGAAGAATGCTCAAGTCAGGATCTACCGGCAGTGGAGTAATCATCGATAAATCAGGCTTGGTCGTGACCAATCACCATGTTGCCGGGAAAGCAACCAGGCTAACCTGCCGGATGCACAACGGGGAGGAAATTGGAGCGGACCTGCTTGGAGCGGACGCCCTTACCGACCTTGCAGTTTTACAACTCCGACTTTCCGAGCGTTCACCGGATTCATCTCCCATCACCTTTGCCAAGTTCGCAGACTCTCAGAAAGTTCAGGTTGGAGATGTCTGCTTCGCTATGGGAAGTCCGGCAGGGCTTTCCCAGTCAGTCACCCGTGGAATTGTATCCAACCTTGCCTTAATTTCCAAGCAGAGCGGTTCCTTTCGTTTGGATGGCGAAAATGTTGGAGAACTAGTTCGTTGGCTCGGGCACGATGCGGTAATTTTCCCGGGTAACAGCGGTGGTCCATTGGTCAACGAAAATGGCTTGATTATTGGCATCAATGAAGTGGCGATCGCCAGTTTGGGGGGAGCCATTCCCTCCAACCTCGTCCAGGAAGTTTCCGGAGAACTTGCCAAAAATGGACACATTAAAAGGTCATGGTGCGGGTTTGAATGCCAACCCGTTTTAGAGGACTCGCAGGTAGGGATTTTAATTTCAGGCATCATCAGCGGATCACCTGCAGAAGAGGCCGGTTTCCTACCGGGGGATTTGATCACCCATTTTTCTGGGCAACCCGTACAAGCTCGAATCCCAGAAGATATTCCACCCTTTAATCAAATAGCAGGTTCAATTCCTGCAGGTAAAACCGTGAAGATCAGAGGATTGCGACAGGGTAAGAAAAAAAACTGGAAATTAATCACCCGTGAAAGAGAGTCTGCATTTAATAGGGAAAAAGAGGTTAAAAGCTGGGGGTTGACCCTGCGCGATTTCACGATGATGTCCTCGCTTGAATCCAGACGGAATGACTTGAGCGGTGCACAAGTGCATACGGTCGCCCCAGGGGGGCCATCCTTCAGTGCAAAGCCAAACCTTTTACCGGGAGATGTAATTATGGAAACGAATGGAAAACCCATAAAATCAGTGGATGATCTGGTGGGTGCCAGTAAACAGATGACTGCAGGAAAAACTGAACCAGTTCCTGTGCTCGTACGCTTTGAACGAGATTTGGCCAGCTTCTTGACGGTGGTGAAAATCGGGCCGGAACCAGAAGAGAACCGCCCCATGGAAGCATGGAAACCTTGGCTGGGCGTTCGTACTCAGGTAATAACCCGTGACCTGGCAGAGGCATTGGGAATGGACAGAAATACCCGTGGTATTCGCATATCCCAAGTCTTTCCGAATACCCCTGCCAAGCGGGCCGGTCTTTCGGCGGGAGATTTGTTGATGCGGATGGACGGACAAGTCATCCAAGCAAATAAACCTGAAGATTACGAAGTCTTTGGCAATATGATCAAACAATACAGGACTGATTCCACTATATCCCTGAGCGGGTTGCGGGAGGGAGCAGAAGCAGAATGGAATGCCACCTTAGACAAACGGCCCACTCCATCGCAGGAGTTACCCGAGCATGAAGATAAATCTCTAGAACTAACGGTTCGCGAACTTTCTTTTTCCGACCGGGTTTTTCAGAGACTACAGGATGATGACCATGCCTTGTTCGTGGAAAATGTGGAACCAGCAGGTTGGTCCTCCCTTGCGGGCCTTCGCCAAGGAGATCTATTGCTTTCCATTAATGGCGAAATGGTAAGTTCTGTAAAAAATTTCAAGAGCAGAATATCTGAGTTAATGGAACAAGAATCTCCCGGTGTTACTTTTTTTATTAAGCGTGGAATTCATACCATGTATATAAAAGTTGAACCGAATTGGGACCCGTCCTGAGCAACGCCTTTCCTTAACCGAATATACCGACCATGCACCTGACAAAATCTTTTCTCGGTTCCCTGATTTTCTTCCTCCTTTCCAGTACCATTCTCTGGGGAGAAGACCCACGCTCCACCTGGATAAAACTGCTTGAACAAAAAGCGGATTGTGTGACCTGGGTATCAGTAATCGTAAAAATCGAAGTCAGTTCGAATGGCAGGAGCTATCCCCCGTCCGAAAGAAAACTGGAAGCGCTAGGAACGGTCCTAAGCCCAGAGGGATTGACCGTGTTATCCCTGCACACGATGGATCCAACAGAGTCGATTCGTTCACGCATGCGTGGTGCGGGGGACATTAGCGTAGATTACATTGAAGTAATGATTTTACAGGATGATGGTTCTGAAATCCCCGCAAAATTTGCCCTGAAGGATGAGGACCTTGATCTTGCATTTGTCATGCCCCTGGTAAACGAGGATGAAAAAAATGCCAGTATCTTGTACCCATCTGTTTCAGAAAACTCGAATGTCCATCCTTTCCCTAAGCCCTTGGATGAAGTCGTATCTTTGGGCAAATTGGGACGAAACTTATACCGTCAACCGACCTTGCAGAGAGGCTGGGTTAATGCGGTAATTAACAAACCGAGGGATTATTTTGTAATTGAAAACCTGAGTCCAGGATGTCCTGTGTTTAACTCCTCAGGAGAATGGATTGGTGTGAGCGTGTACAAGAAAGAGGGCAGGAGACCATCTGCCTTGGTTACACTTCCCGCAACCGACATAATGGAAATTGCCGATCAAGCCAGAGCAAGGGGGATATAAGTTTGCCATTGCCGAATCGGCACTCCGGAGAATAAGTATACACCAGTGTCATTGTTCCCCATTATATCGAAGTTAAAGTTTACAATCCGCCTGACCGCAGGATTCCTTGTTTTTATATGCTTGGGTTGTTCGAACCAGGAGTTAGTGAATGAAAACGATGTCGAATACAGAAAAGATAAAGACGGAAATCGTATTCTCTACAAAATCGGACGATCACAACCTTTTGGACAAAGTAAAATTGGTCGGGTTTCTGGAAAGTATAAAAATGGCCAAAAAAGATTCGAAGTTGGATTTGTTAACGGATTGAAACATGGAACTTTTTTCTTCTGGCAACCAAATGGAATTAAAAATTTAAGCGGTTCTTTCGAGAAGGGAAAAAGAGAAGGTATATTCACAGCTTATGGAAAGGCTGGAGAATTGGTCTACGAAAAAAACTTTCGTAACGACGAACTGGACGGTAACTTTACCCTCTACTATCCTTTATCCCACTCAGAAGTTTTTCGTTATTCCGAGTTGACCAAGAAAAACAAAGTTGAATTTGGTGATATTCCTATCCGGAGTATTCCACGCTTAAAAGCCACTTTCTCCAAGGGAATTCCAACAGGCAGGTACCAAGTATTCTATCATCCTCGGGGCCAAAAAAACATGTCTCTTTTAAGTTTGCTTAAAGAGGAGGGGCAGTTCAACGAACAGGGAAAACTGGTTGGCCAACAAATTTCATACTACCCAAGAACCGTGTCTTTGGTGGTCTACATGCCCGACGACCAACCCCTTGAGACTTTCCATGACTCCACAACATCTGGTCTATCCAGGGCCATCGATCAATGCTACGAAGAAATTAAAAAATTGCCCGCATATCGAAACCCCAAAAATCTTCCAGCAAGAGTGTTTGCAGTAGATGCCCGGGGCAACCGGATCGCCCCAATTTGGTCATCCAATGTAGAATCCATTGCCATTCGTAACTTGGATGGTTTTTTGCTGCCTGCACGCTACTCTCCAACTTTCGAGTCCTACAGAGATGAAGCAGTGAAAATGGCAGAGGAAATTCTCTTGAGTCTGGAAATTTCTGAAAAAGAAAAGGTCTTGGCATACCAACAAATTGGATCCTCTATCGAATTGGTTGGATTGAACTCAGAAGGGCAAATCATCGATATACTTTGGTCAAGTCGCAAACGCGATGATGTCATCCCTCTGGAAGATCGTATTATCCGTAAAAGGCCGATGATTCGTAGGGGTTGGAAATCAGGAGAATCTGCGGAAGCTGAGTGGTTAATTTCCGACGGACTTCGTCTGGTTATTCAAAACAAGGAAGAACCGATCCTCTTTATGCCCAGGTGAGTTTGGCCGGGGAAATGACTTAGTATAATTTCAGCCTTAAGGCAGAGGCATGCCCTCAAAGGGATTCCCTGCAGGAGTTGCTTGCTCAAACGGATTCCCGGCGGGAGTTGCCTTCTCAAATGGATTGCCGGCGGGAGTTGCCTGCTCAAATGGATTGCCGGCGGGAGTTGCCTGCTCAAATGGATTCGTTCCATCCGGGGTTGCTTGCTCATCTTTTTTGTCGATAGCAGGTCGTGGTCTCCGGTAAGTATCTTTCTTGCCCACATAGAAAGGAACGAATTGATCTTCTCCGCGTTCGTACAATTCAACAATCCTTGACCTTTGGTCATATACCCATCGGAAACGAACGGGATCCGTTGCTATTCGTTGATTCAATTCATCGAGCAATTTTTTATCATACCCTCCCCCATTTCGCGGGTACCCTCCACTCCACGGGAGATAAAAGCGCCAGGGAACACTTTCGCGGGAACTTTGCACATCAATCCATCGGTCGCTGGTCTCCAAAACATAACCCTTAAAAATTCCCCCGGATTGTGGTGGTGAGATCACTCTCAAGCGGTCAATGCGTAAATGATTCTCCCAGAACCAATGAAGCCTTACCCGATTACCAACGACTAAATTCGTGATCATCTTTAAATCCTTCGAATCAAACCCTCCACCACTACTCGGACCACCCCCTATCCATTTTGCCAAGTATCGATGAGAATAACCTTGATCGTTTTTTACCTCGACCCATGCATTGCCTTTAGCGGCAAGAATGCCGTTTATGATACCGGATTTAAGGATTGGTTCCTCCCCGATTAACAGAGCACCAAAAAATAGCAGAAAATAACCAGTCGATAAGACTGTCTTTCGGCTGATTAAATGCTTATTCATTGACGATTTATTCCTACAACCAAGTACCCGGGAATGGCAAGAAGAGTGAAATGAAAAAAATGTAAGTTTTTATTAAGTTGTGGTTGTGGGCGATAAATTTTTTAAAAATAGATTTAGGTTAGTAGCCGTTTTTTTGCCAATTCCCTCAACCCCCTGCAACTCCTCGATCGAGGCTTTCTTTAAGCCAGCAATCGAACCAAAGTGTTTAAGCAATTCAGCCCGCCTTTTTTCCCCCAGACCCTTGAAATCATGAAGGATTGACTCCCTGATACGTTTGCTCCGCAAATCAGCATTAAAGCGATTGGCAAAACGATGAGCCTCATCTCTGACAATTTGTAAAAACCTGCGGGCAGGATGGCGGGCATCCAGTTGGAGGCTTTTTCGATCATCCCCAAAGACAATGGTCTCCTCACGTTTGGCAAGTCCAACAAGTTCAAGGGACTCAATACCCAAATGATCAAGGGCCGCCTGTGCGGCACTTACCTGGCCCAAGCCTCCATCAACTACCACCAAGTCTGGTAAACTCTTTTCCTCTTGGAGTAAACGCCCGTAGCGTCGGCCCACGACTTCATGCATTGCCCGAAAATCATCATTTCCATCAAAGGATCGTATTTTAAACTTTCGATACCCCCGCTTATCTGGCTTACCTTCAAGAAATCGCACCATAGATGCCACCACAAAAGTTCCAGAAACATGGGAAACATCAAAGCACTCGACCACCTTTGGTTCGGACTCAAGATTTAGGACTTCTCCCAAGGAGCGCAAAGCCGCTTTCTCTTGAAAGGCAAGGACCGGGATTTTCTTTTCGTACCTGCGTGTTTTATGGATGGTTTTAGCCAGAGCCTCGCAGAGGTCTCGTAAGCGTGCGGCTTCCTCGAAATCCAGTGCTTCCGCCCGCCGGTTCATCTCCTCTCGTAAATCTTTGAGCCAACCCTGAGCTTTGCCCTCGAGGAATTCACATGCCTCAACCACTCGCCCTCTGTACTCTTCGAGCGTGGTTTCGTTTTGCCCAGCAAAGATTTCCGCCCGGGCATCATCGTACAACCGAATTCGCCCATCTGCTAATCGGATGGGTTTTCCGTCCGCAAGAAGAATCCCAAATTTCTTTCTCATTTCAGCAAGGGTCGAGCGCAGCAATCCAGCTCGGGCAAAAGGACCGTAGTATCGGGAACCATCCTCCATTCGGTTCCTTCGTAAACGAAATCGGGGAACATCGTTTTGCCAGTCCACTTGAACGAGCAGGAACTGCTTGTCATCGGTGAAATCAGTATTGTATCGCGGCCTGTATTCCTTGATCAATCTTCCTTCAAGTAAAAGGGCTTCTGCTTCGTTGCGTGTTTGATGTATGGAAATTTCCCTGACCATTTCCACCATCGCTCCAATTTTCGGTTGAGAGTATATAAATTTTCGGGATCCCTGAAAATAACTTGATACCCTTCTTTTCAAATTTTTCGCTTTGCCCACATAAATTACCTGACCCAAGCGGTCTTTCATCAAATAAACACCACTAGTTTGGGGGAGAGAGCGAATAAACTTCGCCAATTCAGGTCGATTCTTTTGCATTGGCAATTTGAGCAGTTTACGGATACTTTCTTCTCATCGTACCTAACTCCCACACTTTCTCCAACCTTTTCCGATCCTTCCTGAACATATGAGTACAACTCCGAGAGTAGAGACTATAACCTTGGGGGATGAATTACTCTTAGGTATTCGAGAAAATGACCACCTTACTTATTTGGGAGTTGAGTTAGCGCATCATGGCGTTGAACCCGCCGCTAACCTGGTGGTGCGCGACAATCCAGCAGATATTCGTTCCTTCTTTGCAGATTCTTGGAAACGTTCCGATTTAATCATTACAACAGGCGGGCTTGGACCGACCACCGATGACCTGACTCGGGAAGCCATCGCGGACGCGCTAGGAGAAACCTTGGTTTACGATCCTGAAATCGAACAGTCGATCCGTGAACGGTTTGAACAATTGGGCAAAGAAATGCCGGAAATCAACCTACGCCAATGCAACAGATTTCAAAACTCAACTGTGCTGTCAAATCCCTACGGAACTGCACCGGGCCTCTTT
Source organism: Opitutales bacterium (assembly GCA_028045305.1). GTDB lineage: Bacteria > Verrucomicrobiota > Verrucomicrobiia > Opitutales > Seribacteraceae > Chordibacter. The sequence goes on along the minus strand of JAOFTV010000021.1, from coordinate 12,254 downwards.
CTTGAAAAGGATGGCAAATTATTAGTCATGCTTCCTGGCCCCGCCCGCGAAATGCATCCGATGTTTCAAAATCAAGTGATTCCAAGGTTACAGCAAGCGGGAATATTTCCAGAAATTGATTGTTATTTACAACTCCGAACGGCTGGACTGGGTGAATCTGCATTGGCGGCTCTAGTCGAACCTTTGCTCAAGGATGTGCCTGCCTTAGTTGTTGGGTATTGTGCCCGGGCGGGGATGGTGGACTTAAGGCTTAGCTCCCTTGACTCCGAAGTTCTCGACAACCAAGGTCTGCAAAATTTGGCCGATCAATGCCGGGAGACAATTGGTGAGGATTTTGTTTGTTTTGGCGACCTCACCTTGGCGGAAGTAATTTTCAGGGAATTACGCACCCTAAACCAAACCCTTGCAGTAGCGGAATCTTGCACCGGAGGCTTAGTCTCTTCAAGTTTTACTGAAATTGCTGGAATCTCTAAAGTATTCCACGGAGGTGCCGTATGTTATCATAATGATGCCAAAGTGCAGCTGCTCGAGGTTCCCGAAGTCATGCTTGAACAGCACGGTGCAGTGAGTGAAGAAGTGGCTATTGCCATGGCTACTGGGGCCTGTGAAAAATTTGGGTCGGATTACGGTTTGAGCGTCACAGGCTTTGCCGGACCCACGGGTGGCACACAAGTCTTGCCCGTCGGATCGATTTATTTGGGATATGCATCACCTCTGGGAGTCTGGGCCAAGAAAATTTCTTTGCGGGGAGACCGTGCGTCCAACCGCAGAAGAGCAGCAACCGCCGCCCTCGATTGGATGCGGCGGAAATTGAGAAAATATAAGTTGGACGAGGTATTTGCTGCGGCGGATGCAGGTAATATAGATCTTTGAGTTCTCATACTTCTCTCGAAATTTGCCTTTTTGATATAGGTTGATGATTCAATGAGTTCGACATCGTTTCATTGCGTGATCGGAGACGACGATTTTTTGGTTCGTCAAAGAGCTCAGGAAATATTTGAGCAATTCTTAGAAAAATTCCCTGACGATCTTTCCCGTGAAGTGATCGATGGGCGAGCCGACCGAGTAGACGATGCCGAACGCATATTACGGGAAGCCAAAGCCGCTGCCGGCACATTATCTTTATTCGGAGGTGGGAAACTTGTCTGGTTAAATGAGATAAATTTCCTTAACATGAGTAAGACAGGATCGGCACAGGGCAGTAAAGCTGCCTTGGAGGAGTGCAAACACTTCTTGGAAAATCTTGGTGAATCGATCGTGATACTCTCAGCCTGCCCCGTACACCGCTCCCACGGGTTTATAAAATGGATGCAACAAGCAAGTACATTTGTGGATGTGGCCAAAAATGAAAAACAGGATTTTGCATTTCGGAGATTGATTGAAGAAACGGCCAAAGAAATAAAAACCTCCATTGATGCGGGTGCCATTGAATGCCTCGCTGCCAAAATCGGCAGCCATCCAAGGCTCGGAGTGGAGGAGATTAAAAAGATGGCCTGCTACTTAGGTTCCGAAAATAGTCCGATCACTGAGGAGTTGGTCATGGAAATGGTTCCCGATTTTGGGGAAGGTGACTTTTTCGAGGCATCCGAAGCTTTTTTTTCCGGAGACTTAGAATGGGCAATGCAAGCCATGGATACGCATTTTTTCCAGGGAAAAGATGCACGCCCGCTCCTCTCTACCCTGCAAAACCGCAATCGATTGCTCATACAATTACGGGTTTTAGTAGACGGGGGGGAACTCGGTCCAAACGATCGCCTAAGCAAAGCAACGCTCGAAACTTTGGCCCGTAAATATGCCCAGCATTTTGGAGAAAGTAGCGAAAAGTCCACCCTTAATCTATTTTCTCAAAACCCATGGTTTCTCGGCAGGCTCCTTCCTTTAGTAGGGAAATTCTCCGCCCGTCGCTTGATCGACCTGCAATCTTTTCTCATCCAAGCCTTCCAGGATGTGCTGGCTCAACCCAAAGAATCCCATCCTCAAATCTTTAAAAATCTCGCACTAAGTGCACATGCTAAGTAGTATTTAATGTTATTTATTCACTCGAAAGAATTTATATTCTAATCCCACTTGCATTAACCATGAAATTCTCCGTTATCTCAGTTCTTCTACTTATTCTGTTTCCTCTATATACTTTTGCAGAAAAGGATTCGATTAATCGAAAATTGGATCTCATCCTTGAGAAACTTGGTGGTTTGGACGACCGGGTATCCACACTCGAGCAATCCAACCAAGATGTAAAAAGTGAAATCAAGCAGGTGGAAAGAAAGGTTGAGGAACAAAAGAAAGAAAACAGCCTTGAAGTACCGCGCGATCCTGAACAAAAAAGTTCCTTCCTTTCCAATCTGCGAAAACAGTTGCAAAGTGAAAAGGATAAATCTTCTGGGCCCTGGGCAAAAAAAAATAATTGGGCAGGCATCCGAAAAAACCTCACACGCTACCAAGTCCGGATGGCGTTAGGAAATCCTCATGAAGTTAAAAAATCTCTGGATCCGCGAATTGATGATGTTTATTCCTACACTGGTGATTTAAATGCAGATGGTAAAGAAGAAGAGGGCCTGGTTAACTTCTACCGTAACCGTGTAGTGTCCTTCACCTCCCCTTTTTAAATTTAATTTTATATACTACATCCATGGGACGGAATTTCCATGGTTGACATTTTTGGCTTTTTTTGGTTTTGTAGAGAAAATTTTTATTCTTAGGAGTAGAAATTTTAAACAAACAAACAAAACAAAACATACATAACTGCTATGAAAAACAAACTACTCGCCGCTATGGCTATTTTCGGAATGGTTGCCTCTGCTTCCGCCGTTAAGATTAACAACAACTTATCCATCAATGGTTTCATCGATGGTTCCTACAAATTGGTAGATAACAGTACAGGTGCTGACGATCAAGGACTCGATGCAGACGAAGCTGAACTCAACTTTGTTTTAACAAACGGTGCTGTTTCTGGATTGTTATCCATTGACTCAGCTCGCGCTAGTTCAGACGACTTAAATATCGAGCAGGCTCACTTTACTTATGATTTGGGTAATGGTGTTTCCGTCACATTTGGTCGCTACGGTTCAGCACTCGGTTTTGAGCGTGAAGATCCAGCTGGTCTCTACACTTACAGCAGAGCTTACAGTACTACAGCAGCAAATGTCGGTAACATTGATAACGGCAACGTTGTTGAAGGTGCTACAATTGCTTATTCAGCTGACCAATTCAGCGTAGCTGCCTCCTTTGAAAACGGTCGCGGTGCTGATCTTGAAAGCGACGACCTCAACCTTGAGCTTTCTTTTTCCTACACAGGAATTGCTGACATGGTAATTGGTGGTGGATATTTCTTCGACAACCAACAAGTTAATGCTAACGAAGCTGATACCATGAACATCCATGCTTCACGCTCATTCGGCAAACTTCTCGTTGCAGCTGAGTACACTGAAATTAGTACTAATGCTCTTGATCGTGACGCATACATGGTTTTAGCTGATTACGATTACACCGACAAGATTGGTGTTGCTCTTCGTATCTCTAAAGAAGAACTTGATGCATCCAACGATTACGAAAAGATCACTATTGCTCCTAACTACAGCATTACTGATAACCTCGGTGCTATCCTCGAGTTTAGCGATGTTGAGAGTAGTGGTGCTGACAGCAATGAACTTGCTGTTGAGTTGACCTACACTTTCTAAGCTCATTGCTTAAGCAAAGTTTTCTAAGGGCCGTCCTTTTGGACGGCCCTTTTTTGTGTCCGTATATAATTATAATATTTTCAACTTACAAACTTCTCTATTCAATCTTCCCATAGTGATTCGGATAATTGATGAATACCCAGCAGGACAAAAAAATCCTAATTTAGAACCGGGTTGTGTTGTATCGCACAAAATATATGACTATCGAGGCGTAATTGTACATAAGGATTCATGCTTTCAAGGAGATGAAAACTGGTATCTATCCAACCACACACAACCTAGTAAGCAACAGATATGGTATTTTGTCCTAGTTGATGGTAAACAACATGTTACCTATGTAGCTGAATCAAACCTCGTACTTGATGAAAATGTAAAAAATGTGATCCACCCGATGATTAACTTGTTCTTTTCAGGATACCAAAAAGATTTAAAGCAATATATTCGGAATGAAATCCCATGGAATCCTGGAAGTCCTCCTCACTCTCTTCCACCTAGCAAGCCTCCTCACTCTAAACCTCCTAATTTTCCACCTCCCAAACCGCCAATATCTTCTTAAATCTGACACTGGTTGAATATATGAGTTTAAAAGGTCGCATATTAGATGCGTTTGTATCAGTAATCTTTATAATATTCGACTGTTGGACACTTCTTAAGAAGATTTCTGGTGTTAAACCTGTAAGTCATCAGATCAGTCATTGGACCTATGGTCGGTGCTTAGGTGCGGTAACCCTCATTGCATTTCTTTCTTACTGGTCTCAAGCAGATGCATTAATTGGTAAAAAAGGATTATCTCCATGGACCGAGGATTTAACAAAGATTCAAAAAATTGTGGATCAAAATCCCGAAGTTAATAAATGGACAATCCGACCAACCCTCCTCTGGTTCACTCCCTTTGCCAACCATCATTTACTCTTTAGTATTGGATCACTTTCCGCTCTTTTTCTTACAATCGGAATTCTCCCTACCCTATGTGCAGCAATTAGTTATACCTGCTACTTATCGCTTATGGTGGTGGGCGAACCCTTCCTAAGTTTTCAATGGGATGCATTACTTTGTGAAACCCTTCTTTTATCCCTTCCATTGCTACCCTTTACCAAATTTCATAGGATTGGAAATTCTTTTAAAGTATCTTGGTTTGCCCGATGTTTGATCGTCGCTCTGCTGGCAAAATTGATGCTAGAGTCTGGCATCGTAAAATTTACCTCCTTTGGGATAAATGACGAAAATACATGGCGAGATCTAACTGCTCTCGATTTTCATTATTGGACACAACCGCTACCGCATGGATTGAGCCCATGGATTGATTCCCTACCCGCTTGGTTGGACCAATTTTCTCTTCTTTCCATGTATGGGATAGAGCTCATTTTGCCTTTCCTTCTTTTTTTTCCAGGAAATTTTCGAAGAATTGCTGTATTGGGACAAATTATCCTGCAAGTCGCTATTATCCTTTCAGGAAACTATGGATTTTTTAACCTACTTACCCTCTGTCTCTGTATCCCTTTAATCGATGATCAAATTCTACCCAAATATTTCCTAAAATATGGGAAAATGGAAGTTAACGAGAACAAAGTTTCAGAGCTAGGAAGGAAAACGGCCTACGAATCACTTCCGTATACCATTATACAAACAAGTTTTATAACCGTGGCTTGGTTTTTCTTTTCTTTAACCACCTATGGGCATATCGCCAGGGATATACAAGGTAATCACACCGACCCCATTTTAGAAATCGATGCAAACTGGACAGATAAATACATAAATATCGTCCGCCCCACTCGTGCATTCAATTCCTATGGATTGTTTCGGGTAATGACCACCACACGCCCGGAAATTATCATCGAAGGAAGTTTAGATGGTAAAACTTGGCACCCTTTGTCATTTAAATACAAACCAACCGACCCAAATCTATCTCCACGCTATGCCGGTTTTCACATGCCGAGGATTGACTGGCAAATGTGGTTTGAGGGGCTCAATTATGAACGCTATACAGAACATCCGTTTTCTCGCATGCTCTACCATAAGTTTCTATCTACCATTGCTTTAAGAGGAAATATTGAAGATTTTATAGATTTTAAAAATATACTAGGACAAAAAGAATACCAAGCGTTCATCCATTCTCCTCCAATGATACAGCAAAGAGTCCTACAAAACTACAACTCCCTCTTAAACGCCTTTCAATCACGCTCCCTTTGGTTTGGTAATCTTTTGGAAGCAATCTTTGAACATCGCACAGAGGTGATGAACCAATTGGAAGAAAGCTTTGAGGGTTTATCAACTAAACCCAATTTTATTCGCGTTTCCTTAGCTCATTACCAATTTTCTCAAAGCGATCCTAAAGCAAGTGACCAATCCGTTTGGCATATCCAACCCATTGAAGGATCAAGTTTTGTCATAGAAAGATAAATACTCTGAATCCAGGTACCGATTTACATTGATATTTATCTCATTACCCATTGGAATATATAACCTTATGAAAAGTGCATACGAATTAGCCATGGAACGAATGGGTGGAGGTGAAGACAAACCACTCACTGATGAACAAAAAGAAAAAATTGCTGAAATTGACTCCAAGTACAAAGCGAAGATCGCGGAACGTAAAATTTTTATCGAAAAAAGCCTCAACGATGCCAAAGCTCTGGGGAACGAGGAAGAAATTGAATTGATCAGAAGGCAATTAAATGAAGAAGTTTCCGATCTCGAAACTAAAGCTGAGTCGGAAAAAGATAAAATCAGAGAGTAATTAATTACCTCAAATCATTTTGTTTAAATTCTACTCTTAAAAATTGTTCTCATTCTTAAATTTTCTCTATTCTTCATTTATTCAGGAATCATTTTGCTGATCACTTGAAATCTTAACACAATTAGCCTTATACTTTAATGTATGGCATGATTCTTTTTCCCTTTTTTTACCGGCTAGAACTTTTTTCTTTCTCTTGCAAATAAATGGTCCATTCCCTGTCACTTGTAAGCAGATTTTTTTTATCCCCTCTTGGAACCGCATGGATGCTAATTGTTGTATTTGCTTTTCCCTTTTCAATTTACGGAGATTACGAGAGAAGAATTGGAAAAAGAGCAGATAACACCTGGGATTCCCACTTTTCTTTTGGACGTAACGCTGTAGGGTTTGAAGCTTCAGTAAATTTCCCAGATTTGTCCATAGTTGGTGCCCTTAAGTCTGCCAATGGATTAGGTACCGCCACCTTGGTTGCACCCAATTTCGTGATCACAGCAGCACATGTGATTAAGAATGATTTAGCAGACACAGCCAATCCATCTGAATGGCAGTTCATTTTACATCATACCATCAGCGAAGCATCTTCAAAAGACTACTATGAAATAGATGAATTTTTCATACATCCTGCATGGGTTGCCCGGCAAAACTCTCCCAATACAACCTCTGAAGGAGACGGGGATGCAATTGGAGTGGATTTGGCATTGGTGCGTTTGAAGCGATCAGTCCTGGATATATTTCCAGCTAAGCTACCCCATACAAATGATGATCCTTTGGGAAAACGAAGCGTTATTTCGGGATTTGGTACCTTGGTTGATGTTAATACAGGTCAGTCCGATGCAAGCAACTCCAGGCGTACCGGTGCAGAAAATATTATCGACCGATCAGTAGCTAAAGTAGAGAAAGCAGGAGTTCCGGAAAACGAAACTGGTGGATTGCTGGCCATTGATTTCGATTCCCCTGCGGAAACAGACAACAAACTTTCCAGAACCAGTCCAGTCATCGATTACTTGGGCGAAGGAAACAGTTCGGCTACCCCACTTACATGGGAAGCAAGTACTGCCCTTGGAGACAGCGGCGGGCCGGCATTTGTTTACTCTAACAAATCATGGCGAATCCACGGAGTTGTATCTTACGGTGTTGCCGATTCTACCTACGGAGATATCACCGTCTATACGAGATTGGCATCACACTACGATTGGCTGATTCAAAATCTACCCAATTGGTCAGATGCAAAAGTTTATTCAACCTCGCCCGCATGGAGCGAGAGTACCTGGCTCGGGGAATTCACTGAATATTCAAATGATTGGTATTTTTCTTACAAGCTCGGTTGGATATACATCCCTTCTCCGAAAGGTAATTTCTTTTGGGGTTGGAGTTCCCTTATCAACCAATGGATATGGATGTCTGATGAAAGTTTTCCAGCCGTTTCTTATTACTCCGATCAAAACATCGAACGACCATGGTTTTTTATAGATCTAAATTCTTCAAATTCCAGATCCATCCGAGCCTATGATTATGCTACTAAGGAATGGCAAGCCTTTCCGACCCTTAGTCAATGAATCAATAAGAAATTACAAAGTTCTACAAAAATAATTCTTAGGCCGCTTTAGAACCGTAAAGTTTCCCCATGCTGTAAAGTGATAAAGCTGGAACCTGATAAGTTTGCTGCTTCCACTGCCCTGCGCAATCGCGCGGGTGGTTCATCCAACGGCTCATCAGTTAGGTTCAAAAAAGTTCCCCAGTGCATCCCTATCGATTGTTTACTGTTAACATCTGAATGGATCTTAACCGCCTCCTCTGGACTGCAGTGCATATCCTTCATAAACCATCGAGGTGCATAAGCCCCTATGGGAATCAGGGATAGGTCCATAGTTTTGAACCGTTTACCGATATCCTCAAAATCTTTAGAGTATCCAGTATCTCCAGCAAAGAAGAGTCGTTTTTCGGGGGCTTCCACAACCCAACCTGCCCATAATACTTGATTGGTATCAAATAATCCACGCCTGCTCCAGTGCTGTACAGGCACGGCGTGGTATTCCCAATCGCCCACTTGGTGACTCTCCCACCAGTCCAATTCAATCACACCGTTTAAAATCCCTACCCTCTCAAACCATTTTTTCATGCCTAAGGGAACAAAAAATAAAGGAGGATTCGTTTTTTGTTTCTTAACAATTCCGAGGACGGTTGATCGGTCAAGGTGGTCATAATGATTATGAGAAATCACCACGATATCAATATCAGGAAGATCCTTGAGAGGTAAACTTAGCGGCGATATTCGTTCAGGGCCTGCAAAACCAACCGGCGAAGCTCTTTTACTGAGGTGAGGATCGGTTATTAGATTAATACCTCGATATTGCCAAAGAAAGGTGGAATGGCCTATCCAGGTCAAGGTTTCTTCGGTTCGGTTGTTACGAAGAAATGAAATATCTGGTTGCTTAGATTCAAAATTTATAGATTCCTGAGAACTACGGGAAAACCGCCACTTAAAGACAGTAGACAAATTTTTACTCATTCTTTCTTCTGGGAGGTAATGATTGATATATCCACTCTCTGTATGATGAACGGGTATGGGCTCGTCCTTATTTACTGAATAGATGCAGGGCACCCACACAAGAAAGAAACATACTACTCTATACAAGGGAAGTGTACGGGTTGAAAAACGTCAGGCTTTGCACCGTTTATTGATAACAGAATGGGCGGGTATGGGGGAGTAAAATCAGTAACCTCGATGATCTCGACCCCAACAGGCTTATCTCTATTGAAACAAAAAAGAGAATATTATGCCTAATTATAAACTTATAAATAAACTTATTGACCATATTATTCTACTAATTAAATAATTTATACACTTTGATTAGAGTAGGATTGTTTAATTTTTTATTTATTTATCGTTACCTTTTTATAGGTTTTTCAATTCCTCTGATGGCGGAAAAATTAACAGCCAGTTATCTTTTGTATTCTGAAGCTTTCACAAGTCAAAACGGCAAAGGAGTATATGGTCCTTTACCGACAGCGGATTTATCTGGAGTCAACTGGGGTTTAGATTTTTCTTATGCCTCCCTGACTGCGGCTGACGATTATGCAAAGGTAGTTAGCGAAAGTTTTGAATTTCAAGATACTGATGGGATCGTAAGCCTTGAATCTCCCTTTAAAGACACGAGCGGTTTTACAAATTTTTTTGTAGAATTTGAACTTAGCGAATCGGGAGATTTGGAAGGTACTGATATGATAGAAACATTTTACACTCTCAATAACGGAACGAGTTATACATCGATTGACACCCGATCGGGAAACTTCAGTGATGATAACATTAGTGATTCTTTAATTGTTTATATAGATGAAGGGAATTCTATCGGTTTAAAGTTCGAAGCTATAAGCAATGCATCTGGAGAATTCCTGAGGGTTGATAACCTTGCCATTAAAAGTGACACATTGAATGGTGCCAGCCTAGAAATTAACTGCACAAATCTGGCAGATTTTTCAAATGAGTTTGAAATATACCAAGGAGAATTCTTTCTGGGTGATCAAATTAATTTTGATAAAAACCTCACTCTGTCAGCCCACTATGTCACCTTGTACGAGGAAGGTTTCACAGGAGAAAATGATCAGGGAGTAACCGGAAATGGTTCGAACTTAAGCGGGGTCGACTGGAATGTAACTTCATCAGGCAACCTAAGCGACCAGAATGATTATTTGAAAGTGACCCAAATTAATGGAAATGAGCTTTTCGAATTCAGGGACCTGGCAGGAAACGCATACTGGACTAGTCCAGAGCTTAATTCATCGGGCTATGAAAGTCTGAGGCTATCAATGTCTTTATCCGAGACCGGAACGATGGAGAGTAATGACTTGATAGGGATCGAATATTCTCTGGATAATGGAAGCAGTTTCACAACCCTGTTTTCCCAAAATGATGATTTTAGCACCTACGACCTGAACGAAAGTATCGTAGACTCTTCTAGCCTTACATTCCGTGTAAAAGTATACAATTCAGCGGATGATGAAAGACACCGGTTTGATGATCTGGTTCTTTTGGGCTTGGGAAATTCTGTAATCGGAGAAAATACGGGGGGTGAAAGTGAATTTTCCGGTTCCGTTATTCTCAACCGTCCAGTCAAACTAAAGGCTGCCGAAAATGGAAAGGTAACATTCAACGGACAGGTCAGTGGAAACGGAATATCAACCAAGCAAGGAAAGGGAATCGTTGCTCTAACGGATTCCTCATCCACATATTCAGGAAATATAGTGATCGAAGAAGGAAAACTAGAAATAGGGTCGGATGTTTCACTACCTGGAACGATCAGTGGTTCGGGTAACGAAAAGTCAGTTCTTGGAGGGAAAGGGTCTGTCCATACCGCCACAATCGGAAATTCTTCGGGCGAGATAGATTTTATCTCCCCCGGGCTAGGGCTGGCGAGTTCGATGAGTTCAACAACATCTCTTGATCAATCGATTTCTAAAAACAACAACGCAACGGTAGGGGATTTTTCCGACGATGCCGAGGCTTCCATCGGTTCTTTTACCACGACCACGCTTGGATTGAATGATGGTGGAGTATATGACTGGGAGCTTAAAGATTTTAATGGAACTACGCCTGGCACAGATTGGGATGTTCTCTCCTTTACCAACCTGTCATTTGGCTCATTGGGGTCCTCCTTCACCATCAATATACTCCCGATAAAAGCAGGTGATGGTACGGCGGGGTCGCCAGAGAACTCTACAAACCTATGGGCTCAGCACGGCTCCAGTTTCAAATTCCTCGACGGGCCAGACGGAGGTTCTGGAATCACTTGGGGGGATTGGACAGAAGGAAACATTAATGAATTCTTCAATTTTCAAATGAAGGAATTTTCCTACTACACGGATTTTTATTACAATGATTGGAATGTCTCTTATTTAAATGGGGATTTCTACCTTAACTACTCAGCGGTTCCTGAACCATCAACATATTTTATGTCTTCTGCCCTGTTATTGGTACCTGCGATTCGTTCTGCTCGCCATTACTACCGAACGAAAGGTAAACATAAAGAGACTGACAGAGAAAACCCCAAGTCAACTTGAAGCCAATGGAGTGGGTTCCTGGTAGAACAATCTCCGAGGGGGATGTAGTTCCATGCCATAAGAACGATGAATCAAGTGTAACCAATTCTCGGGCCATTTTTTAGTATGTGGATTTGATATTGCCTTAGCGGTGTAACCACTTGAATTGGTATAAAACATGAAATAATGATCGTCATCGATCTCGTCGGACAAATCATGGGCAAAATTACCAAAGTCCACCTTGGCGATCATTTTTGTAAAAGAATCCCAAGGCTCCAAGTCACCAGAGGAAACCTCCACAGGAACTTTAATATCAGGAATTATAGATAGATTTCCATCCAGTGGATCAATCTTTATGGTTTCCCGTAAAGGGGCGAGGAACCGGGTTATCCTTATCCGCATGCGGTTGCCCGATGTGTAAACATCCATGACAGTCTCTCTACCCTTCTTAGCCAATCGAACTAAACGCAGATAAGTTCTTCCAGAATGTGGAGGGGGTAGCTCCATCACCCCGGAATAACGGGCCGCTTGTCGTTCTAACAATAAAGGGTAAGATAACATCTGTACCCTTTACGATAGCATCTTCAGTGCCACATGGTTATAGATTCATAAACCTTTCAAAGAACCCTAACCTCCAAAAGTTGGGTAAAGGATATGTTTAAGCGAAGAAACCTAGGTGATGATGTCTTTTACGACATGTCCGTGGATATCGGTAAGGCGAAAATCGCGCCCCTGGTAGCGGTAAGTGAGCTTACGATGATCGATCCCAAGTAGGTGGAGAATGGTGGCGTTAAGGTCGTGAATAT
>JAOFTV010000020.1 GCA_028045305.1 Opitutales bacterium | reverse complement strand
CCAGACTTCGGCGGAGAATCCAAATTCATCCACCACCACATCATAGAGCACGGCAAAGATGGTGATGATGTCTTTGAAGATAATCATTTGTTCCTCCAGTTGCTGGAGGTAGGGCGATAGGGCGGTGCGTTTGATTTTCTCAAGCTCCTGATCTTCCGGGGAGTAGCGGGCGAGTGGGTCGTGGTATTGGGGGTGTTGTTTTTTGTACTGTTGGTGGAGCTTGGGAAGGGAGAGCATAGGCGAATGAATAGTTTATGAGTTTTCGAAGGGCTGACATTATACATACCTGTCAACCCCCCCATGGTTTGGAGTGGTGTTAAAAAAATAAGGTGCATCTATAAGTAGGGGGTTGGGTGGACAAATGGTGTCCAATCAAAGTAATCCTAAAAATATTTTTATCTATTTTATCTCAGGACGTTATACGTCCATTTGAGGTGGTAGGGTGTTCCTTCAAATTGGTACTCCATCCGGATGGGGTGGAGCACCCAAAAAACTTTTACCCTAACAAGCAAGTAAGGCCGGCCAGTCGGTACCGAGAGGTTCTCTGGGCGGCGGATATAATTTAGTAACAACAATCAAAACAATAGAGGAAAGGAAGTAGTATGAAGAAGATAGAATTGAACCTGGATTATCCAAAGGTATTGGCAGACAGAACCAATGAGGTGCACCTGGCGGTGGGTATGGAGGCACAAAAATTAAAGGCCAAGGAGCGTGGGCCAGTGGCGTTTTGTGTGTGCCTGGACAGGAGTGGATCCATGCAGGGAGAAAAGTTTGAATATGCCAAGCAGGCATGTATGGGCGTGGTGGAGAGCTTACAGGGGGATGATTTATTTTCCCTGGTTACTTTTGATAACGATAGCGAGGTGGTGATCCCGCTGGGCAAAATAAAATCGAAGAGCGAGACGATTGAACAAATCCGAAAGATGGAGGTGCAGGGGATGACCAACCTGAGCGGGGGCTGGCAGGATGCCCGGGCACAGTTGCGCAAGGCGGAGCCTAATTTGCTCAGGCGGATGCTCCTTCTTTCCGATGGGATGACCAACCGGGGAGAGGTGGACCATGAGGAATTGATCAAGATGGCACGGGCCGGGTTGATGGAGGATGAGGTGCGCACGACCTGCCTGGGTTTTGGGGATCATTACAATGAGGACTTGCTCAAGGATATGGCCGCCCATGGGACGGGGAATTTCTATGATGTGGATGTGGCGGGAAAATTACCGGCTGTGTTTGCGGCGGAGCTGGACAGTGCCCTGCATATTGCGGTGAAGAAGTTAAGGATGCGCTTCCGCCCGTCGAAGAGGTGCAAGGAGTGGAAGTTTTTGGGTGCTTTGCCCACCGATGATTTGGGAGATGGTTGGCATGAGTTTATGGCGGGCGATATGGGCTCGGAGGAAACACGGGCCTGTGCATTGCGGATGTTGCTGGAGCCGATGAGTAAGAAGGGAAAGGTTTTGGAGCTGAAGTTTATTTACGACTTGGTGACGGAGGAGGGCACCCGCGAGGTGGTGGAAGAAAAGAAGGTAAAGGTGGAGGTGACCAGTAATAAAGATGAAGTTACCATAAACCTCGCGGCCTTAAAGGTGACGAGTGCCCAGCGTAGTGCGGATGTAATTCGGCAGGCGATCGATCTGATGGACGAGGGGAGGGACCAGGATGCCCTAAACTTAATGGAAGAAATGGTGAACGAGTTTAAGGCATTGAACCAACCAGAACTGGTTAGCGATGCGATCGGTGCGTTGGAGGGAACAATCAAAAAAATACGCGATGGGTGGAGTCGGGTACGTGGTCGCAAGTTTGCTAGCTATGGTGCGAGCTCGTTTTCCAAGATGAGCTCAAAGGAGGTATGGTCGGTGAACGAGAGAGATATGTCCATGCCCAGCTTTAAGCAATCCAGCCTCAAGGATTTCGGATATAAGGGCTCGGATGATGAGCTGTAACCCGAGGCAGAAAAGGAGAGCATTAAGATGAGCGGAAAAAAGATATCGAGAACCAAGCGTGAGGCCTTTGACTTGTACGACCGGATTAAGTCCACAGTGGGGGAGTATTGCGACGATTGGATTATGGTGGGCAAACGGTGCGATACCGAGGATAAGATCATTATTGGCACCACCGATAAGGGATGGGGAGAACTCAAACCAGTCTACTCCTACATCCAGCAATGGAAGAAAGAAAACAAGATAGGTGGAAGCTGAGTAAGCAAAAATATACGGTAAAGGCTACCCCGGGGCTGGAAGAGATTTGGTGCTTCCCCAAAACGGGGGGGCGTTTCTACATGCCGATGAAGCACGAGTGGATGAAGGGAGACCTTTGGGCAGGCTGGAACGAGGGGGGCAGTATGGTCACAAGGTTGAACCACAAGAATGGTTTGCAACATGGAGATAATTATAAGTGGTATCCATCCGGAAAAATAAAAAACCATTGGCAGTTTAAATACGGCAAGCTCCATGGCCGGCGTACGGACTGGTATGAAAATGGGGTGACCGAGTGCCAGGTGCATTTTCGGGAGGGGCTGGAACATGGGCCTGCGTGGTGCTGGTATAAAAATGGAAGGCTCTGCGACTATGCCGAGAACTGGGAGGGCAGGCTGGTGGAATTGAAGGTATGGAAACCGGATGGATCGGTCTGCAAGGAATCTCAAATTTGCAACGGAGACGGGGTGTGGGTGGTTTACAATGAGGATGGCACCGAAAAGTACCGCGACCATTTCCTCGGCGGAGACTTAGTGTCTCCTAAGCCTGGGTAGTGCTGGCTTTCAGCCGGTTCTCATTTTCCCAATTTGGGATGTATAAACTTAGATTGTCCGGCGATACCGATTTCTCCGATTAGTTGGCTATCTCTTGATTGATCTGGCGTGCAAGGTAGGTTTTGACCAGAGACTGGTAGGGGACATCCTGTTTGTTCGCCAAGCTTTTCAATTGGGCAATCATACTTTCGGGTAAACGAAGGGAGATGGATTTTAAACTTGGTTTGAGTTCCGGGAAGACACTTTTTTCCGCTTTATCCCAATCGATATATTCGGACGAATCATTTTGGGACCAGAAAGCGTGTTCTTCTTTTTCTGACTTAAAAGATGGAATTTGTTTATTTCTTTTTTTCATAAATCTCTCTTTCTTTTTTATGCATGTCTCTGGCTGAGATTACCCTGATTTTTAAATTTCTAATTGTAAATACAACGAAGAGTTTCCTTGCCTGGTTCGTTTTTCCCAGACAGTACCAACGGGACTCGTTTTCTGAGTGTTTATCATCTTTGAAAACAAAGATGGGTTGGTTAAAAAATATTTGTTCGGCTTCGAGGTAAAATACTTTGTGCTTCTTCCAGTTTTTTTCGCGATTGGCATCATCCCAATCGAAACCATTTACTTTATTAAGCATAATTAGTATATCTTACAAATATACAAAAAAGTCAAATTCTTCATTTCCCGCCTATGATACCCCCCTTGAGTGGCAGTTTACCAATCGTTTTGGCAGAATATGAAATGATAGGGAGAGAGAATTCTCCGGAAATTAAAACTGTAAAACGAGGAGGAGAAATTAATCACGAGAGCAAACTAACTGGTTTTGTGAATCTTAAGAACAATAAGCAGCATGGAGAACAGATTGTCCGATATCCTAATGGCCAGATCAAATATAACTGGAACTGGAAAGACGGAGTCTACCACGGTCGGTGTATGGACTGGGCTGAAAATGGTATGACCAAGTTTCAGGGCCATTACAGGAATGGGCAGAAGCATGGAAAGTGGTGGGAGTGGTACCCGAATGGAAGGCTTTCTGTCGCAGGAAAGTTTGAGAATGGATTAGCTATTGGACTGAAGGCATGGATGCCTTGTGGTGAGAAGTGTCCGCTAACGGGGGTGGTGAATGGGTACGGTTGGTGGGTGCACTACGATTCAAATGGGGAAGAACTCGACAGAACTGAAATATCTGGAGGCAAAACGATCGATGACTATGAGATTATCGATGGGGATGATATGGAAGGATGATTTGAAATTTCCTTCACGAGGATGAGCTTGGCATGATGAATCAGCCCTTTTATTTGGCGTGTTTTCGATCTGGGCGTGGAAAGATATTCCGGTGAAGGTAGTAAATTCTTTCGAGTTCCTTAATCGGAGAGGGGTGATCATCTACCCGAAGATCGCGGAAGCGGTCACTGAGTCCACCATAACCCCAACCCGTTTTAACTATTAATAAGGCAGCTGATTGCTTGCCCCGTTTGTCGCCGCCCGCTTGCTGCCCGGCATGGAGTGAAGCAATCATTCTTTCGGCTAAGGTACCGTTGGCTTCCTCGAAACCAACACTCATCGCATGGATAACTTCAGCACCGGCGAGCAGGTTTCCTTGTACCGCATAGTTGAATCCAGCTTTACCCCCCGCCCAGTCTTTACATTTTTTCCCCGTAAAAATGGATGCATTTCCCTCTGTGCCAATCACCGCAAGTTGGCGATGTTCGCGATTTGGATCGGCCTCGGTCATCAGTCGGATGACTTGCTCTGCCGTTTTTCCCCGAGCAAGTAAATCCAAGCCAACTGGCCCATACCGAGGGTTTCCCCAGGCCTGGCTGGCGATGGCCCCCACCTCTGCCTGTGCATAGGGGACGACAGCACCGACCGCTATAAACTTAGATTGTACCGCGACTCCGATTTCTCCGGTTTGTTGATCTCTTGCAACAATCGAATAAGTGGAAATGGATGGTTCTGAAATTTGTGCCCAACCCAAAACCGGAAACAATAGCCAGGTATATTTGAGTATATCCATAAAAAACAACTTACTCTGAATGAGAAGGTCTTCAAATTTCAATTGCTTGGGGATGGCTTAAAAAAAAGCCTTATCTTGGTAGTGATAAATGTATGGAGATTATTTTGTTTAACATACGCAAAGGTGCTTAGCCCAAAGAAGTTAATCACTGAGGTGAAAGGCAAACTCCAACAGGCAACCAAGCAGTACTACTTGAAAGAATTTCTGGGGGGAATTAACCTTCCCCAATTAGTATATCGCGGACATTAGCTAGTTCCACCCACTCAGTTAGTCCGTCGTGCCAAAAGGTAATGTCTTCGTATACCCAACCGGCTATGAGGTTTTCGAATGTATTCCAGTTGAGAGGCCCGTATTTTTTATCGGTGGATTTCTGGTAGCAGTAGATGGTTGGCTCAGGATGTTTCTCTGGGATGAGTTCGATACTTTCTGGGTTTGATTTGGTGATGCCAAAGATTTCATGTTTCTCCCGGTCGAGCGAGATTAGGTAGCCTTGGTGGAGATCATGACTTAGACGACGGGCAACAGGATTCTCCTTGGGGTCGCTTTCCAATTCGAGGATTTTACCAAGGCGAAGTTTGATCGCAGTGGATAGTTTCATCTTTCGGCAGAGCTCGGATGCCTTACCTTTGGTGAGTCTTTTGCGTAGAATCTTCATCAAGTGAAACTTAGATTAATCTAACAGGAATATCGAAGTTTTGCCATGTCATAAGTGTCATAAATTTGGCATTCCGTTTATGACACTTATGACACCCCCTTGAGTGGCGATGGTTCCTCCCATGGTTCAGGATATGAACAGTATCCAATGACGGACCAATTCAAATTAAACAGGAGGAACCAAGAGATGAGTGATAATCGATTAATTGAAAGAACCAAGAATCAACGCAGGCTGGCGAAGGTGGAACTTTTCCACCCTAGGGAACATGCCATTCTGGCAAAGTTTTTTGGGCTGGAAGATAAACTACCCGAGGATGCAAGGGCAATCGACCCGGAGGAAGTTTTTCCGGAAGATGAGAATTATAATGAGGCCGAGCAGGGAATCGCCTGCAAAAAAAGCCATGGAGGAAATGATTATCGGGCATTAAAAAATGCGGTGGCAAGAATTGCCTTGGCACCCATACGCACGAGCTTGCCGACATGGGGTGGGTTTGGAAAGGATGGTGTGTTTCATAGCCGGCAGGTTGAGAACAGCAATCCATTGCCCGAACGGGGGTACCGGAGTGAGCCCGTGCATGTGCTTTCCATAAACTGGGCGACATCAGGACCCGGGTATTCCTGGCCGCTGAAATATTATATTTCGTGGATACCGTATTATGAACGCTATGTGGTAACGGTTTCTTACGACAGTCCTGAGGTGGAGGGCTACCTGGATCTTGCAATTGGTATTCTCGATGAAGGGGCATCGGTGGAGGATGATTTGAAAGATGTAATTGTGAGCCATTGGAGTTACGACGCCCAGTACCTGCAGGGTTGGGAGAGTGTAATTGATCAGGGGATCGTGAAAGACCCATGGTCCTGGCGTGAAGAGGTGAGCTGGGGATACAATGATGAAGGCGAGGAGATCGCATTTCTTGAAGAGGAGGAGGATGAAGAAGATGAGTGAGTATTTTTTTATACGATCTAAAGCAGGCGAGAATGTGCCGGGAGCAATTCCTGGTGCTTTTGCAGAGCGTGCGGAGGAACATTTTAAACAAACTGGAGCTCCTTATTTGCAGGAACTGAAAAATGCCAAGCACGAGATCTTTATCGATCACGAGCAGATCCTGCACCTGGGCGAAACATGGAGCCACTACCCGGAGGTGCCCACCTGGAGAGAGTTCTATACGGAATATGAAAACTATGACCCGGAGGAACTGGAAAAAAACCTCAAGGATATCGATAGCAGGCTGAGCATAGAGGAATTGGATGACACAGTGTATCCGGAGTTTTTCTACGACCAGTTGGCCCATAACTATTTGCCGGCTGCGAAGTGTGCCCATCTGCTCGACCGGTTGAAGCTGGGTACGGATGATACCAAGGCAGGCAATTTGCTGGGTAGCCTGAAGCGCTACGAGGGTTCGTTCACCGGGGCGGATGTGCTCTATGTATCGTTGGTGGAACCGATCACCGCTTCCTGGTTGCAGTGGGCACTGGGTGAGGCGGGCGAGCCAAGCAATATTCGATTTATTTAAAAAGAAAGGAGGAGAGGACAAATGAACAAGACAGCATTGGAAGAGGAAATCCTCGAGGAGGTAAACAAGTTGAAGGAGTTGTGGGGAATCGAGGAACCCCTGCGGTTAAGCGGTGGGTTTTACCAAAACTACTGTAATGTGAGTGTGACCAATCGAAAGATCCGGAAAAAGAAGAGGCAGACCTGGGCGGGTGTGCTCACCCAGGAACTTGGATACCTCCCGGAAACGGAGAGTGAATGGCTGGAGGCCTTTAATCTGACCGGGGTATTGCCACCCCCAAAGTTGAAGAAGTTACGAAACCGGTTGTGGGACTATGATCATTGTATTGAGCTCAAAGACCTGACGGAACCGGTAGGGGAGAGCCTCATGGGGGAACCGTTCGAATGCCCGACACCCTCGGCGATGGCTTATGATTTGTTTAAGGCACTACGGGTATGGGATTGGTTTGATCGGAGCTATCTTAGCAACTGGGAGGGCTTACAATATAACAATGATGGATTCCCCAGAAATCCGGGCCGTAGTCTGTTGCTGATAAGTCGAAGGTTTGGTTACGACTTATCCGATGAACTCAAGGCACGGTTCGGAATCATCATGGAATTGCGCCCCGGTCGGGATAGCAACCGGCAGAGCTGATGGGGTGGCTTGAAAAATTTTATAGCGATCTAAAGTGGAAGTAATCCTTAGGTTGGATTTCTGCTCTAATAAGTGAGTAGGTTTCGAAGTTTTTCGGAAGTTAAACCTCTCTGTTTTGCTTTGCGGGCAATATGATTACAGAAGCCAAAGAAATTTCTTAGCAATTTCTTTTTACCAATCATATCTCTTAATTCCTTTAACTCGGTCAAAATGACGATCTTTGCTGAGTAATCCTAGTTTGTGCTGGCGAGCAAGGGCAGCGATCCAGCAATCATTTGCAGGAATAGGTGTGCCGGCAGCTTTTAACTCTGCTCGAACCGCGGCATAGGATTCAATGGTCTGACGATTGGGTGAGAGTATTTCGGCCCGTTCAAGAAAGGCATCGAGCCATGCTTGGAGCAGTTTGCGGCGGGCTGGGGTGCAACCGTTCAAGCCATAGGTGTATTCTCCAAGACTGATCAAGGTCGTGCAGATACGGGGGGAAGTTGAGAGTTTATTAATTAAATTTTCGTCTCTACCAGCAAGCGCAGACAGGGCATTTGTATCCAGAATCATTTCCACATATCTTCATCGATTTCACGAAAGTCATCCGCCGAAATATTTTTTTCTAAATCACCAAGGGCGGCAGGCGAAACTTTGGGTAACGAGTTCATCCATTCTTTCAAGGTGCCGTCTTGTGATTCATCGTGTGCTAATTTTTGCTCGAGGCACTCTTCCATGTACTGGGCTAGTGGTTGGCCGCGTAAAGCAGCCCGGGACTTGGCACGGCGCAAGACATCTCCTTTGAGATTAATGGTTGTTTTCATGAAGCCATATTTACGGCTAAACCATTAATATGTCAAATTACAGTTCCACCTCTTTAGCTATTCTTGCGAGCGGCGATGGCGGAAGAGCTTTTGGTGTTTAATACTTTGTGTGGAGGCTCGTTTGCGCCAGAGGCGGAAGCTGGATGGCTTGAGAGATTTTCTCATGTGGGCAATTACCTTACTTTCGGTAAGGCCGGTGACTTTGCGGATTTCCTCAAAGGTGATTCGGTCGGCCCAGGCAGCCCAGATAATCCAGTCCGGACTATCCTTGGATGGCTCCGGCTTTTTGACTCGGGTAACTGGACTGTCGGATTGTTTGGGCTTCATTTAAATAACTAATCTAGCTTTATGTATTAGTGAGGCAAATTGGAGGAGGCATACCGATTGTCTTGGGCTTTTCCTGCATGTTACTATCATGGCTATCTTGAATACTAATAATACAGCCAGCGGACGGGAAGCACTTGTTGTGGAGAATGCCAAAAAGTCATTTGGTAATGTGGATGTGCTCAAGGGCATAGATTTAAAGATTTTAGCAGGAGAGCGAGTGGCGTTGATGGGCCCGAGTGGCAGTGGCAAGTCCACTCTCTTGAATTGTATTTGCGGGATTGAACCCTTGGATGATGGGACGATCCACGTAGGTGGGCAGGAATTGTCGGGATTGAAGAGTGGAGAGATCGAAAAATTGAGGAGAGAAAATATGGGCTATGTGTTCCAGTCTTTCCATTTGCTCCCCACCCTAAATGCATTTGAAAATGTGGAGTTTGCCGCCCAGTTGGTTGGTATGGGTAAAGAGGAAAGGCAGAGCCGGGTATCCTCCTTACTTCAGCAAGTTGGATTGAGCCACCGGGCTGAGCATTTACCTAGTGCATTGAGTGGGGGGGAGAGGCAGCGCGTAGCGATTGCCCGTGCACTGGTGCACCATCCAAAATTGATTTTGGCAGATGAACCGACGGGCAGCCTGGACACGGAGTCCGGCGGGCAGGTATTGAAATTACTCAAATCTTTATCGGCAGATTTTGGAGTGGCCCTGCTTTTGGTAACTCATGATCATGAGTCCACACGGATTTGTGACCGGGTGATCACGATGAAGGATGGTTGCCTGATCTGA
Organism: Opitutales bacterium; assembly: GCA_028045305.1. Lineage (GTDB taxonomy): Bacteria > Verrucomicrobiota > Verrucomicrobiia > Opitutales > Seribacteraceae > Chordibacter. Next base: position 28,527 of record JAOFTV010000020.1, on the reverse strand, counting down.
TGTACTTGCGTTCCCGCATACAGCTTGTCTGGTTGTTACTAACCCGGACGACTTTCCGGCACTGGCGGAGTAAACTTGGGCATTACCTGCTGCTGCTGGGAATTGTGGCGGTGGGAGTGGGAGCGTTTAATGGGATACGCCAGGCAAGCCGGGCAGCATCTGCAAATTTCGGACTCTTTAATCAAGCGGTATCTGGGCAGAGCGATTTTTTGATCGAATCTCCCGTACAAAGATTGCGCGAACAGGACCTCGCAAAGCTACAAAAACTAGGCACTGATCCAGACTGGCACCTGATCCCGGTGATCGAAGGCTCGGTCACGGCAGTAGATGAGGACACGGAAGCAAGGAAGCAACTCCGGTTGATTGGGCTCGACTTGCTGGCATTGGGTAACCTGCCAACACTGGCACAGGAGACCCTCAAGTTTTCTGCCGAGGACGATGCGAATTGGTATGACTGGATTGGTAGTGAAAACGAGGTATGGGTGGGGCAAAAACTAGCAGATGCTCTTACCATTTCTGTGGGGGACGAATTATCATTTTTGGCAAGTGGACATTTGGCGAAGATGAAGGTGCGGATGATTTTGGATGATCCCAATGGCAACCTCCCGGATGATTTAATATTGGCCGATATTCCCACTGTACAATCCCTTTTGAGCAGACCGGGTGAGTTAAACCGGGTTGAGGTGGTGCTCGATCAGATAGACCGTCGAGAAGACTCCGACTATCTGAGCGAAATCGAAAATAGGTTGCTTGAAAATATACCTGCCAACCTGAGCCTTTCCCCAACCCAAAACCGGGCGGCGGACCGTGCATCGATGACGGCCGCATTTCGATTGAACCTAACCATTCTATCCTTAATCGCTATCCTTGTGGGTGCCTACTTGATCCTACAGGCATTGGATGCTGCGGTGGTACGCAGGCGTTCAGAAATTGCAACCCTTCGATCATTGGGGGTAGATGGATCGGTCCTGTTTTTTACATATCTACTGGAAGCTTTTGTACTGGGCTTACTTGGTTCGATCGCAGGAGTGGGAGTGGGCCAGGTCCTGGCACTTGGGGCTGTGGGTATGCTCGCAGATACCGTAAACGCACTTTACTTTGCCACTTCAGTGGAGGCACTGGACCTGACCGTAGTAGATGTGGTGGTGGGCATTGTACTGGGATTACTCTTTAGTATGCTGGCTGGGTGGCTTCCCGCACGGGATGCAAACCAAACCCCACCTGCACAGGTGTTGGCCCGGGGTGATTGGTCGCCCGGTTTTTCATGGCTGCGCAATCCAAAATATGGAGTGGGTCTACTTTTGATTGGTGGAGTTTTTCTACTTTTCCCGCCCTATGTTATGGAGTCGGGTTCCAAGATGCCCGTCGGTGGGTTCCTTGCATCTGGTTGCTGGATATTGGGAGCGGCTCTGTTGTCCGGCCATGTGTTGGTGGTTTTGGCAAAGTTGTTTCGTCCCATTTGTACGAGCCCGGTAGCGAGGCTGGCGTGTAGTAGGTTGCAGGATGGGTCGAGCAGGCATCGATTGGCGGTGGCGGGCTTGGTGGTGGCGGTAAGTATGGTGACGGGGATGTTTCAAATGATCGATAGTTTCCGGGGGACAATTGAGGAATGGTTCGATGTACGCTTCCAGGCAGACTTATATATTTCAGAGAGCGGGGTGACGGGTGCGGGTAATATCAATGGAATTGATCCGGCTTTATTGGATGAACTGTTGACTGACCCCAATATAAAATATGCAGATGTAATGCGGGTATGTAATGCAAAGCCACCCAAGGGCGTGACGGTTCTGGCAGGGGTGGATATGAATCACTGGAGCGGGGAGGCCAGGCAAATCTGGTTGAAGAAGCCTGGTTCGATTACGGTGGAGAGTGGTGCCGAACCCGCCTTGGTCAGCGAAACTTTTGCCCGTAGGTTTGGTGTGCTTTCCGGCGGGGTAGTGGAGCTGGAAACCCCAGCGGGTATGCAAAAAGTATCCCCGTTTGGAATTTTTTGTGATTATGGAAACGAGTTTGGAATGGCGGCGGTATCCTCCGATGTATGGATGAAGTGGACAGGTTTTAAACGCCCAATCAATGCCAGTTTGTTTCTGCATGATCTTTCCAAGCTGGAGGAGACTCGTGATCGTTTACGCCTAGAATACCCGGGGCTTGATATTCGTAACGAGAGAGAATTAAGGGATGTAGCCCTGGGGATTTTTGAGCAAACCTTTCAGGCAACCAATGCCCTGAGCCTAATTGGGTTGGCGGTTGCCTTTGCCGGTTTGCTCCTTGGATTGTTTTCCATTTTTGATGAATCCACCCAGACCTGGCAGACATTAAAACACCTCGGGTTTTGCACTCCCCGTTTTATTTGGGCCGCTGGATTGGAGGGGGCAGGGATTGGATTGGCTGCGTGGGTGGCAGGTGCAATAACTGGGTTGGCCCTGGGCTGGTTATTGGTCTTTGTAATCAATGTACAATCGTTTGGTTGGACCTTGCTATGGACAGTGCCACTGGAAAGTATTTTGTGGTTTGGTGCCTTACTCACTGGAGTGGGTTTGCTATCAGGAATCGTTTCCTCAAGCTATTGGAATTTTCGTAGACGATGAAAAAAAACCTTTTGTTTTTGTTATTTTGTGGATGCCTTGGTGCTGCCGAGTGGATTGAACCACCAATACTTTCCAGCAAGGGTTACAAGGTGCCACGACCTGACTATGAGCCAAGCTTCCCAACGGACCATGGTGCCCACCGGGAATATGGATTGGAGTGGTGGTACTGGATCGGACACCTGAAAACAGAGAGTGGAGAGAAGGAGTATGGGTTTCAGTCCACTGTATTTCGGTTGGCGGGGGATCCCAACGAATCGAACAACTCCGAATCAAATGCATTTGGCAGCCGGCAGCTCTTTCTCGCACACTCGGCCTTGAGCAATCTTTCAACCAAGCAATACCTTCATAATGAACGGGTTGTGCGTGAGGGATGGCAAGCCCGAGCGAGTATGGACACCCTGGATCTACAAGTTGCTGGGATAAATGCATCGATGGCACCTGATGGAAAAAGCCACAGACTTACCACACGATATCCGAATGGCGGAATCCTGGAACTTGCACTGACTCCCACCAAGCCTTTGGTGAGGTTTGGAGATCGTGGGCTTAGCCGAAAAGGAGATGGGGCATCTTCGGTAAGCTGGTACTGGACATACACTCGGCTGAAAGTAGATGGCACGCTTACCCAAGATGGGAAAACGGAAAAGGTGGAGGGGCTTGCATGGATGGACCATGAGGTATCCTCGAGCCAATTGGGTAAAGGACTGGTTGGCTGGGATTGGACATGTATGCAACTCGATGACAGAACCGAAGTAAAGGCTTACCGGTTACGAAAGGAGGATGGATCGAGCGATCGTTGGTCGGCGGTTTATTGGATTGATGAAAAGGGTGGAGTGCAGCAGGTATATGCTGACCAATTTAGCTGGGAGGAGGAAGAGGAGTGGACCAGTTCAACCACGGGGCTTTCTTATCCTACAACTGTTCAAATAAAAGCAAAACATCCAACCCAGGGAATGCAAAATTATCGGCTCCGTCCACTTCTTGATAACCAGGAGTTTACTGGTAACCGTGCAGATAACGCCTACTGGGAAGGTGCCTGCGAAGTTTTGGACACTAAAGACCGCGTAATTGGAAAAGCCTACCTCGAACTTGCTGGATATGGTGGCGGGCTGGGTGCCCGCCTGAATTGATTTACATCTTTTTTCAACTTTATCTTATTGCAATAAATTTGCATTAGTCACAAAAGAGATTCCTTCATGAAACAATTCCTGGCATCTTTATGTTTGATCATCGTGGGTACTCTTTCGGTATCCGTGGTATCGCCGGGCATACACTCCTATGTGTTTCATGGAGATATGGAGTGCCCGCACAGTAAGGCGGGTAAGAGCTGTTCTTCCCATCAGGAAAATTCCTCTGAGGATAAGCAAAGCACTGGCAGTTGTGCAGTGGTGCTTTTTGGCCAATCGGTGGAGCATGTATCTGCATTTTCTTACAGCGGTCCTTTCTATCTTTTAGCGGAAGGTGTTGTTTGCTTCGATACCCTCGGAGTTCGTGTTCTTGGAGAACAAAATATTTATCGGGTGCGTGGACCGCCCGAAGAGGTTTAATATTTGTAAACCTGTGGTGCATGAACCCTGCCAATCGTGGCAGAGGCAGTGCTCCATAATTTGCCTCCTGATTTTGAGAGTATGGGAGGCATAGAAATAAAGAATCCTACTCGATCTGAATGTAGCGTTCTAAAATCCTCAAATCTCTTTGAATATTGAATCCAATGAAATTTTATAGTGTTCCCATTTTATTATCCATACCCTTCGCTTTTGCACTGGGGCAAAAAGACAAACAGTCAGCCGAGCAACTCGATGCTCTGGTTGTTGAATCAAGCCCGCTGGATACCAAGCTAAACGAGTTTACCCAAGGGGTTAACATTCTTGAAAAAGACGAGTTAGATAAGGCCCGAGGTGCAACAATCGCAGAGACGCTGTCAGATATTCCAGGCGTGAGTGAATCTTATTTTGGACCTAATGCGAACCGGCCCATCATTCGTGGTTTGGATAAGAACCGGGTGCGTATGCTCCAAAATGGTACGGATACTTTTGATGTGTCCGCACAATCTGAGGACCATGCAGTACCGATTGATCCATTACTTGTTGAGAGAATCGAAGTTTTGCGTGGTTCTTCTGCTCTCTCTTATGGAAGTAGCTCAATAGGGGGTGCAGTAAATGTGATCGACCGGAGTATACCAACACAACCAGTTTCTTCTCCAGGTGCTTCTTTCCGAACATCTTACAATAGTGCGAACGAAGGCTGGAGTTATGGTTCGTTTGGTTATGCAGGAAATGATCAATGGAGTTTTCAAATAAATGCAACAGATAAGGATTTTAAAAATTATGATGCTCCTGTCTTTGTAAAACCAGATGAAAATGCTTCTTCTACTGTTGAGAATAGCTACGGAGAAAGTGAGACCGTAGGTTTTGGAGGTGCCCGTCACTGGAAGGGTGGATATGCAGGGTTTAGCTTTTCAAACTACGAAAATACCTATGGTGTTCCGGGTGAAGAAGGTGCTAAGATAGAGCTTGAGAGCGACCGATTGGAAATTCGCTCCGAATTTGAAGTGAATGATTCTGACTGGCTGACCGGAGTCGAATTAAACTTTGGTTATGGTGATTACTTGCACTCAGAGTTTCACCTCGAAGAAGAGGAAGAGGATGGCAACCATAGTGAAGAAGAACATGAACCGACCAAATATTTACGCGAAGGTTGGGAAGGGCGCGTGGCATTCAAGCACGAGATTGGAGATTTACGCGGAGTACTTGGTTTTCATGGATTATTCGATGAATTAAAAATTCAGGGTGAAGAAAGTATATTTTCTGGAGGCGAGCATAACGAGACTAATTATGTCTACGGAAATATTACCAAGGAAGACTCAAAGAAATTTGCAGTTTTCTTGGTTGAAGAGTTTGATTTGTCTGAAAGCACCATAGTCAATGGTGGTATTCGTTGGGAGTCATTTAATCGAGATTTGGAAACAAATGGCTCAGGTATAAGCGATGACTCGACCATAAGTGCAAGCATTGGTTTTACCCACGAGTTGAACGAAGCATGGAATTTCAGTTCTAATGTAAATTATACTGAAAGATTGCCTGATACTGCTGAATTATACAGTTATGGGGCACATCATGCTACGCATGCATTTGAGGTTGGTGATCCAAATCTCGACAAGGAATCTGCTGTAGGAATTGAATTTATTCTTCGCAAAACTGTGGGGAATGTAACAGGTCAGATTTCTGCCTTTCATACTGAATTCGACAATTATATCTTCACCGAAGGAACTGGACGAGAGCATGAGGGCGAAGAGGCAGGGCACCATTTACCTGAAATGCAATATGTTGCAGTTGATGCTGAATTTCAGGGAATTGAAGCTGAGGTTGATTGGTTAGCTTTAAAGAACCCGGGTTGGTCTCTGCTTTTATCTGCCTACGGTGATGTTCTTAGTGGTAAGAATAAGTCAGAAAATACATACCTTCCAAGAATCGCTCCGGCTAGATTGGGTCTAGGTTTTGAAGTTCAGGCAGATAAGATCACATTTGGACTGGATGTTACCCGAGTGTTCAAACAGAGCAAAATTCCTGTTCATGAGGAAGAAGCTGGGCATGACGACGATGAAGAACACGGTGAAACACCAACCGCTGCCTACTCTATGCTCAATGCCTATGCGAGTTATGATCTAAGCTTTGGAGATACCGAAGGTGAATTATTCATCCGTGGAAATAATTTAACGGATGAACTTGGTTACAATCATACTTCACCTGCCACAATCAAGGGATACGCGCCCCATCCTGGTGCAAGCGTCGAAGTTGGACTAGGTTTCGATTTCTAACCTTCAGGCCACGTAGTTGGCTTAAAATAGGGCAGGCCGGACTCTTTTGCAATTTGAGGAGTCCGGCTTTTTTGCTTTTATCTAACGGGAAGAGGAATCATGCGTTGCTGAATGGCGGGCAATCTTTATAGGGCAAGCAGTTCGTTCATAAGCTTCGCTGTCTTGTCGACCCCGCCATCGTTACCCTCACGGGTGGCCCAGCCAGAAAACTCAATCTTTTCCAGTTCGTGGCGGACTTTCTTCCAGTCCACATCGCCCTGACCGAGTGGGCAAAATCCATTCTTCGAGCCCCAGTCCTTGATATCTAGTTTTAGGATGCGTTTGCCCAGGATACGGATCCATTCATGGCTGGGGGCAAACCTCTGCATGTTGCCAATGTCAAAATATGCCTGCACCCAGGGGCTGTCGCAGGCGTCGATATAGTCCCTGAACTGTTCGGGTTTGTAACAAAACCCGTTCCATACGGTTTCGATCAGGATATGAATATTTAACTCCTCTGCGAGAGGGAGAAGTTGCTGGATTTGTTCAATCGAACGATCCCATACATGTTGGTGGTTTTCCTGTTCTCCGGTAACTTTTCCTGGAACTAGTAAAACAGAAGTTCCACCGACTGCCTTGGCATCACGCATCGCCTGGGCGAGACCATTGCGGCTCTTTTCGCGAACCTCAGGATTCCTATCGGATAGTCGAACCTGCCAGTGTTTACTGTAAACCACACCGTGCATGGGGAGGTCGAGCTGAGCACAGACTTTTTTCATTGGTTCTACCTGTAAGCCGGGTGCATTGCCCTCGATCCCATCAAACCCGAGGTCTTTTACTCTTTGAAAATGTTTCTCATCGGGAGCGGTGCCCACCTTGACCGCCTTGTGAATGATTCCACGAAAGGACTTCGACTGGGCGTGTGATAGACTGGCAAGGGCGAGAGACCCCGCGGTGGCGGCAAGAAATTGTCTACGATTCATGAAATATATAACGGAGTTGAGTACTGGGTTTGTCAACTTTCCGTATGAATGATTGGTAAAAAATAAACCTGGGCAGGTATTTTGCCTTGCTGAATAAACTTAGGGGAGTGCATAGTCGGTTTTTTAAAACAATAGCCCAACCCGAAGGAAAAAAGTGAGCGAAAAAGAAATCAATTTAAGTAAAACCAAGTTTCTCTTTTTGGGGTCACTGGTGTTGTTGGTGTTATCTCTTGTGGCATGGTTGGTAAACCTGGAAGTAGCCCTGCAATCATATTTGCCTGGATTGGTTCTCATAAGTGATCATTTACCTGGTTGGCTGTACCTAAAGTTGGCATGGTTGTCCGCCGATTTGAGTACCATTAGTACATTGGTCCCTGTCCTTCTGTTTTTGTTTCCATGCCTGCAGGGTTGGAAGGTTTTGCGTGCGGGTAATGATGTTTTACAAAGGCGGGAGATACCAAGCGACCCATACCCCCTTAATTTTTCCTACTTTCTGGTGATGCTCGGATTGGCGGGTACTCTGTACGGATTGTTGATTGGGCTGGATGTGAGCGGGGTGAAAGAGCTTGGTGAGGGTGGTCAAACGGTAGACAAAATTAAAGGTTCTCTGGACCAGTTGCTTGGGGGGACTGCTACGGCCTTACTGAGCTCTTTACTAGGCTTGATTGGTGCATTTTTGGCCGCCAAGCCATTGAGCTGGTGTTTTCATTGGGCAACTGAATTAAGTGATGATGAAGACTTAAGCCTGACAGAAACCATTGAGCGCTTAGTGGGCGATATGCATAGTCTGGGAGATGCAAGCCGGGCGTTTGGCGAGCGACTTGACGGAACGAGTATACAGGATGTGCCCAATACTTTGGTCGAGATAAAGGGTGAATTGGCTGGGCTCAAAGAGGAACTGGCCCGGGCAAATCAAAGAATTGAAGGGTTGGGAGATTCCCAAAAACAGGGCCAGGAAATGTTGGCCCCGTTGCAGGAACTGGGAAGGCTAGGAAACTTAGAAACCCTCCTGGCTAGAATTGGGGATGCTCATGAGAAGGGGAATGAAGCAGACCAAAAAATGCTTGGTTCCATCGAATCCATAAATCAGGAACAATTAGAACAGACCCGCAAACTAAATGCAGACTTTGAGGACATGGCTGGAAGCCTTCGTAACATGGAGGAATGCCTGACTGCCCTGAAAGAATCTGGTGCAAACGGTACGGAAAAACTGGAGGAGACTCTCTCGCAGATCCGGGTGGCGAATGCCACCATGAACCTAAGCCGGGAGGAGGCACAGGCACAGAGAGAGACCATAGTTTCCCTTCTCAAGTCTGCCGAGTCAGACCGAAAGGCAGAGCGTAATGCATTGCGTAATGCATTCGGGCAGTTTGCCACAACCAACATTCCGGCAGACCAAGGCGGGGACCAGTGAGTGCGAATCGGAAGGGGCTGGCTGGCCTCGACAGTTTGATTAACGGGAAGGGTCTAAGGGCGAGGCGTTCTCCCACTCTAAGCCCTAACGATGCGTTGGTGCAGGTTGCGCTGCCCCTCGTGCTGATCCTTGCTATTATTACCCGTTTGATGGTGATCGAATATACCGAGGCGATGCGAAACCAGGGCCCCCGCATTTTGGATATGTGGAAACAACAATTAATTCTACGGGTGGATACTGTTATGGATGCCTGGGAAAAAGAGGCCGAACTGGGTGCCTTTCCTGATTTTGCAAGGGTGCAGTGGGAGGGGGCTTTTCCAGATGATGAAAGATTTGCAAGTCTTTGCGGTAAGGCATTGGAGATGAATGACCGGGCAAAATTACAGGACGATCTTTATAATAATGCACTGGCTTATGAACCACCTGCGGGGGAAGAAGAAGGTGCCTTACAATTTATTACTCTTTACGATCCACTTGCTAAAGCCCAGCCGGCTGATCCGAGCCTGGTGTCTGAAGATTTTATAATCAATAAAGAGCGCCGCGATTATGCCTTTGGATATGTGGCAGACCGGGTGGCCAAGTGGAAGGAACAGGTGGAGGGATTGCAATGGGCAGCCGTTGCCCAATGTGCAGACCAGTTGCCGCTCGAAGAAGTTGGTGAAGCACAGGATGGGGTTTCGGCCCAGCTTGTTCGGGTAGCCGGGGAGTTAACCAAGCGTGGATATCCGCTGCTTAACACAGTGGTCGGCGAGTATGGGAAATTAGAACCATGATTGGAGGAATGAATTTGAGATGTGCCCTTAGTACCTTATTGGTATTGGCAAGCGGGATCTTACTGTTTGGGCAAACCAATGATCCCAAGGCTGGAGCCAAGAGGATGTTGGCCTTGCGTGCGGCGGCAGAGAAAGCAAGAATGTACCTGCAGGGCACAGCCGATGCCAATGAATCTGCAGTGGATGAGTTGAGCCAGTTACTTTCGAAGGAAATGCTCGGGCGGGTAAAAGAATTTGAGGCAAAAAAGACGGGAGAAAAACCAACCCGTAAATGGATTGAGGCCTGGCGTATGCAAGAGCTGGAAAAAACGGTCTCCGAAACATTGGAGTGGGCCAAGGAACAAAGTCCTTTGCCCATTGAACGGGCGGATGTATTAAAACGGGCGGCCAAGGACTGGGCGCAGGAAGCCCCTGCAAAAGCCCAGCAATATGCAAAGCAAAGCATGGAGCAGGTTTATGGAAAAGCCAGGAAGTTAGCAGCGGGGGAACAGTTAAAGCGTTTACGGGATAATCTTTCGTACCCGACAAAGGAGGATTTAAATGGCCGGCTGAATCAACTATTCGAGGAAAGGTCAAAGGGGTTACTGCCTTTGTCCACTGATGATTTTAACGCATTGGACGATTGGTTTGAGCAGTTGGTTGGTAAAACCGGACCCGTTTTTGAGGAGTTAAGAAGGAAGGTATCGGAAATGTCCACAGATATGCGTCTAGAAATTGCGAAACAATATAAGGCACAGTACGAACAGATCCGATCATTTGTCCAAAAGAACCAATTCCCAGAGAGTTTAAAAACAAAGGAGGAATTGCAGGTTGTTGCCCTGCAGGCATTGAATAAGAACCAAGTAGAGGACTTGCAGGCTACACCCCCGGTGTATGGGGTATTTGAGGCATCGGAGAAACTGGTTGAGCGAGCGGCGGTGCACTGGGAAAAAAACCGCTTTGAAAAATTTCTTAAATCCACAGATTTCTGGCTACCCCAAAAGGAGAAAATCGAACAGGCAATCCGTGACGATATAGCTAACCATGTACAAACCGGAAAAAGTTTGAATTTATTGACTGAGGAGTCTTTGTCTCTTGCTCGGAAGTTGGTGGCGATTGAATACGGTGGGGAAAAATGGAGCCAATATTTTACCGACTCATTGATGGAGGGCGGAGTGCTGGCCAAGTCCCTTTCTCATAAGTTGCGCGATGGAATTAAGAAAAGATCCCAGGAAGTGAGGAAACAAATCGCAGAGGAGCAATTGAGGACGAGCTTTAAAAACCTTATCGAGGGTACCTTTCCGAAAGAGTCCCAGATCTTGTGGTTTTATGAAAAGGGGAAGGCAAGAGTCTCTAACTTCCCTGAGTTATTAGAAAATATTGAGGTATCTTCCGAGCTTCGTTTAAACTTATTGGAGGAGACCAAGAGGATGGCGGTTGATCTAGCAAACGAACCATTAGTGCCGGCATTAAATGCGCTCCAAAAACAGATCGAAATCGTTCGGTCATTGGAAAAAGAAAAGTTAGCACAATTAAAAGTCGAAGTTGGGGAGGGGCGGGCTTTCCCAGATATTCTTAAAGATTGGCAAGCCGGATGGAATGAATTGTGGGATAAAAAAAAGAAGGAGGTCGAAGAAAGATGGTATCCACAATTTGAACATACTGGAAAAGAACTGAGTAAAGCGGTCCGTCAATTATACGAGGGTATAACAACTGTGGTGGAAAATAAAACGCCAGAAATTGTACAGGTTCCAACGGAGGAGTTGGGAGGAGAACAAGAGACTACTGGATCGGAAGCAGTGCCGGTAGAAAATGAAAAGCCCGAAACCAAGGAAGAAGAAAAAAAGGAGGAGAAAGCCGAGGGTGGAAAGCAGGAACTAAGCGGTGGAATAACCGATGAATTAAAAGTCTTTGTCGGCTTGGCCGATGGTGTGTTTGCCTTTGCGGATGCTCCAGGAGGTAAGTGTAGGATGTTGTTTGGCACGCCGGATGGAGTGGGTGCATTTTCACTGGAATTTGATCCAAAGGATGTGGAGGGTGCGGCCCATTTAATTTCTCAAGGTTTGCAAAAGCCACTGGGCTTGGTCCTGGATGGAAATGCCAAGGGGAAAGATGGTGGGATTTTTAATCTGTTTTCCACCAATGAGGATAATTCCGAGTTGCGGATGCTCTTTCGGGTGTCCAGTTCCAATGTACGTCATCAAATGAGTATTTTAGTCAGGCAACAGGTGGAGGTGGCCATCGAGGCATGGGCGAAAAAGACCGGGAAGAAACAACCGGTTCTTCTTTGGCAGGATGATGTTGAGCTTTAGATTTCGGAAAGAGAAATCAGTTCTTTGATCTTCTGGGCAGGATCATTCAGGCGGGTGGTTGAGGCCGTAGTTTCCAGTTGCATAAGAGCACCACGATAAAGGTGATAAGAAACCACGGAGCAAACCAATCTGCAGCCGCCTGAAAAAGTAGTCCTGAATCAGCAGCTATGGTGGAATCTTTTCTCAAGCGGACCACAAGAATGGCGTAGAGGATACCAATCGCTCCATAACCTAGGTTGAGGGCAAGTCCCTTAAAACTTAGCAGAGTGGCCCGAATCGACTTGTCTGCGGTTTTATTGAGATAATAACTGGTGCAAAACCCAGTCATGCCCATGGCGGCAAAAAGGAGCATGGAAAAAATCACACCAAAGTGGGGAATGAAAAATCGAATTCCAATAAACGAAAGTAGTGCGAGAACTGAAATAATGAGAAAATTTTGATTCGGGCCGAATCGTTCCGTCATCTCCCGGGATATACGGGCAACAACCATACCCTGAAGGGCAATGACAGCCCCAATTATTCCAAAGGCAACCTCAGGGTAGGAAATGAGCCGGTAGTATTCACTGTTCATGGTAATGAACATGCGGATCACGCTATCCACGGTGGCGGCGGCAAGGATCACAAGTAAGGCAAAAGGAGTGCGGGCAATCCAAAGGGCAACATTCCAGGTTTGTAAAAAAGCGGCCCTGAGAGGAAGGAACTCTGATTTGGATTGGTAGTTTTCAGTTTCGCGAAGGGCACATGCAGAAAAAAGTGTGAGCACGGCAGTTACCAGGTTGAGTAGAATGGGCCAGCGCATTGTATCTTGCTGGGTAAGCGAATTTTCAAACCCGAGGAAGGCACAGGCTTGATTCATTACGTCCGGGTCGTAGATAATTCCACCCGTAAGGAGAGCAATCATGAAGGCAAAAGATTGCCAACGGGTTACTTTTTGGAGGATTTTTGCCCAGTCCTCCTTTTGGCCGGCCTCGTCAATTGAGTCGTAAACCAATGCCTCATCTGCGCCGCTGGCCGCTGCTTCCGCTAATCCACTAAGAATCCGGTTGATCGCGAGAATCCAAAAGAGTAGGTCGAGGTCGGAAGTCGGTGCAAATCCCCAGACCACCATTTCGATGACCATGAATATACCAGCGGCGACAATCATTTTTTTGCGGCCAATCATATCGGATAGGGCACCAGAGGGAACTTCGGCAAGAATGATACTGGCCGCCCAGATGGAATTGAGAATGGCGAACTGTTCGAGTGTCATCCCAAAGTCCAAGTAAATTACCGCAAAAACGGGGTAGTAAAATCGGGCATTAAAAAAGATCCGGAAGGCGATGAAGTTTCGCACATTGGATCGGGCGATTTCTATTTTCTCACTCATTAACTAGAACCAGTCATAAATTGTTTATGGATCGTGGGAACGAGGCACAGAATAATCGTTCCGACTGCTAAGCAAATCCAAGGAGAAATACCCAGGCCCATAGGAATAAACCCGGCAAGGAGGGCGACGGTCGCTGCGAGTAGAGCGTAGGGGAGTTGTGTGCGGAAATGGTCGTATGGTTTGATCTCGCATGCCATTGAGGAAATTATGGTGGTGTCGCTCAGGGGCGAGCAGTGATCTCCAAACACAGCTCCGCTAAAGACCGCCGCCACTACGGATGCCATCATCGCATCCGACCCCGGGGCAAGTGATGCACAGACTGGAACGACCAGTGGCATAAGTACACCCATCGTCCCCCAGGATGTACCAGTGGTGAAAGATATCAAAACGCCAAGAATAAAGACAGATGCGGGGAAGAGGAAAGGGGGCAGGGTACCGGATAAAGTTTGGGAGAGAAAGGTGGCGGCTTCGAGCTCGCGGAGGGTACCACTTAGGCACCAGGCGGCAATCAGCACAAGAGAAGGGGGAATGAAGCGGCCGATCCCACCGGCAAATACTCTGGATGAACGCATGCCGGAAGACTTTAGAGATTTTTGATTGCATACAAAAGCTACGGCACAGGCGAAGATGGAGCTGTAAAGCAGGACCAGGTTGGACTGGGCATCTCCAAAGGCTTGTTGAAGTTTGTTCAGGCTGAGTGGCCATGCTTTTCCCTCAACTCCATTGAGGTACAAGCCTGCGAAGAGACAGCCAATGAGGGTGATCAGGGGGATGCCCACTTTGAGGGACCCATGGATTGATGGATGGTCCGTTGGAGTGCTATCCGTACTGTCTTGCTTGGTCTGAGCATCATTCGCCGATTTTTCCATTTTTTGCATAGGGCCAAGATTGAGGGATTTCCTGATGGCAATGAACACGAGAACAAGGGTGAACCAGCAATAAAAATTTCGCGGGATGGAAGAGAGGAAAAGAACGAACGGTTCGGTCCCTTCGATACCAGCAGCGAGGTAGCCCTCGCGGATCATTGATAATTGATAGGCAATCCAGGTTGACATAATTGCCACGCAGGCAATGGCGGAACCCGTGGAGTCGACCAGGTAAGCAAGTTTTGCTCTGGACACTCCCGTACGATCAGCCATCTGGCGAAGGGCTCTTCCGGTGAGAAGTGCACTTGCTAGTCCATCAAAGAAACAAACAACTCCCATAAGGAATGCGGACCACTGCACCTTTTGGGATAGGTCTTTTCCCTGCCTTAACCAAGCCTGTAAAATGCAGTCGAATCCGCCCCCTTTTTCAAGAAGGGCGGCAAACCCACCAAGTAGAAGGGTAAAGGCAAGAACGCTCAAATTCCATTCACTTGATAGTGCAGGAATGAGAATCTTTGAAAAAAAGGAAGTAAATGCATGGAGTGGATTGCCGCCGGCCATGAGAATAACTCCCGACCCCGCACCTAGAAAAAGCCCACCGAGAGCACTCTTTAGTAGTACGACGGAAACAAGGGCTACCACGCTTGGCCATAAGGAAAATATCGGTCCTTCCAACTGAGCTACTCCAAAGGATGCCAGGAAAATAATCAGGACCATTCCTTTTTTGATATTCATTAGATGGGACTCTTTGAAAAAATGGTCATATTTTAGCCAAAACTATGCAATGCAAGCACATTGGGCTCAACTACCAATCCATTATTCTACTGGGCTTTACTTAAAAAAACTTACTCTTTAAAACAGACCGGTTGTCGCTTGCGTTATTCACAAGGGTTGGCTATAAGATAGGCTTATTATTAATTAATCTAGCTTACAGCAAAAATTAATCGACAATATTGGGTGGTGGAAAGATGTGGCGCAAACAATGCAATCTAAGTGTGTGGTCGCATTTTTCTCTTTCTAATAAGTTGATAAACTAACTTTCAAACATTCTGACATAAACATATAATGAAAACTTTATTTGAAGAAGATCTCTTGGACGCCGGATATGAGCTTCCATCTTCTGGTCTTTGCTACAATCTTGATCCCGAAGATGCAAAGGCTTTGATATCTGAAGGTGAGTGGTTACTTGCCGAAGATGAACTTGTGGCTCGTGAAGGCCAGGAACAGCGCTTCTTATACATGATTGTTTCTGGGGCAGTCGAACTTTCCAAGAGGGACGAGAAAGGAAAGCATCAAAATATAGCAAACCTTGGCACTGGAGATACTTTTGGAGAAGTTGCCTTTTTGCGTGGTCACATTGCCTCTGCAACTTCCGAAACCCAAGGACTTTGTATACTGTGGAGAATGAACCATGATCAACTGCTCGAATTTATTGCGAGCCATGGTACCATTGCTGGTCAACTGTGTTTAAATTTAGCTGGTTTGCTTGCTGGGCGCTTGCTTAAGGAAAATACCATGGTTTCGAAAGTTAAGATGGACCTCGAAGACGCGATCCATAGTTTACGAAATGCTTCTGAAGAAGACAGCCTAAAAACCAACGCCCTCAGGGAATTGCAAGACAAGGTGGAGAGTTTGAACCAGGCTACCCGCATTAAAAGACAGAAACAAAGCAATCGTTCGAAGTTCAATTCTATATCCATGACAAGTCTAGCGGTCGCCAGTTTGTCAGTGATTGGTCTTTTTGGCTTGTATAATTCTTATGATCACGATGCTCCGGGGCAAGTAATTGCCTTAACCGAAGAGCTGGATGGCATGAAGGAAAACGAAGCTTTCTACTTGAATTTAAAGAAAAACCTCGAAGCCGAAAATTTAGAACTTGTTCAATCAAGCAACGAAATCAAAAAAGAAAAAATTGCCATCGCTGAAGAACTTCAAAATTTCAAGGAGCAATTAAGTCATAGAGACTGGGAAAATGACTCTCTCAATTCTCAACTTTTGCAAGCTAAGGACGAACTCGCGGCATTAATCAGCATGGAAGAAGAAGCCCAAGCGGAAGAGTTGGTCACCGAAGTTAATCCAGCGGAATTGTATGTGCCACTAATTCCCCAGGAATTTATCGATGAGGTCAAGGCATGGACTCAAACTAATTCAACTTTAGCATTTCCTTGCGAAGTTAAAGTGGTGAATGAGAAAGTGACACTTTCTGATCTCACTCTGAGTGCAAGAGTTGAGGTTGATGTTGGAAAAACTATCGTAATCACTCGCTTTCATCCAGTTTCGGAGATTTATGTTGTCGCTCAGCAGGGAGTAAGTGACACATTCATGGCCTCCGTGCATATTGATAATACTACAATCATGGAAGAGCTCGCCAAGAAATACATTCTGTACATGAAAACTTTGGGCAAGAAAATCGATAACCCCTTCACAAGCAATCGCTTTTCACAAATCGACCAAAACTTTTCGGAAGATTGATTAATAATCTCCCGGTTATGGGAGCAAAAACTTTTTTGCGATTTTAAATTCTTATTTAGAACACATTTTTTTCGTGGTTAGATATGTCATTTGAGGATTTTTGATTACCTTTAATCCACTTACTATTGCATAAAAGTATATTCTGTAACGCGGAGATTCGATCTGCAACACGTCACCGACACGGCTAGGTTGGGGTTAATTTTGAGTTGTGCCGCCTTTTTTAACAAATGTGCCAGGTTGCATAGATTGGCTATAGCAAGGAGAGATTTTATTTTAAGATAATGTAGCAAGGTCGATGACAAATCGATACTTTACATCGCTTTTACGCATTCTTTCAAAAGCTTCGTTGATTCCATCCATTCGTATGACCTCAACTTCGGAGAGAATATCATTCCCCCCGCAAAAATTCAGCATCTCTTGAGTCTCCGCAATTCCCCCAATTAATGAACCGGTCAGGGAGCGCCTGCCGAAGATTAATTGGGCCGCATTTACTTTGCTTAGTGGCTCAACGGCACCGACCACACACATAGCACCGTCGGTTTTGAGCAATTCAAGAAATGGCGTAAGGTCGTGGTCGACAGGAATGGTATTGAGCAGAAAGTCAAAAGACCCAGCCTCTTTGGCTAAAGCATTGGCAGAGGTGGATAGCAGGACCTCATGAGCACCGAGCATACGAGCATCTTCCCCTTTTTGTTCGGAAGATGTAATCATGGTGACCTGAGCACCTAGGGCACGGCCAAATTTTACACCCATGTGTCCAAGACCTCCCAATCCAATGACCCCAACTTTTTGACCGGGGCTGATATTCCAGTTTCGCAGGGGAGAGTAGGTGGTGATTCCAGCACAGAGCAACGGAGCAACGCCAGGGCCTTTAAGGTTGTCTGGAATACTAAGAATAAAGGATTCTTTGGCTACCACGCTGGTGGAGTATCCCCCATAAGTAAAGCCGCCCGGGTCTGTGGTTTCTGAATTATAAGTAGCAGTGAATCCGTTGAGACAGTACTGCTCGAGCCCTTTCTCACAGTTTACACAAACTCCACAGGAATCGACCAAGCATCCAATGGCCGCACGATCACCAGCCTTGAAGTTTTTCACTGATGAGCCAACTTCGGTCACACGACCCACAATTTCGTGACCAGGAACCACGGGGTAGTTGGTCATGCCCCAATCGTTGTTTACAAAATGTATGTCGGTGTGGCAGACCCCGCAATGTTCGATAGCAATTTGAACATCGTTTGGTCCGACTGGACGGCGTTCGATATTCGTTGGAATGACTCGTGCTTTTGGTCCGGACGCAGAATAGGATTTTATTACACTCATTAATTGGACTTGCTATCCCATCAGTGGGAAATGGCAAGGCAATGGGTAAATCCGAAGAATAAAAATTGTTTGATTCAGGCAGACAGAAGTGTGTCGAGAAAATGGACTTAAGCAGTAGCTAATTTGCCTGCGGATTCAATTTCTTGAACGATGGTACGAACCTCAGAACGTAATTCGTTCATGGTGCCTTTGGAGATCTCAATTTTCTCGCGAATAGCAGTTTGTAATTCTTGATGAATCTCAGAAAGACGGTCCCCAAACTTTTCCAAATTCGCGGATGCTTGGTCAATCAATTCAGAACTTTTATTATGTGCGGATCGAAAAGCAGACAATTGATTTGTAATAATACGAGAAATTTCTTTGGTTTCGGCTAAGAGGATTCGCTCGTTTGGAACGCGCTTGAGATTATTTGTCAAACCAAGTTTAGAAAGGGTCCAAATGATCCATTTTGAAGGGTCGAGTTGCCAAGGTTTTACACCGTTACGATAATCCCATGCAAACTCGTGATGGTAGTTATGGTAGCCTTCTCCCATCGTAAAGATTGCTGCAACCCAACTATCACGGGCCGAATGTTCGGTAGAGTAAGGTCGTTCGCCAATCATGTGGCAAAGGGAGTTAATGCAAAAAGTGGCGTGCTGAACCAATACAACCCGCGCAACACCAGGTATGAGGAAGCCACCCAATGCTCCGACAGCAGGCGAAAGGTTTCCCGAAAACACTGCGTAATAATATCCAATGAGAGCAGGGACTATGAAACTAACGATGAATGAAATCGCATGAACCCACTTATGCTGCCAAGCTACCAGCTTATCGTTAAGAAGGTCGTGTACATTGTCAAAGGGTGGTTCTGGTTTTAATTTGAACATTAACCAACCCATGTGAGCCCAGAAAAAACCTTTAGTTATATCGTAGGGGTCATCGTCGGTGTCGACATGCTTATGGTGTTTTCGATGTTCCGAACTCCACCAAACCGCTGAGTTTTCAAACGCGGCAGCACCAAACAGAAGAACAAATAATTTGACAGGCCATTTTGCTTGGAAGGCCTTGTGTGAAAAGAGGCGATGGTACCCAACGGTAATACTCATACCGGTGGCCAAATAGAAAAATAGAAAGACGCTGAAAAGGAACCAGTCCCAGCCATAGGTCCACAAATAGTAAGGCACTGCGGTAACAGTGAGTAAGGCAGTGAAGATGAGAAAACCACTCGTCACCCATTCCACCCGATTGAATGGTATATTTTTGAACATGGTATTTAGTATATGTATCTGTAGGTAAAAGGCGAACACTAAAGTCATTGTTTAGGTTGCAGAAATTAAGTAATGCAAAAGAACGCTAATAAAAATTCGTTGATAGATCCAGAATTCTGATTAAAACTTAAAGATTAATTCTTCTCATTATACCGTACCCGTATGAAGAGTAGGATTTTCTATAAGCCTGTTTAATTTTTAAGCTGCATATAAAAGTACACACAATTCACATGACAAAATCATCCTTTTTCACGATCGCTCTTTGGAGCACACTTTTACTTCTTGGGTCTTGCTCCCTTTCAGAGATTGGCAACTCCATTAAAAGTAAGGCAGTCCAAGGTTCAGATTATATTATCAAACAGACCAAGGGTGCCTATGAGTATTCCAAGGTTGCGATTGGTATAGAAGAGGAAGAGCCGGTGGACCCTGATATTCTATACATCAAAGGAAAGAAGGGACCAGGAAGAGGAAAGACTGTGGTTTTAATTTCAGGAGATGAGGAATACCGAACTGAGGAAAGCATGCCAATGCTTGCAAAAATTTTGGCTGAAAAACACGGGTTTACTTGCAAGGTCTTGTTTTCCTGGGACACAGGAGGATCATATATTGATCCAGACAACCATCAAGGAGTCAAGGGGTGGCACCATTTGGATAACGCCGACCTTATGTTGATTGGAACACGCTTTCGAGATCCTTCGCTTGAGGATGCCAAATATATTTCCAAATTTCTCAATGCTGGTAAGCCAGTTATTGGAATTCGTACTTCCACTCACGCATTCAAATGGCTGAATGACCGTTCTTTTGATGGGGAAATTACTTTCAAGGATTTCGGCCCAAAGGTAATGGGGGAAGGGTGGGTTAGCCATCATGGTAAACACAAGATCGAAGGAGCACGCGGTGTGATTGAAGCAGCCAATGCAAACCATCCAATTCTGCAAAGCGTTAAGGATGTTTTCGGCCCCTCGGATGTTTATGGAATTAATGCATTGACCGCAAAAGATACAATCCTACTTCGCGGACAAGTTACGGCTAACTTGAATCCAAAATCCAAACCTGTTCCCGGCAAAAACAAACCGATGCAACCCCTTGCATGGCTTCATCCTTACAATGCCCCAAATGGTTCAAAAGGAACTACTTTTTGCACTACAATGGGTGCATCTGTCGACTTGGTTAGCGAGGATTTACGCCGCCTTATTATTAATGCTACATACCATCTGACGGGACTCGATGTGCCGGTCAAAGCAGATGTTGATTATGTTGATCCTTTCTATCCATCGTTCTACGGGTACACCAAAAATCAAAAAAATTATTGGATCAAAAAGAACATGCAACCCAACGACTATGGATTAGGTAAATCCCCAAGGGCTGCAGACCCCATAGGTTCCCCCAAGTGGCCTTTTCGGGATTAAGAAATATTCCCAATACGCTGCTAAGTAGCCTTCCTATCTTTTCTATTTTCATGCCTTGGGAGTCGATGCCACAGTAGTTGTGTTGTAATCATGTCTGAAACCGAAATCATTCTGATCCGTCATGGCGAAACCGAATGGAACCTAACTGGAAGATGGCAGGGACATGCTGACTCAGCCCTGAGTGCAAGAGGAGTTGCCCAAGCGGAGGCTTTAGGTGAGCGGATGAAAAGCGAGGCAGTCGATCATGTATATGTTAGCGATTTGAAACGAGCTTTACACACATCCCAACTGGTGGGCATTCCCAGTAAGTGGCAACCTCGACCGATGCCAGCCTTACGGGAACGGGACTTGGGTGTTCTTGAAGGATTAACAACCGATGAAATGCGTCAAAAGCAACCCGATGCATTTCGTTCTTTTATGCAAGAAGGTCCGGACTACCAACCTCCTGGTGGTGAGAGTTTTCAACAATTTTTTAACCGTTGTTCTTTGGCTATGGAAACTTTGGCGAGCAAGCATCCCGGGCAAAAGATTGCTGCAGTTACGCATGGAGGTGTCTTGGGGGCAGTTTTTCGAAAAGTTTTAAAAATATCACTTGAAACCGAAAGAAATTTTCTCTTACTCAATTGTTCGATCAATCGGATAAAAATGACACAATCAGGTTGGCAACTTATAAGCTGGGGGGATATCTGCCACCTGTCCGGTCTAAATTCCCTTGATGACTCCTAATTTACTTTAATTATTTTCTTTGTGGTTGTTCATAAACGGTGTGTTCATTTATGACTTTTTCTTTGTAATTGATAATAAAAGTTAATAATTTTTTGATAAAACTTATGTTTTGTTATATAATTAATATGTGATAGTCAATAAAAGAGAATGTTTAGACGAGTATAGATTCCATTTCCATTTTGGAAATTCCCATACTGCTTCTGACCGTTATTTCTTGGCTCACGATGCCCATGAAGCCAAGAAGATGTTTAATTATGCATGTACAAAAAGGCATATTACCCCTGAGGTGGAAAGAGTGGAAAAATGGAATCGTTGGTCTGAAAAGTGGGAGGATGTCACTCTTCTCGCAAACGACCCTTCTTTGAACTGAGTTGGTACTTGAAAAACTGCTCCCGAACTTTTCGGGAGCAGTTTTACCATTAAATATTAGCTATTTTACCATTTTGGATGTAAGTAAAGATAATGGGCAATAATGAAGATAGGGATGTTTTAAGTGAGTATCGTTTTTCATTTCGGCATGGAGAATCTGATTTTATATCTGAAAGACATTTTACCGCCCAAAATTTGAAAGCTGCACATAGCACATTTCAATTTATTTGTCGCAAGGATGAAATTGAACCAGAAATTGAAAAAATCGATGTCTGGAATCGTTGGGCGAATCGTTGGGAATGTGCTGAAGAAATAATGGACGAGGAAGCCGATTTGGTTTCCGAACCGAGTTAAGAGCCCTCCGATTACGGACAAATTTTTGTTCCCCTTTTTTTGGGCGTGAAATATGGCTTTTACCTTTGCGGGTACAAACACTATGTTGGATGGGAATGACCCCTTCCACCAAGCTGCAAAGTCTTTCCAATTTCCGCATCGATTCTGGTAACCCTGTTCAGGCAGGACCCCGTGCCGGAATTCTTGATTTACCAAGAGGTACTGTTCCTACTCCTGTATTTATGCCGGTGGGTACCCAGGCCACAGTCAAAGGAACTTTACCCAGAGACTTGAATGAGGTAGTTCGTGCACCTATAATCTTGGGGAATACTTATCATTTGAACCTGAGACCAGGAGTGGAGGTTGTACGCCAAGCTGGTGGTTTGGCAGACTTTATGAATTGGTCGGGTCCGGTGCTAACGGATAGTGGAGGTTTTCAAGTATTTAGTCTTTCCAAGTTGAGAAAAATAAATGATGAAGGCGTACGTTTTCGTTCCCATCTTGATGGAAGGGAAATTTTTCTCGGTCCGCACGAAGCCGTGGCTATTCAAGACGGGCTTCGTTCTGACATTGCGATGTGCCTGGATGTATGTCCTGCAGCAGATGATTCTCAACAGGAAGTGGAAAGTGCGGTCAATCGTACTTCTTTATGGGCACGGGCATGCCAGCAAGCCTGGGAAGAGGGAACGGGGCCGAACGAAGGAAGGAATCTATTTGGTATTGTTCAGGGAGGGAGGTTTGAGGAAATGCGCCGGCAATCGGCCGAACAATTGATTGAGTTGAATTTCCCTGGTTATGCGGTGGGCGGAGTAAGTGTAGGAGAAACTGAGGAGGAAATGCTTGAGCAGGTAAACTGGACTACGAATGTTTTACCTGCAAGCAAGCCGAGGTATGTAATGGGCGTGGGTACACCGCCCCAACTTTTAAAAATGATCGGGATGGGAGCGGATATGTTTGATTGTGTGATGCCGAGCCGAGCAGCTCGTCATGGAATGGCTTACACATCAACCGGTACTTTGAATTTACGAAACGAAAAATTTAAAGAGGATTATACTCCATTGGACGAAACTTCTGATTGCTCGGTGTCCCGCGAATTTTCGAAGTCTTACCTACGACACCTTATTCAGGCAAAGGAATCCCTTGCTGGCACCATCCTTACCCTGCATAACCTGCGGTTCTTTGTTTTACTGATGGAGGAGGCACGGAAGCAGATATTGGCAGGGAAATTCGAACAGTGGTCTGACAGCTGGATTGCCCGTTATAAGTCGGGGGCTTAGTCTTGACTATCAGCTTCCGATAAAGCATCTTCATGCCTTGTCTTCGGACGCCTAGGTCGGGCCGTAGCGCAGTCTGGTAGCGCACTACGCTGGGGGTGTAGGGGTCGTGAGTTCAAATCTCACCGGCCCGACCAATTTTTACTCTCTTCTTATCCTTTTCGAAAAGAAGGGTTTTCAAATCCTCTCCATCTGTTAGAAAAATACTTTTGCCTATTTTATGAAAACTTTAGTTACAGGAGGAGCCGGATTTCTTGGCAGTCACATATGCGAGCGATTGCTCGATCAAGGTCATGAAGTAATTTGCTTGGATAATTTTTTTACCGGTAATAAGCAAAATGTCGTTCACCTGCAGGATCATGCAAATTTCGAGCTTCTTCGCCACGATGTGATTGATCCGTTCAAAGTCGAAGTCGATCGAATCTATAACATGGCCTGTCCGGCATCTCCGGTTCATTACCAGTACAACCCGATCAAGACGGTCAAGACTTCGGTGATGGGTGCGATTAATTGTTTGGGCTTGGCCAAGCGGGTGGGGGCCCGAATCCTTCAGGCATCAACATCCGAGGTTTATGGAGACCCGGAAATTCATCCTCAGCCCGAAAGTTACCGTGGGAACGTTAACCCTATCGGATTGCGTGCATGCTATGATGAAGGCAAACGTTGTGCAGAAACCTTATTCTTTGACTATCACCGGGAAAACCAAGTGGATGTTCGGGTCGTTCGAATCTTCAATACTTACGGTCCACGAATGGCTCCGGACGATGGTCGGGTGGTTTCCAATTTTATCGTGCAAGCTTTGAAAGGGGAGGACCTGACGATTTACGGAGATGGAT
Source organism: Opitutales bacterium (assembly GCA_028045305.1). GTDB lineage: Bacteria > Verrucomicrobiota > Verrucomicrobiia > Opitutales > Seribacteraceae > Chordibacter. Next base: position 4,467 of record JAOFTV010000020.1, on the reverse strand, counting down.
CCCAAACTCGTTCCTTTTGTTTTGTCGATGATTTGGTGGAAGCAATCCTTCGTACCATGGAACAGGAGGAAACCGTGGGACCAGTAAATATTGGAAACCCTGTAGAGTTCACGATCCGCGAATTGGCGGAGCAGGTACTCCAACAGGTGGGTTCATCATCCAAACTTGTGGAAATGCCCCTGCCTTCGGATGATCCCACTCAGCGCAAGCCTGATATCTCCTACGCAAAAAAAGTTTTGGATTGGGAACCCCATGTTCAGCTAGCTGATGGTTTGGAGCGTACCATTCCGTATTTTCGTGAGGCTATATCACGCTAGATCAGTCCCGCGAACCTATCTTTTCCTAAATGAGTTTATTTTCTCCCTTTCAATCGATCATGCAGTCCCTCAAGGGGCGGCAGTATCGAAAATTTATCAAGAAGTGCGTCCCGGTTGTCACTCGGATCAATGAGTTAGAAAAGGAACTGCAGTCTTTAAGTGATGATCAGTTACGTGCCAAGACGGACGAATTCATGCAACGCTACAAGGACGGATCCAGTCTGGATGATCTGCTGCCAGAGGCATTTGCGGTAGTTAAAAACGGAGCTCGCAGGCTCTGTGGTAAAACTATCGATGTGTGCGATCAACCAATCGAATGGCAGATGGTTCATTACGATGTACAATTAATTGGTGGTATGGCCTTGCATGAACGCCATATTGCAGAAATGGCAACAGGGGAAGGAAAGACCCTGGTCTCCACCTGTCCTCTCTACCTTAATGCTTTATCCGGGCAGAATTGCCAACTGGTCACGGTCAATGATTACCTTGCCCGCCGTGATTCTCATTGGATGGGTGCCCTTTTTGAATTTCTTGGATTGAAGGTGGGATGCATTCAAAACAGTATGCCCGCCTCCGAGCGCCGTGAAATGTATGGTAAAAACATTACTTACGGGACCGCATCGGAATTTGGGTTTGATTATTTACGGGACAATGGAATGGCCACGAGTCAGGAAGACCAAGTTCAACGCGATCATTTCTTCTGCATTATTGATGAAGCAGATTCTATCCTTATCGATGAGGCCCGAACACCCCTCATTATTTCTGGTCCTATGCGAGAGGACAATCCATTGCCTTTTAATGAGATGAAGCCTTTGGTGACTAAGCTGGTTGACGCACAGGTTCGTCAGTGCAACCGCTTGGCCGAGGACGCCAAGAGGGTTCTGACTGTGGATGATTCGGAAGAGGATGCTCTTGATGAAGCTACTGCCAAACTCTACCAAGTTAAGCGGGGGTTGCCCACCCACCGTCAATTCATGCGGATGATGGAAGATGCTAAAATTCGCAAGCGTTTTGAGAAGTTCGATCTTGAAATGAATTCTGATTATAACAAGGAAAGGGCACACAATTTAAAAGAAGAACTGCACTACGTTATTGATGAAAAAAACCAACAGGCTGACTTGACCGAACAAGGGCGTGGATTAATCAGCCCGGGGGATCCTGAGGGTTTTGTTATTCCTGACCTTGCTACCACCTATGTGGAAATTGACCGTAAGAAGACTTTAAGCGATGAGGAAAAGCGCGAGAAACGCGAGCAGGCGGAGGTGGAGTTTCAAGTAAAGAGCGAACGTATTCACACCATCTCCCAGCTCCTTCGTGCCTTTGCCCTGTACGAAAAAGACAAGGAATATGTTGTGCAGGGAGGGAAGGTCATGATCGTAGACGAAAATACGGGCCGTTTGATGCCAGGTCGCCGATGGAGCAATGGACTACACCAAGCGGTTGAGTCCAAAGAGGGTGTGCAGATCGAAAAGGAAACCAAAACATATGCGACCATAACGATTCAGAACTATTTTCGGATGTACGACAAACTATCTGGGATGACGGGTACGGCAGAGACCGAAGCCGGTGAATTTCACGATATTTATCGTTTGGGAGTGATGGTGATACCTACTCACCGTAAGTGTGTGCGTGATGACCTTAACGATTTGATGTTCAAAGGTCGTCGTCAAAAGTACAATCAGGTATTGGATGATTTGAACGATGCACACAAACGGGGACAACCGGTTTTGGTGGGGACCGCTTCTGTTGAATCTTCAGAGGTGTTTAGTCGGATGCTCAAGCGGGCAAATATTCGCCATACTGTGCTCAATGCAAAATTTCATGAAAGGGAAGCTGAGATTGTTGCCCAAGCCGGGCAGCAGGGGGCAGTGACGATAGCCACTAACATGGCGGGACGCGGAACGGACATTAAACTGGGTGAAGGGGTAAAAGAACTTGGTGGACTGCTTGTTCTTGGTACAGAAAGACATGAATCCCGCCGGATTGACCGCCAGTTGCGCGGACGTTGTGCCCGTCAGGGCGATCCTGGAGCTTCCCGCTTCTATGTGTCTTTGGAAGATGATTTGATGCGTTTGTTCGCCAACCAGGGAGCGCTTTCCAAAATGTTGGAAAAATCTTTTGGAGATGATGAGGTGCTCGAGCATGGCACGCTCGACTGGTCGATCCAAAACGCACAGAAAAAAGTGGAGCAGCAAAATTATTCCATCCGTAAACGCCTGCTTCAGTATGATGATGTACTAAATCGCCAACGGGAAATTGTTTATTCGATACGCAATGATGTTTTGCTAGATGAGAACCCTGGGAAAATCCTGCTTGATCTTGTAGAGGAGGAAGTGGATGAGCGGCTTGCGACCATGCCTGAAAACGAGTTTAAGGCCACCAAGTTGGAGGAAATGCCAGAGATTGAATCTTTGGTCGCATCTTGGGTGAATATTACTTTTCCGCTCAATCTTAAAGCCGAGGAATTTGTAGGACTGGGGGAAGATGGTTGCAGGAAATTGCTTCTCGAGCGAATCCACCAAGCCTACGAGGGAAAACGCAAGTTGGAGAACCCCGAACAAATTCAAAGTTTGGAGCGTTATGTTGTGGTCAATGCAGTGGATGTTCACTGGCAGGATCATCTTACTGAGATGGAGGAGTTGCGCCGTAGCGTTAGCTTGCGTGGATATGGGCAGAAAGATCCCTTGAGCGAGTACAAGAGCGAGGCGTTCCGAGCATTCGAAGAAATGATGGGTTCTATGCGCTCGGAGGTTTGCACGGGTATGTTCCGTGCGGCGACCAACCTGGCTGCCTTTGAAAATATGTTAAATACTTTGAGCAAATCTGCCAAGTCTACCGGGCCAGACTCCGGAGGAGTCGCTGGGTTTGATCGTTTTTCTACTCCTTCCTCTCCCGCACCTCCAACCGATGAATCGTCTGCTCCTCAAATTGCAACTCCGGTGGTTCGCGAGGCACCCAAGGTCGGGCGAAATGATCCATGTCCCTGTGGGAGTGGAAAGAAATACAAGAAGTGTTGTGGCGTAGGTGCTGCTGCTTAGGCAGACCAAAGTTAAAAGTCTATATTTCTTCGGGGATGGATCGGGCAAGTTCTGTCCATTCTGCACAGCTTATCTTTTCTGGGCGTATGGATGGGCAAAGGTTTTGTTTCTTTAACCAGCAGTGCATAACTTCTTGCACAGCAGAGTCTTCGTTTTTGATCAAACTACCCAACTGTTTTCGGCGTTGAGTAAAGATTCGGCGAATTAACACCCGTACATGATTGGGGAAGGGGAATCTATTTTCCAACCTGTCCATCCGGAGCAATACAGAATCAATTGATGGTGCTGGGAAAAAGCATTGTCTTGGCACCGCGTGTTTGCCACCTGTTTTGTAGCAGGCCTGTAAAAAAATGGATAGGGCATTAAATGTTTTGCTTCCCGGACTTGCCAGCATGCGTTCGGTTGCTTCCTTTTGTAACATTATGACCATGCGCAAAGGAAGTTTTCCAGATCCTAGCAAACCTTCCAACCATGCCGAGGAAATGGCATAGGGTAGATTGGCGACCACTGCAAAATCATCTATTTCATCGGGTAAATTAGCGGTTGGATATTTGACCGCGTCTGCCCGTAATAGATTGAACTGACCGGATTCGATGTAGGAGGCAAGTTGTTCCCTAAGGTGAGCCTCTAGGCGACGATCAATTTCTACGGCATAGACTGAGTGCCCATGTGCGAGCAAACGTTCAGTCAGGGTGCCTAGTCCGGGTCCAATCTCGAGCACGGGCATATTTGTAGGAAGATCTGCCATGGAAATAGATTTTTCCACAAGGTTTCCATCGATGAGGAAATTTTGGCCTAATTTCTTGTTGGGCCGATGATCGAGTTGACGGAGCAACTCATTGGTGACTGATGGACTAAGGGCCATTCAAGCAGTGGACGGTAGAATGCTTCAGTCTATCTACTATTCGCAGTCCTTCATCTCCCCGATGAATTCCTCGACATCATCCGCACGCATTAGAGCCTCTCCACAGAGCACCGCATCCGCACCTGCCTCCCGGGCACGCCAGGCATCTGCAGGTTCCAGGATTCCACTCTCGCTCACTTTAATAATGCCATCAGGGATGTTCGGGAATAAACGCTCGGTCACCACAAGGTCGGTTTTAAAATGTTTG
>JAOFTV010000002.1 GCA_028045305.1 Opitutales bacterium | reverse complement strand
TTTTTTTGTTCATTCGCGTTACGATCAATTTAATTCCCCAAATTTCATTGACTTACAAATTTTGGTTATAGTTGTATGCCCTTGACGTGAATGCCCTAAAAAAATCTCCCTACTTTCTTTCCCAACGTCTAGGGCGATGGAAATGGCCATGGCTTATTCTTGCAATTCTTTCGGTTATCCCAGTGGCTATCTTGGCTAGTAATTTATTTGATTACCTTCTGGAAGTATTTTCAAAATTCACAGGTACCCCTTGGTATAGGCTCTTCATGGAAACAGATCAAGCAACTGATCCGCCCTTGGTTTTGCTGGAGTTACTTTGCGTGGGACTTTTATGCTGGCCGATTGCTATTGTCGGTTCTTTGATTCAAGGCCGAGCGGTTAAGACCTTGGTTGCTCCAATTAAGTCTTTCCGTTGGGGGTTAGTTGGAAAAACAATTTTGTTGGTAATGCTTATCCAACTCCTGTTTTTCCTGATCCCTATACCTGGATTGAATGAATTTGAGCCGATTTTTAAATTTAATGGTTTCCGTACAGAACATGGCTATTGGTTGTTGCCCATGATCGTTTGCATCCTTCTTCAAACCACCGGGGAAGATGTCTTTTTTAAAGGATTTTTGTTACGTCAATTCGGAGCAGTTGTTCCCGTTTTCTGGTTCGCGCCGGTATTGGTAACAGCTTGTTTTGTCAGCATTCATTTTGGCAATCCTGATTTTATGAAAAACATCGGTACGATTTTGGTGTACTTCGTAATGACTGAGTTAATCATTATCTTTTTCTTGATGCGCTCAGGTGGAATGGAAATTCCTTTAGTCCTTCATTTCCTCAATAATTTCATTCTCTTTATGGTCTGTGCAGAGGAGGGGACGCAGGCTAATGAACTTACCCTTTGGGTTTATGAAAAATGTGAGGATGATTTCATAAACCGCGTAAGAATCTATATCTCTCTGGGCCAAGAATTGATCTTGTTCGCTGGTCTCTATTTGATGTTTTTCTGGCATCGATCCCCCTATTATATTCATCCATTTAATAGGGGTTCCACAGGCCCCTAAATCACTCTAAATGGAATAAGCAAAGTTCTGTTCTCTAGAGAAGAAAATAAATAACACCAGTAACGACACCTGCCCCAATAAGATTCAGGACGAACCCTTCTGTCGCCATCCGTTTCACACTAATCTTTCCAGTGCCAAAAACGATTGCATTGGGTATGGTTGCTACCGGGAGCATGAAGGCACAGCTTGCACTAAGGGCGGCAGGGATCATCAAAAGCTTGGGGTCGAGATTGGCAGACACAGCAGCTGCTCCAAGGATGGGCATCAATAGGTTAGTGGTTGCGGTATTGGAGGTCATCTCGGTGAGGAAAGTGACGAGTAAACAAATTCCGACTAACACGCCAATTGTAGGCAGGTTCTCCATTCCGGATAGGGCGGAGGCAATGGATTGGCTCAGTCCGGACTGTTTGAATGCTTCCCCCAGGCAAAGACCAGCACCCACCAGAATGAGCATACCCCAGGGAATCTGGTTGGCGGTTTTCCAATCGAGCAAACGCTCTCCCTTTTTCTCGCCATTGGGTAAGCAAAAGAGAATGATCACAGCGATAAAGGCCACGCTGGCATCGTTTGCCTGAGGTAAGTCGAGCCAGGTTTTCCATCCGCCAAACGGCTCCGAACGGGTGATCCATGCCAGGGCAGTCAGGCTAAAAATAGTCAGGGTACGAATCTCTGGTTTGCTCCAACTTCCCGGATGGGGAAGAGATACCACACCTTTGCCCGAGACCTTACGGGTCAGCCAGAGCCAGATTACCAGGGTCATCACTAGGGTGACCGGCATTCCAAAGGTCATCCAGTCAGAGAAGGACAGTTCAGGAAAACCGAGGTCTTTATACGCACCCATCATTACTAGGTTCGGAGGCGTGCCAATTGGGGTGCCGATTCCCCCTATGTTGGCGGCAAAGGCAATACCGAGCAGAAGAGGGATGGTCAGTTTTTTATTTTCACTCCCCTGAATTACCGCCAGAGCCATCGGTAACATCATCAGCGTACAAGCCGTATTGGATATCCACATGCTAAGAAATGCGGTTGCTCCCATGAATCCGAGCACAAGAAACTTGTCACTGGCCGGAAAGGTACGGACCATGGCGATAGCGATGCGTCGGTGAGCCCCGCTCTTTTCCATGGCTTTTGAGAGAAGGAACCCACCGAGGAGCAAAAGTACCAAGGGATGCCCATACTTCTCGCCCACGGTCTGGGGAGAAAGAACCCCAAACATAGGCAAGAAGGCAAGGGGGATGAGAGAGGCCACCGGAATCGGTACCGCCTCAAAAATCCACCACAGGGCAGTCCAGATGGCAATGGCCAAAGTGAGGGCAGCGGATAGTTCCAAACCACCCATAGATTTACCTATCCAACCAATTAATAGAGCTATGAGTGGCGCTACCCATAGTAAGGAATTCCCCAAAAGTGTGGACCCTTGAGGAGAGCCATTTGGATTATCTGGGAGCATTGCTTTTTTGAAAAATCAAGGGAAGCTTTTTTGAGGTTAGCTTATTTAGGACGATTTTTTCTAAATCGTATCCATCCATAGAGAGCGATGCTTATTAGGAGGGTTATGCAACCGGGTATTCCGATGAAAATAAAAATAAGGGTACCAAGCATACCCGCACCTTCATTGCTCGGATTTCCTCCAATAATGAGTGGGGTATAAAACCATGAGGTCGCACCGATGACCAGCATGGGCAATCCGACAATGAATAAGCTTTTTGGTAGGGGAATGGAAAAACTGAGTAAAAAAATGATACCACCCAAACCAGATAAGCAGGGGCCCCAAAATTGAATTATTTGGAAACTTTTTGGAATGAAATTAAGAGAAGATGGGAGCCAAAAACTGAGAGATGTAATCACCCCAATTATGATTAAAAACAAACTTGCCAGAAGTAAGGTAAGTTTTGGTTGTTTGAATTTGCTCATCAATTTCATTTTTCTTCTCTCCCCGATATCAAACACTGAGCAATTGGTGGATGCCCGTTGATAAGATTGAATCTAGGACTGCAACCTAATCTTCTTCACCTAACAAGTTCGATACCTTGGTCAGTTATTTTTATCTTTCGTTGTTTGTACAACTTTCCAATGGCTTGCTTGAATACTTTTTTGCTTATTTGAAAAGTATCTACGATGTCTTCCGGGGAACTTTTGTCATTAAAGTCGGATCTTCCACCTCTCGATTTGAGATGTTCTAAAATTTTATCTGTTGTTTGATAAACATGCCTGCCTTGACTGGGTTGAAGCGATACATCTATCCTTCCATCTTCCCGCACACATTGAATATATGCTTTGAGCCTTTGGCCTTCCTCGTAGTAACCGTAAACCTGGTTCTCATAGACCAAGCCAATATATTCTTCGTTGATGGCAACCTTGATTCCCAAATCTGTAAAACAACATATTTCGATGTCGACCTCTTGCCATGGAGAGAACACGCCTTCTTCAACGGTTTCATCTAAGTGCTCGTAGTTGAAATTATTACTCATCAAGCAATATAATTCGTTTTGTGTTCAAGTGGATTTTGTAGAAATTCATTCACTAGTGACAGGCCATTTACCACCGAGTGCATCCAATAGTTCAAGGCTATCAAGCGAGCAATCCACCAATTCAGATTGTTTCAGGTAAATCGTTTTTGAGCATTGGGTAGCGAGCTTTTCTTTGATGAATTTCTTGCACAGATCGCTGGTCTTTTTTTCTCCAAGATCTTGAATGGACTCATCTAGAGTAGAGTAAGGGATAGGATAGATTGTCTTTCCATTAGCATTTCTTCCTTGAATTGAGGCGAGTGAAGCATGCGATTTCCCAAGGTTTTTAATAACCAGAATGATCGACTCATCTTTTTTTTCAGCTCTAATTTCAAGAGGCCCACAAGAGGAATTCAACCCGACAAGCCTGAACAATGGGTTGAGCATTTTTTCGAATGCTTCTTCGACAAAAAATAAAAAGCCTGCAAAGAGTAAACCGATAATGATAGCAATGATGGTTAATGGGTCCATAGATCATACACTTGAGTAAATTCCCCCATTATGCACTCAAAATAATAACTCCAAGAGCGAATTTGATCTTTTGAAATTGCCTTGATTTGTTTGTTTATTTGGGAGAAGCCTAAGCAATGTCCTTGGCCGAGAAATGTTATCAACTGTTGCTGCGGGTTCCGAAAGGGGGAGTGACCACATACAAGGAATTAGCCGAGGCTGTCGGTACCCGTGCGTATCGGGCCGTTGGGCAGGCCATGAATCGGAACCCCAGGCTGATTGAAGTTCCCTGCCACCGGGTCGTTTGCAGTAATGGTGAGATCGGAGGATATGCCCTAGGGGTGGAAAAGAAAATCGAGTTACTCCAAAAAGAAGGGGTGCTGGTAAAGGGTAACCGGGTGGAAGGAATGGAGGGCATTCTGTACCGGTTTTCCTCGCAATGAAAAAATTTCCTGCCGTTTTCTTGATCGTAGGTGGCCTGCTCACCATCCTGCTGGGTATAGCTTATATGCTGGTCTTTTTTGATCTTCCTTATCCGGATGCAACCCTTGAAGAAAACATTCAACAAAATTTTCACATGAGAATTACCTATGTGATTGTTGGCGTCGGTTTTTTAGGTTTTTGGGTCGGTCTGCTGGGCGGGATGGCTAAGTTTCTTTTCAGGATATTTAAGAAACGGAAATAAATTTTAAAATTAGGTGCCCAGAAGTAAGCGGTTCAAAAATTCTTCCCGGCTTACCTCGGGTAGCGGGCGGTCTTTTTCGTGATATTGCAAGTGGCACTCCACCCCGATTTTTTTACATGCCTCCAGCATGATTTCCCCAAAGATGGGGCTGTGGATTCCGTTGGGTGATTTGCTGGTGGGGAACTCACGGTTCACATTGTAAAAGAGGTGCAGGGGAGGATCATCCTTGGTTAAATGGTTCAAAGGAGAGCACTGTTGTACGAGGTTTTTGTATTCTTCCCAGTTGCTGGTCAGTTCGTCAATAGTTTCGGCACCAAAGGGTTGGTAGGGCATGGGGTTGCCAAAGGTTGTCTCCCCTATGCGTTCTTTGATCATGAACGGGTTCATCGTAGTCTGAGCACCAGCCACCAGGGCACCGGCGATGCGGGAGGACTGCCGTTCCACCGGGTCTTTGCTCTTAGGGTTGGCGATGTCATCGTGCAAAGCAACCAGCAGGCTTGAACACCCGCCGGCCGAACCTCCGGTGGCCACAATTCGGCTGGGGTTGATGTTCCATTCCTTTACTTTGTATCTTAAAAACTGAACGGCACGCAGGGCGGCATGGAGCATCTGCGGTTGCCTGCCTCCTTCATTGACGAGGGGATAACTAATGGATGCTATATGATACCCCTTTTGTAATTGGCTTGGGCGTTTGGACTCATCCTTCTTTCCTCCCATCCATCCACCCCCATGGATATCGAGGAGGACTCCAACCGGTCCTTCGGATTCATACCTCCAAAAGTTCATCTTCTCTTTTTCATGATCCCCGTAGGCAATGTTTTTAACCGTTGGGGCTACGCCAGCGTTTTGCTTGCCGGAAACAAAAATGCAGGTGTTAAGTAGACTAATTAAAAGGAGGAAGAGTTTCATGAAAAGGGCTTTAATTGTTGAGTCTTATGAGATTAAAGGTTTTGAGGGACCAACTGGATACTGTGAATTACAAGGTATGCAGGGATTTCGAGGATCAGTAAGACGATGGCCACCTTGCCCAACGCGGTCTTCCGGCTAAGAACGGAAGTGACTGCAGCAATAGCGAGAAGAGGAAACCAAGTTAAGATACCCAGCGGAATGGCTCCCATCATGCAGCCCCAGCTAAGTACTGCAGTGACCAAGGCCCAAATTCCAAGTTTATTTCCTTTTTGGTTATTTTCTTTTTCTGCTGTCATAATAAATTTATTTGATGTCAGTAGGCTGAGTTAAATGGGTTTGGGTGACCATTCTGGAAGTTTGCCCAGTTTGATCCTCTTCTGGTATCGTTTCTGCAAAGGAAAATTGCCCTTGGTAATCTGCTCCTTCCCGGCATTTACCTGTAAAGGGCCGAGGGTATTCCACCAAGCATCGTATGCCTCCTTCATTTGCTTCATTACCTCTGGGTTTTTCTTAGCCACATTTTGCTGCTGCCCCGGGTCTAAACTAATGTCGTAGAGTTCTTTATTATCGATCCATCTCCAACGGGTAGATCGAGCGGCACCATTTCTGTACCTGTGCGTTTCCATTGCGTCGTGATCCCAAATTTTATCATCCCATCTGCCCCGGTGAAAGAAGAGTGTACGGTCCTTCCATTCCGGTTTGAGGTTTTCAAAAAGAGGGAGCAGGGATCGTCCCTTGGGAGGAAGTTTACTCTTGGGGACCTTTGTACCAGCAAGTTCACACATCGTACGGTAGAAATCAATATGTCCGGTAAGTGCATCGATATCCACTCCTTCCTTGATTCTGCCTTTCCACATCCAAAAGCTTGGTACCCGGGTGCCCCCTTCATGAACCGTGGCCTTAGCTCCCTTCATTCCGCAGTTAAAAGAGGCAAATTTCTTACCATTCTTCATTCCTGTTGCTCCTGCCATCCCGTTGTCGGTCATGAAGATCACCAGGGTGTTTTCGAACTGATTCCATTCCTTGAGCTTGGCTAAGACCAGCCCAATATTATCGTCTATGTTCTCAATCATTCCGTATCGGCCGGCAGTCCGCTCTCCATATCCTTCGTCCAAGAATCTCCGCTTATATTTTTCAGGGGCAATCATTGGCCCGTGGGGAGCATTGAGGGAAATATAGGCAAAATAAGGATCCTTGGCGTCTATCCTGCCTTTCATCCAAGCCAGTCCCGCATGAAAGAAGAGATCGGTGCAGAACCCTTCGGTTTTTACGATTTCCTCGTTGTGCAAAAGGACATTATCAAAGTAGCACTCTTCTTCGTTTACGGGAAAATCTCCCCAACCGGTCTGGCCAATCCCGCCGGCTCCGTGGATCAAAACCTCGTCGAAACCACGGGCTTTGGGTAGGTATTGCTTTTCATCTCCGAGATGCCATTTACCAAAGATTCCGGTTTTATAACCTGCTGCTTGTAGGGCTTGTGGGAAAGTAACCACATCAAGGGCAAGGTGGTCGCGTTGACGGATGGTGTGGGAAATGCCTACCTCGAAGGGAGAGCGACCGCTCATCAGAGCACCGCGGGTGGGTGAGCAGGTCGGGCTGACATGAAAGTCATCAAATCTCGTGCTTAAAGCATGAAGCTTATCCAAGTTTGGAGTGCGTAAAATGGGATTGCCCATGCAGGAGAGATCCCCCTTTCCCTGGTCATCCGTCAGGATAAAGAGAATGTTGGGCTGACTGCCGGCAAGTGGGTCACCATAAAGGCAGCTACTTAGAAATAAATAAAAGAGGGCTATGCTAAATCTTGGTTTCATTGCATTTATTTGAACTAAAGCCAGTTGATCAGGCAAAACAAAGTTTTGAAAGTGATGAAGATTATTTAGTGAGCTCTGTCCAGAAATGCGAGGTTACCCAAACCTTGATTTTATAGTTTGCACTTTAAAAGATCTGTATGAGAAGTTTGGAAGTATGAGCGAGAAATTAAGAAAAAGAGTGATCGCAGGTATCGCTTTGATCAACCTGTCCATTTTCATGCTGTCTGCTTTTGGCTAACGACCCCAGGGACTATTAGCTGGGTTGGGCAGATTACTGAATTAGAGAAAACCGTTCTTCGCCTGATGGCCCGCGAGGGTTCGGTTCATTCCCTTTTTATCCTTCTCTGCACAAGCCTGTGCTCCTGGGGGGGTATCTTATAAGCGTAAGGCCAGAGAAAAACAATGAGGGTTGACTGGGTTTGTCTTCAAGCCGCTTGCCTTAATGCTTCAACCGGATCCATTCGGGATGCTTTCCTCGCAGGATAAAGGCCAAAGATAATTCCAGTGGTCACCGCGATTCCAAAGACTAAGGGGAGGGACCATGGCACAACCACAGGGTTCATGTTTTGCATAGCAGTGGGCAAAGACTCGTAAAGAGTGGGAGCGATTTCCTCGATCATCCCCAACAAACTGTTGTAGGCGGGGGCACATAGTAATCCTGCAACGATTCCGGCCAGTCCACCGGCGCCGGTAAGCACAGTGGTTTCCACAAGGAATTGAAATACAATATCCCTTTTGTTCGCCCCGATCGCCCGGCGAATTCCTATTTCCCGGGTTCTTTCCGTGACCGTGGCCAGCATAATGTTCATGATGCCTACACCGCCCACAAAAAGGGATATCCCGGCAACCAGGCCCATTAGAGCGACAAAGGTCATTTTTGCCCGTTCTGCCTGTTGCATAAGCTCGAAGGGAACGGTGACTTGGAAATCCTCAATCCCATGATCTCGGATCAGCATATCCCGAATCATTTGGGCGACAGAAAAGAGCTTGGTTTGATCATCTATGGTTAAGGTGAGCTTGGAGATTAAGTGACTGCCATCATACCCCTTGTAATAGAAATCGAATATTTTAGCCCAATGGGTTTCGAGGGGTAGATAAATGTTATCATTGAACAATTCCTTAAAGCCAAGTTTTCCATCATCATTGAGGGCACTTCTTGGGGCGACTTCTCCAATCACGGTAAATAAATTCCCTTCAATGTTTACAGTCCGCCCAAGGGAGTCACCAAAGGGAAAAAGCTTTTTAGCAAGACCAGATGCGAGTACACAGACTTCAGCTTTGTCCCGGTTGTCCTCTTCGGAGATGAATCTTCCCTTACTAATCTGAAGGCTGTGCAAATCTCGATAGTTTGGCAAACAACCAAGGAACTCTACTTTTTTCTTATCGTATTCAGTGGAAGCATACCTCCTTGAAAGCTCGCGGGTTGGATAAGCTGCGGAGATGGAGGGCACGGTATTTATAATTTTGCGAAAGTCATTTTCCGTTAGTCCCCAAGATATAAAGTAATCTCGCTTTTGAGACCTGTCTTGTTGGGAAGGTTTTTGACTGGAAATAATGAGGTTATTTGCCCCAAGTTCCATGATCTCAAGTTCCGCCTGTTCGGCAATTCCTTCACCTATAGCAAGTAACCAGATTACACTGACGACTCCAATGAAAACCCCTAATCCGGTCAGAATGGACCGGAGAGGGTGGGTGACCATACTTTGCAGGGCACTTTTAGTAAGATTAGCGAGCGAGTTGCTCCACTGACCAGAGGTAGTTTTTTGAGAGGATTTTTCTTCTGGTGGTAGGTCAGTAACAACTGGCTCTTTGGATCGATCATCTGAAGTAATTTCCCCATCATTCATTCTGATAATTCGGCGGGCACGGGCAGCTACCTCCTCCTCGTGTGTTACCAATACGATGGTTTTTCCCTGCTGATTTAAATCATCGAGCAGGTTGAGGATTTCTTCGGTGGTTTTAGAATCGAGGTTTCCGGTCGGTTCATCGGCGAGAATAAAAGCGGGGTCGTTCGCAAGGGAACGGGCAATGCCGACCCGTTGCTGTTGTCCTCCAGAAAGTTGTAGAGGTTTGTGATTCAAACGATCACCTAGTCCGACTAACTCTGCCATTTCTTGTGCCTTGATCGCATCGAGGTTGGATGTACTGTCGTAGCTTCCCGGTAGGGCGATGTTCTCAAGTACATCGAGGTAGGGAATCAGGTTGTAGGATTGAAAAATAAACCCAATTTGCTGGGCTCGCAGCTTTGAGAGCTCGTCATCATCGAGCTTCCCGACAGCATACCCAACAAGTTCATAATTTCCCTCTGTTGGTTGGTCGAGACACCCGAGCAGATTAAGCAGGGTACTCTTACCTGAACCCGATGGACCCATGATCGCGAGGTAGTCACCTTGGGGTACCTCGATGGAAATTTTATTGAGGGCAACAACCTGCTCCTCGCCCATTTGATAAACCTTAGTCAGGTTAGTGGTAGAGAAGGCAGGATTCATTTTGGTAAGAGCGGCCAGTTTAGAATCGCCCGAAGCAATCTAGTTAAGGGCTAACTCTTTGTCTTCGCTCGGTTCAAAATTTTCTCGGAAGGGGTCGGGGTTAATGACCACGGACTCGCCTTCTTCCAATCCCGCTACTACCACCGCATGAGACATGTTGTTCGGGCCCAAATCAATTTCACGAAGTTCAAGTTCTTGATCCTCTCCAGCTATCAAACAATAAGCCTTGCCCTTTTTCCGGAATACCGCGGGTAGGGGAATCTGAAGGGCTTCCTCGATAAGTTCAGACAGGATAGTGACCTTAGCAGTCATACCAGTGCGTAGACCTTTGGGGGGATCATTAATAATGATCTTGGTCCCATATTCCTTGATGTGTGCACGATAACGGTCAAATGCCGGCCAGGGGTAATCGCTGACGGACTGCACAGAACCTTCAAGTTCCACATCCCTGATCGCATCAATGGTAATCCTACATATCATACCAGCTTTTACCTGCTCGACTCGGCTCTCATTAATTTTTGCTTGTACCAGCAATCGGGAAGCGTCGGGAAGCCGAATAATGGTCTGGTTCTCTCTTACATCTTCACCCTCTCCAATAATGACACCCTTATTGTTCTGATTGGCATAGGTAACTTCCCCTTCTGCTGGAGATAAAATGGTGCAATTCACAATTTGATCCTCAATCTCACGCTCCTGTGTGAGTTCAAGTTCATAGGAGTTTCTGGCAGATTCGAGGCGGGCTGCGGTGGTCAGAATGGAGGCGTTGAGATCATTGACTTTCGCTTTTTGGGTGTGGGTGCGCAATACCTCAAGCTTGGTTTGAGCAAGGTCCAGCTCCTTCAACGCTTTTTCCACCGCAAATTGATCCGCTTCCAGTTGGGCTTCAGAAACATATCCTTTAGCCGCCAACTTTTTGCTGTAGGCCAAGTACTCTTCAGCACGTCTGAAGTTTTCTTTCGCCACAAACTCGGCGCTCTCCAATTGCTCCTCGTTTTGACGGAAGGTGCCAGACAGGTATTCCTGCAGAGCCAGCTTAGCTGCCTCAACATCTGCCTGAGCTTTAACAAGGGTGGCATTTGCCTGATGCACGGAGATACGCTGGCGTAGCAATTCCTTTTGTAATCCGGCATCATCCAGTCGGACCAAAAAGTCACCTTTTTTTACTAGGGTTCCTTCCGGTACAATTTCCAGAATACTCACTCCCCCAGAGCCCCGGCTTTTAACCTGGCTCTTGATTTCGACATTTTCCGCGCTCTCCACTTCCCCTGGCTCCACGATTTCCAACCTAAATTCCGCAACCTTGGCCTCTTCGTAGATCGGTTTGATTTGCAAGGACTCGCCTTGTTCTTCGTTATTGAGCCATAAAAACGCGGACAGTGCACTTGCTCCGGCTATACCCATCAACGTCTTGGTCGATATAAAGCCAGCTTTTGATCGGGTATACATGTGCATCATTGAATAAAGAAGGAGGGTGAGAGCAAGTGAGGAGTCATCCGAGTAGCAAGAGTTTTACTTTAAGTTGGGTGTGGTTTGCAGACCATTCCATAATCCATTTTCCAATAAATTCATTTCACCGAGGTCATAAGCATAGCGCATTCTTAGGGCTTCCGATCCGATCCACACCTCGACAAACCGGTTGCTCGCATTAAGTAGATCATTGAGTGCATTGACCAAGTCCCGAGCAGTGGTGGCCCCAAACTGAGAGCTTCTACCTGGTTTGGGAGGTTCATCGAGGCGCATCCGGGCAAGGTCGACCTGGGCAATCGCTCCCCGTACCGCTGCCCGGTTTAATTCAAATTTTAGTTGTAATAGGCCGGCAAGCCTCTGGTGTTCACGGAAAGCCCGGAGAAGACTGTCCTCATAGGCGAGGTAGTCCCTTCTTGCTTGTTGGTAGCGAAGAAGGGCCGCTTTGTAGCGGTTTCTTTCCCTGACTTTGGAAAGTGGGGTATCCAGTTCCAATCCGACACGCCACTCACTTTCATCCGATTCAAAATCACCGGCAGTCAGTGCATCGGATGCCACATCCCCAGATAGCACGAGGTCGAGATCGGTTCGCAAATCATCCCGGGCAAGATCGGCTTTCCTCCAAATATCGACCAATTGAGCACGGTTATTTTTGGAGTCCATTCGGTGGGTACATGCAAACCGGGCATCTTCGCAGGGAGAAACCAAAGCTTCCTGCATCACAATCGATTCCAATCGGGCCGATGCCTGAGCAAGGGATAGCTCGAGCAAGGTGCCGGAGTAAGCACTGAGCAGGGCGGAGAGTTTCGTGCGTGAAGCGGCTAGAGGGCGATCCTTATTTTCACCTTTCCATGCTCGAATATTCTTGGTGGTTTCATTAAGCGAAGAGCGTATACTTCGAAGGGAGGCGTTTGCTTCCACCAATAATTGATCGAGGTGATTATTGGAAAAGGTATTGGTGTTCATTCCCAGTTCGAGAAGATCTGTTCTCTTCCTTAATTTTTCAAAGCTCTGTTTTCTCGCAGGCAAGGCCTCGTCAAAGGCTTGGTAATCTGCAGTTAATTCGAGAAAGAATTTCTCTGCCCGGGGAAAAAGGGCAGTGGCTTGTTTGTGCAAATCTTTCAGGGAATTAAGGTCGGGAGAGATTGCAGAGTCGCGAACGCCAGATAATATACGATTTGCATTTTCCTGAAGAAAGACCAGTTCAGGATTAGTCAGTTTGAACGCATTGATGTAGTCATCCACCACCCGAAGGGATAGATCAGGAGGGAGTCCCAAAAAGATCTTATATCCATCGAGCCGGTTTTCATAGGATGATTTGGCAGCAAGTAGACGGCTCTGACCATTAAAGAGGGCCTGCCTCGCCTGATCCACTTGGAGTCGGTTTCCTATTCTTCCCGCTTCAAAGGCTGCTTCCAACTGAGCGAGGCTCTCATTCAATTGGGCGACATTAGCTTCCTGATTTCGGATTGTTTGAATCTCCTGAACCAGCCCCAAAAATCCTGATACCCCAGTGGATGGAGGAGATATGAATGAAATACTCCCACCACTCCCTACCTTGCTTGCTGGGTTCGCTCCGAGTACGACTTTAAGAAAAAACCCTTGCCTGAATTGTTCCAGTCTGCGGGCATCCATCAAAAGAGATCGCTCACTTTGGGTCAGGCCTTCCATGTAAATCCTTCGACTGGCACCACGTAGTAGGGGTTGGGTAATTGTCAGGTTGGCGAGGGAACCACCCATGCCCACCTTGCCATTCCTTAAATCCACACTTAAGCGATTGGCCAGGGATGCTACCCAGGTTGCTCCATGACCTGCCATGCCTTCGACTCCCACGGTGGTTCGGTTGATTAAGTCTGCTGGTTCTTCTCCTGCCTCTTGGGTTACCTTGGCACTGGCTTTGGCAAAAGGAGCGGGGCCGAGTCTGAACCGCTCGAGGGTGACCCCGAGGGCGGAAAGATAGAGAGATTCTTTCTGCTCCTGATATTCTCGCGAGTGGAGCAGAGCCAGTTCCATCGAGCTTGCCAAATCGAGTCGGACGGTATGATTGTTTTCGAGAATCAGGGATTCCTTCCATTGGCCGGAATCAAAGGTTTTCGATATGTTCCCATCCTCATAAGCTCCATCCTTCTGAATACGCTCTGTGATTTCTCGTGCACCTTCATCGTCTTTAGGAGGAGGGGGCAATTCATTCAGTCTTGCTTCTTGCAGACGGGAGGAAGGAGCTGGTTGCCAGTCAAAACCGGGTACATCCTGCAAAAGTTTACGAACTTCTAAATCCGCTGTTTTCGGATCGATCTTTCGAGAACATCCAAGGAGAGAAAAGACCAGGCAGATAACAATTGAAATGGAGCGGTAGGGGTTCAACTTTAAGGGTCTGACAGAATAATGGTGGTGAGGAGAAGACTCTGATTCATATTGCTTGAATAAACAGATTGAATCAAAGAAAAGTCGTTGGTTTGAAAAACTTTACTTAGGGAAGACCTCGTGGATCACCCGGCACTTCGGTAAGAATTCCTGGAGCGATCTCGCTCCTTGGGCCGATATGTTTGTGCCATAAATATGTACTTCCTTCAGCTGGGTTAACTTGGCTAAGTGACCGATAGCTTTATCGGTAATAGGGAGGTCGTGCAGCCAAAGTTTTTCCAGTTGGGAGAGGTGGGAAATTTCGGTAACAGTTTGGTCGGTCACCTGAGTTTCTCCAAGATAGAGCCCTTGGAGGTTACTTAATTTGGAGAGATGCTGGGCACCCTTATCCGTAACTGGGTTTCCCCTTAGCCCTAAATAAGTAAGTTGGCTCATCTTACAGAGATTTTCCAACCCACGATTGGTAACTCCAACTTTTCCAAGAGGCAGGAGAACAATACTGCTGGACTTGGAGAGCAACTTTACCTCTTGTTCACCCAAAGGGGTGCGGTAGAGGTTGAGCCATTCCAGCTTGGGTAGGTTGGAGATAGCAACTATGTTGTCTGGTTCAATGCGACAGTTTTCCAAAGAAAGGTCGGTCAGTTCGCTGAGGTCTCCCAGTTGAAAGAAAAACCTACGGGGCACATCCGTGTCTTGGAGAATAATTTCTGAAACCTTTGCTTTCTTTAAAAATATCTTCCCTCCCATTAGTTCAACTCTTTGAACAGGAGAGTGATTCAAGTAAGGCGTATCTGCTTGTGCAAAAAAAACCAGGTGGCCTAAAGTAAAGCCAAGCAAGGCCTTTCTAATCATTCTTTTTCGCCGGACATTCGAGCGGCCAACCGTACTGCTGCTTTCAGGCTGTTCGGGTCGGCTTTTCCCTGCCAGGCAATGTCAAGAGCGGTGCCATGGTCAACGGATGTACGGATGATGGGCAGCCCGAGGGTAACATTGACGGCCTGATCAAATGCGAGTGCTTTTACCGGTATTAAGGCCTGATCGTGGTACATGCAAATATAGGCGTCCACTATTTGTCTTCGAGAGGGGGTAAACGCGGTATCAGGGGGTAGGGGACCCACGATATCGGCCCCTTGGGCGCGAGCCCGTTCGATCGCAGGGATAATGATTGCTTCCTCCTCGCCCTGTCCAAAGAGTCCATTCTCGCCGGCATGGGGGTTCAGTCCGCAAACTGCCAATTTAGGTTCCCGTCCCAAGAGACTGCGGTGGGTTTCACGGGTAAGGGAAATGACTTGGTTGATCCGTTCAACGGAGAGCAGACCGGGCACTTGATGGTAGCCGACATGTACAGTTACCAGAGAGCAACTTATCGTTTCTGAAAAGAAAGCCATGCAAAAATCAGTGGTGCCCGTACGCTCGGCAAAAATTTCGGTATGTCCGGGCTGGGTTATGCCTGCTGCCTGCATGGCCTCCTTGTTTGCTGGACAGGTCACCACGGCGTCGACTCTACCGGCGAGACAGGCATCGATTGCGGATACTACGTATTCATAAGTTGCCCGCCCGGTATGGGCTTCGGCTATGCCGGGATTGAGTTCGTTGGGTTTAAGAATAGATAAGTCAATGATTCCAGATGGTGAGGAATCGGTAATTTCTTCCAACTGAATAGCAGAACAATTCAGTGGCTTGCCCGTTTGGTGGGCACATGCTTGCAAGATTGTGAGATCTCCAAAGATTACGGGTTGGCATCTATCTAAAATTTCAGGAGCGTTTAACAGATCCAGGCAGATCTCTGGACCGACTCCTGCTGGGTCGCCCATGGTCACTGCTATTTTCGGTTTTGGCATGATTTCGAAAGCAATTCTTTCAAGTTCCCAAAGATAGGGCGATGATCTTTTTAGGCCGCCACCCAGGAGTTAATTTGGTTTGGCCAGAGTCTTATCTGATCAGGCCCTAATCCTTTTTCCATTTAAAATTGGCAAATACCATCTTGGTAATATCTGCCCCAGGTTTGGGTTTGAGGCTGATGGTTCCTACCTCTGACCAATCCTTCAACTTTGTCCCATGCACATTGGTGAGTAGGCCGGGGGTGAGGGCCATGCTCTGCCAGTCATTGGAAGCGGTAATCTCGATATCAGATGCGTGCCGTGTGTTTGTGCTCAGAGTTAGGCTTTGGGGTTGGGTGCAATAAAACATAAATTCGAGATTCGCACCCTTGGGAGCTTTCCATTTGGGGTCACCAAACTGAGAACTGGAGGTTCCATGGTGTTTGTTAAGTGGGCGAAACCCCTGAATGCCGCCAACCCCTTCAGCTGGGGCCGCATCTTTCCAAAGACTGGCCCCTCCGGGCAATTCCTTGGATGGTTGATCCGTGGCAACTGCCCGGCCAAGGTCGGAGGGTATAACTGCTTCGAAATCTGAAGATATGACCGTGTTATTTTCATAACGAATATTGGCGTATGAAAACAAGTAATCCTTGGTGTTAAGCACAGGCAGCTTCGCGACCCATTGGTTACCAACCCGTTTGGACTGAACATCTCTCCAAAAGCGGGCGATGTTATTTGCAGTTTTTACGCATTGGTAGACCTGTACCTCCTTAATCTTCTCAGAGTTTGCAGGACTTAGGTGAAGTTCGGGCACGCCATCCTGCCCCAGTTTGATTTCGGATGTAGGGCGGGCCGGCCAAATGTGCGAGTCTCCCCGGACATGTTTTTCCAGCCATACTTTGCAGTTATCTCCCAATTTTTCGGTATTGTGATGTCCTCGTGCCTGAACGGCGAAGTCCCAGGGCACACCGGGCTTGAAATCCTTGAAGGTGTCGCACCCCCGTTCGTGCCCCCCGTGGTGATCGTTGGATCCATTGAGCCAAAGACTGGCGGCTTGAATGTATGGGGCATGAGCTTGTGGAGCGAGGCCAGTAAGGAAGAGCTTTTGTCCGGGAGTCTGGGGGATTTCTTTTTGCGGTTGATCAAACTTCCAAATCGCCCGGTCGCGGTAGTAATTGATCCACCCGATGCCAAAGTAAGCGACTACCGCCTTCACCCGTTTATCCATAGCCAAGTTCCACATGATGGTTCCCCCATAAGAGTAGCCCTTGGCTCCAATGCGGGATGGATCGACTTCCTTTTGGGTGAGCAAATAACTGAGCACGCGGCGCTGGATCGCATTCCACAGGTAATGCGAAGTAGCCTTGGGGTCGGTGGTCTGGCTGCCGTCAGGCATTTTATCGTAAATTAGAGTATATCCTTTCTCCTTGGCATCCATGTGGCCATGGCCCAGTTCTGGGGGATACTTGGTGTGATGAGGGCGTTTGGTGAGGCCCGAATAGTCATGTGAAATTACTGCCCACCCATCATTTACATATTGCTTATCAATCGATGGTCCACCCATCCAACCATGTGTGTTCATCAATCCGGGCACATTTTTTGACCCTTCCTTGACTGCGTACTTACAGAACACACGAACTTCGACCTCATTGACATAAGCGGAAATGTAGGCGTGCTTTTCATAGATTCCTTTTACGGTCTTTTCGTAAATGATTTCCTCTTTGAAACTACCCGCGTCCGGATCAAAATCTTCCCAGACCATCGGAGGGGTGGGGATGCCTGCATGAAGGAAGTCGCTATGAAAGAGACTAATCGTTATACAAAATAAGGAGCTAAAGGTACGGGTGATCATCAAGCCCGTCATAAAAAACCTGCACATGCCTGTTCGCAATGCTGATATTTTGCCAAAGTGGAATCTTTTTTAATGGTCCTGAAATCAGGCCAAACAAAAACGCCGTATCACTACGGCGTTCTTGATAAAAACAAACTAAAACTGAAACAAACTGACAAAAGTCATAAGGTAAGACGGGAGAAGTTTGGAAAACGTTCGAAAAAAAGAAAACTTTTTTTCAAAAACATGAAACTTAAACAATGGAAATATCCCGCTTGCTTAGATTCTATCAATCATTAAGCGGGAAATAAATACTTTATCTTCTTGGTTCATTTTTTTTCTATCTATGACCAAACTTCTGTAAATTCCCCATTTGGGCCGAACAAAAGAAAAGCCCTTTTGCCAAGTTTTCATAGTCTTTATGGATCGTGTAATCGAAATGCTTTGGTCAAGTGAGCTGATTGAGAACGAAATATTCCCTTCGTTTGCATATTTAATTTTACATTCACAAAGTAGCCATTTCCCAAGACAGTCTTTCCAATTGGCGAGGAATTGTCTTTCGGTTCTATTTTCTTTCCATAACTGTACCTGAAGCTGGGGCTTCCCTCCATCCACTACTCCGGAAAGAGTAAGCAGAGGATTGTTGATATTATCAGAGCCGGCTGGTTTGAGTTGAAAGAAATGACAGAAGTTTTTGGTGATCTGAAAACCGTCATCGATTCGAAAGTACCACCTGTATCGAAAAGACTGGTTCTCTTGTGCCTTTAGTATATCGGGGGAGCCCACATATCCCTTGATTTCATTGCGTTGTCTTGCTTTATGTGGAGGCCATTGTTTATCCCTGTCTCCATCGAGGTCTCTATGTATATAAAAAACAAAAGCACTTTCCACTTGGTCATCTTTGATGATTTGAATGTGTTCAAAGCCTTGATGGTTTCCAGAAAAAAGGCCTGGGCTTTCAATTGAATATTTCCCGAAAACCTTTTGTACTTGTTCAATAGCAGATTTGGTTGAACGGTGGTTAGGATGTAATTCGATCTGAGAGGAAGAAGTTGCTTCCGACCACAAAAAACAGGGCAGGAAAGTGATCATTATATGGATCAATAGAGATAACTTCCTTAACATGAGTTATTTATTTATCAGTAATTCTTCAGATTTTACGACCCTGAATGGCATTTCCGGTGAGAACTTCAGTACAGGTTTTTGCAATAATGTTTATCAATCTACCAGTGTGTATGCAGAAAATTAGACCAAACAAAAACACCGCATCTCTGCGGTGTTCTTGGGCTTTTGAAACACAAACTTAAACTAAAACAAACTGACGAAAGTCATAAGGTAAGACGCCCCTAACTTGAAAAGTGTTCAAAAAAAATGAAAATATTTTTCATCTTTTTTACAAAAGCATCGTAAAGCCCAATATTTATCTTGGTTTTAGGGCGAAATAAAAAGTGAAAAAAGTATTTCGGAATACAATCGATGCCCAAAATCATTGGGGTGATTCACATTATTTCCGCTGAGATCAGAAAAATTTTTACGGGTTAATAATTTTTCCCATGGCGTGGTGATATCGGCAAGGATGACATTGGGCCGAATGATGTCTTTCAAAGCTTCACGAAAGCCGGGGATTTTGGTGGGGTCTCTCCAGTCAGGATTATTGTTCATGCCCGAAACAAAGATCATATCCGTTTGAGGGATTTCTTTTTGCAAATGGGTGAGGATTTCGAGGTTTGTTCTTTGAAATTGTTCGAATGAAACAGGGTCGTTCATCCCAAAAGCAATAATGACCAGGTCAGGTTTTTCTGCGATCACCCGGTCCAGTTGTTTCAACCCCCAAACGGCGGTACGGCCCGCCACTCCGAGATTGCTCAAGGTCACTTGTGCAGGGAAGGTTTCGTCGAGCAAGCGGGCAAACCCTTCTGCATATGACGGTTGGTTACGAGGTGCCTGGGTCTTGGCAAACCCGGAAGCGTTGTACCCCTCGGTGATACTATCTCCCAGGGTCACCACCTTGAAGGATTGAGAAGAATTTAATTTTTCCAGAGAGCGGGGCAGGGTGGCTGAACCCGGTTGTACCAAATCAGGCCACGATTGATTGTGAGAATAACTGACCAGGGTTTGCAGGTCATGAAAAAACCTGCCTTCACCGCGCAAGACACCACCCAGGCTTCTTGGCTTGCCTGGTCCAGGCCTCATCTCCTGAGCTGTCTTGGATGGAATTCTGGAATGATCCGTCAGTCTGATTGTACGACTGCCTTTTTCCCATGTGTAATCTTTCCCCGCTTCGTAAACAAAAGAGTCTCCAGCCCGGGTTAGGACAGGCATGGAGGCTGGGGTGAAGATGAGGCGACCACTGCGGTTGCCTTCATCTCCAATAAAAAGAACGGGCTCATCCACCATCTTCTTCGACAGCCACAAGGAAGTGTGGTTAGCTCCGGTATCCGCAACTGCCAAACAGTTCAAAAGAATGGTGATGCAGAAAAAAACCTTCATTAATTAGGAGTCTCCTAACGAATGAATGGTATTTTGTATTTCACCGGCAATTTTTTTACCGTTTTCTCCGAGGAATTCATAGCGGATGGACATTTGCCAACAGGGAGCGATATCCGGGATT
Source organism: Opitutales bacterium (assembly GCA_028045305.1). Lineage (GTDB taxonomy): Bacteria > Verrucomicrobiota > Verrucomicrobiia > Opitutales > Seribacteraceae > Chordibacter. The sequence goes on along the minus strand of JAOFTV010000002.1, from coordinate 217,437 downwards.
TCAATTCTCAGTATCTTACCATCTTCAGATAGGGAGGTGTTCGAGACTGAGAGCTCTTTTTCATCAAACTTAGGTGAGCCATAGTTTTTTGTTCTTTTGAGAGCCCATGTGCTTACTTTTGCTTGAGGATTGTTGTTACTGGAAATTGGATCTGAAAAAGTAATTTCCACTGCTTTTTTCAAAGCCCGCATAGATACAGGCATGTGCATGGGCTCACCCGTTGCCCGCAATCGATAGAACCCGCCGGGAAGAGGTTGCGAGGACGCCCAGGCTGACATCCCGCACAGGTAGAGATGGTTATTTTGGGGGTGAAAACGACCACGCATGATTCCGGTGGGGAAATCGGCGATAGGTAGACGGACCATCCCTCCCTGTAATTGTCCGTTGAGATTCTCATGAGGAACCACCTCCACCCGGCCTTGTCCGTAGGAAAGGTGGATCAGTTTACCCTGAAGGGCCCCCCATTTTGGGCTATCCACCCAAAGGAGTTCGGCCGGGGAACGGTCAAATTTTTTGTGAGCCCAGCAGAGGGGCTGTTCCATGGCTGAGTCCGAGGAGTCATTCGGAGCTCCATACCCGTACATATTTCCGTAAAACTTTCCTTTCCCGGGAATCACATGGTTGATCCGGTTTTGTGGATTCCAGTGGCCTTCCTGATCGGTTACGAAAAAGGTGCCGTCCGGGTTGCGGCATACTCCGTTAGCAGCCCGAAAGCCATGGGCGAGTACTTCACTGCTTTTGCCATCAGCCGTTACCTTGATCAGAGTGCCATGATGAGGGATAAGCTGAGGGCGGGCATGCCTCGCACTCTTGGCGTAATAGAAATTACCCTGTTCATCTGTCTGCAGCCCCATCGCAAATTCATGGAAATGCTCGGTTACCTGATGGTCCGAATTAAATGCTTCGTAAAAATCAGTTTCTTCATCCCCGTTTAAATCAACCAGGCGAACAATTTGATCCCGGCAGGAAACAAAGACTTCTCCATTCCTGATTTTGATGCCCAATGGTTGAAATAATCCGGCAGCAATTCTTTTCCACTCCACCGAGTTGCGGGATTCATCGGCTATGCCATCCACTTTCCAGACATCGCCGTCCCAAAAACAAAGGTATGCACTTTTACCATCGGGAGAGAAGTCCAGTCCGCTAGCCCGCAGTCGTGCGTTCCATAGATTGTCAACCGGTAGGGTGAACTCGTCAGACTGGAAAGCCCCATCCTGTTTTCCCCTTACAATGGGGATCTTCAAAATGTCGGGCCATTGCGTAACTATACCACCATGGGCAGGGCTGTGACTTAGTTTATCTTTGAGAATATTATAAAATTTAAGCTTCGCGGGGATGGGTTCGCTCTCAGTTCCATCAGCAAGCAGAACTAATTGGAGAGGAGTTTGTTCCGGCAATAAGCGAATCACTTGTTCCCCAGGTCTTCCTTGCTCAGTGAGAATTTTTACATTTGCACGGATGGATTTACCCGGGGTGCGAAACACAAGTGCCTTCTCGCTTTTCCCAATATTCAAGTGGCGAATAAAGGTTCCGGCATCCGATAAAGCATGCATCTCACTAACTCTCACCTCCCCGACTTGATAATAAAGCACCGCCTGATTGTTAAACTTAAATAGCCCATGGTATTGGCACCAACTTTTGGGCAGGGGACCGTAATAATTTCCGTCGGATGCCTGAAAGCGAAGGTCTTCAAATTTACCGGTTTCCGGATTGGCCCAACCTGGGCCGTCGGCACATTCGAGGAAGGGTTCGCCAATGGTACGCGGACGGATCGCATGTTGCCCGTCAAAGTTGATTCCCCGCCAGTCAATAAATCCATTTCCTCTCCAGACTCCGGCTATCCGCAAGGTGTCGTGTTCGAAGGCTGACCAGGTATGGCCCTTGGCAATGCCACCTGGGCCGGGGTCGAGGCGCTGGGCAATTCCCTTGTAGGCGAGGTTGTTTGTCGCTCCAACCCCGTAGTTTCTGACTTTTTGTTCCTGGGTGTCAGCAATCTCAAAGGTACCCATTAAAAAATTTCCGTAGTCCATTTCCTCCCAGAGTTTTCTTTTCTCCGGAGCGGGTCCGAGATCTCGTCCTTTGGGAAGTTGGCTTAAGTATTCCTGGTTCACCTTAAAGTATTCCGCAGGGTTTTGTTTTTTTAAGTATGTCTCCTGAATGTAGTGGATCACTGCGTATTTTTCCCGGGGCTTGAGCATGGCTTGCGGGGCCATCATCCGCCATCCACGAGTCAGGGTGAGGTACATGGTATATGGATCTTTTCCGTGCTGAAATTTCCCGTCCCAAAAACCCAAGGCATTGGGCACAGAACCCGGGGTGTTCGGGGTGCCGTGGCAACTCGCACAGTTTTGTTGGTAGACGGACTTACCCAGTTTTAATACGCTTTTGGATGTATCTCGAATCAGTCTGGCGTGATCGATTTTGGCCTCGTATTCAGGCAAGGCCTCTTCCGGTAAGAGCATTTGGCCCGGCGGGAGGTCCTGAGCGTAAATAAATAGAGGTACAAGTAATAGAGCGAGTATGATCTGCATGAAGGATTAGATCAGACCTAAAGAGAAATCTTCAGGCAATCGAAAAGACTGACTTGCCGATAGCTTATCTATGGAAGCACGAGTTTATTTTGCCGGAATGCGGATTAAATTTTTTGAAAGATTTTTTATCTGTCCAAATTTTTCAGACGGATGTCTTTGTACTCCACATGCATATCCTGCCCACCGTGGAGTTGCAGGCCAAAAAAACCCTTGGTCCGACCAGGGTCTTTTTTTAATTCTGTGCTCAGAATACCATTTATAAGAACGGATACATTTTTGCCGCCTGCATGAATTTCCAGATCTGACCATTCTCCTGGTAGATATTTTCGTTCCTTAATTACTTGCTGATCAGGCCTGGCAACCCATGCCCGTCCACCTGTTTCATACAAACCACCAGTATTCTGAGTGCGGTCGATTTCCGCCTGAAATCCATAGGCTCTGATTGGGGTATTACGGTTCTCGGCACGGAAGTAAAATCCACTGTTTCCCTGTAATATTCGGAACTTTGCCCAAAGAATGAAATCGGAATATTCTTTCTCGGAAAACAGGATGCCATGCCGTTTGTCCACTTTCTGGCTAGTTCCTAATAATACTCCATCTTTTACTTCCCACTTTCCGCCCGGAGATGCCCTCCAGCCTTTGAGGGTTTTGCCGTCAAATAAGGAGATGAACTCGCACTTGGTTTCACCAAAGCAAAAACAGGCAGTCACAAAGAATAAACAGAGGTGATATTTCACGGAGCCGCTTTCACCGTAAGAATCCCCTGCATCATTCGCCAGTGCCCGGGGAAGGTGCAGAGGTAGGGATAGTCACCTGGCTGATCCGGTGCCTCAAATTCGATTTCTTGTGATTCATTGGGAGATAACAGCTTGGATGATACCAGAATTTTGTCACTTTCGGGAATGTAGCCCTTTTGAAAGCCATCCGCGGTGGAGGCCATTTTATCCGCAAGTTCGCCAATTTCCTGGGCACTACCTGGTGTGCCCAAAAGCCAGTTGTGGAGCATGACATCCGGATTAGAAAAAATAAGTGTTACTTTGGTGCCTGCCTGAACTTGCAATCTTTTGGGAGCAAACTGAAGTTCGGGAGCCGCCTGAACCCGGAGGATGTTACCTGCCTTGGCCATTTCCTGTTGGTGTTCTTTATCGGCTTTTCTTAATTGATCTAGGTTTGTTAAATATTGTGCATCAGGCAAAGGGTTGCCCAAGGGGTCATAGACATAGACAGCAGGCATGAACCTAGCTGCCCTCCTACCTTTGAGGAAAACGAACTCAAAGACATTTAAACCGCTGCGTAATTCCACATTGATTTGCTGATCTCCACTCCAAAGTGAGTTCTGGCTAAATTTTAATATGCCATTCAGGTATACTTCCAAGTTCTTGTGGTTGACCCCGATGGTAGCGGATTGGGCCTTATCTGAATAAATAAAGGAACGAAAGAATCCAGTGCCGGGTAACTTTGATTTACCAATCTGATATTCAACTGGATTGGTTTTGTTTTTATCCTCGTATCCAATCCATTGAGTTAGTTGTGAGCTTTTAGAAACCTCCAGTACTGGCACACTACTGCCCTTCAACGGTTCCGTACCTAAATCCAGATAGGCAAGCGAGTTTTTTACATCTGGATTTTTTGTATTGATGCCCGTTATAGAACTCTCAACTTCAGGCATGTGCGGGCGCAAGTGAGCCACCGCATTAATTACTTCCATGAGCACGCGTGGGTGTGCATCTTTGGCAAAGGTAGTGAGCATCTCTTTTGTGTTACTAATTCGGTCTGCCTGTAAGCGTAGGGTGCGAACTGCTGCTCCGCGAAAAAGGTAGGACTTAGATTTAGCTAGTTGTACAATCAAGTCGGGACGCGCCTGCCCCAGCCCCTCGCATACAAAAATGCTTTCGAGCACGGCCAGTTCGAAATTATCCGCTTTGGAATCAAATGCTTTGATCCATTGATTGACTGCTGAAATGGCCTTCTTGCCATGTTTTCTTAGTTCAATTCGAGCATGGTGGCGGATAAGATTTTGCGGGTGTACCAAGAGCTTACATAGCTGGGCTGGTTTTTCCCCTTCAATGATTGGCCATTCTTTGACAATGGGCTTGCCGGTGTGTACTACCCTCCAAATCCGTCCATAGTCGTGATCCCAGTGGGGGTCTCTCATTGGATGCTGGGCATGTCCAATGATCGGACTGGAAAAATCAGAAACATAAAGGGCACCATCCATTCCGAATTCGAGATCAGCTGGTCGAAAGGCAGCGTTGGGAGAGCTCAAAATGGTTTGGTAACTCTTCTGCTTAAACATGCCACGGTCAGTGTTAAGAATAGTCAGATTAACCGCATATCGACCAAGTAAAGAGGCAGAGGCGAGGCCATTTTGATATTCGTCTGGGAAGTTTGCGCTAGAAATAGATGAGGTTCCGCAACCTTTGCCATAGCTAGTTATTCGAGCATAGGCATAGGGCATGTATCCACCGAGCGGAGTCCAAATCAACGAAGTGCCATCATAGACATCTCCATCGCCATACATTTGAAAAGTATTTCCCCATCGGTCGAAGGTGATATTCCAGGGGTTGGGTGTTGTGTGCTGCCATTCAGTATTGATTCTTCCTGTAGTGGGATCCAGGCGATAAGTGGTTGAGTCAATACCCCGGTGGACTCCAAAAGGGGTTTCCAGTTGGGAACGGTGAAAGACTCCGTCACAAAATAAAATATCCCCATGTGGATCGGTTGCAATCATCCCGCCGTGGTGGGAGTCGGTTACATCGATCCCGCGGAGGAGTTCGCGCTGCCAGTCCGCACGGTCGTCCCCGTCTTCATCCCGCATTAACAGCAGGCGTGGTTGTTCCGATACAATCACTCCCTGATGGTGAAAGGCGATCCCGTCCAGTGCATCGAGGTTTTCCGCAAAAGTTGTACACTTATCGGCTTTGCCATCGCGATTAGTGTCTTCGAGGATGATCAATTTATCTTCCGGGGTCAGACCGGGGACCGTGTGGGGAAAGGAAGGCATGGTGACCACCCATAACCTACCCCTTGCATCAAAAGCCATTTGTACGGGGTTACGCAGTTCTGGGAATTGCTCCTCGGAAGCAAAAAGATTAACGGCATAACCATCGGCCACGGTAAATTCAGCCATGGCATCCGTAGGCGGTTTAATGATACCTGTACGTTTACCATCATCGTGCCCTTTGCCGGGAGGCATGGGATCCAGGGAAGGCTTTTTTAGGTTGGCGAATTTTAACTTTGGATCAGCGGCAAGGAGGTAGATTACAGCTTCTGTAAGTTCGATCATCTTATGATACCTAGGAATTTCCCCGGCATATTCATAAGGCCTTGCCCGAACCCCAAAATAGACTACCGCGTTCTTCGGGCGTACCACTTCGGCAACCCGGCTATGTTTGGCCGAGGCAGCCTGGCGAACTTCTTGGATGTGATTTTCGGAAGCCGGCTTTGTGTTTTTTACACCCATATACCCAAGCAGTTCCTGGGCAATGATGGAGCCAATTTGTTTGTTTCCCAACTCGTTTAAATGAATGCCGTTTACAGTTATCCGACTGTTTGAATTGAGGGTGGGGGAGAAGAGATCGATAAATAGTGCCTGGTTCTTACGGGCCAGTTCGTAGATGGCATTACGGTAAAGTTTCAGGTTCTCATTGAGGTCGGAAACGGGGTGCTGGGCAGCAGTGGGGGACAATAGCACAAACTTTGCCCTCGGGTGAGCTTTTGCGAGTTGTTGAATGTGGCTTTGGTAATCTCGTTTAAATTGAGGTAGTCCCTCGGATCCATGGAATGCCTCGTTCATGCCGTACCCAAGAACGAGCACATTGGAGGGCCACTGCCTGATAAGGTTTTTCATGTGCTTGGGGTAGCCTTCTAGTCGCAGGCGGTTCCCCACTTCATCTCCGGTCCATGCTAGGCTCCTAATTTTTAGGTCCTTCCCAGATGTGGCAATTTGCAGGCGTGCTTCCATGCCCCCATGTTCGAGAAGTCGTTCGATCATGGAGTTTCCGTAAAAGAGGAGGGCAGGGCTTTCCTCTGCAGGGGGCGCATTCTTGGTGTCCGCAGAAAAGGAGTGACTGCCAAGAGCGGTAAGTCCAAGAAAAATGAAAAGGGTTGGCTTGAAGGTCATAATAAAGAAAAAAGAAAAGGAAGGTGCGTGACCCCTCGTATCGGTTCTCTAAGTATCCCAAGTATGATTGAGCGAATGGACAATCCTATACTGCCAAGTATTGCGAAAAAATTCTGTTGGATTGCGTCAAATGAGCGTGGGCATTTGGTTTGGTTGCATAGCAAAAGGGGGAGCTGTTTTAGGAAAGGAAAGGATTGTATACACTTCGCCATTGATTGATTGGAAAGAGAGCTTCACTCTCAACTCATGGCTATACAAATATATAAGGTTCTCCTATCCTCATTCATACTACTTGCCTGTTCCTCGGTCTGGGCAAAGTCTAATTTCTCGCGCCAAACGATTGATTTAGGTGTCGTAGTGATCGATGCCAAAAAGTCGCTCGCCTTTTATAAAGATGTGATCGGGTTTAAGGAAGTGCCCGGGTTTGAAGTGAAGGGCAAGTTTCCCAAAGCGGTCGGATTGACTGATGGGTCCAGCCTCAATGTCCATGTCTTGGTACTGGGAGATGAGGAGTCAGCGACCAAGTTGAAAGTGATGCAGGTGGATTCAAAAAAGCCTGCCCGCACCATCGAGCAACCATACATCCATACCGTCGCCGGGTTTTCTTACCTCACCATATTTGTGGAGGATGTGGATCTTGTGATGGCCAATGCCAAGAAGCATGGTCATGAGGCTTATGCCAAGAGTCCGCAGATTCTACCCAAGGGTTTCCCTCAGGACTTGTGTTTGTTAATGCTCAAGGATCCGGATGGTAACTTTGTTGAAATCGTCGGTCCGAATACTAAAGCTCAGAAGAAAAAGAAATCGAAAAAATAAGTTTATAGCCAAAGAAGATGGATCGCCGGTATAGAATTATTCTGGGGATTGTTTTGGTCAATCTATCCATCTTTTTGGTGCTTTGGGGAGCAGCACCGCAGACATAAATTTACAAAAGAGCTGTCGCTTTAGTAATTTTTGGAAGCGACAGTGTAAGTTTTGCGAAATTAAGTTAATTTTTATTTCGTAGTGGATTCCACCAGGCATCCATCTTGGCAGTTAAATTCTGCACCACATCTGGATTTTGAGAAGCTAGGTTGGTGCTTTCCAATGGATCTTTCGTGAGATCAAAGAGTTCCACTTTTTCCTGAGGTATCCCAATTTGCACCTTGTTCGATCCATTGCTTAATGATGGATTTTTCTTGTTTGCTCAGGGAGAGGTGAGAGTCGGGTGGGGGCATGATTTCGTCTTCCTCTTTCGATTCGATCCGCCAAAAGATTTCACTCTCCTCAGGATCACCCGGGGTGATCGCACGGTATCCCCCGAGGTCGGCAAAAGCACCCTCCTCCGTGTCCAATCTCAGATCGGCGGCCCGGTCTTCTGGATCTGGACCATGGCAGGCATAACATTTATCCGACAAAATAGGTCGGACATGATCATTGAAGCTAATCGAAAGGGGGTGCGATTCCTTGCCTGTTGCCCCGAGGACCGGAAGTCCTCCAAGAAGAGGCAATAGCCACCGCAGTCTCATGCCATAAGTTTTTTGACGGCGTGGTGTTGTTCTACACCTGTAAGTCGAAAATCAAGACCTTGAAAACGGAAGGATAGTTGGGTGTGATCAATGCCCATGAGTTTAAGAATGGTGGCCTGAAGATCGTGCACATGTACGGGGTCTTCAGTAACATGGAAGCCTAGTTCATCGGTCTGTCCCAGGGTGATACCTGGCTTAATGCCTCCACCCGCCATCCACATGGTGAAGGCCTGAGGGTGGTGGTCGCGTCCACCACTTCGATTCAATGCGGCACTGGCTTCCACCATCGGGGTGCGTCCAAACTCACCTCCCCAAATGACGAGGGTATCTTCGAGCATGCCACGTTGCTTGAGGTCCTGAACGAGGGCGGCACTGGCCTGGTCGATTGCTTTCGCCTGATTTTTGATATTTCCTTCGACATTGTTGTGCGCATCCCATCCACCCTGATAGACCTGGATGAAGCGGGTGCCTCTCTCGGCCAGACGACGGGCAAGAAGGCAATTGGTTGCATATCCGGACTGGCCCGGTTTCGCCCCATAGAGGTCGAGGGTCGCTTGGCTTTCCTGGCTGAAATCCATTAGTTCTGGGGCCCGTGCCTGCATGCGATAGGCCATTTCATAGGCTTCGATCCGGGCATTGATTTCGGGGTCTCCAAACTGGCCAAGGCTACTTTGGTTTAATGTGCTGAGCAGGTCGAGGGTGTGTCGTTGGGCTCTACGGTCTATCCCCTTGGGGTTGGATACATGAAGGATGGGGTCGGGGCCCTTGCGGAAGGGCACGCCCTGGTGTTCGGAGGGTAAAAATCCGGATCCCCACATGGCGGATCCGCCGCTCAATACACCGTTTTGCAAAACGACAAAGCCAGGAAGGTCATCCGCTTCGCTCCCGATTCCATAACTTAGCCAGGAACCCATACTTGCCCGACCAGGGATCCCACTGCCCGTGTTCATGAACAACTGGGCGGGTGCATGGTTGAAGTGGTCGGTATGCATGGATTTGACGAAGGTCAGGTCGTCGGCAATTTTCGATAAATAGGGCAGGCGGTCCGAAATTTCCGCACCCGACTCGCCGTGCTTGGAAAAAGGAAAGCAGGGCCCGAGTACCGCGGCGTCAGGCTGGATGAAAGCATAGCGCTGCCCCTTAATGACCGAAGGCGGGATAGGCTTCCCCTCGATTTCCTTGAGCTTGGGCTTATGGTCAAACAACTCCAGTTGGCTAGGGGCTCCCGCCATAAACAAAAAGATGACCCGCTTGGCTTTAACCGGGAAACGCATGAAGCCGGGGTTCCCCATTGCTCCAAAGCTTTCTTTGGCGAGCATAGAGGCGAGGGCAATCTTGCCCAGGCCAATTCCACAGTCTTTGAAAAAATGTCTTCGGGTACGGAGGAGTAATGGATCGATAATCATGGTTTGGTGATGGTTTCGTCTAAATTCATAATAGCCCGGGCGAGTAAAACTTTGCCTGCCCATTGAGGATCTGCTTTGGGGTTGCCAGCAATGTCCCCTGCCTTGAGTTCTCCGGCTTGCAGTCTTTCTACCTGTTGGTGGAAGTATCCCTGTAGGGCTTTTCGCTCTTCTGCCTTGGGCATCCGGGTGAGAAAGCGACGGAAGAGAGATTCCACGGGGTCCTCTTTTTTCTGGTGGACGAGTTCGCCCGCCGCCTGAGCAAGTTCGATAAACATCTCGTCGTTGAGCAGGGTAAGGGCTTGCAGAGGAGTATTGCTTCGATCGCGTTTGGCGAGGCAGTTCTCGCCGGAGGTGCCATCAAAGGTCATGTAGCCGGCAAAAGGGGCGGTCCGTTTGATAAAGGTATAGAGGGATCTGCGGTAGCGGTCCTCGCCTGTGGATACATTCCATGCCTGATTACCAAAAGCATGGGAAAGCACAGTTTTGGGCTGGGGCGGATAGACGCCACGGCCGTACATTTTTGAGGATAACTTTCCACTGGCGGTAAGCATGTGATCCCGGATCAGTTCCCCGGTCAGGCGTATTCTTGGACCCCGGGCAAGGAGTCGGTTTTGCGGATCTTTTTCTAGAAGTTCTGGGGTGGCCACGGAACTTTGCTTGTAAGTCGAACTGGTGACGATGAGGCGGTGAAGTTTTTTCATCGACATACCAAGCTTACGAAATTCCACAGCCAGCCAATCAAGCAGTTCGGGGTGGTCGGGGGCAGGTGCCTGGGTGCCAAAATCCCCGCTGGTACGTATGAGGCCGTAACCGAAGAGCGAACGCCAGGCACGGTTTACGGTTACCCGATCCCCGAGCGGATTGTCCTGGCTGACCAACCAGCGGGCAAACTCAAGACGATTGCCCGGCTCGGGTGTGTCCACTCCTAAAAGAATGTCGGGTATGCCAGGGGCAACCTCGTGCTTCGGATTGGTGTACTCCCCCCGATGGCGTAGGTAAGTGGGGCGGGGGTTATCTGAGGGTCTTTCCTGCATCACCAATGACCGGCGACTTTGGGGGATTTGCCCACGAAGGGCATTGAGTTCGGAAAGATCATTCGACTTAAGGGGGATATTGTTCCATGGGGCATCTCCTGCTTTGCCTACAAGAATTGCTTTTATTCCGTCGGCAAGGCCTTTATTTTTCCATTCATCACTGGTGGGTTTCTGCTGGGAGAATTCCCAACTTTCGTCGGTAAAGACCGTGTGTTTCTTACCATCAGCCTTGGTAATTTCGAGTTGTACAAGCAGGGCACCGGGTCCGCCATTGTTGGTCGCTTTTACCGCGATAACATTTGTACCCTTTTTAAAATGAGTGCCCACATTGGCAAGAGCTGGTTCATACCACAATTTATTCGATGCAACTTTTTTGCCATTGATGAAAAACTCGGATTCGTCATCGCAGGTGTAAAGTAAACGAACGGATTTTGGAGCATCTTTCAAGCTTATGGACTTGGCAAAATAGAGGGTTTCTTTGCCGTTGTTGTTGCTGTTATCCCAGATCCACTTCGCTCCAACTGCGAAGGATTTCCCATTATTCTTTTGGGGGAGAAAGGCTTTTTCCAAATAAGTTGCCCGGAGTTGACTGATCTCGGACTGACTCAATTGATTTCCTTTGGATAGAAGATCTTCGGTGGCCGATCCGAGGCGTTGAGCTTTCGCTGGCTGGGTCGATGAGGTCGCCGAAATACGGAACTTGCCCAGGGATGCAACAAAGTGCCTTTCAAAAAGAAGGGACAGGGAGAAGGGTTGGTTCGCGGCCAAGGGTTGGTCGAGGGGCAAGACGAGGTGCTGTTCCACGCCAACAGCTCCGCTCCAACCCGAAGAGCCATCCCCATCGATGATCTTTTCCACCCCGTTACCCCCGCTTTGGGAGAGATCTTTGAAGGAGACGGGTTGATCCTGGGCGGAAGCGTTCACTTCACTGAGAAAATAGAGACCTTTGCGGCCTTCGTAATAGGCCCGGCCTGGGCCTTTTTCCGGCAAGCGGTCGTCGGGCAGGGCTTCGATACGCAGGGCAGTGATGGGTTCGGGTGAAGTGAAATTAAGGTCGTAAACATCCCGTTTGGTGAAGTCACCCGAAGCAAACAGCGAGCCGTCCTCCAGAAGCTCAAGCTTGGGCAGGTTGGTTTTCCAACCGGTTGGCTGAAGGGTCTTCCACGCGGTGGATTTGGCCTGCATGTTTTTGCGCCAGGATGCGAAGGAGGAATCAAATTCGGGATGCCGGCCCGTCAGTTCGGCAATCTTACGTTGGATCTGGTTTTCTACTTCTGCTTGGCGTTTTAATTGTCCGTCAGTGTAGAGGAGGAGATCGGGTTCCTCCACATTGTCCAGAAGGGCCATGATGCCAAAGTACTCATCGTGGGTGATGGGGTCGTACTTGTGGGTATGGCACTGGGCACATCCGGTGGTTAAACCCATCCACACGGTGCCGGTGGTGGCCACACGGTCAACCGCAGCATAAAAACGAAACTCCAGCGGGTCGATCCCGCCTTCCTCATTGAGTTGGGTGTTGCGGTGAAATCCGGTGGCGATTTTTTGATCCTGGGTGGAGCCGGGTAACATGTCCCCGGCCAGTTGTTCGATGGTGAACTGGTCATAAGGCATATCCTCGTTGATGGCACGAATCACCCAGTCTCGGTATTGCCAGATTTCGCGCGGCCTGTCTTTTTCATACCCATTGGTATCGGCATAGCGTGCAAGATCGAGCCATTCGCGGGCCCACTTTTCTCCATAGTGCGGAGAGGCCAAGAGTTGATCGACCAAGTGCTCATAGGCATCCACCCTGTGATCGTTGACAAAATCATCGGCCTGCTCGGGGGTGGGAGGAAGACCGGTAAGATCCAAATAGAGGCGCCGTACGAGTGTGTAGCGATCCGCTTGGGGAGAAGGGTCGACCTTATTTTTCTCCAGGTTTTTAAGAATAAAGGCATCAATAGAGTTGTTTCCCCACTTGGCTGCATTGACCAGGGTGATGGACGCTTGAGGCGGTTCAAAAGCCCAATGCTTGGCATATTCTGCACCCTCGGCAATCCATTGGTCGAGCAGATCTTTTTCCGCCTCGGTCAGGGAGGCATGAGACTCAGGGGGAGGCATGATTTCATCGGGATCATCGGAGCGGATGCGGTAGTGGAATTCACTGTCTTCAACTACTCCCGGTACGATTACTTCATTTCCCAAAGCATCTTCCCGGATATCCAACCGAAGCTTGGCTTTCCTTCCCTCTTCATCCGGGCCGTGACAAGCGTAGCATTTGGACGCAAGCAGTGGCCTGACATCTTTATTAAAATCCACAGCCTGCAAGGATGCAGGGAATGTAAGAATGAAAAAAGTGGTTAAAACTAAAGTGAGAATTTTGGACATAATAGGGACTATATTTGTTCTATTTTACAATCGAATGTTTTTCCAACTGCAAAAGTTTGATGAAGCTTTGGGTCTCTTGGTTCCATGAGTTTTCCAACGCCTTAGCTTTGTCAGTCATTTTATTGGATAAATCGTTAGATTCCGCACGGTCCCTACTTAAATTATATAACTCCCAGGGGTCTCCCTTTGCGGCAACAAGCTTGAAGTTGCCTTGCCTGATCGCACGGTTACCCGCGTGCATCCACCAAATAGATTCTCTCGGGATGACGCGATCGTCCAAGAAGGACGGAACCAAACTTTTACCCGGGGCCTTTGGAATAGGCGTCCCTTTCCATGATTTTGGTTTTTCTACTCCAGCTAATTCCAGAATGGTAGGTACGATATCGATCACATGCCCGGGGGAATGTCTTAGCTCTCCTTTGGCCTTTATTCCATCTGGCCAATGAGCGATGAGGGGCGTGCTGATCCCTCCTTCGTGCACCCAGGTTTTATGCCGGCGGAAAGGAGTGTTGGAAGCGCTGGAGAATCCAGGTCCTAAGCATAAGTAGGTTTTCTCACTACCCATAGGGGCATCGGGTTCGTGTCCGCCTCCGCGCACCATGATCTCGGCACTAGCCCCGTTATCTGAAGCAAAAAAGATCAGGGTGTTATCGTAGTCTCCCGTCTTTTTAAGTTGTTGAATGACCCGCCCAATTTCTTGATCCACCCGGTCGATCATCGCGGCATGGATGGCCATTTTGGTGGCCTGGAAACGCTTCTGCTTATCGGTGAGGGAATCCCATGCAAGAGGGCGGTTTACTTCTCCAGTCCCTAAGCGCTTGATCGCTTTAGGGAAGGCATAAGGTGGGCCAATTTCCGGTTCGAGTGTGGAGAGCGAGGTTTTATGCAGGCCGATTTTCTTTTGTTTGGCAAATCGTTCTTCCCTTAGTTTATCCCATCCGCTCAGGTAAAGATCCTGGTATTTGGCAATATCTTCGGGCTTTGCATGCAAGGGGAAGTGAGGAGCAATAAAGGCCAGATAATGGAAGAATGGATTGTTGCTGTGGTTTTGCTGGTGATCCTCCAAGAACTCAATTGCATGATCGGCAGTGGCAGTGGTGGAGTAATAATCCCTCTTCAACGTTGTTGGGTTATACTTTTTGTCATCGAGTAAATTAGCATTGTGGCTAAAAAAGCCGTCTTGATTGGTGACATGCCATGAGCGGTCGAAACCGTTAGTTAGAACCTTGCCGTCAATGTGCCATTTCCCGCTGTGATAACTCCGGTAACCCGCAGTTTTGAGGAATTCGGGAATTAGGGGTGCCCAGGTAGGTCGCTTGCCTTGGCCCCCGCCACCTCTCATCGGTAAGTTGTCCCGTCGGATTTGCTGGGCATAGTACCCCGTGAGCAAGGAACCACGAGTGGGCCAGCATCTGCCGGTATTGTAAAATTGGGTATAACGCAAGCCGTTGGCGGCGAGGTTATCTAGGTTGGGTGTTTCGATTTCACTCCCATAACAGCCCAAGTCGGAATATCCCAAATCATCAACCAATATCATCAGTACATTAGGTGGAGGGGTCCCGGGCAGGTTGATTGCAGCCAGACCAAGGGAGAAAAGTAAAAGGCTCAACCTATTTTTTATCATGCGAAAAGAGTCTCAGATTCTTTAATTTGAGAAAAGATCAAATCTTATCATACGGAAGTCTACCTCATTGGACCACGGACCATAATTCAGCTTCGGGAATGGAAAAAGAACCCATGATTTTTTCTTCCATGTGTGTCTTGAGTTTGTTGAGTGCTTTTTTCTCTGGGACGGAGAATTCTTCGGTAGCAAATAGGGGCCACTTGGGTTGACCCCAGTAGGTTTGATCGTATGAAGCACCTTCCTGCTCAATTAAAAGCAGGCTTGAGGTTTTGTTGCCCTGGGACTCCCCAAAGAGCAGGTCGATTTGCACGGGGGTGCCTCCACTCTCAAACCAAGGACCTGAGGCAAATCCTGCCCGTGCGTTGAGGCAAGGAAAGGAGGGGTGGTTGTTTCGTGGAACATTCATTTCGGTGCGGAACGAGGAGTCATAGCGCGATCCCTCAAAGACCGGCTCTCCATTGACCGCAACCAGCAGGTTGTTATCCGCATATCCCCAGAAGCGGTATTTTCCTTTCTGGGGGGCTTTCACTTTTCCCTGGTACCAGGCAATCCAACCATTGTTTTCCGAGTAGGGCACCAAGCCTGTCCGCTTTGGGAAGAGATCATAGGTACCTGCGATCCCCCGAAAGCGAATGGGGTTTCCTTTTTTTAGTTTATTCAGGCAGGTCAGGTCGGAAAACTTGGATTGTACAAGGGGGAGGAGTTTCCGGCTAATCGGACTGCCTTCAGGAGCGGGGTTGGGGATCTGTGCATCCTTAGGGAAACCAATGATGGAGCCAAGCAGGGTTCCCAATTTGGTTCCTTGAATATCTTTTTTAACCTCGGGTACTCCACTGGGTCTTGTACTGTGTGGTGAGGCTTCTCCGTTACGGTTAAAATTAGCCAGTCCCCCCTCGGTCATTAGGCGGGAGCCTTTTCCATCCCGTTCCCCCACCGCAATCTCGCCATCGAGTACGAGCACGCGTGAACCTAGGTTGCTTGCCTGAACCACGAAACTGGTCCCTAGGTCGACAAATTTTCTTTCCATCGTATCGACCACAAAACCAATCCCCTGAGGTGGGACCACCAGTTTAATTTCTCCTTCGTTTAGAAATAAGCGATTATGATCAATGACGGTCATTTGCAGGGGACCTTTTCCAATGAGGTGCACGCCACTTTCCTGAAAGGCAACCTCGACCAAGCCATCATTGAATTGAAATTGTTCACCCTTTCGAAATTCAAAGTCTTTCTGCACGGATGAGTCGGATCCTTCATACCGAAGAATCCGAGCGATTCCATCAGGCTTTTGTTTTTCCGAGGGGATAACGAAAGCAAAAACAAGGGTTGCGGCCATCGCTAGCCAGGCAAAACTTGGCCGAGTGAGGAGCGACAACCAAGGCTTCCTTGGTTTGCTTGAAACCTGGTTTAAGATTTTATCCTCGAAGGATAGAGGACTTTCCTCAGCACTGCTTAAAATTTCTTCTAATTCCAGCCACCTCGGTTCACCAGACTGAGCGGCCCGAATCAGCCCAGCCATCTCAATTTCTTCGGCAACCGCGGCACGCAATGCTTGATCATGACCGAGACGGTCGAGGAGTTCTTTTCTTCTCTTTGGGGAAATGTTTAGAGTGCCGTGCCAGGCAGAGAGGATATCCAAGTAGTCGGGGTCGTGAGAAAAGTTTTTCATGATCGGGTAGGGGAAGGTGTTTGGTTCATGCATTTACGCAGGGCGACATGGGCACGATGGCGAAGTTGGTAAACGGCATTGGCTTGGAGGTTTAGCTCCTTGGCGAGGATGGAAATTTTTTCCCCTTCCAATCCCGACCGAATGACTTTTCTTAAGTTGTTAGGAAGTTTGGTAATGCAATCTAGAAGCTTGGGGATTCTAGATTCATCCACTTCTTCATGAGCAACTTTGAGTTCGGTCTGGATGGATTCGGCAATGTCATGCCTGAACTTTGCCATCACTGTGGCCCGGTTTCCATATTTGCGCCAATGGTTGTTGAGCAAGAATTGAGCGATGCTCATGAGCCAGGCTCGGAAATTTGTGCCGATCTCATATTTTTCAAGCTTTTCATAAGCAGTGACAAAAGTTTCCTGAGCCAAATCCTGGGCATCATCGAGGTGATAAATGCGGGCAGATAAGAAACCTCTGACCAGTAAACTGTACTCGGCTACAATAAGCCGATATGCATCCTTGTTTCCATCAATTACTTCAGAAACAACCAGGTCGGGATCAAAACTTTGGGGATTTTGGGGCATGCATATTCCTTATGTGGTTTCTCCCCTGTTTCTTACATGGAGGGAGTAGGCAAACCCTTAGAGTAAGGGGCTCAGTTAGAGAAAAAGGAATGATTGGTATCACCTCCGCTGAGGATGTAAGCAAGAAGATCAATGATTTCATTCTCCTCCATCATATTTAAGAGTCCTGGAGGCATGGGCGAAACAGGAGAAGGTCCCATGCTGACAACGTCTTTTCTCCAAAAATTTCTTCTTTGGTTGGGGTTATAAAGATCAGTGTTGAGGGAGATGCTGTCGCCATTTAGATTTACAACCACTCCAGTGAAGGCGTCTCCATTTTTTAAGGTCACAAAAGTCGGAACAAATTGTTCATTGATTTCTTTGCTAGGATAAATGATTTGCTCAAGGAGATCATGGGCCGAGTATCGTCCACCTGAGCCGGTGAGGTCGGGGCCATTCATTCCTCCTTCATTGCCAAATCGGTGGCAGGCAAAGCATCCTCCTGCGGCAAACATTTTACGGCCATTTTTAAAGTCTCTTCCTTTCAGACCACTGGAAGATATTTTACTGAGTTCTTCCAGTTCCCAGTTTTTGACAAAAGTTCTGCCAGTCATCGCTTCCGCCATTACCTCTGCAGGCGATTTCACTTCGGCTTTTTTGGCGAGTAGGGGAGCCAGGTCTTTTTTCTCAGCTTTCGTTAAACTGGCCACTGCATCGTTACGGATAAACTCAATAAATTTGGTAAAGCTGGCACCTCCGCGATAATTTGCCGCTTTTAGAAACCAATTGAAGTATTGAGTTCTGAGTTCCTTGGTCCATCCAGTTTTGAGATTACGAAGAGACCGGGCATACTCCATTTGTTCTTCCTGCGTGGTTGCTTTCTGAAGAAGAGAGATCCCTTTTTTTGCTACAGTGGGAGCTTCAAGAAAGGCAAGGGTTTCACAAAGAAGCCAGTTCATTTCATAAGTTTTGGCAGGAAAATGAGCATCCAGTTGGGCAACGATTTGATCAGCAGTTTGTTTAGACGGCTTACCAAAGCGGACCATGGCTACTTGATAGGTGCGTACCATCGAAAGCTGCTCACTTGGACTCAGCTTTTCAAAATCGAGTTCAAGCAGGGATTGCAAAATCTTGTTGCCCATTTCCCGGTTGATCGGCGGGTCGGATTTTTTGCGGTGAAAAGGATCGATCCCGGTAGCTTTGGCAAGAGAGAGCAGAACATAGGCACGCTTTCCCTGGTTTTTCTCACTCAGTGCTTTCTCCGCCCATTTTTCCACCGGCAGTCGTTGAATGGCCATGAGTGCGGCCCATCGAATAAAACGATCAGGGTGGTCGATATGTGGCCACGCGATATTCAATGCACCAGGATGTTCCCCGATATGAAGATTTTCAAGTTTGTGGCGTAGACTGGCGTGTTCATTAACTTGGGGTTTAACGGAGACTGGATCACTCTTTT
The DNA here is from genome assembly GCA_028045305.1 of Opitutales bacterium. Classification (GTDB taxonomy): domain Bacteria; phylum Verrucomicrobiota; class Verrucomicrobiia; order Opitutales; family Seribacteraceae; genus Chordibacter. The sequence continues at coordinate 199,168 of JAOFTV010000002.1, read as the reverse complement.
CCTTGCCCACATAACTGACTCGGTAGAGCCCGGACTGCACCTTTCTGCCACCAATGGCAAAGTACATCGAGCCATCCTCCGGATGAATAATGGCATCAGTTACGGGTAGAGGGCTGCCTGTAATAAAGGTTTCTTTTTTGCCGGTGTAGGTGCTTCCATCCGGTTTCAAATGTACGGCGTAGATTTTACCCCAGCTCCAGTCCAAAATGTACATCGCTTTTTGATATTTGGCTGGAAAATTTGCTCCATATCCAAAGGTCACCCCGGTGGGTGAGCCAGGGCCAATGTTGACCACGGCAGGCAAATTGTCCGGATAAAACTCGGGCCGTTTACCAGTGCCATTTCTCCAGCCGTACATGGAGCCGCTGGTGACATGATTAATCCGGGTGGGGCGATACCAAGGAGTGTTAAAATCGTATTCCATATCTGCGTCATAGGTAAAAAGTTCGCCATCCGCGTTGAATCCGCCGTCAAAAATATTCCGGTAACCCGAGGATACGATCTCCCAATCTTTACCGTCGGGTGAGATTTTGTATATGATACCTCCTGGAGCTAACCGGTCTCGATTGTGGCCCCGCCCATCCGGCATCCGGGGAAGGAGATGGTCTTCTCCCCAGTCCAAGGGTACCCGTGAACGGGTTGCCTGCACGGGCTCAGTGTTGTTTCCTGTAATTAGGTGGATTGATTTTTTATCCGGACTGAGAAGGAGGGCATGTACCCCATGATCCCCGCGGGCATACATGGTCTTCAATTTCTCTACCCGGTCGAGCTTATCATCACCGTTGGAGTCGGTCAGCCTGTAGACCCCATTATCCATCTTTTTAACATAATCATTGACCGCAACATAGAGGCTATCAAACGCCCAAAGAAGTCCATTGGCTGCCCGAATTTTAGCTGGCACTTTTTCAATGTCATCTTCTCGCAGGGCCTGGCCAGGTGCAGGTGCCTTGAAGCGGTAGAGCCCTCCAAACTGATCACTGGCAATGATGCGGTTTTTACCATCCAGGCAAAGATTGACCCAGGACCCCATCCTGTCCTTCGGTACGGTGAAGAGTAACTCCACCTTGAAGCCTTCTTTGATCGATATGCTTTCAATGGGGGTTGCTTGAGTATCGAATTGAGCGAAGGTATGAGCTGATAAAAGGCTACTAGCGAGGATAAGAAAAAGAAGGGTTTTAGAAGATGTAGAATTCATGACGCTATGGATTATTATCTCAGTTTTTATCTTACAGTTGGGGAAAGATCGGGGAATGAATTGTTTAAATCTAGTTGGTCTTCCATTTTTGCCTGCAGGGCAACTAACTGCGGAAAAAGCAAGTGAGCGAGCTTCTTACCCTCTGAAGATTGGGCAAGATCGTTCATCTCCAATGGGTCTTGATTGAGGTCATAAACGCGATACGCTTTGGCTTTGGGGTATAGAATCAATTTTTTATTATCCAAGGTGATTGATCTTTGTGCATCTAAGTAGGCTCCATAAATTTCTTTATGTTTGGAGATTTTTTTTCTTCCCTTTGCTAACGGTAGTAAATTTTGAAACTCCACTTGTTCGGGTATTTTTACATCGGCAATGGCAAGGGTTGTGGGCATGACATCCTGCAAATAAATGGGGGCGCGGATGACTTGTTTCTTAGGAATTCCAGGTCCGGTTACCATGAATGGTACTTTTGTACTGTGCTCGTACAAGTTTTGTTTTCCAATCAAACCGTGATGACCAACGGAGAGTCCATGGTCTGCGGTAAAGAAAATGTAAGTGTTGTCGGCTTGCCCCGATTTTTGCAAAGCTTTGAGGATTCGACCAATTTGATCATCCATATGGGTGATGATGGAGAAATATTCTTTGCGGTGCACTTTCACTGCTTCTTTAGTTCTAGGGTAAGGGACTAAGTTTTCGTCACGAAGAGAAGGCGGGCAACTCATTGCCTGATTGTGAGGGTACGAAGGAAGGAAGTTTTGGGGTACGCTTATTTTATCAAGTGGGTATTTATCCAAATATTCCTTGGGAGATTGCCTGGGGTCGTGCGGAGCATTGAAGGCAATGTAAGCAAAAAACGGCTCGGTGTGTTCCTTGGCAGAGTGAATGAATTGGATGGCATCATCAGCAGTGACTTCACTCCAATGTTTCCCACCTTCCCAAAAACCGCCGTGTTTTGGATCATGAGGGCTCCATGAATCTTCCCCATTTGCCTGGGGTCGTTGGTAAGCGGATGGAACCGTCTTGGGCATGCCACCTCGTGGATTTTGTACAATGTCGAAACATTCGTTTATCTTGGCAGGTAAATGCCATTTACCAGTGAAGTAGGTTTTATAACCAGCCGATTTCATATATTTCGCCCAATATCTACCTTCTTTCTGTTCCTTATTTGCAGTCTTATGAGTTTTTTGAGCCCGCCAGATAAAAGCTCCGGTGTTTAACATATGACGACTGGCCACGCAGACAGCTCCGCTCCATGAACCCATATTGTAAGCCCGGTCAAAGAAAGCTCCCTCTTGAGCCAGTCGGTCAAGGTTAGGAGTCTTTACCTCGGTCAACCCAAGCATCCCTAGAGTTTCATAGCTTTGATCATCAGCAAAGAGAAACAAGATGTTTGGCTTTTTGTTTTGGGTTCCCCATGCAAAATGAAAGCAGGCAATTACGAAAAAGATATTTAAAAAAGTAGGCATGACTCAATTATCTTCTGCTCTGGGTTTCCAGGTCAAGACTTGAGGGAGTGAGTGAACGATTTAATGCTTAATAGATCAACGCATGTCCAAAAACTGCAAAGCAAGATTAACTTTGAGAATGTTATGTTCTAGCGGGTTTTATCCAAGGTCTTGTGTTTAATAAAGCGCCCATGCATTTGGGCGAGAACTTTTGGGTTCATTGAGGCTACATTTTCTTTCTCTAATGGATCTATGCTGAGGTTGTACAAAGCCCAGTCGGATGGTTTTTGGGGGATTTTTTTGGAGTAGCACACGATCTTCCAACTGCCATGCCGGACGGCACGGCGACGGTTGCCCTGCACCCAGTAAAAGTCCCGTTCCGGAGCTTTCGCACCACTTAGAATGTTGGGGGACTGATCAAAACCATCCCAGGAGAGTGAGTCGGTTCTTTGGAATCCAACCAACTGAGCAATTGTGGGAAACCAGTCCACGATGTGCATGGGGGTATCGATTCGTTGAGGTTTTATTTTTTTGGGCCATACCGCAAACCCAGGCACCTTGATACCTCCTTCATAGACATCTATTTTGCTTCCTCTCATCGGAATGGGTTGGTTGAAGTCGGTAAGTTTTAGGTCGTCGGGGTAGGCGTTGCCCGGCCAATTGACTTGTGGACCGTTGTCGGATGAAAAGAGTATTAGGGTGTGGTCGTAGAGATTTTGACCTTTCAGGGTATCGATGACCCGACCGATGGCATGATCCAAATGATGAAGGGCGGCGAGGAACAATCTTTTTTCCGGGTCCTTTTCCTGCTGAATTTTCCCGAGGGGGTCATTAAACCAGGGGATGTCATTCTCATTTCGCCAGCGGTTTGGGTTTCGCCGGTCCAGTTGGGTCGGTTGGTTATGAAACTTTCCGCGTTCATCCAAAGGAGTGTGTACGGCGGTGTAAGGCAAATAGAGAAAGAAAGGATTGTCTCTTTTTTGACGAATAAAACGGATGGCATCATCGGTGATCAGCTGGGTTGTATGAACCCCGTTCTCACTGCCTTCAATGAGTTGATGATTACGGTGCCAGGTATGAAAAAGAGGGCCCTTGCGGTAACCGTGGTTGTAGTTTCCAACGGCTCCGGAAAGACAGCCATAACTTTGATCAAACCCAAAATAGTTGGGCCCATGATCAGGTGAGCTGCCCAAGTGCCATTTCCCCGAGAGGCAGGTGTCGTATCCTTGTAATTTGAGCATCGAAGCAATGGTCGGTGTGCCTTTGGGGAAGGCTGGCTTGGTGCTTGCAGCTGTGGCATGGGGGCCGAACCGGCTGGGGTACCTGCCGGTCATCAGGGCCACCCTGGTGGGGGTGCACTGAGCCATGACGTAGTGGTTGGTGAACAGGGCTCCGTTCTGGGCAAGGTTATCCATGTTTGGAGTGTAGACCTTGGGGTTGTTGTAGCCTATGTCTCCCCAGCCCTGGTCATCGGTCAGGATAATGATCACATTGGGTTGGGCTCCAAAAAGCTGAGCCCAAATCAGGAATGCTGGAAGTAAGAAAAATTGCTTCATGGTTCTTTATTCTTTCTTGTTTTCTCGCTGATGGTCGAAGTGATGGACCAGGGAGTAAGCCTGCTGGTTGATTTCTCCCATCGATTCCCAGAGGACATCGTAGGGTTCGTTTTCATCGTCTACGATCCCGGCGTTGTTGCGGGAATCCCGGTACTTAAACCAGTGCCACCCGATACAGGAGGGAATTTGCAAAAGTTCCAGGCTGAAGTGCTGGTAAAATTTCGCCCGGTCCGCCTGAGTGCGGACTGGGAAGCCAGCCCCGACTCCCTCAATAGGGAGGTCACTGTCCTCAGCCATGGCATACCATTCGGTGATCAGGATGGGCTTGCCGGCCAGAGCGGACCAGTTTTCGATCCGCTCTTTTTCCGGAGTCCAGCGATGGTAGTAATTAACCGAGATGACATCAGCATGCCTGCCGGCGGCCACGAAAATTTGCTCGGAATGAAGGGCCCGTCCATGAAAACGGGTACCAAGGTAGAGGTGGTTGGGGTCGTTTTTTTTCAGGGCACTTGCAACCTTGCGGTAATAGGTATCCACTACCAATTCAAGGAAATCACGGTCTTCCTTCCACCCCACTTTTTTAACCTTGCGGTCTTTGAGAAACTTTTGAGCGGCCAGATGATTGGGGTCGTCCTTGGGGTGGGAAAGGTAGAGCTCGACAATCCCTTTTTCCCGGAAGGGCAGTTCGTTGTCGGAGAAGTGCCCCAAGAGCCATGGATCCTCTCTGGTCGTGCGTGCGTCTTGAAACAATTGTTCGCAAAAAGATTCAAATTCTGAATCGAAAGGGTAGAGGACGGGGTACTCTCCGGTAGCCACATGTCTCTTTTTACGATCGTTGCGGTAGTGAGAGGAAACATTCCAGCGCAGGCAGTAAGCAATGGGCCGATCCAGTTTCCGAATCACATCTGTGGAGGACCAGGAGCCTGCGGTATTGAAGCCATATTTTCGAAGCCGTCCCGTGGCTCCCTTAGCCCAATTTAGAGTTTCTTTGCTTGCTGAAGTGTCCGGTCCTCCGTCTTGCGGGCTCACCGAGTTGATCCCGATGGAGAGCAGGGGGTATCCCTCTGGATCGACCGCCCACCACCTGCCGGATTTTTTTTGCACCCTGAAAAAGCCGGTTCCCTCAAGTCGCTTGTGACGCCAACCACCGTACAGGCCAACCTTGTTCTGTTCTCCTTGAGAGTAGCCGGTTAAGTTTCGCAGGGTGATGCACTCCTCCGTCTTGTAGATCTTACCCCGTAAAACCTCGGCGGTTTCGACTGCCCAGAGAGGGGAGGTGAATAAGGCGGCAAAGAGTAGTAGGGCCGTTTTGGAAATTAAACGCAGAGGCATCCTTATGTAATCAAGCGATCAGGTCCTTGATCACATGGGAATGATCGACACCGGTTAATTTCCAGTCGAGTCCCTGATGTTTGACGGTGAAGAACTCGTGTTTAATCCCAAGTAAGTGGAGCATTGTGGCATGCATGTCATGGACATGTACTTTGTCTTTAATTGCATGATATCCGAGCTCATCGGTTTCGCCGTATCCGAATCCTCTCTTGGTTCCCCCCCCGGCCATCCACATGGAAAAGCCCTTGATGTGATGATCACGTCCAATTTCTCCCTTGCCTTGGTACATGGGTGTACGTCCAAATTCTCCCCCCCAAACCACGAGAGTGTCATCGAGCATACCTCTTTGTTTTAGGTCCTGAATGAGGGCCCAGGTTGGTTTATCGGTCAGTTGGCAACATTGCCCCATGTATTTTTCCAAGCCGCCGTGGTGGTCCCAGCCACGATGGTAGAGGTGGATAAAGCGGACTCCTTTTTCGGCTAGTTTGCGGGCCAGTAGGCAATTGGACGCATAGGAACCATCCCCGGGTACTGCTCCGTACATGTCGAGGATATGCTGGGGTTCACCCGATGTATCCATCAGATCCGGTACGGAGCTTTGCATCTTGAAGGCCATTTCGTAGGCAGCAATGCGGGTATCGGTCTCGGGGTCGTTAATCGCCTGGTTGCGGTGGCGGTCGAGGGCGGTGATCGCATCGACCAACTTTTTCTGGTGACTGGCACTCACCCCCTTGGGGTTTCGCACATAGTGGACCGGGTCGCCCGTTGAATTAAACTCCACTCCCTGAAATTTACTGGGAAGAAAACCGGCGGACCATTGGCGGGAAGCGATAGGCTGGGGATTGCGCCCGCCCACGCTGGTCATGACCACAAATCCAGGCAAGTCTTCGGCCTCGCTACCAAGGCCATAGTTCACCCAGGCTCCCATCGAGGGCCGCCCGCTAATAGCGGTGCCAGTGTTCATGAAAGTGTGAGCCGGGTCATGGTTAATCTGCTCGGTTACCATGGAACGAACGATAGAAATATCGTCGGCCATCTTGGCCGTCCATGGAAGGTAATCGCTTACATACTGTTCTCCCTGTCCGTATTTCTTAAACTTGGTCAGATGGCCCTGTACCTTGAGTTCCTTGCCCTGCAATTGAGCAATGGGCTGTCCCTTGGTGAAGGATTCGGGCATGGGCTGCCCATGGAGCTCATCCAGCTTGGGCTTGTAATCAAAAGTTTCGAGGTGGGAAGGCCCTCCGGCCATGCAGAGAAAAATGACACGTTTCGCCTTCGCCTTAGGGAGGAGGAAATTTGGCTTCGCTACATCCCGTGCAAAAAGAGAGTTGAGGGCGGCACTGCCAAGGCACAGGCCTGAGCCGGCGAGAAAGGCCCGACGGTTGATGGCATTGGCGAGAAGGGAAGGGTTCATCGTCTTAAATTGGTTTCGGCAAGGTTGAGCACGGCCCGGGCCACCGGTGTCCAGTCCGTCTCTGTTGTGGGTTCTTTAATCTCCAGTAAAGCGGCTAAGGTTTTTTGTTCGAATGTATCTGGAGGTCTGGAAACTGCATGTTGAAATGCATAGCTGAGCCGCTCTTCCACGGATGAACCACCCTCGCTGGTAATTTTTTTAGCGAAGAACTTGGCGGCTTCCAGAAAGGTAGGGTCATTGAGCAGAACAAGGGCCGCAAGAGGGGTGTTGGATTGGGGACGCTCCGCGGAACATTCCTCCCGGCTGGGGGCATCAAAGGCTTTGAGCATGGGGTGGAGAAATTGCCTTTGCCAGTGGACATAGAGCCCTCGTCGCCCAAGAGCCTCGCCTTTGTCTGCCTCGTAGGTTCTTTGAGGAAAGTTTAGGTGACGATAGTACCCGGCGGGCTGTAAGGGTTTTACGCTGGGTCCCCCGATGGTGGGAACAAGTAATCCGCTGATCGCAAGAGTGTTGTCGCGCACGAACTCCGCGGGCAGGCGGCGGGCAACCTGAAAGCTGAACTCTCCGGCCGGGGGTAGGGTGGACTGCCGATAGGTTTTGCTGAGAAGAATGTCTCCGATGAAGGCTTTGAGGTCCCAGTTTTTTTTGACGAGAGAGAGGGCCAGCCTGTCCAGTAATTCGGGGTGATTTGGCGGGGTGCCCTGTCCGCCAAAATCGGTGAGGTCGGGTGCCAAACCCCGTCCGAACAGGAGGTACCAAATGCGGTTGGCCAACACCCGGGCATTGAATAGACCAATTCCTTTTTCAGTGTCCGTAAGCCAATTGGCGAGATCGAGCCGAGTCAGTAGTTTGTTGTCTGTTTGTATGCTACCGAGGAATTCAGGGACGGAAGGAAGCACGACAGGTCCGCTTTCATCCATCCAATTTCCTCTCGGAAGAACCCGCATAGTTCGAGGTTTAACCGCCCGGGAAACCATGGTCCAAATACCTTGATTTTCCACTTTTTTCTTTTTGCCTACTAATGCTCGGTAGCGGTCGATGGTAGCCTGGTCGGTCAGTTCAAGATACTTGGGTTCCAGTTCGGCAAGTTTCTTCTTCCATCGATCTTTTCTGTTATTCCTCGCTTTCCTAAGTTGGCTGGAAAATTCGGTATGGTTGTTCTCAAGTGCGTTCCACTGAGGAATAATTTCTTGGGGTAGTGCTTGGGCTATCTCCTCTGTAAGTTGGTCAATTTTAGCCTGCTGCTCCGGGGTGAAAATCTGAATTTCTGGTGGCCGCTTGGTGGGTAAGGAGTTTCCGTTAAACCCACGGTCGCCAAGATCGGCAAAGAAGGAGGCGAGGGCATAGTGGTCCTTGATGGTATAGGGGTCATACTTGTGGTCATGGCACTGGGCACAACCGACGGTCGCCCCCATCCATACCTCCGATACATTACGTACCCGATCGGCGGCATAGATCGCATCGTACTCCTTGAGTTGCAGGCCTCCCTCGTGAGTGGTCTGGAGGAGTCGGTTGTAACCGGATGCCACCTTTTGCTGGGTGGTGGAACCGGGGAGGAGATCGCCGGCCAATTGCTCGCGGGTAAACTGGTCAAAGGGCATGTTGTTATTAAATGCTTGGATGACCCAGTCGCGGTAGGGAGATATGTTATGGGGTTGATCTCCGTGGTACCCGACGGTGTCCGCATAACGCACGAGGTCCAGCCAGTAGGTGGCGAGGCGTTCGCCAAAGTGGGGAGAGTCGAGGAGGTCTTCGATTAAACGGGAATAGGATTTGTCTGAAGGATCGGATGCAAAGGACTGAACCACCTCGGGTGCTGGAGGCAGGCCGGTCAGGTCGAAGTGCAAACGGCGGACAAGGGTGACGGGGTCGGCCTCTTTGGCGGGGCGGAAATTTCTTTTTTCGATGTCTGAGAGAGCGAATGGATCGATCCAGTGAGTCTGCCATTGCATGTCCTTTATCTCAGGAGTGGGATGATCAACTGGAGGAACATAGGCCCAATGATCCGCCCAGACAGCTCCTTCCTTGATCCATTGCTCGAGGATTTGTTTTTCTTTTTTGGTCAGAGGTTTTCCGATCTCGGGCGGGGGCATAAGTTCATCCTCGTCATCTGAATGAATGCGATAAATCATCTCACTTTCATCTGGGTTGCCCGCGATAATCGCCATCAGGTCATCGCTCTTTGCCTCAGATTCTATATCGAGTCGTAAGTCTGCCTTTCTGCCGTGCTCATCCGGGCCGTGGCAGGAAAAACACTTATCTGAGAGGATGGGACGGATATCTCGATTGAAGTCGATTTCTCCAAGAACAAATTTTGTGGAGCATAAAAAAATCCAAAGGAAACGGGTTAAGTACATTAGCTATACACTTGTATGTCCCTTGGGAATAAGGCAATAAGTAACCAACGATTTGATGTACAATTTTTCGATAGAGTATTGAGTAAATAATCCCTTGGTCCGATCAACGATTTTTGATGTTCGAAGCTTGGAATGACCGGTGGTTGTAAAAAAAGGCAAAGGTAAGTTTTGCGAAATGCCAGGCTGTTGCAAAAGGGAGGCAGTAATTTAAATAATTCTATCAGGAAAGATCGAGAGGTCCGCCTTTGCAAAGAGATGGATTGCCAAAAGTTTCCAAAGGATGTCCAACCGCATGGGCCAAACTGAGAAGTAATCGGTTGTGCGAATTATTTTGATCTCCGCACCAATAGGATCTGCCCATCCGAAAACCAAATCCGTTTCCTGCCAAGACAAAAGGAATGTGTTGAAGGGTATGGTTGTTTCCCTTACCCAGCTCGTTCGTCCACATAACCAATGTATTGTCGAGCATCGATCCTTTTTGTCCGGGTTCGGGAGTATTCTCAAGTTTTTGTAAGAGGTAAGCAAACTCCTCTGCAAACCAAGTATTAATACGAATAAGTTTGTCGTAGGCGTCTTTATTTTTGTCAGGTTCGTGAGAAAGGGAATGATGGGAGTTTTCAATGTCCAGCCAGTTCATTTTCGCTTGTCCGACAGATTTAGTGTACTGCAAAGTAGCGACTCTAGCGAAGTCATTGACCAACGAGTTTACCAACATATCAATTTGCATCCTTCCAAGTTGAGGAAGATTGTCATTTTGATTTCTTATCCCATCTGGTAATTGGGGAGGTTTGGCGGTCAATTTTGTTAATGCTCTTCCCCCTGAGTATTCTTTATCCATCCGGTTGACGAGTCTTGTATGTTCAATCAAAAGTTTACGATCTGATTCCGGTAATTGATCGGCCACTTTTTTAAAATCGTTACGTAAATCATCGAGAATCGACCGAACCTTTTTTTTCTCCTGAATGTTACCGTACAACTTTCGATGTGCTTCATAAGGATCTGCCAAAGGAGTAACGGGTTGGTTGGGGCCGTCGTAAGACATTCGTGTCCATGGGTCTGCCGAATCCTTTATGCCAACTCCAAAATGAAGACCTCCAAATCGAGTCCTTGTTTCCGTGTTGCTTTGAAAATGTTTGCAAATCTCCCGGTCTATGGAAATTCCCTTTGGCCAACCAGCTGGAGTGCCTCCTCCTCCCATTACATTGCCCGGGAAAAGCTCGATTCCAGTGAGCAGGCAGCTCATTCCCCTCATGTGACTATCGCCATCGCCACCTACCTTATTATGCAAATTTCTTAGAATAAGTAATTTGTCGTGAAATGGCTCAAGGGGTTTGAGAATCGTATTGTGTTCGAAATCTTCTCCAATTCTTTTTGGCCAAAAATGTTCAGGTATGGTGCCGTTTGGGCTAAACATGACAACCAGTCTTTGCTTTGGTGCCTTGGGAGACTGAGTATCTGCGAAGAGACTCGTTGATTGGGCAAGAATCGGTAGGGAAAGTGCAGATAAACCGATGTTCTTAAGTGCAGATCTTCTACTTAGCCGATTTAAATTCATAGCAGAAATTATTTAATCCAATTGATTCCATTAAAGGCAGCCTGATAACACAGTTTCATATAAAGATCAGGAATACTCAGATGATTGTTTTTCAAACTTTTTGAAAGATTGCTTGTAGCAACTTTAACAAAGCTTTCCGAAGGTTGTTTGGCAAGATACTTGAGCAGTTCATAAACAAAACTTTTGGGAGGCATCGAGCTCTGCAATGCATGATCGATAAGATCCCCTGCTTTTTCAAAGCTTCTTTTAGATCCATCACTATCCAAATAATTTACCCGAAGATCGATCGGTTGTCCCAGTATCTTGGATCGTTTTTTCCCGGCTGCATCATAGCCTTCCAGGAGAAACCCTGTGGGGTTAATAAGATCGTGACAGCTCATACAATTTGCAGATTTGGTAAGTTCTTCGACTTTTCGTCTCATCGTCCATGATGGATCAAATTCGGAATTCTCAAAGGATACAGCTTCAGTAGGTGGTCGAAGCATCCTCCCCAGAATTTTACGACTTGTGAAGATTCCACGGTGGATGGGGGAACTTTCGTCAGGGTAAGAATGACTAACCAAAACATAAGGGTGTGTATGCAAACCCTCACGCCCGATTATTGATGAATCAATTTCCCAAAATTCTTCCTTTTTCTGATTTTTGGGATATTGGATGCCGTAAAATTCCGCGATTCTCGCGTTCACATAAACCTTATCCATCCCCAGAAAAGAATTCCATTTAAAGCTCTTTTCCCAGACATTATTTTCGACCCATTGCAATAGAGACCTTCGTAAATCAAGTGCTAGCAAAGCCGAGAAATTTGGAAACTTTTTGTGGTCGAGCCGGGGGAGTTCCTTGTTTTTCATATCCAGCCAAGCAATCATGAACTCGGTGAATTTAGCTTTAGTTCGGGAGTCCTTTAGCATGATTTTAGCCTGTTTTTCGAAGTGGATTTTCTTGTGCAAGTTGTTTGATTCGATCAATTTATGCATTCGTTGATCAGGTATGGAGTCCCAGAAATAGAGTGCCAGTCTGGAGGCTATCACATAGGGGTCAGGTTCTTTTTTTGCCAATGTTTGCCACTCCGGATAAAGAAATCGTGGAGATTTTAAAGTAAAGAGAACGATTTTTTCTATGGTAGTGTTATGTGGTTCTTGTTCTGAGAATTTTAACCGGACATATTGAGTCAATTCTTCTTCACTAAGTTTTTCTCGAAATGCAAAGCGGACAAAGTTTTCTACGATTGGAATGATCTGTTGTTTTTCTTCACCATTATTAGGTTTAGCCAGTCGCATTATTTTACTACTGGCATATTTTGCCGCATCCAAAGCAGCATAGGTAATTGCTTCATCCCAGGTGCCGTCCACTTGAGTGCCCCGTTCATATCCATGTGATGCATCATCGGGTGGAAGTTTTTGCTGAATAACAAAGGAAGGAGGGACAACCTGCGTGTAGAAATAATCAGCTGGAATGATCTCTTTTTTTCCAATGGGAGTTTTCCACCTTAGCTCAATCGAGGCTTTGGGATCATCAAACTTGAAATAATTTAGGGAGAATGGGTAGGGGCGTCCACCGAGCAAATACAGTTTGGCACTTGTTTCATGAAGCATCCCTGTGGAAACTTTCTGCTCTATCGTAGGGGATGAATTTTTTTGATTTATTCTAAATTCAAAACCGTTGGGAGATTTTACAAAAAATTCATACCAACCAGATTCTCGCGGCAGTATAGAACCTTCCCAGTAAATTGAAAATTTGTTTGGATTCATTCCTTTCAATGGCGACTTGTTCGAGTAATTAAAATCAATTACGGAATCAATTTTTTCGGTGTGTATACTCTTTCGCTTATTCATTCCTTCTGTATTGAAGTATTTTCCCACTAATCCATGGCGTGGATTTGTAATTTTGGGCTTCCCCTCAAATTGTGCAAAAAGGTCGGCCACGGATTGTCGGTATTGTCGATTTGTTAAGTGAGCAAGTTCCGGTTTAGTTGTCTTAGCAAATAATCCCGGCTTTTGATAAAAGGTATTGTAGATGTAATGAGATACGGTTTCCGCCTCCTGACCTTTTACTAGGGCTGGATCGTAATCTGGCATCGTCTCTTCTATATATTGAGTTAACTTATCTCGGGGCCAATCTCCGATCAGAGGTTTACTGTATTCGTCATCGACACCTTCTCCTCGATTTCCATGACATTCTGCACAATGTTTGAGGAATATATCTTTGCCTTTTACTGGCTTTGGGGTTGCTGAAAGCCAATGGTTTCCGGAAACAATAATCCAGAATACAGTCCTAAGGAGGTGAAATAGAATAGTCTCCCTTTTTGCTTTGGGCATCTTTAATTAAATATTAAAATTTTGTAATTTATAATATAAAGATAGGTTGGGAGGATATAACTAAGACAATTTTATTTTCAATTAAATTGAAGAGAGGCCAAATTCATTAAACCATTTTTACCTGGTTTGTGAAAGCACACATAGAGATCATGCCTTCCGGCGGTTGGAGATATGGTAGTAGTTTGATCAAAATATTCGGACCAACTGCCGTTGGGACTCACTAAAGTTTTGCCAATTAATTTACCTTTGGACGAACCAATGCGCAATTGCACTTCAGCACCTGCCCCGGCACTGGCAACTTTAGCAACCACTTCAGTAATGCCAGTTAGGTTAATCCCCTGATAGCAAAGATAGGATCCATGCCCGATGTGGCCCACTACTTTCTCCGAGAGGATTACACCTTCGTGAAAATCCGCAGCAATTCCTTGGATTTCTCTGGGTCTTAGTTGGATGAGTTGGGACCCCCTGAGTGGAGCAACAGGCAGGGCACCGCCATCCATGTAACTTGCTTCAAGAAGCAGAAGGGATTGGTTGGGGGTATCCTTTGGTTTTTCAACGATGAGGGATCCAGAATTTCCCCGTTGCACGGAATCTTCTTCCTGTCCCAGAGAAAAAATCCAGTCCACCATTTCCCGGGCAACTTTACTACTGTGCTGGGGGTGGGGCATCATGGGGATTTGTCCCCAGACACCTGAAGACCCATGAATAATTCTATGGGCGGCTTCATTTCGTGCTTTTTTAACACCTTGGTATTTTTCGGAAATTGCGGAAAAAGAGGGGCCCACCAGTTGCTGGGCCACGGAGTGACAATTAAAACAATCACTTGCCTTCATCGAACCAAGCCCCGGATGAATTTCCCCCTGCAAGCTCGTCGGTTGTTTGCTGGATGAACCAAATGCCACCTTGTGTGCGAGTTTGATCCGGTTGGAATCGATCGACACATCCTCTTCGTCGCTTACCTCAACCACCCACTCGATGGGTTTACCAAATTCAAAAAAGTCCCCGTTTTGGGGAGAGACGATTTTGACGGAAGGCCGACCATTGCCAACGGAGACTGGGAGCGTTGCCTTCGCACTTACTCCTGCTGCATCTTTTACGGTGAGGGAGATTTTCAGGTTCCCGAAATCCTCCAAGGTCAGGGTGGGGTTGTGAGAGGTGGAGAGAATGGAGTCATCGCCAGGAATCTTCCGCCATTCATAGCTCAGGGTATCGCCCTTGTCCGGGTCTTGGCTTCCCTCGCTTGAGAGACGAATCGTCAATGGGGCTTTTCCGGCTGTTTGGTCTGCGGAAATTTTGGCTACAGGTGGGCGGTTGCCACGGATATAATCAATGCGAACAAGTTTGGCGTTTTCGTTTTTCCCCCAGGTTGTTCCATACTCAATTAGATAAAGGGCGCCATCGGGTCCAAATTCCATATCGATGGGACGAATGAAAGAATGATCCGGCATAAAAGGTTCAAGGTCTACCAATTCTTCGTTTTTATCGAGCCGGGCAGTAAAGACCCAGTTACGGGTCCACTCGTAAATAAATAGGCAGTTATCAAAGTGCTTGGGGAGTTTGGTTTCGCTCTTAAGTTTAGAATTATAATGAAAGACCGGACCGGCACAGGCGGTGCGACCAAAGGCTCTGCTCCGCAGTCCTCCGCCTCTGAGAATTTTAAATTCTGGGGTTCCCTTTGTACGATACCAAATAAAAGCAGGCTTGGCCGGCGGTAGCGTGACATTTCCTTCAACATAAAGTGAATGATTTACTGGGGCGTCTGGGTTTTGGGCGGGATGAAGTTCAGAGGTATTAAAGTTCCGCATGGGATAGGCGAAATTATTGCCCACAAAATAGGGCCAGCCAAAATTTCCAGCCTGTTTTACCTGATTGATCTCATCGTGGCCGGCAGGGCCACGTTCCCCCTCGAGGTAGGCATCGGGTCCGACATCACCAAAGTAAAGCGTGCCTGTTTTTTGGTTTAGGTTGATTCTCCAGGGATTCCTGCATCCCATTACATAAACCTCTGGCAACCCTTTGGTGCCATCTTTGGGAAAGAGGTTACCTGCAGGAACTTCGTACCCTCCATCATCCATGGGGCGAATGCGCAAAACCTTACCGTTGTAACTGAAAGGATTGGAGGAGGATTTTTCGGCACTGAGCCGGAACTGGCCGGGGCGATCATCGATCGGGGCATACCCCTTGGAATCTCCACCTGGGCTCGTATCATCGCCGGTGGAAATATAAAGGCAGCCCTCGGGTCCAAATTCCAGTGAGCCAGCATGGTGGGGCCCGGTTCCAAAGGGTTCATGGAATTCGATTAATTTTTTCTCGCTACCTTCCTCGATCTTGTTTCCCTGAAGAGTGAAGCGTGATGTTCTTTGGGAGGTTAGGCCAATTGGAGAATATTGTAAATAAACCCAGTTGTTGTTCTCGAAATTAGGGTCGAGTGCCAACCCGATCAATCCCACCTCTCCCCGGCGGGCTACTTCGAACTTGCGAATCAGTGCGGGCTCCCCCTTTTGGGGATCCAGTACCCGAAACTCTCCATTCAGTTCGATAAAAAAGATTCGCCCGTCTGGAGCGACCGCCAATTCCATGGGTTGGTTGAGTTGCTCAAGCAGGGTGACCGCAGTCAACCTACCAGGATCAAAAGAATCTGCATGCAGGTGGACAAAAGAAAGCCAAAATGTTAGGAATGAAAAAAGTGGGCGGGCCATTTTGAAATTCAACCCAACGCCGTGCTTTTTCGCAATAATTTATCGATTAAATTTGCGTAAAATTTCTTGCGATTTGCGTCATTTTGAAGTCGGTGCAAGAGAATAAAAACTCTCATCTGAAGAATTACTCCAAATAAGTTTGCTTGTTGTGTGGAAGGGTTTTTGAAAGGAAAGGAATAATCGAACCCAAATTCATTTTTTTTAACACCTAGATAAATGTCAGATTCAAATTTACTCACCGTACAGCAACATATTTTGCGCGAACAACTTCGCTTTTCCGGAGCCTCTGGAGAATTTTCTTTCCTACTTTCAGGCATTACTCTGGCCACAAAGATTATTCAGGCCCAAGTGCGCCGGGCTGGCCTAGTCGATGTACTGGGCGAGCATGGGGAGGTCAATGTGCAGGGCGAAATCCAGCAGAAGCTCGATGTCATCGCCAACGAAGCAATCGTCCAGGCCCTGACCAGTCGGGCCAGCGTGGGAGTACTCGCATCCGAGGAAAACGAGGAAGCAATGATTGTTCACAAAGGAGATAAGGAAGCCAAGTACGCGGTGGTTTTTGATCCCCTCGATGGGTCTTCCAATATCGATGTAAATGTCAGTGTGGGTACCACATTTTCGATTTTGCGTAGGCCGGATGACGCCTCCTTGGACAGTCCCGAAGCTTGGGTGTTGCAGCCTGGTTCCGAGCAGGTTGCCGCTGGATATGTGGTCTATGGTTCATCCACAATTCTGGTATACAGTGTAGGGCACGGAGTGCATGGCTTTACCCTGGATCCGGCCATCGGGGCCTATGTGCTGAGCCATCCCAACATGACCATGCCAGACCGCGGAAAGTATTATTCGGTCAATGAAGCCAATACGGATAGTTTCCCTGAGAAATACAACCGCTACCTTGCCGGCCTTAGGAACGGCCAGTATGGCCACAAATATTCCTCCCGTTACATCGGTTCGATGGTGGCTGATTTTCACCGCACCTTGCTCAAGGGGGGTGTTTTCCTGTATCCTCCGACCGAGGATAATGCCGAGGGTAAGTTACGACTTCTTTACGAAGCTAACCCGGTGGCCTTTCTTGCTGAACAGGCAGGCGGAGTGGCCACTGATGGCAAGAATCGTATGCTTGATGTCAACCCGACCAGCATCCACCAACGCGTACCCTTAGTGGTTGGCAGTAAGGCTGAGATGGCAGACTTTGCCGCCCTGGAAGAGTAATCCTACTCGTAGGTAGGTTCGCCGGCTGGTGCCTACGCTCAGAGAATTTCCAATAATTCGCACTCGAAGATAAGGGTATCTCCGGGCTTGATCTTGCCACCGGGCCGGGGATTGTCACCGTAGCCAAGTTCACTGGGAATATAAATTCTGATTTTACCCCCAACTTGGGTCTTGGTGAGCCCACCCGAAAATCCTTTAATTACTCCATTCATTGGGAAACTAGCAGGTTCCCCCCGCTCAACCGAACTGTCGAATACGGTGCCGTCGGTCAAAGTCCCGTGGTAATGAAGGCGTACGGTGTCATCCATTGTGGGTGTGGCACCTTTACCTGGCTGCAGAATTTCATAGTAAAAACCGGAAGAGTCTTTCTGGACTCCTTCTTGGGAAGAGAGTAGAGCAAAGAATTCTTTAGCCTTTTCTTTATTTACCATTGCATCTTTGGCTTGTTCAGCTTGAGCTGCCTTACGAACGGCCTGCATTTTTTCCATCATGATTGCTTGAACCTTGGGCTGAAGAGCTTGTATCTCGGCAGGAATTTTTTCGAGAGAAAATCCTTTTTTTAGTCCAATTAGAATGGCTTCAATCTGAGAGTCTTCAAAGCCCATTTTGTGGAGGCCAGATCCGTGGGCAATCATCATACCAATGGCTTCGTAAGTTGCCTGGTCAGGAAGGCTTTTCGTTTTTTCCTCAGCTGTGAGGCGAAGGCAGGAGAGCCCTGAGAGCAAAATGACGGCAAGCAAATAAGCGGCCGATCGGGAGATTAAGGAATTAGTCATCGCACAACGCTCACAGCTTCGGATTTTTAGTCAACCCAGAATCCTTCCTTTCAAAAATAAAAATTCGATTTTTCAGGTTTCTTGGTTGGACAAATCTTTGCCCTTTGTACAGAACAGATTTCTTTAACAAACTGAATATGCGAATCAATTCCTCCCTCCCGTTTTTTCTTATAATGCTGTGCACAATTTGCACATCTATCTTTGCTCAAAGTGTTGTTTACAAAGGGAATAATGGTCCTGGGTCGGGCAAGCATTTGGTCTTGGTGGCGAGCGATCACGAGTACCGTGCTGAGGAAACCATACCTGCACTTGCGAAGATTCTCTCAGTTCACGGTGGTTTTGATTGCACTGTTCTGTTTGGAGTAACTGATCAGGGAGAAATTCAAGCCGGAATATCCAATATACCTGGTTTAGAGGTTTTGCAAAAGGCAGACGGATTGGTCTTTTTTGCCCGCTTCCTTGCTTTGCCTCCCGAGCAGATGAAGCATCTTGACGAGTATTTTGGCCGGGCTGGACCAGTGGTTGGTTTACGTACATCCACGCATGCGTTCAAATACGACAAGAACAAGGCGAATGACCCCTTTGCCAAATATGATTTTCGTTTTGCAGGCACCGACTTTAAGGGAGGTTTTGGTGAGCAAATTCTGGGTCAGTCCTGGGTGGGGCATTACGGACAGAATCACCGCCAAAGCACACGCATCGATTTGGTGCCCGAAAAAAGGAATCATCCAATTTTAAGAGGCGTCAGCAAGGTGCATGTCAAGGCAGGTGGTTACAACGCAGAAGCTCAACCAGACTGGAATATTCTAACCATGGCTCAACCTCTTATGTCGATGGAGCCGAATGGAAAAAACGATCCACAGAAACCACCCATGGCTAGCGAGTGGACTCGTACCTACTATGCCAAGGACGGAAAAAAGGGCAGGGTGTTTACATCCCTGTACGGAGCGTCAATGGATTTGGTTAATCCGGGCTACAGGAGATTAATCCTTAACGGTATCTATTGGTCGGTGGGTTTGGAAAACAAGATTAAGCCTGATTCAAAAATCGAATTTGTCGGGTCATTTAATCCCAGTAAATTTCAGGTTAGGGGAGAGGTAAAGGGGGTAAAGCCTGCGATGTATACTGATTTGAGTGGGCCAGTTCCTGCAGACCCTCGCACCGTAGTTAAGAAAGTTCAGTCAGTTACGGCAAAGAATCAAAACATTCGTAAGGGAGCCCGGTTTCTAAGAATTGAAATCCCCAAAGATAATAAAGTTCTCACTTTGAACGAAGTGGAAATTATAAGCGGTGGGAAAAATATTGCTCCTCAGGGAAAGGCTAAACAGTCGAGTACGGGTGCAGGTGGGATTGCTTCAAGGGCCATTGATGGAAATAAAAATCCAGACTTTAACAGAGGGGGGCAAACTCACACCGACGGATTTGGTTCTGTTAATCCTTGGTGGGAAATTGATCTAGGCAAGGAATATAAAGTCGATGAGGTCGAAGTTTGGAATAGGAAGGGCTTTGAATCGAGATTGGATGGATTTACCATCCAATTATTGGATGCCAATCGTAAACAGATTTATAAAAGCGGAAAAACCAAGGGTGCCCAGCGTACAAAATTTACCTTAAGGTTTAGAACCGTAATCGATTTTTTCCTCTACAACGGACAGCGTGAACCCGAGGTCGCCAAGCCCGTTTCTAAGAAGGAAGTAGTGCCTGATGGATACCGGGACGAATTACCCTTTGCGTTCAAGAAGGGGGATCGAATCGCCATTCTTGGGAATGGCTTAGCCGATCGTATGCAACATGACGGTTGGACTGAGGCTCTGCTACAAAGTGAACTCGCTGGCCAAGAAGTAAGCTTCCGAAATATGAGCCTCTCTGGCGACCGACCCAATAGTTATCCTAGGAGTAAGGGGTTTCTCGAAATGAATGATTACCTTCGCCATGTAAAGGCGGATGCGGTCTTTGCCATGTTTGGTTATAATGAATCTTATGAGGGCGAAAAAGGTGCGAGCCGTTACAAACAGGAACTGATTAAATTTGTTAAAAATATTCGTGGTTCCAAAGCAAATGGAGAGAGCTTTCCTCGGATTATTTTGTTCAGCCCGATCGCCTTTCAGAACTTAAAGGACCGAAACCTTCCTCGTGGAAAACTTC
This sequence comes from Opitutales bacterium, assembly GCA_028045305.1. Classification (GTDB taxonomy): domain Bacteria; phylum Verrucomicrobiota; class Verrucomicrobiia; order Opitutales; family Seribacteraceae; genus Chordibacter. The sequence goes on along the minus strand of JAOFTV010000002.1, from coordinate 179,167 downwards.
AAAACAGGAATCTCGCACTCTATACAAAAATCACCGAGGACGCCGCCAAAGTTACTGAAGTTGAATTTGTTGATCTTTACAATCCAACCCTGTCGCTTTTCCAAAAGACTACTCAACCACTAACGATTAATGGGGCTCACTTAAACGAGGAGGGTAACCGATTACTTGCAGAGATCATCGCTAAGGCACTTCTTAAAAAAGAGGTGGAGGCAAAAGCTTCCCTGGAAACTCTCCGCCAAGCAGTGATTGATAAAAACTGGCATTGGTTTAATCGCTATCGTGCGACTGATGGCAACGACATTTGGGGGAGTCGCTCTAAATTACGTTTTGTGGATGATCAGGCCAACTCGGTAGTGTTACAGCATGAACTTAAGATGTTTGATGTAATGACTGCCAATCGTGATCAGCACATTTGGAGGATTACTAAAGGTATAAAGAGCAAGGTTGATGACAGTAATGTGCCAGCACCAGTTAAGGTGGTTTCAAATGTAGGTGGCGGTAGCATTAGCTCGAGCGCTATTAAAGAGGGATCCACTAAATACTTGAGTCCTGTCGAAAGTCTGAGCCGCTTGGCGGTACGCGACGATTTCGAGGTAAATTTATTTGCCGATGAGAAGCAGTTCCCAGAGTTGATTAATCCTGTGCAAATGCAAGTGGACACTAAGGGTCGCCTCTGGGCCGCTGTCTGGCCAACTTATCCAATGTGGGAACCCATGAAACCGATGAATGACGCTTTGGTCATCTTGCCGGATGATAATAATGACGGTAAAGCCGACCGTGTTATTGAATTTGCTAAGGTTCATAATCCTGTAGGTTTTGAGTTCTGGAATGGAGGAGTGTTGGTAACCTCTGGTCCTGACCTTCTTTTCCTGAGAGACAATGATGGAGATGATAAGGCAGATGAGCGGTATGTTATTTTGCAGGGTCTAGGTACATCGGATACACATCACGCAGCAAATAACTTAATTTATGGCCCTGGTGGTGGAATTTATTGGCAAAGCGGTGTCTTTCTTCAGCACAACCATGAACATCCTTGGGGGCCTAGTCTTAAGACTACTGCCTCCGCGATGTATCGATTTGACCCTCGTAGGCACACCATTGCCTTTCATGGTAGTAACAGCCCAAATCCTCATGGGATTGCTTTTGACTACTGGGGCTACCATTACGCAACTGATGGAACGGGGGGCCGTGCCTATCAGGTTTACCCCCATGGGAATTCATGGAAAATGCGTTCACTGCTTGCCAAGGAAGTACGCCCAGTACCCGCATGTGAGGTTGTCTCGAGTGATAACTTTCCTGATTCTATGCAGGGGGATTTCCTAATCTGCAACACCATCGGATTTCTTGGGGTTAAGCAATACAAGCTTCATCGGGATGGCGACTTTTCGATGAGCAAAAAATCAGGCAAATGGGAGAATGGAAAAGAGATTACTTCCAAATCAAAATTTGGTGAAGTTTGGGGTACTCCCCATGGACAAAAACTAAGTGTGATCAAGGATTTGGCCAGCGGTTCCCAAGTACAAGAGGAGTCTGTTGGTTTTATGCTTAGCGGAGATAAGAACTTCCGACCAACCGATGCAATTTTTGGAGAAGATGGAGCCCTATATGTGTCCGACTGGCAGAATGTAATTATCGGGCATATGCAGCACAATGTAAGAGACCCTAATCGCGATGAAAAGCATGGTCGAATTTACCGTTTCAACTACAAAAAGAAGCCACTCCAAAAAGCGGTTAAAATCGATGGAGAACCCATCGAGAAGCTACTTGCCAATTTGATGCACCCGGTGGACAGCGTGCGCCATCGCACCCGGGTGGAGTTGAGCGAGCGTGATTCTTCCGCGGTAATTAAAGCGACTCAGGAATGGATGAAGCAATTTGATCCCAAGAATAAGGAGCATGCCCACCATTTGCTCGAAGCTCTTTGGGTGCACCAGCAGCATAACCACCGGAATGGACGCCTACTAAACCAGCTCCTTAAATCTTCCCATCCGCACGCCCGGGTTGCGGCACTTACTGTTCAACACCACTGGTATAATGCAAACCCTACCAAGGGAGTGGAGGAAATTGAGGAAGACCATGTCGAGGTGATGGAGAAATCCGGAGTTCTCTCAGATACTCCTAAATTAACCACCGTTCGTATCGGAACCATTCCAGAGAAAATGAAGTACGACATCGCCGAATTTTCAGTTCAAGCCGGCAAGGCGATCAAGTTAATCTTCGCCAATCCTGACTTCATGCCCCACAACCTGGTGATGGTGAATCCGGGCAAGGCGGATGAGGTCGGCCAGGCCGCGATTAATTTGGGAGCCGGTGGGTTCGATGTCGCCTTTGTGCCGCAGAGCAAGGAAATCCTCTGGGCGAGTAAACTGATCGATCACAAACAGGAGGAGATCATTGAATTTAAGGCACCAATCAAACCCGGAGATTACCAATATGTCTGCACCTTTCCTGGTCACCACTTCGTGATGCGTGGTTTGATGAAGGTTCGCTAATCGGCCTTTTTATTGCCCCTGTCTTTGAGGGGAAACTTTGTTCTCTTGAGCTTTTCTTTTGCGGATGTTCAGTTAGAGTTTGATTTATGAATGAAATTGAAGAATTTCGTGCCCGTTCGGGTGATGAGGCATTAGCGAAGAAACTGAATCGTTTGGCATGGGTGATATCTGCCGCAGTTCTTGGTTTAGTGGTGATGATGCAACGGATTAAGTTTCCTCTTCCCGAAGGAGTGGAATTGAGTTATCTGCCTGGATTTCATGCCCTTCTCAATTTGGGGGCTGCTGTCTTTCTGATCCTGGCTCTGTGGGCGATCAAGGCGGGGAAAGTAGCCTTGCACCGAAAAATGATCTATGCCGCGTTTGCCTGTTCTTTTGTCTTTCTACTTTCTTATGTGGTCTACCATATCACCACACCAGCAACCCTCTTTGGCGATGCCAACCAAGACGGGCTCTTAACCGCAGAGGAAAGAGAAGCGGTTAGTGGAACCAGGCCCTATTATTTATTCATCTTAATCTCACATATTGGACTAGCTGCGCTGAGCTTCCCTTTTATCCTGCTTACTTTTGTACAAGCATTCACCAACCATTTCACCAGGCATCGTAAACTGGCCAAGCGTGTCTTCCCCGTCTGGCTTTATGTCGCAGTCACCGGTCCGGTGGTATTTTTCTTCCTACAGCCCTATTATTGATCTCGGCCTTTGATTCTCCTGTTGGTTCTTATGAGGAGAAAGTTTACCCAACTTTATTACGGTTATCCCCTTTGGTTCTGGGGTATATTATTCCTGAGTGTTCTGCTACGAGTTTCTTCTCTATGGTGGAACGACCGGTTGCTTGGAGATGTTAATTTATTTGCCCTGACAGCTCGAGAATATGCTGAAAGTGGTGAATTGAATTATCCTATGAAGTGGGATTACTCTCTTAAAACTACTTGGGGAGATTTAAAGACCCCTCAGTCACAACATCCTCCGCTTTGGTCCTTTATGGCCGGGCTTGGAGCCAAGGTTTTTGGAACCAGCAACACCTATCTAGTTCTTCAGTGTCTGAGCCTCTTTTCCCAATGCATTTTGCTTTTTGTCTGTTTTAAAATTCTCAATGCATTGGGAGGCGGTTTCGTTGTTTTGGGCGTCTCCATGGTTGGCCTTTCCCCCATGCTTATCGATTTTGCAGGAAATGGCAGCCAATATACCTTAGGCACGGTTTTTACCCTGGCTACATTATGGCTTCATATTCGGGACAAACATAAAAGCCGAGCGAACCTTCTTTTATCTGGGGTATGTTGTGGTTTGGCATTTTGTACCCATGGAGCGTTTATTCTCGTAGTTGCAGGTGCTGTTGTAAGTACAATTGTTTACAACCAAGGTTTTGTGAAAAGACTTTCGGCGGTTTCTTTTGTGCTCCTTGGCTACATTGTGGCAGTTTTGCCGATGATTTTATTTCGGCTGGAACACTTTGGCTCGACAACACATAGCCTTAACGGAGTTTTTTTTGGAGGTGTTTTCGGGAAGCTTAGTTTATCAAACGAAGCGGGTGGAATTTTTTGGAGAATTGAGAGTGGATGGTCTTCCTCCGATTTAATTCTGTATTTTGTGAATTGTCTCAAGGTGTGGAGAAAATTTATCATCTTTCTTGCTTTTGAGTTGAGTCTTCCTGGAATTATTTTGGCCTTAATGGGTGTTTTCCAAACTTTAAAACAAAGGATTCAAGGATCGCTAGTAGTGCTCATTTTTACAACCAGTTATCTTGTGCCTATTCTTTTCTGGCCAGGATTTAAGAGCAGGTTTTTAGCCCCCTTACTTCCTTTAGCGATTATATTTATTTGCATTGGTGTTCACCATTTCTTCCTAAAAAGTTTAAAAAGAAAGAAATGGGAAAAGATAATCATTGGATCAATTTTCCTTTGGTTTGGCTGTTCTTGGTTACTTTCAGTCTCTGTTACTGGTTCAGCTTCGCGGTATTACACTTTTGATCTCGTGCACAAGGAGAATTACCAAGAAATGTTAGGTCTGGTGGATAAAATGAAGGGCCTTGAAAGAGGTTTAGTAATTGGTGCAGCCCGTTCCTTGGATGGTGGTATGGATGCGGTTTATTGGCATAAGTTTCCTTACATCCATGCAAGGCCTTGGGTAAGTGGGGATGGAATGAAATGGGAGACGGTTGCAAGAATCAGGAAGGATTATCAGGCAAAATATTTTTGGACAGATGAGATCATGCTCACTAAGTATGAGCCCCACATGGATCAGCTTCAGCTTGTAGCAAGTTCAGGAAAATTTAGGCTTTTCCAGTTTATCAACTTGGATTCATCATAAGAAACACTGCAAAATTTTTTGCCACTATGTCATTCTTAAACGATTGCATTAGACCAAATTTCTTTGGCATGATGTAAAAATGATAAAAATGTTAAAATGCATAACATGTATACAAGCTACGCTCTTTGCTATTCAAGTATTTGCAAAAGTCCCGGAAGTTCGTACCGAGGTGCGTGAGATTGATGGAAAAAAGGTTACCTACATGTTTATCAATGGCATAATGGTTCATGAGACCGATCCTACGAAAGAACCTTTTCCTCCTATAGTAAAACCTAAGGCATATAATCCTGATTTCGCAAAAGCTCCTCAAGAAGCAGAGATTCTCTTTGATGGTTCCCAAAAGTCTATGTCCAACTGGACTTCAATGAAGGGCGAAGCTACAAAATGGAAGTTTGAAGATGGTGCATTAGTGGCGGCTCCGCGTGCAGGGTATATTCGTTCCAAGAAAGAGTTTGGATCCTGCCGGGTATATCTTGAGTTCGCTACCCCTACTTCTGCTAAGGGCAGCGGGCAGGCGAGTGGAAATAGTGGGGTATTTCTCATGGGGAAGTATGAGATTCAAGTCCTTAATTCTTTTGGGGGAAATGCAAATTCCACTTATCCCGATGGCCAGTGTGGTGCACTTTACGGCCGGGCCAAGCCTATGGTCAATGCCTCCCGGGCTCCCGGTCAGTGGCAGACTTACGATATTACTTTTACCCGTCCACTTTTTGATGAGCAGGGCAAGGTTACCCGACGGGCTAAGTTCCGCGTGATCCATAACGGGCACTTGATCCATGATGATGTCGAACTGACCGGTGGAACGGGATGGGCTGGTCCTCACGCGGTCCGCCCTTATAAAGAGCATGGTGATAAGGGGCCGTTGAGCCTGCAGGACCATGGCAATCCCGTGCGATATCGTAATATCTGGGCTGTGGACATGGAAGAAAAGAAAACAACTGGATCTACAAAGCAGGCATTAAAGGCTTTGTTTTTTACTGGTGGGTGTTGCCATGATTATGGGCAGCAGAAGAATATTATCATTGAGGGAATCAATGCCAGAGTGCCCACCGAGTGGGATGTATTTCACGAAATGAACGAGAAGAAGTCCAAGGCTTTTCTTAACAAAAAGGGTTGGGCGGATTCGTTTGATTATATTGTCTACGATCATTGCTACGCCTCTGAGAAAGATGTAGAGTTTATTGAGTCAGTAACCGCTGTGCATGAAGCAGGAAAACCTGCACTCGCCTTGCATTGTGCGATGCACTCTTATCATTGGAATGTGCCTGCGAAGGAAGGTGAGCTCAAAGCATGGCCAAAAATGTTGGGTGCCAGTTCCAAGGGTCATGGCCCTAAAGAGCCTATCACTGTGAATATTGTGAAGGAAAATGCGGACCACCCAGTTATTAAGAATTTGCCTGATGGTTGGCGTACTCCAGAAGGAGAGCTTTATAATGTACAAGAAATTTATCCTGGAACAACAGTGCTTGCTTATGGAGACAATGGAAAAAACAAAAAACCCTTAGAGCCACAAGCATGCATTTGGGTAAATCAGCACGGGAAGGGAAGAATTTTTTCCACCACGATAGGTCATCATAACTCGACGGTTTCCACCAAGGAATACCTAGACCTTTTAGGCAATGCCGTGCGCTGGGTAACCAAGCAATAATAGATTCTTTAGCTATTTTAATTTTATGAAAGTATCATCGTTTTTGAGCATTCTTCTCCTCTCCTCGTTCGTCGGTCTTTGGGCGGACGACCATTCAGATAAGCCTCTCAAGGGCTTGCTTGTAACTGGGGGGGGGGCATCATGATTATGGTTTCCAGCAAAATGTTATCATGGAAGGTATCAACCAGCGCCTACCGGTGAAATGGACAGTTATGTACGATATGGACCCCCGGGAGAGCAAGTCCAAGCTAAGTAAGGAAGGATGGGCCGATGGCTATGATTTTGTTTTTTACAACCATTGTTTTGCCAGGGAAGACGATAAGGCATTCATAGACTCGATTGTCAAAGTGCACGAAGAGGGAGTGCCTGCGATTGCCATGCATTGCGCCATGCATTCCTACCACATTTTTGTAAAAGGCCAAAAACCGATCGAGAAGAGTTGGAATAAGTTGCTTGGTGTACATTCTCACGGTCACGGTCCTCATGTGCCCTTCGATGTTACCAAGGTTTCTAAGTTTTCTGATCATCCGGCAATCAAAGACATGCCGAACAAATGGCGGACTCCAAAGGGCGAACTTTACTATGTCTTAGATGTTCTTGAAGGCACAAAGGTACTTGCTTATGGAGACAATGGAGCTAAGCACAAACCCGCTGAGCCACAGCCTTGTGTTTGGGTGAACGAATATGGAAAGGGGAAGGTGTTTGGAACCACCATTGGTCACCACAATGAGACCGTATCAACCAAGGAGTTCTTAGACCTGATTAGCAACGGTGTACGCTGGGCTACTTCTGAATAAATTTTCGTGTAATTATTCGTCCACTGTTAGGAAGTCTAACCGGCAAGGCCGGTTTTATAGTGGGTTGTAGTTACTTTTCGAATCTTCCGGATGATTTTTTGCGGAAATTTCCGCCACCTCCGCCGCCTTTGTAACCACCGCCTCCGCCCTTGCGGAAACCTCCACCTTTACGAAAGCCCCCACCGCCTTTGCCGCCGAATTTTCTCCCTCTGCCTTCCGGGCGAGGTCGTCCACGATCGATCGAGAGATTAAGCTGATGTCCTTGAACCCAAACTTGTTTGAGCTTTTCCACGACATCATGGGGCATGTCCTTGGGGAGATCGATAAAGGAATAATCCTTAAACATACGAATTTTACCTATAAATTTGGTATCCAGTCCAATTTCATTGGCAATCGCTCCAACTAGATCGCGCTTCTCTGCTCCATGGTATTCTCCGACTTCCACCCGGTAACTTTGTAAGTCGTCGTTACTAACGTACTGATCATCCCTGTTTCCATTTCGCTCTCTTTTTTCACGCTTGGATCTTTTAGGCGTGGGCATTTCATCGTAAAGCAACGGTTTCTTGCCGGCATCGAGATAAGCGAGGGCAGCGGCTATATCGACTGAGTCTTTTCCGGTTTCTTCGAGGAATTTTTGGATGGCTTGTCTGTAATCAGATAGATCTTTGACGGTGAGAGCATCTTCCACGCGGGTAAAAAATTCTTTCTGTTTTCGCTCGTTCATTTCCTCCAAGGTTGGAAATGTGTATTCATCACATTTGGATTTCAGCGTTCTTTCGATTGCATTGAGCATCCTCATCTCCTTGTTGGTGACAAAAAGAATGGCATCGCCTTCCCTACCTGCCCGTCCAGTACGTCCTATCCTGTGGGTATAGGACTCGAGGTCAAAAGGGGCGTCATAATTAACCACATGGGTGATGACATCAACATCGAGTCCACGGGCGGCAACATCGGTAGCCACAAGGACTTTAATGTGGCCTTTACGCAGGCGGTCGACAGTTTTCTCTCTAAGGTTTTGCGGCATGTCCCCATTAAGTGCTTCTGCTGGGTATCCCTTAGCCATGAGTGTTTCGGCAATATCGGTGGTTGCATTTTTGGTGCGGGCAAAAATGAGCATGGCTCCAAAAGTCTCAATTTCGAGAATGCGGGTTAGCATATCGATCTTTTCATGCTGTCGTACCTTGAGAAAACGCTGGCGGATGTTAGGTGCATTCTCTCTTTTGACTGCAATGGTAATTTCCACTGGATCGTTGAGGTGCTTGTCCGCCAGCTTGCGGATGGGCTTGGGCATAGTGGCTGAAAAAAGTGCGGTTTGCCGTTCGCTTGGAGTTTGTTCCAAAATCCATTCGATATCTTCGATGAATCCCATGCTTAGCATTTCATCTGCTTCATCGAGCACCATTGCTTTTAACTGGTCGAGTTTCATGTATTTTTTCTTCACATGATCCATGACGCGTCCTGGAGTACCCACAACGATTTGTGCCCCTCTTTTAAGTTCTCGGATTTGCTCACTGTATCCAGTACCTCCGTAAACAGGTACAATTCGCAGGTTGGGAATATTTTCTGCGAAGCCGTCTATGGCATCAGCTACTTGTATCGCAAGTTCTCGAGTAGGTGCGAGGCAGAGCATTTGTACCGCACGTAGGTTTGGGTCGAGCCGGGAAAGCAAAGGTAAGGCAAAAGCGGCAGTTTTACCGGTTCCAGTTTGGGCTACACCCAATAGATCATGTCCTTCGAGTATAGGCGGGATCGACCGGCGTTGAATAGGGGATGGAGTCTCGTAGCCAGCTCGGGCTACTGCTTGTTGGACTTCAGGTAAAAGATCGAAATCTTCGAATTTAGGGCCGTCGATTTCTTTCTCCTCTTTAGGGAGTTCTTGATCACTCATAAGTGTAATAGGTTCTAGGGGTTGCTTAGGTTCATACCACATTAGAACTATTGCTCACTTCTCCTATGAATCCATACCATCCACTTGTGAGCCTCTGTTCCAAGGCGTGATTAATTTATTTCAAAGTATCACTATAACATAGATCAGCCATATGACGAGTCGGAAAAAGAGCTGGCCCAGTGTAGTCAAAACTTTGATAAATTTGGGTTAATTCCAAAATTGAGCATATTTTTTAAAATAAAAGAGCATAGATAACTTTATCTTTGCCAAAAGGTTATGAATGGTCGAAAAAATTCCTTTTAACTTATTAATATTATGATCATTTCCATACCTAAGGAAACTCAAGCCTCAGAAAAGAGAGTTGCGATCGCCCCGGACAATATTGCGGCATTCGCCAAGCTCGGATACGAGGTAGTAATTGAACAAGGAGCTGGAGAGAATGCCAACCTTTCTAACTCTGCGTACGAGGAGGCCGGGGCGCGTATCGTGGACGATGCCAATACAGTTTGGTCGCAGGGCGATCTTGTTCTCAAAGTGACTCCTCCAAGCATTGAAGAGGTGGGGATGATAAAAGAGGGAGCCACTCTGGTTAGCTTTGTTTATCCTGCAAGAAACGAAGAACTGTTAAAGAAGCTGGGCGAAAGGAAGATCAATTTATTGGCTATGGATTGCGTGCCACGTATTTCACGGGCTCAATCTATGGATGCCTTGAGCTCCATGGCCAATGTTGCTGGTTATCGAGCGGTGGTTGAAGCCTCACATGTTTTTGGTCGTTTTTTTACCGGGCAAATTACTGCAGCCGGTAAAGTTCCGCCTGCTAAAGTCTTGATCATTGGAGCAGGAGTTGCCGGATTGGCTGCGATCGGAGCTGCCCGTAATATGGGAGCGATTGTTCGCGCATTTGATACCCGACCCGCGGTTAAAGAAGAGGTGAAAAGCCTGGGTGCCTCATTTTTGGAATTGAATTTTGAGGAGGATGGGTCTGGGTCCGGAGGTTACGCCAAGGTGATGAGTAAAGAATTTATAGAGGCAGAGATGAAGCTATTTGCCGAGCAGGCGGCAGAGGTCGATGTTATCATTACTACTGCGATGATCCCGGGGAAAAAATCTCCGGTATTAATAACCGAAGAGATGGTAAAGAGTATGAAGCCCGGATCTGTGGTTGTTGATCTTGCCGCAGAAGGTGGTGGGAATTGTGAATTAACTGTGAGTGGTGAAGTTACTGTTGCCCATGGGGTCACAATTATTGGATACACTGATTTTCCCTCTCGATTACCGACTCAATCGAGTCGATTGTACGGCAATAATTTAGTCAAACTAGTACAGTTACTCGGCAATGCCGAAGAATTTAAAATTAATCAGGAGGACGAAGTGGTGCGCGGTGCCTTGGTTTTGGACAAGGGGGAACTAAGTTGGCCACCTCCTGCGGTCGAAACATCTGTCGCACCTAAGAAAATGCCTGAGCCCAAATTAGAAGGAGAAGAAGTTGAGAAAAAAAGCAATCCTTTGCTTTCTGGAGGTTTTCTTCTCGGTCTGCTTGCTGTTGGTTTACTTGCACTTGGATGGAAGGGTTCGAGTGAGTTTCTTGATCAAATTACCGTATTTGTACTCGCCTGTTTTGTCGGCTACATGGTTGTCTGGAATGTAACACCTTCGTTGCATACTCCTTTAATGAGTGTAACCAACGCAATCAGTGGAATTATTCTCATTGGAGGAATGCTCTTTATGGCAGGAGCCAATCCCTGGCTCGCCGGGGTGGCCATATTTGTCGCCACCATTAATGTGGCGGGTGGATTTCTCGTAACCCAGCGCATGCTGAAAATGTTTCGCAAGTAATGAACGAAGGACTAGTCACAACATCCTACCTCGTATCGGGGATCTTTTTCATTTTGAGCCTGGGAGGGCTTTCCAAACAAGAAAATGCCCGTCGCGGGAATCTCTACGGAATTCTGGGCATGGCATTGGCGATATTTGCCACTTTTATGAGTGGCAAGGTTTCCAACTTCGAGCTGCTCATTCCTCTCATGCTTGGAGGTGCGATCATTGGAGCGGTCATGGCAAAACGCGTAGAGATGACATCGATGCCAGAATTGGTCGCGATTCTGCACAGTTTTGTCGGTTTGGCCGCGGTTTTGGTCGGGGTTGCCAGTTTTCTTGATACTACTCACACATCACTCGCAGGCACAGACAAACTAATTCATGAGATCGAAATTCTGCTTGGTGTGTTTATTGGTGGTGTGACCTTTACAGGTTCAGTGGTAGCATTCGGTAAATTACGAGGTTCGCTAAGTGGCAAACCTATCCTGCTTCCTTTTCGACACTTTTTGAACCTTGGCATGGTTGGGGCATCCATCTACATGGGTGCACAGTTCCTTGGTCAGGGGCATGATGCCGCACTTATCACACTGCTCATTATCATCGCCATCTCTCTCGTGCTTGGGGTGCATTTGATCGTAGCGATCGGAGGTGCAGATATGCCTGTGGTGGTTTCCATGCTCAACAGTTATTCGGGGTGGGCCGCAGCCGCAGCTGGGTTCATGCTCAAGAATGACTTGCTTATCATTACCGGTGCGTTGGTGGGAAGTAGTGGAGCAATCCTAAGTTACATCATGTGTAATGCGATGAACCGTAGCTTGGTTAATGTAATCTTTGGTGGCTTTGGTACGGGTTCCGGTGGTGGTGGGGCAAGCAGTGAGATCGAAGGTTCGATCACGGAGACAAGTGCCTCTGAAGTGGCTGAGGAGTTAAAGGATTCAGCTGAAGTCATGATAGTTCCAGGGTATGGAATGGCTGTTGCCCAGGCACAGCATGTGGTCAAGGAAATCACTGAGACTTTACGCGAGAAGGATGTGAATGTTCGCTTTGCGATTCATCCCGTGGCGGGCCGTCTGCCGGGGCATATGAATGTATTATTGGCAGAAGCAAATGTCCCTTATGATATTGTATTTGAAATGGACGAGGTGAATGACGAATTGCCTGAGGTCGATATTTTGATGGTCGTAGGTGCTAACGATATCGTCAATCCTTCGGCACTGGAAGAGGAGAATAGCCCGATTGCAGGAATGCCCGTGATTGAAGCTTGGAAGGCAAAGACGGTTATAGCCCTCAAGAGAAGTATGGCTACCGGATATTCTGGGGTTGAAAACCCACTCTATTATAAGGAAAATTGCCGGATGTTATTTGGTGATGCCAAGGATTCTCTCGGCCAGGTATTATCTGGCTTGAAATAGTTTTAAATTAATTCAAGAACCCGGGCCTAATTTCTTCGCCCTGCGGATAACTTGCCTTTCTCAGGGGCTTGCCAAAACATTGTTATTGTGTAGAAATGGAATCTTAATTTGTAACCTAAACCCATCTATTTATGAACACAGAAAATTCATCGCAATCAGGGGGCGGATGCCCTTTTGGCCATGGTAAACAAGCACCTGTAACAACCATAGAGAAATGTCCGGTTGAGAACGCCGCTGGCGGAGGTACTTCCAATCAAGATTGGTGGCCCAATCAATTGAAGGTCGATATTTTACACCAGCACGATGCCCCATCCAATCCTATGGGAGATAATTTTGAGTATCGTGAAGAGTTTAAAAGCCTGGACTATGAAGGCTTAAAAAATGACCTAGTTTCTTTGATGACGGATTCACAAGATTGGTGGCCGGCCGATTTTGGACATTATGGCCCCTTCTTTGTTCGTATGGCTTGGCATGCCGCTGGTACCTATCGTACCGCAGATGGTCGCGGAGGGGGAGGTACGGGAGCTCAAAGATTTGCACCGCTTAATAGTTGGCCTGATAACGGTAACCTTGACAAAGCCCGCCGGCTCCTTTGGCCAATCAAGCAAAAGTACGGAAGGAAAATTTCCTGGGCCGACCTTTTTATTCTTACTGGCAATGTGGCCCTTGAATCTATGGGATTTAAGACTTTTGGTTTCGGTGGTGGCCGACCTGATATTTGGGAGACTGAGGACGATATTTATTGGGGCGCTGAGGGTACATGGTTGGACGACAAGCGTTACACGGGGGAGCGCGACCTGGAAAATCCACTTGCCGCCGTACAGATGGGCTTGATTTACGTTAACCCAGAAGGACCCAACGGTAACCCGGACCCACTCGCTGCTGCTCACGATATCCGAGAAACTTTTGGCCGGATGGCGATGAATGATGAAGAAACCGTGGCCCTTATTGCAGGTGGTCACACTTTTGGTAAAACGCACGGAGCAGGAGATGCATCTCATGTCGGACCTGAGCCTGAAGCCGCCAATATTGAGGAGCAGGGATTTGGATGGACCAGCGGTTATGGATCGGGCAGTGGTTCGGATGCGATTACTGCGGGACCGGAAGTTACCTGGACAAATACTCCCACCAAGTGGGGAATCAATTATTTGGAAAATCTTTTTAATTATGAGTGGGAACTAACCACCAGCCCTGCAGGGGCTAAACAATGGGTGGCCAAGGATGCTCCAGAAACTATACCTGATGCCTTTGATCCCGGAAAAATGCGCAAACCGACGATGCTAACCACTGACTTGTCGATGCGCATGGATCCGGCATATGAAAAAATCTCCCGTAGCTTCTTAGAGAATCCAGATAAATATGCCGATGCATTTGCCCGTGCCTGGTTCAAGCTTACGCACCGAGATATGGGGCCAAAGTCCCGTTATCTTGGGCCAGATGTTCCTGCTGAAGAATTAATTTGGCAGGATCCCATACCTGCCTGTGATCACGATTTAATTGACCCTGCGGATATCTCTGCACTTAAGGCAAAGATTCTTGAGTCCGGTCTGACCACCGCGGAACTGGTCTCCGTGGCCTGGGCATCTGCATCTACTTACCGGGGTTCCGATATGAGAGGTGGAGCTAATGGATCTCGTGTCCGCCTAGCTCCTCAAAAGGACTGGGAGGTCAACCAACCAACTCAGTTAGCGAAGGTTTTAGAGCGATTGGAAGCGATCCAAAGTGAATTCAGTTCCGCTGGTAAGCAAGTATCTTTAGCTGACTTAATTGTACTAGGTGGAGGAGCTGCTGTGGAAGCAGCCGCGAAACAGGGGGGCGTTGAAATCACCGTTCCTTTCACTCCCGGTCGAATGGATGCTTCGCAGGAGCAAACCGATATCGATTCGTTCGAGGTAATGGAGCCGATGGTTGATGGATTCCGTAATTTTGCTAAGAAAAGATATAGTGTTTCTACGGAAGCTTTGCTTATCGATCGTGCTCAATTACTCACCCTGACTGGTTCCGAGTTGACTGCCCTTATCGGTGGTCTGCGTGTACTTGGGGCCAATCATAGTCAATCTAAGCATGGTGTGTTTACCCAAAGCCCTGGTGCATTAACTAATGACTTCTTCCTTAACTTACTCGATATGGCCACCAAGTGGTCACCAGTAAATGAGGAGGCTGAAGAGTTTGAAGGGATTGATCGTAACTCTGGCGATGTCAAGTGGACGGCAACTCGGGCAGATTTGATTTTTGGATCGAACTCCCGTTTACGTGCTTATGCCGAGGTTTATGCATGTTCAGACTCTAAAGAGAAGTTTGTGCACGACTTTATTGCCGCATGGACAAAGGTAATGAATTTAGATCGTTTCGATCTAAAATAAAACCTTTTCTATTTTCACCATAAAAGACCGATGGGTTCCTTCCATCGGTCTTTTTTTTTCCTATTTTTTAGTGCAAAAGTATTGCGATAAGGCCTTTATCCATCCAAAAAATGTGGATGATTTTTTCATGTATCTTATGAAGGTATTTTTTCCTGTTACCCTATACTCTATTTTATTAACTTCGGTTTTTGCTCATGAAGGGGAGGCGTCCAAGCCTTTCCAAATGCTTCACCTTCATGATGTTATTGATATTCATGCCCATGGTGGTTGGGAGAGCCGCTATGCACTTGAAGGTCGGGACTCCCTAGATGGTGGGTCGCTTTGGTCGAGTAGTGTGGAGGCATCTTACGACCACTTTTTTGGAGGGCTATGGTATGGTCGTTCCTCTAGCAATGATTATCGCGAGCTTCACTTTGGACTGGGAGTAATTCAAAGAACTGAAAATATGGAGTACTATATTTCATACACTCATTTGCACTTTCCGGTTGAGGAAATTTCTGATTCAGAATGGGGTACAGGTTTTTCATATGATGCTTTACCTTTTGGTTTGGCCAGCGGACTTGACATGGTTTATTCCGTTGATACAAAGGGAAGCTTCTTTGAATGGACTACCTCTAAATCCGTTGAGATTTCTGATTTATGGGAATCGAGTTTCGGAACAGCACTCGGTTGGAACCAAGATTTTGTTAGCGACGGACATGATGGATGGAATCACATCTCACTCAATGCAAATGGACGAAGATCATTGAGTGATGGTCTTGGTTTGGTTTTTCACGGGGCCCAATCCCGGGCCATTAATCGTGACCTTTCTTTTGAGGGCGATATTTCCCTCAAGGACTTTTTTCATTTTGGTGTTTCGCTAGAGGCCCAGTTTTGAGCCTCTTCTAAGGAGAAATAAGACCTTAAGCCTAGAGCAGGGATTGTTTTGAGCATTCGCTGGAACCAAGCATTTTTCCGCCCGACCAGGCAGGTGTAAGCTTTTCATCTTCCCACCGATTCACGCGATAGAGGGTGGCAAAGCCAAAGTCTGGAGCGTCTCCTCCTTGTCCGCCCACCACTTCAGCACCCCGGCGGACATTGTCCTGCATCCACGCGGGCAGTCGAAGGTGAAAAGGGTTGCGCTCGAGTTCTCCACGATGATGTGACAGGGCACCAAGCAAATCGGCAACTTCTTCCACTGTATTTTCAACCATCAGGTTAGGATGAGGCATTTGTCCCCAGTATTCCGTTTCAATAATAAGAGGAGACAACCCTTTGGCTTTTTTTAAAGCATCGATTGCCAGAAGGTGAGTACCGAGATGGGTCTGGTTCCAATCTCTGGCGTGAGGAACGAAGATAGCCACGGGTTGATGCTTGAGGAAAATTTCTGTGAGAATACCTACCGAATTAGACCAGTGGTTGGGAGCCTCGTTGGCAGTTTCCGGTCGTATTCGATCCAATCCATTTTCCCCAGTTTGTATGAGCTCAAAACCAATCCAATTACAGGCACCCTGTAATTCGGCTAGTCTTTCTTGTTTTCTTGCCTGATTGCTTCCCTGAGTAATTGCGACATTGAACACTTGCATACCGCCCTCCCTCTTGAGTCGAAGAGGAAGTCCACCAATAATACACTCATCATCAGGATGGGGGGAAAGAACTAGAACCACAGGGCCCTTACACTCAATCTTGGAATCCACTGAAGGCTGGAAGCCGCCATAAGGAAGGTTCCTGCCTTCATCCATAAGTGCTTGGAAGGAGCGGGCATACCCGAGGTAGGGGTTGGATTCTTCGCTTATCATATAATCGTCTTAAAATGAGGCACGAAACAGATCTGGTCAACCATCGGAATTGGTCAGAAAACTTTACGCTTTTCTAGATTAAGTCGTCTTTAACTTGCTGAGATAAACTCAATAAATAGGATTAAAATATGCAGTTTTGTTTATTTAAGGCCCTATTTATTATTTTCATTATTTTTACCACGAACCTTGTGGGAGATTTGCGCCCTGAGTTTTCAGATTTATCTAATAAATTGGGGCCTTTTAAAGGAGGCGAGTTGCATCCAGCATATAAGGGAAATACCTGGTTGGCTCATCCTAAAATGAATGGGCCTGCTTCGATTGATTTTGATCCCCTAGGGCGTGCCTTTATTAACGAGGCGAGAAGAATGGCAAAAGGGGTACCTGATACGAGGGGTGCCGATTGGGTTACTTTGGAGGATTATCATTTGAAAACGGTCGAGGACCGTTTGGCTAGCTACCGACGTAATCAAGACAAGGTTGAAATGTCATGGTACACGGGTACACCCGACCGGGTTTTGCGTTTTGTGGATGAAGATGGAAACGGGGTGCCCGACTTGGGTACAGTTTTTGATGGCCGATGTAAAGAAACCCTTGATGGGATAGGCTTCTCACTCTTGGCTGAAAGAGATGCGGTTTACTACACCTGTATTCCAGCTTTGCGGAAATTGACCGATGGGGATGATGACGGTCATGCAGAGCAACATGACCGCTTGGTTGAGGGATTTGGGGTGCGGGCTTGTTTTAAAGGACATGATTTACATGGGGTAATTCGCGGGCCTGATGGTCGTCTGTATTTCTCGGTTGGAGATCGCGGTTACAGTGTGGTTGATGATGCAGGCATTCGAAAATCCGCCCCCCAACGAGGAGCTGTCTTTCGGTGTGATGATGACGGTTCGAATTTTGAGGTCTATGCTCATGGGTTGCGTAACCCACAGGAGATTGCTTTCGATGATTTAGGAAACCTCTTTACTTTTGATAACACCGGAGACTTTGGCGATCGTGCACGGGTGGTCTATGTAATGGATAACACCGATTCGGGATGGACTGCGGATTACCAGTCACACCACCAACATGCCAATAAATTGGACTGGGGAAATTTTCGCCTTTGGCAGGCGACTTGGGTGGGAGAGGGATCTTTTGATTTGTACAGTGAGTCGGCTCCCCAATGGATTTACCCGCCGATTGGCCATGTGGGTAATGGGCCATCGGGTGTGGTTCTTATGACTGGTCCTGCTGTTCCCCCTGAATTACGGGGAAAGTTTTTAATGTGTAATTATCGCGGTTCGCCCACGAGGTCCAATGTGCTAACGATTCCCATAGAGGCGAGGGGGGCAGGCTTTATGGTGGGCGAGGTTACTCCATTCCTCTCCTCCCTGAATGCATCAGATGTAGAGCTTGGTTATGATGGGCGTGTTTTCTTTGTTGAATATGGAGCGGGTTGGGGGCCAGATGATAAGGGAAGTGTCCAGGTTGCAGAACCGTTGGATTCCGTTTTTTTAGAGGCAGGAAGAGAAGTTGCTCAGCTCGTTAAAGAAGGGTTTCCTCATCGAACTTTGAGTGAGCTGAGTAGTCTTCTAAGGCATTCTGATCAAAGGGTGCGGCAGGAAGCCCAATTTGCAATCGTACAGAAAGGTGCTGATGCAGCAGTCTCATTATTCGCCCATATTTTATCAAAGGCCAAGGTTGGAGAGCTTGCTCCATTGCATGCTGTTTGGGGGCTGGGCCAACTCGCCCGCTCAGGCAATGAGAATGCCAAGGAATATTTAATCGAAAGCCTGGTTCATCCAATAACTGAGCTTCGTGCTAATGCTGCTCGAACCTGTGGAGATATTAAGATAAACGAAGCGCGTGCCTCTTTGATTGCTGGCCTCAAAGATCCCTCGCCGAGAGTAGTATCTTTGTGTGCGATCGCCTTAGGTCGATTATCTCCAGTTGGGGATAAGGAGGTGATTCAGGCACTCATCCAAACTACCGAGCGAAATAAAGGTGCTTCATTTGATATTACATTACGACATGCGATCCTTTCCGCCTTTGATCGAATTGTCACAGTGGAACAGGCGTTATCCTGGTCCGAGCATTCATCTTCTGAGGTGCGCCTGCTGGGAGTAATTATTCTTCGTAAAAAGGAGCATCCGGGTGTAGCTGAGTTTCTTAATGATTCAAGTAGGCTTGTTAGAACAGAGTCAATTCGTGCTCTGTATGATACATCGGTGGTGGACGAATCGGTGGGTGCACGCCTGCTTCAGGTAAGCTACAAGGGCTTGCCTGTTTTTATTCAATCCCGCCTTTTGGTGGCTGCTGCCCGGTGGGGCACTGCCGATGGTTTTGCAAGGGTATTGGATATGGCCATGGATTCTTCTCTTGATAGTAAAGTCCAGAACTTGGCTTTTCGTGCTTTAGAGCAATGGGATGAATACCCAAGTATGGACCCAATTCTTGGTTCATTTCGTCCTTCTTCCCATCCACGCGAGAATTCCCGTGCATTGTCTGGCAAGCATGCCTCCCGCTATCAGAGCTACCTTGAAAAGGAAAAGAGAACAGACTTTCTCACACTGGCAACAGAAGTTTCTGCTGTTCTGGGAATCGAATTAAATCTTAATGACTTGCAGAATCAGGTTCTTAACAAAGGGCTTTCCAGTAAGCTGCGTGTCGCCTTTTTTAGTCGTCTTCTTGAAGCTGAAGGTGGAATTAGCAATAGCTTGCTTTTACAACTGTTAAAAGATTCGGATACTAGGTTACGTGCTCTTGCATTGGGAGAAGCCTACTCACGCAACCTTGAAGAGTCCATTACAGAGGCTGAAAAAGCAGTGCGTCTACAAGGTGTACCTGAATTAGCAAAACAGGCAATTATTAGCATTGGAGAAAGATACCCCGAGCGTCTGGTGGAATTTTGGAAAACCCGATCAGGAAAGAATGGTATTGATCGAAGTGTCTGGCTCGACCTTTACGAGGCCATCAAACAGTCCAATGATCTTAAGGTTCGATCGATAGTGAACAGTTTTTCCTCCAACCAAAATAATATGTATAACCTTGCTTTAAGCGGTGGAGATCCAAGCCTTGGAGAGGCAATCTTTCAAGGGCAGGGTGCCTGCATGCAATGTCATAAAATAAATGGAAAAGGAGGAGAACAGGGCCCGGATTTAAGCCTTGTCGGAAAACGCCTTGGTCGTGGAAAATTGTTGGAGTCGATTGTAACCCCAAGTGCAGAGATTACACCCGGTTATGGTCTTTCCACAGTTATTCTTAAAAATGGAGAGGCTTATTCTGGGAGACTGGCAAATGAAAATAAGAAAGAGGTCAAACTAATCACTATGGATGGGAAGGATTTAACTTTCGCCCGCAAAGAAGTTTCCCAACTTTCACCTCCTATTTCTGCTATGCCACCAATGGGGCAAGTCTTATCAACTCCTGATCTGCGTGACCTTATTGCCTACCTTGAGTCCACCCGTAGGAATCGTGGGGTATCCAAGTCTCTTAAGCACGGGGATTAATTAGAGATTAACAGAAAGCACTTTTGCTTTGGCTGGGTCTTTAACAGGATTACAACTTGTTAAGAACTGGGTTTCAGGGCCGTTTTTACCAAGTCGTACCTCGTGCGGATCCATGGAGTACACTTTGGGTTGAAAAGTGTTTCCATTTATTCGAACGGTGTAGAGGATTTCCTTAGTCTTTAAGTTCTTAATTTGAACCACTTGATTTTTCTTGGAAAATACGAGCTTTGGCAACCAACCCATGATTTCCCTTCCATCATTATCAGCCATTTTTACCGTAACTGGCCAGCCGGCAAATTGTGCTTTGTCCCCGTCAGTTACCTTGGCAAAACGGGGCCAACATTCAAAAGTTATGGTCCTATTTCTTTTATTGAAACGGGCCACTCCAAAACCATCGGCTCTTTTTAACTCGTTTTGACGATTTTCGGGATTGGCATAAGCGTGCATAGTTATCTTATTGCCCAAGCCATCCTCAAAGTCACCAGTCCAGGGAAGGGGGGAGTCGGAAATTGGACGCAAGCCGGGCTTTTCGTCCTCTGGTTTCCACCATCTTCCGTAGATGGTGTTCACAATAGCTGGACTTGTAAAAGCAAAGGGTCCATCCCGATAAGATTCAACTCCATGTTGAACTAATACTGCGAGGTGTTGATCCCCGCATAAATGTGGAGCCCATGCTTTTCGTAATTCCCGAAGTGCTTTGTTTCTCCCTTTTTGGGGCCAGGCGTTACTGTCCAAGTCGGCAAGCAATCGATTATTCGGATGGCCATGAATATGTACCGCTCCGCAAAACGCTGTCGCAGATAGGGCTGCTTTCATTTCGGCACCTTCCCAGTCCTGGCTCCATGTGGAAATAAATTTCAACTGGCGATCGCCGAGCAGTACAAGATCGTCCAGGTTAACCGCGTTGCGATCATAGGATGGATCATTGATATGATCGGGTCGGGGTCCCATGGAAGATATTTTTCCAGACGGCCCGCTTTTAAACTTCCGGTCTTCTAAGATGGCGAAATCAATTCCACCTACCCGTAACCTGGTAAAGTATACTTCTAGTCCCCTTTTTAACTTTTTTGGGTCGACTGGATCAGGCAGATGCCAAGTCTGTTGCCGTTGTACCATATTGACATAGGGGATGGGGTAGAAGTAACCACCGCTATTTCCCTCGTGTGATGTTGCTTGTATGCCCGATTCGCCCCAAAGATTAGCTTGCCCAACGTCATGATCATCAGGAATGGTGATGGTGGGCCGGTCTTTCATTAACTCTCTAAACTGCAGACCAAATTCAAGCCATCCGGCGGTGTGCTCGGTATGGTGATAAGTCTGGTCCCCAGCAAAGAATAATACGTCTGGATCAATTAATTTAAGGTTTTCAATAATTTGGGGCCTTGGGCCTTTAGTACGGCTGGAATTACAAGATAAGTTTCCAACAACAATGGTCTCCTGGTCGGTCGGATTCTTTCGGATCGTTCCATTAAAAGACGCTCGTTTCCCATGCCTTACCCGATAGGGAGTGTCCTTGGACGAATCCCAGTTTTTAATACGAAAGTGAGCACTCCAGCCAGGGTAGGTGATCTGAACCCTGGAAATTTCTTTCCATGTTGTACCCTGTTTAATCTCTAGTCTGACGGTACGGGTTTCATCTGGCATAAGGGGGTATAATTGGCCCGTTAATTTTAGAGTTCCAAGGTCTTGGGTATACAAAGCAAAGGCAACTACCTCGTCACGCGGAACTTTTAATTCAATAATTCGTTTGGGAGGTTTTCCTTTTTTGGAAGGTACTTCTGGAGGTCTAGCACGCTTCCACCATTGTCCGGTCGAGAGATGATCCAAATGGGAGAAGTTTTTTCCAAATAGTTCTTTTGATTCTGGCTCTGCTTCTAAAAATAAAGAAGGTAGCAACGCGGTAATTATAAATAAAATTCGAGATTTCATAATAATTGCTTCCCTGATTGTTTTATTAATGGCAATAAATAATAAACTTTTGATACGAATTAATCGAGTTGCTTTACAAGTGACAATCGAGTTGTTTGGAGGGGTAATTCAAATAGACAGATAGATAATCATGAAATTCTTATTTTTACTTTTTACACTTTTCTCCTTGATTACGGGATTTATGAATGCCCAGGAGGGCGATAAAAAAGAAAAGAGCCCGCACCTGTTAGACTCCTTGAATTGGAGGAAGTGGACTCCAGGGGTTGTACCTTTGCATTCTCCCGAGGAATCCTTGTCGATGATGAAAGTGGCTCCCGGTTTCAAGGTTGAATTAGTGGCGAGCGAACCCATGATTAAAGATCCTGTCTTTATTGATTGGGATGATCAGGGAAGAATGTGGGTTTGTGAATTTCGTACTTACATGAAGGACTTGGATGGCACTGGCGAAAACGAAAGAAAAAGTCGGATCATGGTTCTAGAAGACACCAATAAGGATGGAAAGATGGATCGATCGACTGCATTTTTGGAAGACATGATCAATGCACGCAGCCTTTCCTTCGTAGAGGGAGGTGTTCTGGTTGTGGAGTCCGGAGCTATTTGGTTTTGTGAGGATTTAGATGGTGATCTGCGCTGTGACAAGAAATCTAAATTAATGGATTTTGCGACTTCTGCATTTGATAATATCGAACATGCCGAGAATGGCCTTTCCTATGCCTTGGATAATTGGATGTACAATTCGAAATCCTCCCGCAAGGTTTCTTGGAGTTCGGGGAAGTTAATCGAAGCACCTGCCAGTCCGAGAGGGCAGTGGGGGATGGCAACAGATGCCTACGGTAAATTATTTTACAACAGTAATAGTGTATGGTTTTTGGGAGACTGGGGTATTTATGACCACGCTTGGCCGATGAAGAAAAAGACAATCGGACCACCAACCAAAGAAGTCTTTGCCATTCGCCCAAATACCGCCCTAAACCGTAATTATAAGCCTGGTTCCTTGAGGGAGGACGGTAGAGTGGCCCGCGTTACCACCATAAGTGGTCTTGCGGTGCACAGTCATGGTGCATTTGGAGATGCCTGGGAAGGAGCGGTTTTTTCGATGTCTCCAGGTACCAATACTGTGGGTGCTTTTATCCCTGCTAAACCTTTTCCATATACCGAAGGGTATCGGCACCAAACTTACGCGGATCCCATTTGGGAAAAACGAGAATTTCTTTCCAGTACCGATGAACGTTTTAGGCCAGTCAATGGAACTATTGGTCCGGATGGTTGCCTTTATGTGGTCGATTTCCACCGAGGAGTTATTCAACACAAACGCTTTCTTACTTCCTATTTACGCCGGCAGTCTGAAGAGCGTGAATTAGACAAGCATATTGGACATGGGAGGATTTATCGAATTGTACCAGATGATCAAAAACCTCAGCCAAGCCCAGAAAACTTGGTTGCTGGATTATCCCATCCTTATCTTTGGTGGCGTTTGCGTTCCCAAAAGCGAATTGTGGAAGGAGACCGTCAAGACTTGGTCCCAACCGTTAAGGAATTGGCTAGAAACAGGAAGGCATCTCCATTTGCTCGGGTACATGCAATATGGACTTTGGTTGGACTGAAGAAATTGGATGCAATAACCACTGACTTGGCGGTCAAGGATTCTAATTGGTTTGTAGCCATGACTGGTTTACGCACCGCAGGAGACACAATGGAGCACGGGGGGGTGTTTCCTCAGGTCAACCTAGCAGATGCTCAAAAAATATCGCAAAGCGAGGACTTTCCCCATGCCCTGGTTTCCTATGCCTCCAAAGTTGTTGAGTCTGGATACCCTAAGCGAATGATTGCGAACTATGTGGATAAACCTGCGGAGTGGGTAAAGCGGGATAAGGAATTATATAGTTCTTACAAAAAAGGGCGCGATTTGTATGGCAATAGTTGCGGGGCTTGCCACCAAGCTCATGGCAAGGGTTTAGCGAACATGGCCCCCACATTGGCTAAAAGTGACTGGGTTAACGGTTCGTTGCCACGTTTGATTGGAGTGGCTGTTCATGGTTTGTCTGGGCCCATCAGGGTAAATGGAAAACTCGCCGAAAATATACCTCCCATTATGCCACCTCATGGATATATGAAAGATGATCAACTTGCTGATGTCTTAACCTATGTTAAAAATGCTTGGGGTAATCGATCAGGTTCGGTGAGTGCTCAAGAAATTGCTAACTATCGCTTAAGTACTGAGCGTTTACTGCCATGGACTGAGGAAGAACTCTCCGATCTCAAGTAAAAAAAAACGCCGGGACATCTGCCCCGGCGTTTTAGTGAAGAAATAGGATGTAAATTATTTTACCGTCATGGTTCCACGCATCATTGCGAAGTGACCGGGGAAACTACAAAGATATTGATACACACCTGGTTTAGGGGCAGTGAAAGTAATTGTATCACTCTCGTCAGGACCAAGAAGTTTAGTAGCAGCTAAGACCTCTTCTTTACTTGCTTCAGGAATGGGGTTGGTGGCACTTGCACCCATGCCCATAATTTTCTGACCAAATTTTAAAGCGCTTATACCTTCCTTTAAGATTACAAGGTTATGACCCATGGCGATTTTGGGCATCTTTCCGATGTTTTTGAATTCAAGTTCCACATTTTCACCTGTAGAGACAGTGAATTCCTTGATGTCAAATTGCATTAAGTCATTACCGGTAACAGTAATCTTTTGATCGGCGTGAAGAAAAGCTCCGGATAGACCAAGAGCTATTAAAGCAAAGAATGTTTTCATAATTCCCATACTATCGATTCCGCACTTGTGCCCAAGTATAATTCAACATTCTGAAACAAAAAAAGGAATTTAAGAATGGCGATCGATAGTAACTATTTTTTCTTTTTGCGAGGAGCCATACGCCCGTCAGGCCCGAGCAGGGGAAGTTTTGCAGGCTCCTGCTCGAGGAGATCGGAGGTAGGAAGTTCCACGATTTCGGGATTGTCCGGACGGTTTAAATTTTCATTGAGCTTTTTGAGGGAGATCGGGTCGGAGGGCACGCCACCTTTGGGCACTTCCACGCGGGCAACCCAGGCAATCGTGTTGAGAATTAAAGTGCGGTAATCATCAATTGCCCAGTTTCTGTGGTAATGCCCACCGACAAAACCCGCGCCTCGGGCACCAGTTTTAGGATCTCTGCACCAGAGCAGTGCCTGAGGAGTTCCCAGTAATTCTTCCGCCTGCCGGTTCCAAAACTTGCTGCTGCCATAGCGTATTACATTTTGCTTGGTTGGAGTAGCGGTAGCCAGCGGGTAGCAATAGTTGCAGGATTTATCCAAGTTTAGGTTGTAATAAAATTCATCGTAGGCACGGATGGGCTTGGAAAGGCCACGGGAGACAGGATGACCCGCTTTGGGAGTCATCTCTGCGATCCAGCTTGGGTTGACGGAAAATTCATCATCGTAAAATCCACCGATCCATTGGTTGTAGTATTTTTCGCCCACTTCCTTGGTCGGATGCACCCCATAGTGCATGAACATAATTCCCATGCCCCCTTTGACCTTTTGTTGTAGAAAGGCGTACTTCTCACCAAACTCTCCGCCTCCATCTGCGTAGATGATGCAGGCATCTACTCCATCAAAGATAGATTCATCCTCTGGCCATCCATACCAATGAACCTTGGCCTCAATGGGCAGACCGCTCCCATTTAATGCATCGGCAAGAAGAATCGATCCAGCCTTGTATTCATGAAATCCATGCCTGTGCTTGGTGTTTCCAGCGATAAATAATACAGACTTCTTGGTGAGGCTCTCTTTATCCTTCGGAAGTGCATCCCGAATGGCCAAAGCTACGGCATTGGCCAACACATTTGTGCCTTCTTTGGTGTAATGTACATCGTTATCTGCTCTTTGATAGGAGGAACGATTATCTCCGATAGTCGCAAATAAGTCGTTAAAAGTTACCTCGTTCTTTTCCATAACTTCTTTTGCCAATCGGTTGAAGGATTGAGCGGTTTCGATTGAAACCAAAACCTTGGAGGACTTTTCTTTTTTGAGGCAGGGAGGTGTGGTCGATCCGAAAATCAGACGGGCTCCTGTCTTACGGAGTTTCTTTACAATTCTTTGCAGATTCTGGGCATAGGATTGGGGAGTAGCTTTTTCTTTTTGTTTCCAACCATACCAGTCCCATAGACCAAAATTAAAGTGGATAACATCCCACTTCTTCGACCCTAACCATTTATCAATTTCCTGATCCCCAAATGATGACCATTTGCAGTTGGTAGTTGGACGGTGGACTTGGGCATCGCCCTTGAGAAGGGTTCGAACAGCCGGTGTGTAAGCAATAGATATTGAATCCCCAATGATAAGAACCTGGGGGAGTTCAGGATTGTGTGCGGGATTGGCAAATGGGTGGACAAACGGATCCTGTTGTTTCTTCGCTCCAACAAGGGGCAGAACAGCAAAAAGTAAGCAGGTGAATTTTGTCACCAAGGAGAGACTGTAACGCTTCATGGTTTTTAGGCTCCATAAGAGGAGCAGTAGTCTTTTACTTCAGAACCTTGCGGGCCTTGAGGTTATTAAGTCGGTGAGTAATGTCGATGATTCCGTCGACTACGGTTCGGTCATAGGTTCGTCCATCGGTGGTATCAACCCCATGCCCTTTAACCAATTTGCGCAAGGGTTCGAGGGCAGCATCTTGATGATGAAAAAGTTCGATGAAAACATGTTCTAGTTTACCGGTAGATGCACATGCATTTAAGAGAGCGGCAATCCAACCGTCATCGGTTGAGAGGCAACCCCGGGTGGTTTTTGCAGATGCGTGGAAGATACCCAATGCATCGGCTTTTGCCAGATCCTTAATCACCGCCTCGTTCTCTGCCATGGAAAGATCGGAGTCTCCACAATGAGCTGCGTCAATCATGACTTTGAAGAATTTTTTTCGTATCTTTTTGTTGATCGCTTTGACCACCTCAGCAGCTTTGGCGGCATTGGTGAAGTTTTGAAATTCTCCACCCCGTAAGAATTCGAGATGCCATGCCTGCACTGGGCTTTTCTCCAGCCCAGCTTCTTTGTAACAACGGGCATGAAGTTTGACTACCTGTTGAACCGCATTGGCATAGGCTTTGCCCTTCAGGGGTTTGCCTGATAACCATTCCTCATAGGAGGTAGAGGAAACATGTTTAACCCGATATTTCTTAGCCACGGCCAATCCGGAACAGAGCATATCTACCACTGCATCTTCATCCTTGGGATTGATTGGATTTGCCCCGCCCACCATCATAATGAGATGGACTTCAAGTTTGAGGGCTTTCATTCCTTTGAATAAATCCTGCAGGTCTTGAGAGTCGGCACCTGGGAAAAGAGGGACTTGAACACATTTGAGTTTAACGGGAGAAGATTTACAAATCGCCCGCATGCCTGAAACCACTTTGAGAATGCCCGACCGAGTGCGTGGAAGTTTGCCGTTGTCATCGGGCACAAGGGCTCCAACGAATTTTAAATGGGTGGGAACTACGCCAACGGCGACTTTGGATTTATTCAGAACGGTCATAATGCATTACTTTGGGGTTGAAAAGAGTGGGCGGTTCAGAAGTTAAAAAATAAGATTCATTAAAATATTTAAACAGGGGCAAGGATAAAGCGGATCGGAAAAAGGAGTAGTTTCAATATTTATGAGGCATCTGCAGACTCCTCAGGTAGTTTGATTTGGGCGACCTGATAATTCGGATCATCCGGGAGTACGGCGATATCGACCATGCTTCCAGCCTTTCTCAAAAGCTCCTGGCAGTTTCGACTGATGTGTTGAACTTTTAGTTTCTTTCCTGCATTGAGGTAGCGTTCCCCTAATTTATGAAGGGCTTCAAGTCCAGAATGGTCCCAGACTCGGGAATCTTTCATGTCGATAACTACGCAATCTGGATCATCTGCCGGGTTGAAACCGAGGTTGAAATCGGTGACTGAACCAAAGAACAGAGGGCCTGATAAATGATAGACTTTGGCTCCATCCTTAAGAGTTTCAGATTCGCGATGAATGTGATGAGCCGATTTCCAAGCAAACCCAAGGGCCGAAACGATGACCCCGCTTATTACGGCAAGGGCAAGGTTGTGGGTAACTACTGTTATTCCAGAAACTAAGATGAGAACGAAAGCATCGGTTTTAGGAATTTTTCTTAAAATTCGAAAACTCGACCATTCAAAAGTACCAATGACCACCATGAACATAACTCCGGTGAGGGCAGCTAATGGGATTTTTTCGATCAGAGAACTGGCAAAAAGAATAAAGGCGAGTAAGAAAAGACCTGCCGATATGCCTGAAAGCCGACCGCGTCCACCCGAGCGAATATTAATTATGCTCTGCCCAATCATGGCACAACCGCCCATTCCGCCGAAGAAACCTGTGGCCACATTGGCAACTCCTTGCCCGAGGCATTCGCGGGTGCTGTTGCCCCGGGTCTCGGTGAGCTCGTCAATCAGGGTAAGAGTCATTAAGGATTCAATTAATCCAACGGCAGCGAGGATGAATGAAAAGGGTGCAATGAAGACCAGGGTGTCCCAATTTAGAGGAATGGAAAAGGAAACCAAGCTGGGTAATTCACCTCCGATGGAAGCCATGTCACGAACAACGAGTGTGTCCAAGTCTAGACCAATCACCACTAAACTCACGGTGCCAATAGCTGCGAGGGAGGATGGAAACTGAGTCGTGATTTTGGGGAGTAAGAAAATAATCGCCATGGTTAGAGCGATCAATCCAATCATAAGTTGAAGATCGTTACCGACTAACCAAGCGGAACCAGGAGTGGTTGGGCTTTCAGTAAACATGGGGAACTGGGCCTCGAAAATCACGATGGCTAATCCATTGACAAATCCAAACATCACCGGCTGGGGAATAAGCCGGACGAACCTGCCCAGTTTTAAAACACCGCACCCGATTTGAATGACACCCATGAGAATGACAGCGGCAAATAAGTATTGTGTGCCCATTTCAGAACCCAGCCCTAGAGCCTCTCCGCGTTCATTACCCAGGAGGACAAGAGATACCATGATTACTGCAAGGGCACCAGTCGCTCCAGAGATCATGCCTGGTCTGCCACCCAGAACCGCAGTCAGTAGGCAGACCATAAAAGCGGCATATAATCCGATTAGTGGAGAAACCCCTGCAATAATGGCAAAGGCAACGGCTTCCGGGACCAGAGCAAGGGCAACAGTTAGACCGGATAGAAGATCGTCTTTGGCTTGGATACGATTTCCGAATTTTCGAAAGATTATTTGAAACACGATGATATAGACTTGAGGATTAAAAAAAGAACGGATCAAGAGGGTGTAAAAATACCTGCTTTGGACATCTCATGAAGATAACCGGGCCAAGAAGTTTTACATCCACCTAATGTAGACGCTCAAAACGGCACAAAGGATGACCATAAACCAAACTGGCTTTTGCAACAAGGACATCTTGCTTGATGATTTCCTAAAAAGTTCGACTTCGTGCGGGATACAACCAACTTCTTTGGACAATTATGATCAAAAAAATAATTACCCATCCTGGAGGTGCTCATAAAGACGAGTTTCTAGCCTGTTGTGTACTCCTGGCAAATGATTCAGTTTCCATCCTTCGTCAGGAAGCTACTGACCAAGAGTTGAAGGATCCACAAGTTGTGGTCGTTGATGTCGGTCATCGCCATGAACCGCAGTTAAACAATTTTGATCATCATCAGTTTCCTCGTGATGCCGAGCCCACCTGCTCGCTCTCTTTGGTTCTTAGTAAATTGGGCATTTATGAAGATGCCCGTTGCTTCTGCCCATGGCTAGAAGTTGCGGAGTGGTTTGATTGTCGCGGCCCTAACGATACTGCCGACTGGTTGGGGCTGGACCGTGAAGTTGTGGGAAAATTAAATTCTCCAATCGATATCACTATACTTCAGGCATTTGCCAAACAGACGGAGCATAACCCAGGTGAACCAATTTGGGAGGTTATGCAGATGATGGGCAAGGAACTGATTGAATATATAACCGGATTACGGGGGCGAATTGACGAGGTCTCCAAGATCGAAGAGGTTTGGGAGATCAAGCATGGTGGTGAGGAATTTAAGGTAATTTTTGCCCGGCGAACCGACCCATCGATCGAAGAAGTATCGGGGGCATTGGGTTGGCGGGTCAAAGAACTTGGGCTTGAGGAGGAGGTTTATGTCATGGTCTATCCTGATGGACGTGGCCAAGGTTACGGAATGAAACGATTTAATGATCGGGCTGAAATTGATTTTTCAAGAATCGAAAAAGAGTCGGATGTACGATTTGCTCATGCCCGTGGATTTATTGCCAAGGTAGAAGCCGTTGGGATTGATCGTTTGAAAGAATTAATTATGAAATCAATCGTGTAGAAAAATTGAACTGTTGAAGTCTGCAAGCTTAGGGATCTTTTTTTTCTTCCTTGTTTTTAAGACTTGGGGAATGGATGATTTGAATTTCGAATTATTTGAAGTTCATGAAAATTTTGCTGAAGCCTGTGCGGTGGGTGATCTCAATAAGGACGGCCAGCTCGATGTGGTGTCGGGCAAATGGTATTATTTGAGCCCGAAGTGGGAACCTGTGGTTTTTCGTGAGTTAAATAGTTTTGGGAAGGATTATTTACAGGATAATGGAGATCATTTGTTCGATATCGACGGGGATGGGTGGATTGATATTGTGTCCGGGCAGTTTACAGAGCGGGAAGTTTTATGGTTCAAAAACCCAGGAGGTTGGCCTTCTTTAGGAGAAGCTTTGTGGGAAAGAAATATCCTTACTGATTCCGGTTCCAAAAGAAATGAAATCTCTTTTTTTCGCGATATGAATGGAGATGGCTACCCAGATTATATTGGAAATAGTTGGGTGGCGGACGAGTCTATGAGAGTGAGTCTTTTCATGAAGAACGCAGAAGGAGAGGCCGTTATTCACTCTCAAACGATTTATCCAAAGGGCAATGGACACGGCCAAGGCTTTGGCGATTTAAACGGAGATGGTCTGGAAGATATTATCTTTATGTACGGATGGTACCAACGCCCATCAGGTAATCCTTTTGAGAAACATTGGAAATTGAGGAAGGATTTTACATTACCTCGCGCAAGTTGCCCGATTATAGTACGCGATTTAAACGAGGACGGCAGGCAAGATCTTTTGTGGGGAGATGGGCACGATTATGGATTGTATTGGTACGAACAACTGGAACCTGAAAAAGATGGGACAACTCGTTGGAAGCATCATTTAATAGACGATACGATCAGTCAGTTCCATGCCATTACCATGGGCGATCTTGATCGAGACGGCAGGGAGGAGATAATCACTGGAAAACGATATTTCGCACACAGTGGTAGGGATAAAGGTGCTAATGATCCAATTGTACTCGTTCGTTATGTCCATCAACTCTCTGGTGATGGATCGGTCAAATTCGACCGACAAATTATCCATGAGGGCAAGGCGGGAACCGGTCTGCAGATCTGTTTAGCGGATTTGGATAAGAATGGTTGGCCGGATTTAGTGGTGTCTGGAAAAAGCGGACTTCATATGTTGTTCAACCAGGGGAATCAAAAGAAACCTTGAAGTTTAATCATTCGGAAGTGTCCAATGCCACGAGTTTTTCCGCCTCGATTTCCCACTCGTATGTACGCTGTTCAAGCCTGCGTGCAATACTTGCTGCCTGGCTATTGAGTTCCTTGGCTTTTTCGGGATCATCGTAAATACCTGCTCCCGAAAGTTGTTCATTGAGTGTGGCCTGTTCCTCTTCAAGCGAAATAATTTCGTTTTCTAATTTACGGACATGATCCTGAAGCTTTCCGCGCTTGGCTTTCTTTAATTCTCTTTCGGCGGAGCGTAGGCGTCTTTTTTCCTTTGCACTCATAGATTTTTCGCCGCTCTTGATGGCTTTGCTTTGCTCAGGACGGGAATCTTTTAGACCCTCAACAAGCCCAGACTGTGCACTGGCAGCACCAGATTTCCAAAGGTAATAATCATAGCCACCTGCATAATTAGTAATTTTACCGGCTTCGATACGGATGGTTCGCTGACCAAGTTTTCGTATAAAATGCAAATCATGGCTGACAAAAATCAAAGTGCCCTCGTAATCTTTTAAGGCATGAACCACTGCGTCTATACTGGCCATATCCAAGTGGGTGGTGGGTTCGTCCAAAAGGAGGAGGTTTGGAGGGGCGAGCAAGAGTTTAACCAAGGCAAGCCTGCTTTTTTCTCCTCCGCTCAGTACCTTGACCGGTTTAAAGACATCATCCCCTCGAAAGAGAAAGGCTCCCAGAAGGGTGCGTGCATCCTGTTCAGACACTCCACTTGCTAATTGCAATGCTTCATCGACCACAGTTCGGCTTAGGTCAAGCGTTTCGACCCGTTGTTGAGAAAAGTAACCGGCAGATACATTGTGTCCGAGTTCGCGCTTTCCTGACTCGATGGGCACAAGATCCGCCAGGATTTTTAGAAGGGTGGACTTACCCGCTCCATTTGGTCCGACTAAAGATATGCGCTCTTGTTTTTCAACTTCTAGGGATAAGTTACTGTAGACTAAATGATCCCCGTAAGCTTGGCGTACATTAGATAGATTAACCACCCGTTGCCCGCTTCTTGGAGGCTGCGGGAATCTAAAAGAAATTGTCGCCTCGTTATTCTCTGGCGGGTCGATCCGCTCCATCTTTTCAAGAAGTTTGATTCGAGCTTGGGCCTGGGAGGCTTTGGATGCCTTGGCACGGAACCGACGAATAAAGTCTTCATGGTGTGCAATTTCTCGTTGTTGGTTCTGATACTCTGCCAAATGTTGGGCCTGGCGTTCTTTTTTGAGGTTTAAGTAGGTCTCGTAATTCCCTTGGTAACGTTGAATCTTTCGGTTCCCAATTTCAAGAATTCCCGTACATATGGCGTTGAGAAAAGAACGGTCGTGGGAGATGACAAGTAAAGAGCCGGAGAATTTTTGTAATTGCGACTGAAACCAGCCGAGTGTTTCTAAATCTAAGTGATTGGTTGGCTCGTCCAGCATAAGAAGGTCGGGTTCCATGACTAATAAACGGGCGAGGTGAGCCCGCATGATCCACCCACCACTGAGTGTTTTTGCCGGCTTGTGGAAATCGTCCTGGTGAAAGGCGAGGCCGGCCAGGATTTTTTTGGCCCTGGCTTCGACCTTGTATCCGTCGAGTTCAGCAAACCGTTCGAGTGCATCTGCCCGTTGGGGGCTTTCCGGATCCGGGAAATTACGTAGGTCAGCTAGGGAATTAGCCATTTCGTCGGAGGTGGCGGTGGCAAGTTCCAGTACCGACTCTTCACCTGCAGGTGCACTTTCTTGTGGGAGATAGCCAATACGAATGCCTCGTTCCCATTCAATGATTCCCTCATCTTCCTGGTTTTTCCCAAGAAGGATGGAAAATAGGGTGGTCTTGCCCGCTCCGTTTGGTCCGACCAATCCCATTCTTTCACCACGGGCCAAACGCAAGGAAACTTCCCGAAAAAGGACCTTGGGTCCGTAGCGTTTACTAATATTTGAAAGAATGAGCATGGGTTCGAAAAGGGGAACAGGTTTGCACCAATCCGAAATTTAGCAAAGGAATTTGACGATTTCTAAAGATTTGAGTGTTTCAATGCTTCAAAAGTTTTGCCGGTTAAGCCGGGATGATTAGGATGGATTTTTATGACCGTTAAACCTTTCGTGGAATCGCATGTGAACTCCTCATCTACCTTTGATGGTAGAGTGTGGTGGTTGCGCGGGGTATGTTTAAGCGTGATGATCATTCTTGTGGTTGGTGGGATTACCCGTTTGACCGGGTCTGGGCTTTCCATGGTCGATTGGCGCCCGGTCTCTGGAATTTTGCCCCCTATCGGAGAGGCAGCATGGACGATTGAGTTTGCCCAGTACAAAGAGTCTCCCCAGTACAAACTCGTCAACCAAGGGATGTCGCTTGGGGAGTTTCAGTATATCTTCTTATGGGAATATTTACACCGCGTGCTTGGCCGCATCGTAGGACTGGTCTGCCTGATTCCTTACCTTTGGTTTCTGTTTTGTGGAAAGCTCGATCGTGGATTGAAGTTAAAGGGAGCATTGCTCATTTTTCTAGTTTGTGCTCAGGGTTTTATGGGTTGGTATATGGTCAAGAGCGGATTGGTTAAAGACCCGGAGGTCAGCCATTTTAGATTGGCCGCACATTTAAGCCTCGCCTTCGCTATTTTTGGATTGGCTTGGTGGACATCGCTCGGTCTGATGCCAAAATCTGTCGTTCAATCATCCATGCCGACCAACAATTTTAGAAGTTGGGCTATTGTTTTGGTTTCTGTTTTATTTCTGCAAATTGTATATGGTGCATTCACTTCAGGCATGAAGGCAGGATATGGGTTTAATACTTATCCAATGATGGGTGGAAAGTTGATGCCGGAGGCACTCTTTTCAATGTCTCCTTTTTGGACCAATTTTGTATCCGATAAATTTTCTGTTCAGTTCATCCACCGCTGGATGGGTACATGCCTGGCAATTGGTGTATTATACTTCTGCTGGCGTACACTCAAATCTGGGCTTTTAAATATCTGGCTTTCGAAATGGACTAAACGCACCGCCTTTTTTGTTACTCTGCAATTTGCTTTAGGTGTTGGCACCCTTCTTTACATTAGCGATTACCCAGTCTTCCTTCCCTTGATTCACCAATTTATTGCCCTGTTTCTTTTTGCATCCTTACTCGCCCTGATTCAGGGGTATGGATGGAAGGTAGATGAGGAATAATTTCCTATCTTAACGGATGTGAATTCTGAAGCAGTAATCGTTTTTGCTGGATAGTGTCCTCTCCAATAAGACCGGTTAGTTTACCAGTTGTCTGTACGGAAAGGGGAGGCAGGTAGTCCTTCCTGGTTGTAGAGGTTTGCCCGAATTGGACAGATGTAGTAGGCGTATCGAACCGAAACCGGATTTTCTACCTGAGGCGATGATACCACGACTTGTTTTCCATCAATTATAGCATCAGCGGGAAACCATTGTTTGTCCACTCCGGCAATTTCAAACTCGGCAAGTTTGCCATCCGGTAATGGCTTGGTCGGCTCGGTTCCCTTTTTTTCTCCTACCATCAATCCTCGACCTGTGTAATTAAAAGAGAGCCGGATCTTATCCTTTTGGATTTCCTGTTTAGCTAAGAGAGGACCAGATGGAATGAGGTCTTTTTTTGCATAAGTCTGCTGAAGAGCCCACTGGGCAAGTCTCCAGCCCACATCCTGTTTGTTGCGGGGGTGGATATCACCTGGGTTATGAGCATCTGCTAAGTCGATGATCACTGCCATTCCACTATTAGGAATGTCCAGTGCTTTGAACTGAGCCTCCCGGAGAGGCCCCCAGTCTCTGGCCCATGTATGCTTGTCAGGAGTTCCTTTTTTGAAGAGATTTCCATGATCCCAGCTGCATAATTGAGTCCAGTAAAAAGCAAGGTTTGGATTTTGAAAAGCCTCCCGCCACCCGTTTACTAGGGCATGTTTCTTGTGATAATAGCTTTCACCCTCGTTGCCATTCGATTCACCCTGGTACCATATAGCACCCCGCATCGCAAAGGGGGTCAGAGGGTGAACCATGGAGTTATAAATCGCAGAAGGCATAGATGGATTTACCTTGGTTTCTTTTGTGTAGTCTCTGGATTGATTTGCTTGATGCACTAACTGCGGTACAGATCGAAAGCCTTGTTCGGTGGTCCATGGTTCAATTCGGGTTCCTCCCCAGTTTGATCCAATCAGTCCAACAGGAATATTGACCGATTCCTGAATTCTCCGACCAAAGGCATACCCCACCGCACTGAATCCGGGGATCGATTGGGGAGAGCATACCTCCCATTGGCCTCGGCCTTTTCGCTGGGGAATAGGATGCAAGGTATGATCGGGCACATTAAAAAGGCGGATATTTGGATAGTTAGCAGCGGCAATTTCCTTCTGAGCATTAAGAGACTGTTTTACACTCCATTCCATATTGGACTGTCCAGAGCAGATCCAGACCTCTCCAACTAGAATATTTTGCAGTCTTATTTCATTGGTTCCTTTGACCACAAGCGTTGAGGGGGTAAAAGACGCACTGAGTTTATCGAGCGTCACCATCCACTCTCCTTTTTCACTAGTGGTGGTATTTTTGTTCTGCCCGGCAAAACTTACGGAGATTTTTTCACCAGGATCTCCCCATCCCCAAATCGGAACAGGCAAATCGCGTTGAAGGACCATGTTACTGCCAATCACATTGGGAAGCTCGATGGCAGCCCAGCTGAATGAAGTGATAAAGAGTGAGAATATATAAACTCCAATAGAATTTTTCATAGGAGCTAGGTGATAGTTTGCTCGTGTGGTTAAAGCAAAGAGTAAATTGACCCATGGATGATTTTTTGTATGAGAGTGGATAAATTCAATACGGATTATCTGAGGCAAACACTTTTAGTTTCGATGTCCTTCAATGTTACGCTTAAATAGGATTATAAATGGACAAAAAAGATATTATTGAGGTTCTCGAGCGTATTGGGACAATGCTTGAAATTAAAGGGGAGAACCCTTTCAAGGTTCGTGCCTATTTTTCCGGTGCCCGCACCTTACAAACCATGGAGGAGGATCTCGACAAAGTAATTGGCGAGGGTCGACTTGGGGAGATTCCCGGGATTGGTAAGGCTCTTACCGAAAAAGTTGAGACTTTGTACACGACTGGGGAACTTGAGTTTTATGATAAACTGGTTGCTTCGGTCCCTTCCGGATTAATGGATTTATTGGAAGTTCCTGGCTTGGGAGGGAAAAAGATCAAGGCATTGCACGAGCAACTGGATGTCGATTCAATCGACTCGTTAACTAAGGCATGCAGGGAGGGAAAAGTCGCTGAACTTAAGGGATTCGGTGCCAAGACTCAGGAAAAGATATTGTCGGGTATAAAAAACCGGGAGGCTTATGCCGCTCGTCATTTGTGGTGGGATGCCCGGGCGGTGGTTGAGCGTATTCTACCTGCTTTGCAAGCCCTCCCTGACGTGGAGCGTGCAGAAGCCGCCGGGAGTTTTCGCAGGGGAATGGAAACGGTGGGAGATTTGGACTTTATTGTGGCTTCTTCCAACCCTGCGCCGATCATGGAATGGTTTGTTGGAATGGAGGGAATTACAGAGGTTACAGCTCATGGAGAGACTAAATCAAGTATTCGTATGGAGGGGGGGATGCAGGCAGATTTGCGAGTGGTGCCAGCCGAACAGTTTTATTTCGCCCTCCACCATTTTACCGGTTCCAAGGATCATAATGTGAGGATGCGACAAAAGGCTCTTTCTATGGGTCTTAGCCTGAGCGAATGGGGCTTGCGTCCGGAAGAGGAAAAGAATGCCACCCGTAAGAAAGGTCCGGTTCGAGCAAACTCGGAGGAGGATGTCTTTAGTGCATTGGGTCTTTCTTATGTTCCTCCAGCCCTACGGGAAGGAATGGGAGAGGTAGAGGCGGCAGAAAAAGACGAGCTTCCAAAACTCCTCAATTTCGAAGATTTGCAGGGTTGTTTTCATAATCATACCACTGCATCGGATGGAAGGAATTCGTTAAAGGAAATGGCGGGGGAGGCTGACAAAAGAGGCTGGGCATACTTAGGGATTGCCGATCATTCAAAATCAAGTTTTCAAGCGAATGGACTGGATGAAGAAAGACTTCTCAAGCAGGTGCATGCGATCCAAGCCATTAATGATAGCGGAGAATTTAGAGTGCGTTTATTTTCGGGTTCCGAAGTCGATATCTTATCAGAAGGCCGTCTCGACTTTGAAGACTCTGTTCTCGAATCTCTCGATTATGTGGTGGCTTCGGTGCACAATGGATTGACCCAGGACGAAGATACGATGACCACTCGTTTAATTCGGGCGCTTGAACATCCGCAAGTTACCATGCTTGGCCACTTGAGCGGTCGTCTGCTTCTTCGCAGAGAGGCGAGCAAGATGAATGTTCAAAAAATAATCGATGCTGCCTTGGCCAATGGAAAAATACTTGAGCTGAATGCCAATCCCATGCGTTTGGATATGGATTGGAGGCATTGGCGAAAAGCAGCTGATCGGGGTTTGCTTTGTTGTATCAATCCTGATGCTCATGCACTCCATCACTTTGATTTTCAATATGCCGGTGTACTTGCGGCCCGCAAAGGTTGGCTCCAACGCGAACAGGTTTTTAATACCAGGACTCTGCCCGAAGTGCTTACATATTTGGGCCTGAATTAAGCCTTCATTTTCTTATGGCACTTTTAAGTTACAGAAATTTAACCGTATCTTTTGGCGGCCCTTATCTACTCAACGATGTGGGTCTTACCATAGACAAAAAGGAACGAATCTGTCTGCTCGGAAGAAACGGGGAAGGGAAGTCCACCCTTTTGCGCATTCTTGCCGGCCAGGTTTCACCAGATAAGGGGGAGTTTGAAAAATTGCCTGATCTTCGCGTCGCCAAATTGGATCAGGAAATCCCTCAGGGTGTGGAGGGTACGGTGTTTGATGTGGTGGCCAAGGGATTGGGTAAAAAAGGGGACTTACTCAGGGCTTACAATGAGGGAACTCGTGAACTTGCCGAAGATCCAGAAAACCAAGAAAAAATTGAATTGGTGGATCGATTACAGGATGAAATTGATCAGTCGGATGGATGGAGCCTGGACCATCGCGTGGCTTCAGTGATTGATCGTGTGGGCTTGCAACCAGATGAGCTTTTTGAGATTCAATCCGGTGGAAATAAGAGCCGGGCGATGCTTGCTCAGGCTCTTGTCGGGGAACCCCATTTACTCATTCTTGACGAACCCACTAACCATTTGGACTTTGCGGGGATTCGTTGGTTAGAGGAATTTTTATCCAAGGCCGAGTTGGCGGTCGTATTTGTCTCGCATGATCGAGCCTTTTTACGTTTCGTTGCCACTCGTATTATCGAGCTTGACCGGGGAAGGCTAACCTCCTGGACATGTGGGTATGAAAAGTTTTTAGAGCGCAAGGCTGAGGTTCTTGCGGCAGAAGAGAAAAATAATGCGGTTTTTGATAAGAAACTAGCGGAAGAAGAGGTGTGGATACGTAAGGGCATTCAGGCGAGAAGAACCAGGAATGAGGGGAGGGTACGGGCTTTGTTCAAACTTCGTGCAGAAAGGTCAGAGCGTAGAGAATTGCTGGGAAAGGCAAACCTTAGTGCCAATAGTGCACAAACTTCCGGTCGCAAAGTAATTTCGGTTAAGGATCTTTCCTATGCCTGGGGGGAGAAATCAATTGTTTCGAATTTTTCCACCACTATTTGGAGAGGAGATAAAATCGGAGTGGTCGGTCTTAATGGTTCGGGGAAATCGACCTTCCTACAATTGTTGCTCAAAAAACTTACTCCAATGGCTGGCGAGGTGGATCATGGGACCAAATTAGAAATTGCTTATTTCGATCAATTGAAAGCTCAGGTGAGGGAGGACTGGTCAGTGGCTGAGAATGTAGCACCTAACGGGGATTTCGTGACCTTTAATGGCGAGAGAAAACATATTCTTTCTTATCTTCGGGACTTTCTTTTTTTACCGGAAACCGCACGGGCTCCCGCCAGGATGTTGTCTGGAGGAGAGCGGGCCCGCCTCCTGCTTGCCAAATTATTTTTGCAACCAGCCAACCTTTTGGTAATGGACGAACCAACCAATGATTTGGATGTCGAAACGATCGAACTGCTGGAAGAAAGACTACTTGAATTCGAAGGTACCTTGCTTTTAGTAAGCCACGACCGCGATTTTCTTGATCATGTGGTAACTGCTACCCTTGCCCTCGATGGAAAGGGAGAAGTTGGCGAATTTACCGGTGGATGTTCCGACTGGATGAACCAAATGCTGGCGGGCAATTCAACCAAAGAAAGCCCAGTAAAATCAAATAATCAAAACGCTGAAAAGCCCACTGCCAAGGTGCGTAAACTTTTAAATAAGGAACGGGAAGCCCTCAAGAATTTGCCCGGAGAGATTGAACGGATGGAGGCCAAGCGGAACCAAATTACCTCAGCTATGCAAGAGCCCAGTTATTATAGGGATCCAAGCAATGATCCGCAAAAAGACCAAGGTGAGTTAGAGGAGTTGGAGAAGGGCATCGCTTCCGCCTACCAACAGTGGGAAACATTGGAAGCTTTAAGCTGAATAAAAAACATCCCTTGAATGATTGATTAATGAGCCTGGTAACACCCTTGATTGATGCCGCCTTATCTTTATCCGCTGAAGTCAAGGCCCTGCAGTTTGCCGAACCCACTTCATATGTTTACAACCCTTTGGAGTATGCCTGGGAGATTCATAAGCATTATTTAGAGCTTGCTGGGCAGGGCCAAAAAAAGGTGGTTTTTCTGGGTATGAACCCCGGACCTTTTGGGATGGCCCAGACTGGAGTTCCCTTTGGAGAAATTTCGGCAGTAAAAGATTGGATGGGTTTACGGGGTGACGTCTCCAAGCCTCAACCCGAACATCCTAAGCGCCCCGTGGATGGATTGTCCTGCACCAAGAGCGAAGTTAGTGGTCGTAGGTTATGGGGTTTATTTGCCGAGCGCTATCCAATGGCAAAGGATTTTTTTAAGGATCATTTTGTGGCTAATTATTGTCCGCTTGTTTTTATGGAAGCTGGAGGACGCAATCGAACGCCTGACAAATTACCTGCCGATGAACGGGCAAAACTGGAAGCAATCTGCGACCGGCATCTTCAAAAAGTGGTGGAAATTCTAAAACCTGAATGGCTTGTGGGAGTGGGAGGGTTTGCCCGCAAACGGGCAGAAGTAGCGTTGGGTAAAATGGATGTTGCTATGGGAACGATCCTCCATCCCAGTCCTGCTAGTCCGGCAGCTAACCGCGGATGGGCTGAAGCTGCAACCAAACAATTATTGGGGCAAAAGATTTGGGCATAGCTCGTACGATTAAGTAGGTTTCCAAATCTTTTTAAGAATTGGCAAGTTCGTCTTCGTTCTTCTGGGATTGGGCAGCATCTGAATGGGTAAATAAACCGAGGAAGCGTTGGTTTTGGGACACCAATACCAAGGAGCCCAGGGGGGCTTCTTTAAGTAATGGTTCGATGTCTTGCATAGTTTGATTCGGGTAAACAAAAACAGGATTTTGGAGATGTGGAGTTTTTCCAGTTTCTAGAAAAGTTTTGAGTTGGGTGCGTTCAAGTATACCCGTTGGGTGATCTTCTTTATTTAAAAGAGTGAAGATAGTGTCTGGAAATTTTTGCAGTATTTTTTCCACTTCTGCGTTTTCCCAACTTCGTAGGCAGGGTGCTTCAAAGTTTGCAAAGGAAGAAACCCGTCGATTGCGCCAACTTGCTTGAGCCCGCAAACTTCGATTCGTTTCCAATCGAATACCGGAGTCCTTGAGGAATTGGTTGTAAAAATTATCCGGACAAAGTGATCGACTAATTGCCTGGCTGACGAGTGCACCGAGCATCAATGGAGGAACGAGTGCGAAATCATGAGTCATCTCAAAAACAATGAGGATGGATGTGATGGGTGCCCGAACCACTGCCCCAAGGCAGGCACTCATGCCCACGATGGTGAGTAGACGCTGGGAATCCTGATCGAGCCCAATTCCGAGATCAATGGACTGGGAACAGGCACCTCCAATCATCGCACCAAGAAAAAGAGTGGGAGTGAAGATACCTCCGCAGTTTCCCCAGGCATAGGCGGATGTGGTGGCCATCCACTTCGCGACAAAAAGTACCAATAGGCTAACGAGGGCAAGATCGCCTGCAAGACTGGCCGTGAGATCCTGATGTCCCAACCCAAGTACGCCCGTCTTTCCAATCCAGTAAAAGACCAGGCAGGCGATTGCCCAATTTATCCAAGCACCAATAACTGGTCTGCTCCATGGTGGAAGGGTCGATTTTTGACGGATATGCCTAGTCCAAGACAGGGTCGATTTTTGAAAACCGACCCCTGCCAGAGAAGCGAGAGCGGCTACCACGGGGACGGCTAAATATACCCAGCCATGAAAGCTTTCCACTGGGGGAATAATAAAGGCGGGTTCAGTTCCTTGGAGCAGAAAGAGCGTAACTACAGAAATAAAAGAGGCCAGCAGGATGGGGCCAATGGTACGGCTGTTCAAATCCTCAATGATTTCCTCCAATACAAAAGCAACTGCAGCGATGGGAGCATTGAAGGCAGCGGCCAGTCCCGCAGCAGCTCCGCATGCGGTAAGTGTGCGGATTCTAAAATTAGAAAGCTTTAGTTTTTGTCCTAAAACTGAAGCGAGCCCACCAGCTAGTTGCACGGATGGGCCTTCCCGTCCTAGGCTTAATCCTCCTCCAACACTGAGGGTGGCGGCTACGAATTTCACCCAGACTATGCGAAAAGAGATTTGTCCATAGCTCTGCCGGTATGCTGTTTTAAGCTGAGGAATACCACTGCCTGCAGCTTCTGGTGCATATTTTGTGAGTAGCCAGCCATTAGTCAGTCCTGCAACGGTTAGGACAATGAATCCAATTCCGGCAAAATCTTCCAGCGATCCCGCAGCTAGAGGAGTCCATATCGAATGATGAATAAAGTGAATGGCATGGTGGAAAAGTACTGCGACTACAGATCCGAGCAAACCAACTAGAATGATGGGAGGGGTGGCTCGAGGAATTTTGAACAGGCTCATGCGTATTAGATCGAATATGCATGGCGGAAGCGTAGATCGCCAAGAGCTAAAAATTCTTAAGCTGGAATAATTGATCTTGAATTTATAAATATCGCATTATAACGATATATAAATAATGGTATCTCAGTTTACTTTGCCCAATGATCGTTTATTAGGACAAGCAGCCGAGTGCTTGAGGGCCCTGGCTCATCCCATACGCCTAAAAATTCTTTTCCTGCTCGAGTCCAACCGCTGGACTGTGGGGGAGTTGGCTGAGGCCTGCTCCATTCGCAGTCATGTCGCATCCGAGCACCTACGCTTGATGCAGCGGTGTGGGATGTTGTCCGTCGAGAAGGAAGGGCAAAAGACCTACTATCAGATCTGCGAGTCCCAGGTGCATGCCATCCTTGCCTGCATGCGGGAAAAATTTTCCAGATCATAATTCTAAAAGATATTAAAACTTATGAAAAATCTGACTGTTGAACAATCCCACCATGAACGCCAGGCAAACTCATCGATTCCGCTGATCGATGTGCGCACACCCGCGGAGTATGGCTCCCTCCACGCCGAATCCGCTCAGAGTCATCCGATGGAATCCCTGGATATCGGCAACTTTCCTTTTTCAAAGGATCAGGAAATTCATGTCATTTGCCAGTCAGGCGGGCGTTCGATGAAAGTATGTCAGAAACTGGAATCGGCTGGTTTTGAGAGGGTGGTCAATGTGGAGGGCGGAACCTCCGCCTGGGATGGTGCCGGACTTCCAGTCATTGCCGGGAAAAAGGCCATGTCTTTGGAGAGACAGGTACGAATTGCCGCGGGTGCTCTGGTGGTCATTGGAGCGGTGGTCGGACATTTCTACAATCCAGCTGGTTATGGATTGTCAGCCTTTGTCGGTGCAGGTTTAGTTTTTGCAGGGGTTACAGATACCTGTGGAATGGGAATGATTATCGCTAAAATGCCCTGGAACCGTGCCTAGCGCATTCTTCTTACCAGACTTCTATGGGTCCTTTGGGTACAGCAATTTCTTTTCTCTGCTTTGCTTGGTGTGCGACTTCCTCTTCCATAAAAGAGGCAATCATCGGAGGCATTTGATAGCGATCAAGCAGTTCCCCTGAGTCATCGGTGAATTTCTTTCTCCATTCCAAGTAATCGGTTAAAACCCTCTCGAAGTCTGATCTTGAACTGATCCTGACCACGGCGTTATTGAATGGCTTGACTGGGCCAAATCGCTTGGAATACCACGGAGCAACTTTACGAAACTGGAGAGATCCACGATCCTCGCCAAATACTTCTACCATCAGATCGTAATGCCTGCGCATGACCCGTATTCTTTCATCAAAACTAGGCTCAGAGGGTAGGACTCCTGTTTCTAAATATTTCTGGGTGTGGAGAAAAATCCAGGGGTTGTAGAAGGCTCCCCGGCCAGCGGAAATTCCATGACACCCGGTTTGTTCAATCATGTGCTTGGCGGCATCAGGGGTGGTAATATCCCCATTCCCAATGACTGGGATCTTGTCGACTGCTTCTACCACTTTACGAATACCTTCCAGGTTAACCACACCGTCAAACCCTTGTGCTCTGGTTCTACCATGAACGAAAATGGCTGCCACCCCGGCATCTTCCAAGGCACGGGCAAGGTTTGGAGCGGTGAGGTTTTGATCGTCCCAACCTAATCGCATCTTTGCGGTAATCGGTACGGGCACTGCTTCGACCATGGTACGGATCAATTCCTGAGTTTTGGGCAGCTCCGTCATCATACTGGCTCCGCCTCCGGTTTTGGTAACCTTTGGTACGGGGCAGCCCATGTTGACATCGATGGAATCGATCCCTTTTTCAACAAGCATCACCGCGGCATCTCTCATTTCCTCTTTGACGCCACCAAATAATTGAACGGACAGGGGGTTATCCTGCTTATTCGTTTCAATTAATTTGAGTGCTTTGGGGTTCTGTTCAATGAGGGATCGGGCGTTTACAAGATCTGTGGTGCAAAGATCAACCCCGCCAATTTCGCGGATGACCAAACGGAATGGCAGGTTGGTGTAGCCTGCAAGAGGTGACAGGAAAAGATTGGATTTAAGCAGTAGCTGACCCAAGGAGAACATGAGACATAGACTGAG
This sequence comes from Opitutales bacterium, assembly GCA_028045305.1. Taxonomy (GTDB): domain Bacteria; phylum Verrucomicrobiota; class Verrucomicrobiia; order Opitutales; family Seribacteraceae; genus Chordibacter. Next base: position 134,622 of record JAOFTV010000002.1, on the reverse strand, counting down.
GAATTGATTAATTTTTACAATCCAACAAAGCAGACTTTTTCTTCCGTGAAAAATTTTCTCAAAAAGCTTCTTTAAACCTTGTCTAAGCTTTTTTTCTAATCAGGAATAAAAATTGTGACTTTCCGATTCCTAAATGTGTATCTCGCTCCCGAGTTTTTTCTGAGAATGGTCCTGGTTTTATGTTTTTTGAGTAAGTCGGTTTTAGCTAAAAAAGAATTTTCGATTGAGGGCTCATTTGAATCCTATTGCATCGAGTGTCACGGTATGAAGGGCAAAGTTAAGGGGGAGGTTAATTTGATCTCTTTTACAGAAGGAAAAGACCTAAAAGGCGATCCGGAACTGCTGCAGACGATAATGGAAGTGATCGACTTTGGTGAGATGCCACCTGAAGGAAATCAGCCTATTGTCAATACCGAGCGAAAAATGATTGTCGCCGAGTTAAAAAAGCTTTTAGCGGAATCCGTTTCCGGACCGGAGGAAGATTTGGTTAAATCCCCTATTCGCAGAATGACAAGATTTCAATACGCCAATGCAGTGAAGGATTTACTTGAGTTGAAGGTGGAGGTCTTTCCCTTGCCTGAAAAAATGATGCGTGATCGGTCAGGATACTTTAAACCGGCATCCGGTAAAATGCCGGCTAAGATGATGGTGAGTAGTCGACCGCTAGGGAAGTCTGGTCTCATTGAACCAAGGATGGACGGCGTGGCTCCATTTCCTCAGGACCTGCGGGCGGAGAACGGTTATGATACCCAAGGAGATCACCTTTCTCTTTCCCCACTGTTAATGGAAGATTTCTTCCGGTTAAGTCAGAGTATAGTTAAGAGCCCTTCGTTTAATCCAAAAAATGTAGGGGTATGGACACAATATTTTGAGAAATCCAAGCGGGGAATTAATCAGATGGATGAACTAAAATCGCGACTGCAACACCTGCTCAAGAGAGCTTTTCGGGCTCCGGTTGATGATAAAACTTTTAGCAAATATTATTCATTCGCAGAGCAGGAAATGAATCAAGGTATGGGAATGGGCGATGTCATGAAAGATGTCTTTTCCGCAATTCTCGCTTCCCCTCGCTTTCTTTATCTCTATGACCGGGGAGGGGAAGTAGGTCGGGAGCCGGAGTCTAGGCAAAACCTGGATTTAGCATCCCGCCTGTCCTTTTTCCTTTGGGGAAGTGTGCCGGATGATCAGTTACTCGAAGTGGCAATGGAGGCTACCCTTAGACAGGATGAGCAATTGACTAGACAAGTTGACCGAATGCTTACGGATGAAAAAGTTAAAAGGTTTTGTGATTCGTTTCCTACTCAATGGTTGCAGTTGGACCGGATTATATCGGCGGTGCCCGATGAGAAGAAGTACAGAGATTTTTATTATGGTCCACCTCTTTACCGAACGACCATGGACATGATGATGGAGCCGCTCCTACTTTTTGAAACGGTCTTGATCGAAGATCGTTCTGTTCTTGAGCTGATTGATTCAAATTATACCTTTCGTTCTGCACGGCTGAGCAAATGGTATGGGGACGCACCCAATGGAAAGCTTGGTGGCCCGGTAACCATTCGATTTACAAGGCAGTCAGTGAAGGACCGCAGGCATGGTGGTTTGATTACCAATGGGGCGGTGATGACGATGACCTCAGGTCCTTTAGAAACGAAACCGATTACCCGGGGTGCCTGGGTTGCGGGGGTTATTTTTAATTCACCACCACCACCTCCTCCTGCAGAAGTTCCACCACTTCCGGAAGAAAAGGAGGTGGATGACAGCCTGACTTTACGTGAGCGGTTTGCAGATCATCGGGAACGGGCTGATTGTGCTGGATGTCATGAAAAACTTGATCCGTTGGGTTTTGCCTTGGAGAATTTTGACCCGGTCGGGCGTTGGCGCGAAAAATACCATAATGGGCGGGAGGTGGATGCAAGTGGAACTCTTTTCCGAAGCCATAAATTTTCTAATATAATTGAATTTAAGGATGCCATTCTTAAAGAAAAAAACCGCTTTGTTCGTGGGCTTGCGGGTCACCTTCTTGCCTTTGGACTCGGTCGTGAACTTAATCCCTCTGACTCTCTGGCACTCGATGAGATCGTGGAAAGTGTAGAGGGAGAAAATTATTCGATGAAGTCTTTGATCCACGCAGTTGTTAAGTCGAAACCATTCCGCGGGCCAAGTGTTAAACTTGCCTTAACTAAAAAAAGTAAATTTTGAAAATATGAAAACGATGAAAAATATTGGCCGCCGTACTTTTCTTCGCGGACTAGGAACCTCCGCCCTTGCTCTGCCATGGATGGAAAGCTTGGCGGTTGGTAGCAAGAATTATAAAATCCCTCAGCGTGCGGCTTTTTATTATGTGCCCATCGGGGTGGTTCGGAAGACTTTCTTTCCAGGCGAGGGACAGAGTTCAGTGCAAAGAAACTTTAATAATGATAATTTTGATGCAGAAAGTACTCGTTCGAATCTGGGAGTCGGTCTTCATGATCTAAAGTTGACTCCAACCATGAAACCCTTGAATGGGCTGAAGGATAAGGTTACTTTGATCACGGGATTGGATCGTACTTTTCAGCCGGGTACGGATGTGCATGCACAGTGTGCTTCCTGTTTTCTTTCCAGTGCCAGTCCGTTTAGTCTCAAGCACACGCCTTACCCTCAGGCACGTAGTTTAGATCATATTCTTGCAGATGAAATTGGTAAAGATACTCCTTTTAAGACTCTTGAATTTAGCTGTAATAGTCACAATGATAACAAGGAATCGATTCAGTTTGATAATATTTCTTGGTATGGGACGGAGCATGTGGCTCCCTCGATGCGGGATCCATTGCTAGCCTATCGTAGGCTTTTTAAATCGGATGAACGCAGTGCCTATAAGAACATTACTGACTTGGTTCTTGATGATGCCCGGTCCTTGAGAAAAGACCTTGGCTATTCTGATCAGCAGAAATTTGGTGAATATTTTGAATCCATCCGTACGATAGAGCAGCAGATTTTACGATTGGATGGGATGAGAAATGAGTTAAGCAAGGTCGATCTTGACATTCCGATGGACGGTAAAATGCCAAGGGGGGAGTATATTCGATTGATGGGTGACCTGATGGTTGCCTCCTTGCAAAGCGGGTTGACCAACGTGGCCACCTTCATGGTGGGGCCTGAAAGATGGGACACTCCCTATTTATTTGAAAGCTTATTCGATAAACCTAAGAGCCATCATATGATGTCCCATAATCAAGGGAAATTTGTTGAGGACCTGATTAAGGTGGATCACTTCTACATGGAGCAATTTGCTTATCTTTGTGAGAAGATGAGTCGGATAGAAGAAGCTAATGGGAAGACCTTACTGGATAATATTTTATTTACCTATGGATCAGGTTTGGGGGATGGGTCGACTCACCAATACAGTGCTTTGCCTATCTTGATAGCTGGTTCAGGTGGTGGGAGATTTATTACCGGAAAGCACTTAAATGTTTCAGCAAAATCAGGATTGGTAAAAAAAGTTAATGGAACTTTCAAAACACCAGATGGTGGAGAGCCTTTGGCCAATTTATGGCTCACGCAAGCTAAAGCAATGGGTCTTGAGCTTGATCGATTTGCTGACAGTACCGGAACTATTTCCAGTTTACTTGTCTAATTTCTAGAGAATCCTTTAAGCTTTCGATCGGTTATAAAAGTGCCAAAGGGAATTAAAGTCGCAACGAAAAGGTAAAGGCCGAAGAGAAAAGACCAGGCATGTTTTTTCATGGATATGGCGAGCAAAAGGCAATAGGCGACAAAGAGAATGCCGTGGGTCATCCCTACAACTTTCACGGCCAGAGGAATTCCCCACCAATATTTTAGGGGCATGGCAATACCAAGAAGAATTAAATAGGATACACCCTCAACATTTCCCAGGATGCGGAGGTTACGGATAGATGAGAACATTATTTCTTTAATGTACGAAAGAGAGTGATGGAAAGAAAGATGGCAAGTATTGCACTGGTAATAACGCCGATCTTGATGGATGTGGAAAGATTAATCAATGGGTTTGGGTTGGGAAATATATCGGGAGCGAGAAAAACCATCAACTGGGGAAAAAATGTTAGGGGAGAAAGGGAGGCGATGTTTAGCATGAGTTGGGAATTTCCGAGGAAATCATCCACTGCCAGAACGAGGCAGGCAAGCATGGGTGTCAGCCATAGTAAACCTACAAACCCCCAAAATCCTAAATTAAACCATTGTTCCCGTGCTGCCCGTAAAGCAAGTGCGGTAAAAAGTAAAACCAGTCCAGGTAGAAGGACTGATAGGGCAGAAGGTGCAACCGACTGCACGGTTTCTGAACTTACCGCCAGCAAGTGTAGCATTGCATAAACCACGGTGGAGATACAGACAAGCACACAAACAAACAAGCCTCCGGGTGCTTCGTCTGCAAGTGCAGGAATGCGGCTCATTCCTAATTTTCCCGAACGTTGCCTGCCCTTGAGTTGACGGTGCGGATCCGGGCAACATACATTGATTAATAATAAAAGAGATGCCAAGTTAAGGAGAAAGTAGGTTGATTGAACCACGATCATGGAAATGGCAGGCAGAGAGTCGTTTTTTAACTGATTGGGAAGTCCGGCCTTTGTGGGATCAAGCTGAAGGCTCTGACCGAGCAGTCCACTAGCTTCTCCCTGTGAGAAAAAAGGCCAAAGCGAACCGAGCAAAAGAATTTGTAAAATGCCAAACAGACCAATTGCCATGGGCTTGGAAAATGCGGGAAGCGAATCGAGCCGCCATTTCCGGTAGGCTGTGGCAAAGAGAGCAAGAAGGATCAACCCCTGCATTACAAAGGTAAAGGTGGTTGGAGAAACCTGGTAGGTGAAAAAGGGAATTTCCTCCCAAAAATCCACGACTTGTCTTTCAAAGCGTCCAAGGGTTTGGTTGCCTTCGGCGAGAAGGTGGGGAACAATTTTACCGAAATAAGTGGGAAGTATCGTAAGAAAAGAAAGGAAGGAGATACCTGCCTGTCCGAGCACGGGAAGAAAAACATACAGTCCGAGCACGGCAAGGCGGGCTACCCATGAAGCTGCCCGCGGTTTCGGCACCACCAATCCGATAACATGGGCAGTAAGGTGGTAAAGAATAACTGAGCAGAAAAAAACTGCGTAGAGTTGAAAGAGGTTAAGCAATGGAATTTTACCGACCACCATGCAGTGCAGAAGAAAGGGCAGGGTGATCAGGAACATGAAATATTCCCGGGCAGGCAGACCGAATAAATATCCAAGGATTTTCGAAAACGGGTTCATCGGAGTCATTCTTTGGTAGTCAAGCAAGCCCGCTTCTTTTTCCTCCGCCGTTACCGAGGCCACTCTTCCTGTACCCAGAAACATTAGAAAGAATCCCTGCAATACAAGTAACAATGTAAAGGCTTCCCGGGCACCGTTAACTGGCATGGATATAAGCTCGGGCAGGGCAGACTCCGATTCGTTCGCGGGAATGACTTGCTGCATGCCGTCGAAGAAGGAAGCCAGATAAAGAGTGGCACATGAGATGATGGAAAAGAGCCCGGAGGCAACCAGGTTCTTTGGGCGCAATCGTTCCCGGATTCCCCGCCGAATTAAAGGATTCACTTTTTTTCCCTCTCTTTGGTTGAAGATTCAAGTTCGAGAAATAATTCCTCAACCCTTGGCTTTTGAAAGATAAATTCTGAGACGGGAACACCAGTTTCCACTAATTTAGCGAGTGCCTGGGTGGCTTCCTTTTCTCCACCATCCAGGGAAACACGAAACTTGGTCTTGCATGTTGAAGTTTCTTCGACTTGCGAAAGGCTGGGGATCTTGGAGATGACTTCTCGTAGAGCTGGGTAGGGTTCGAGTAGGTGAATTTTGAGATGAGTCGCTCTATCTTTCTGCCTCGAAATTTCATCCAAGGTTCCGGATAGGGCCATCCTTCCATCCCGCATGAAACCGAGGCTATCGCAAGTGTCCTCGATTTCAGACAGTATATGTGAGGAAATAAGAATGGTCTTCCCATCGCCTGCCAATTTTTTGAGGATATTTCGTAAATCGATGCGTGACTTCGGATCGAGGTTGGCCGCGGGTTCGTCCAATAAAAGAACGGAGGGTTCGTGCACCAATGTCTTGGCAAGCAATGCCCGCTGGCGCATTCCCCGTGACAGGGTTTTACACAGGTCATGCATTTGTTCCTTCAAACCTGTTGCATGGAGGCTTTGCAAAACCTTTGCCTCTTTTTCTTCCCCACTAAGGCCATAGGCCTGAGCAAAAAGGTCGCAAAATTCCCACACCTTTAAATCTTCATAGATTGGAGGAAAGTCAGGCATATAACCGAGGACGCCCCGTGCCTGTTCTGGTTGATGCAGGGCAGAAATTCCTTCGACCAAAATATCTCCAAAGGTCGGCTCAAGTAAAGTGGCAATTGCTTTGATCGCACTTGTTTTGCCTGCTCCATTCGGACCGATCAGACCGTAGATCGAACCAGGCTTTACCGAGAAGGTTAACTGATTAACCGCAACGAAGTCCCCGTAGTGTAATTTAAGGTCTTTAACCTCGATCATCTTGCTGATCTATCATTGGTAGTATACCGAAGTAAAATTGCTCATCGGTCAACTTTTCCTTGAACCAATCCGTATTCATGGAATGATAAAAATAATTTATTTATGAAATCTACCTTCTCTTTTTTCGTATCTTTCCTACTTCCTTTCACGCTGCTTGCAGAACAGTCACTTTTTGATGGCAAAACCTTGGAAGGTTGGAATGGTAACCCGCTTCATTGGAGCGTTGAAGAGGGGGCGATTGTGGGGGTGAATACAGTAGAAAACCCAACTAAGGGGAATACCTTTTTGATTTGGAAAGGGGGAAGCCTTAAAGATTTTGATCTTACTTTGGAGTGTAAGATTGATTCCGGGAACAGCGGAATTCAATACCGTAGTTTTATCAAACCCGGAAACCATGATGGCTGGAGAATTGGTGGATATCAGGCGGATTTTGAATCTGGAGATAATTATTCGGGCATTTGCTATGGCGAATCATTTCGTGGGATACTTTGTATGCGGGGAGACCGCACCACACTTTCACGGGATGCATCTGGCAAAATGGTGAAAAGCGTGGAGAAAATTGGAGACACTTCCAAGCTCGGATTGGCCGTGAAAAAGAAAGAGTGGAACAAGTATCGTATCGTTGCGGATGGTTTTCGTTTCGAGCACTACATCAATGGACAAAAGATGTGCGAACTCATCGACGAAGATGAAAAGCAAAGGCGTGCGGATGGATTGCTTGCCTTTCAGGTGCACGCGGGTCCACCGATGAAGGTATATTTTCGTAACATTACGCTCAGACAATAAAAGAAATCATCTTTACGGGCAGGTGTGCCTGTATTTGAATGAACCGTCTCTTTTGTCCAGCTGGCAGTCTTCACTAGGCTACTTCTTATGAGTGGACATTCTAATATAAGAAAGGTCGTTATTGCTGGTGGGAGTGGGTATTTAGGAAACCTATTAGCCCATTCTTTTCTTGAGGATGGATGGAAGGTGGTCATTCTTTCCCGTTCATCTCAACCCTCTGTCCTACCTGGTAGTCGGGTTGTCCGATGGTCCGGTTCAAAGAGTGGAGCCTGGGAATCTGAACTTTCAAATTGTAATGTCCTGATCAATCTATCTGGCCGTTCTGTGGATTGCAGATACGGGAAGAAAAACCGAAAAGATATTCTCGACTCTCGAATATCCTCCACGCGGGCCCTGAGCAAAGCGTTTGAGTCTCTGGCTTCCCCACCCAAAGTCTGGATAAATGCGAGTTCCATGGCACTTTACGGACAGCGATGGGGGCAGGAGGATGCCTTTGTGGAAGACTCACCCATTTCGGGAAAAGGATTTCTGGAGGAAGTTACTCAGGCATGGGAAGATGCCTTTTTTGAGAAAAAATGGCCAAATGTCCGGCAAATTTCTTTGCGAATTAGCTTTGTGCTTGGCAAAAAGAGTGGGGCATTTCCGTTACTTGCCAAATTTGCCAAACTTGGGCTGGGGGGTGCCCAAGGGTCGGGTAAACAATGGATGAGCTGGTTGCATGAGGATGATTTCGTTTCGATTGTCCGTTTTCTCATTGAACAGCAGAAATTATCCGGGCCCTTTAATCTTGCGGCTCCACAGCCTGTACTGAACGAGGAATTTATGAAGTGTTTGCGTCAGCAACTCGCACCCATGGGGCTAGGTTTACCTGCCCCTGCATGGGGTGTGAAACTGGGATGTTTTGTTATTGGCTCTGCATGGGAACTAGCTTTGCAAAGTAGAAAAGTAAGATCTCAAAAGCTCGATGATAACGGCTATTCTTTTCGGTTTCCCACTCTCCAATCTGCAATTGCAGATTTGGTGGGCAGTTGAAACTATCTAGTTTAAGAAATGAGAAATTTAGAATCCTATACGCCCACCAAACTCAAAAGAGTTAGCAATCTGGCTATCAAAATTTCCTGTTCCGCTTACATAAGCAAAACGGTAGCCGAACAAAAGCCCCCCGTTCTCCCATAATGCCCATTGCACGGTGGTATGAAAGTCCCAGAGGATGCAGAGCTTTTCTTCCTGAAAGATGTAGTTATTTGCACCTGGAATAACACTAGTAACATGTTCCGAATCAAAGTGATTATGGCGGCTAGATAGGCCAAGGCTTGTTCCTGCCCGAATAGCCATTTCATCCGAAAGTTCGAAGGTGTAGTTTGGGCGTATGGCAAAGTAATAGTTGGAGATCTCACCATCTGCTCCGGTTAATGCAGTGGTTGTTTTAGATGAACCACTAAAGCCGCTAATTTCTGCGTTATTAAAGCCAAGCAAAATTCCAAGTTCCAAGTTTTCCATCATGTCCAAGGGAATTCCCAATTCGAGGGAGAGGTTGTGCCCCCAGTCGACATCGAGTTCGCCGCTCAAGGCAGGTAAATCGCTGGAGAAGTCAATTTCACTTCCGAGCTGAATACCATAGTTGAAGATTACATAATAATCGCTTTTGACAACTCGGTAGGTGCTGTCTGAGGAATTGAAAGAATCTGGATCATCAGAAATTTCGGGATTTCCTTCCTCATATTTTTCGATCACGAATTCGAATTCAGTATCCTGTTCCGTCCAATTTTCCTGAGGGGATTCAACCTCATTTTCTGAGTAGGTTTCCCATTCAATAGTTCCGGATTCGGTATGCTCTTCCACGGTTTGGGGAGTTTCTTTATCTTCCGAATCACCGGGTAGGGGAATTGATTCGTAATCTTCCCAAATGACTTCTTGATCTCTTGGGCCAACCTCGTTCACGGGTGTTGATTGTTCGGAATTGGTCGAACGCATTTGTTCTAACCTACTGTCCAGGCCATCCAAGGTGGCAAGAATTCTCTTAGATCTTTCACGAAGTTCTTCCAACTTTTCCCCATTGTTCATTGCCCAACCACATAAGGATGGGAGGATAAGGGTACTTACAGCGAGGGCACGAAAGGAAGATTGGACGGTGTGGGCAATTACGTTCATATTCACTCTAAGGTAGAGATATTTGAACTAATCCTATCCCTTTGGCAAAGATTTCTTTTTGTCCAGGAGCATCTTTACGGTTCAAGGTCAGAGAAATTACATTCTCTAGGGCTCCAAGTCCTCCTACTCTGACCTTTCCTTCCACGCCCGTGCTAATTGCATGATCGGGGGGGATTACATAGCCGGTGGGCCAGCTTTTCCACCCATCGACGATTGAATCAATGACTGGAAGAAGCAGGGTGGGAGCTTGTTGTAATGAATTCCCTTTGGATAAAGAATCGAGCATCCATACATTGCCAAGGGTATCCTGGGCAAGTTTTCTATCCTCAGTATATTCAGACCCTAAGGAGATTGTCATAACCAGACAAGGGATGCCTTTCCAAATATCGATTCCAGAAAAAGTACAACTGCCAACTCTGCGAGATTGGCCGGAAATATACTCAAGATCACGAGTTGGCATGAGGGGTAAATGCTTATGATTGATTTCGGCTGCATTTTCATCAAAAACACCGATATTTACAGTGCTCTCGAGGATGCCAGCGTTCACAGCTGAGAGTAAACGGCTATCTCCTTTTCCTGAAAATTCAAATACGGGAGCATTACCTGAGCTTACGAAGGTAGATTCACCCAGTCCATTCAGTTGGGCAGTTGCGAGTTCTTTACTTTCTCCATCTAGGTGGTCCAGATTGATGACCGAACTCCCCTGCTGGCTGACAGTCTGAACAGTCACAAATTCTGCCTCCAAGGAGAATGAATTCCGTGCATCATCAATGATGAGGGGGTTTTGGCCACTGTTGTAGTCACCCGTCCAACCCGCAAATACAAACCCCTGAGCGGGCCGGGCAACAAAAACGAGTTGTTGTCCGGGGTAGAAAGATGTGGGGCCATCTATTTCTCCACCTTCGTTAGCAGCGGTAAGTTCGATTGTGCGGGCAGATAGAAAGTTTCCTTCCAGCCACTTTATTAGTTCAAAGTCATAATACCTTACTGGGTCGGAGGTTCCACTAAAGTAATAGAGCCAATCTGATACTGACAGGGTAACATAGGGAAAGGTTGTATCACTCACCCACCCCCATTGCCATAGGTCAGACCATAGCCAGGTGTTATCAGTTGTGGTGCCAGAACGGTAGAGCCAACCGAGGTTCTCGTGATAAATCCAATTTGTACCAGTGGATTCATAATAACGTCCAAACCAGTCAAAGGATTTCCATCCATTGCCCAGGTCTATAGCATCTAAGTCCCAGTAGGGGGAACTGATGGATATATTTTGGGAGGTTTCTACAGATCCAAGTAAATTGGTGGCGGTTAATGTAACGAGGTATTGGGCCGCTTGCTCATAGGTATGGCTCGCGGTTTTACCTGCAATTACAGTGCCATCTCCAAAGTCCCACTCGTAAGTGGCGTCGGAACCGTCATCATCCGCGGAGAAAGCGACTGAGCGTGAAGTGGATGGCCGGTTAGCATCTCCGGAGGAAGAAAAGCTTAGGTATAATTCGTTGATCATGGCCATGGCTTCATATCCCTGGCTTTGCCCGGCTATAGTTACCAACAGGGTCTCCTCCTCGATAAAAGAGATAGCGTCTGAGTTGCCGGCAAGATCGCTTAGTAGAGTGAATGATATGCTAGCAAGGATTCCATTGTTGAACGCTTTATTATTCATCGATAGCAGGGTAATGGAAATTCTTCCTGATGTGGCATTTTGTTCATCAAATAGATCATGCCCTTGTAGGGAAGAGCCTCCAAGAATCTCACCAATTTCTAACGCGGTTGGGTCGTACTGTAGGGTGAATTGCGCACCAACCACCTCTGTGGTTTCGCTGGAAAAATAGATTTCCACCAGGGACTCTTCCCCCGCTAGGCCGCTTGGTTGCGAGGGTGTGAGAGTGGTTCGTGCAGGAAGGTGGCACCACAGTATGGTAAGAAAGAAGAGGGAGGAAAGTATTTTGTTCATGGAAATATTCATGGTTTTTGGTCTTCTCCGTATTAGAGTGAAAAGTCCTTGCGTACCTTTTCGGATTCCCATCCGCCTTGGTCAACTGTGGCATCGTCTTTGAACATGACAAAGTTTCCGGTCTCTTTCCCCCCATTATCTTTTTGAAACACGATAGACATTTCCATGTTTCCTCCCCAAGGTTCAACCTTCTCCCCATTTTCTATCCATTCTTCTCCAGTGGCCAGGGTGGCTGTCATGTTTACGATTCGAAAAGTGCCTTCTCCTGTATCTGTCTGTTCGAAGATAAACCTACCGTTTATCACATCACTTCTACCATCATCATCGAAGTCCAGGTCTTCATTAATTGTCCCGTTTTCATTGACTCGTCCAATTACCCGAACAGAGCCCGAGGTGCCATCCTCTTTAATTCCATCCTGATCGACGGTGAAAATAATAATATACGGTACCGAATTTCCAACCTTATCCCCATTTTCATCCACTTCTTCACCCTGGATCACTAGTATGACTTCATCGAGAAAGTCTCTTGGGTCATCGGGGGCAGGGGTAGAGAAGTAGGCAAGGAGGTCGCGATCCCGGTCCATATTCAACACAAAGGTATGGGCTTTGTTCAGCTGGCCAGCCGCATCATTGGGTAGATCTCCGACCCAGCCTTCGAAGATATAATCATCGCGTTCTTTAAGCTCCACCCGCAGGCGGGTGCCCTCCTCAAATGGTTCGTCCAGCGAGACTTCCTGGGAATTTTTAAACACCCGAATATCCGCACCGTGCACCGAGTTGTTCCCGTCATCAAACTGGGCGATGGTCAGGCGGTACTTCGGCTTGGGGTCCTGCTTAACCACAATGCCTCCACCGATGGTTGGCTTGTTGCCACTGGTGTAACCGAGTTCCTCGGGAGTTTCCTCATCTACTTTAATCACCACAGTACCTTGAGTTGCCCCGCTGTTGTTCACATCTTCCTCCACATCCCAGAGCTCGGGGTCAGCCCCTTCCTCCTCCACAATCACAAAGGGGTGCTCCTCGGTGGTGTTGCCATCCAGTTCGAAGGTGTAGGTAAGGCCGGGGATCAATTCCACCTCAGGGGCGGGCTCATCATTAAGAAGAATGATTTCTGTACCATTGTCATCCTCTGCGACTTTTACGGTATAATGAGTCTGGGGTTCATCGATTCCATAATCGTAGCGGGCCACAAACACATCGGTTCCACCATGTTCATGGCAGATATGCTCGCCGTCAAAAATCTCGGCCTCTCCGCGGTAAGTACCGGTAAGAATGATCCCTCCATCGTTGTTCAGGGCAACTGCAGTGCCAGAATCGCTGCTGGTTCCTCCGTGAGAGTACAGACGAAGGAGGTTTCCCCGATAGTCAAACTCGGCAAGGTAGGCATCGGAACCGCCCCGGGCGGTAAGCGAGCGCTCATCAAAATGGGCGGTGCCCGAGTAACTTCCCACAAAAAAGGCACGCCCCTTGGCATCCACCGCCACAGATTGGCCCAAATTGAAGCCCCCGCCCCCCAGGGTTTTGACCCAGCGGGTCTGCAGATCCTCCCCCAGTTGGGCAAAGAAAGCATTGACTATGGGGCTATCCCCACTGGTCTGCTTGCCCCCAAGGCTTAGGGAGGGGCCATGCTTGCCGGTTAAGTAATATTCGCCCAGCAGACCCCGGGCAATCCCGCTTGCCCCCTCTATTCCTGTGCCCGCCCCATGAGCAAGCTGGGTGATCAGCCCGTTTTGATCCACCCGGGCAACAAACAAATCTTTCTGCCCGGCAGATTGTAATTTTGGGTTGGTGCTTAGGCGGGACTCAGCCGTTGCCTGGTAAATGGATGGGATCGTGTGATCTCCTAGGTTACCAACAATGAGTTGATAATCATCCAACCCGCCGGTGTATTCCTCCCCCTGTACGGCAAGCCTGGGCAGGGCAGTACTTTGCAACCTGCCTGATGCACTCTTTTCTGCATTGAGGTAAACATTTAGGGATACCACCGATCCACCAGTGTGTGCCCCGGTGCCATCTGTGCCCATCATCATTCCAGAATCCACAATTTGAACGGGAGAATTTTTTCGTAATGTAGTCCCATCGCCCAACTGACCGTTGGTATTGTGTCCCGTTGCCCAAAGTGACCCATCCTCCTTAAGAAATAAGGAGTGATAATATCCTGCTGTTACTTGAACCACCCCAGAATCCACAATTTGAACGGGAGAATTTTTTTGTAATGTAGTCCCATCGCCCAACTGACCGCTGGTGTTGTCTCCCGTTGCCCAAAGTGACCCATCCTCCTTAAGAAATAAGGAGTGATGAGATCCTGCGGTTACTTGAACCACCCCAGAATCCACAATTTGAACGGGAGAATATTTTTGTGATGTAGTCCCATCGCCCAACTGACCGTTGGTATTGTATCCCGTTGCCCAAAGTGACCCATCCTCCTTAAGAAATAAGGAGTGATAATATCCTGCTGCTACTTGAACCACCCCAGAATCCACAATTTGAACGGGAGAATTTTTTTGTAATCTAGTCCCATCGCCCAACTGACCGTAGTTATTGTATCCCGTTGCCCAAAGTGACCCATCCTCCTTAAGAAATAAGGAGTGTCCGTTTTCACCGGCTAAAGTATTGCTGCCAGAAGCAGTTCTCCCAGTCCCATGGGTTAGGGAGAGATGAAGCCAGCCATCGTGAGCGAGCAGTGCCTCAGTGGATATCGGGGCACTGGATAGGGCAGGGGTGGATGCATTGGCATCGTCGAGCAGAAGGTACAACTTGGACCCATTTTCATCAAGCGAGAAGGTCAGGCTTAAGTCCTCACTAAGAGAGATTACAGAGGTGGCATTGGCCCCCTGGATTTCCGGCTTTGCCCAAAAAGAGAGGGCCCACTGATCGGTGGCATTGTACTCGGGAAGGGTGAATCCCTGGTTGCTTGAATTGATCCTGAGTGCTTGGCCAAGGAAGCCGGAACGGTCACTCGCCAGGGCATACCCGCTCACATTGGCATCGCTGGGCAGTTCCCCATCGAAACTGTAAGAGAGGGCACGGCCCAGGCCACCCATGTAAAGAGAGGAAACTTCTTCCTGCATGAGCGAGCGGTTGTAAATACGGACTTCATCAATGGATCCGTTATACCACCATGCTTGGTCGTCTATGTCAGGCCGTCCATGTCGACCAAGTCGGTAATTGCTTCCATCCAGGGGTTGTTGGACATAACTGTGAGATTCCAAATGGTTGCCGTTTAGATAAAATTTGAATTGCCCGCTTGTGTAAGAGATTAGGGCGTGATCCCATTTACCAACCGTTGGAATATATCCGGAGTTATAAAAATTATCGTGATATTGTACATGGAGCGTATTGGCAACGGAATGACCATGGACAAGGCTTCTACCATGCTGACCATGTGTGTCAGAGTTAATGATTGCTTGATAAGCTTCTATCGATCCAAGTTTAAACCAACAGGATAGGGTTGTGTCCATCATGTCTGAGGAAACAGGAGTCTGAATGTAATCATCCACCCCGTCGAACCTGTAAGCATGCTCAGAATTGCCCAGTAAACCTGGGGTAAGAATGGCTCCGCTCACAGTTGCATGGTTGCCGTTGCCAGACATATCGGAAGCATTGCCATCGAAGGGGTACCAGGCAACCAAGCCCAGGGATAGATCGGGAGATTGCCCCACGGGATCTCCGTAGGCAACTGTCTGGTTGGTGTCGGTACGGATGACTACGGGGGTGCCATCGTCGGCATGGCCTGTCCCCCGGAGTTCCAAAGTGCCCGCAAAATCTCCCGCCACCACCGGTAGCCCCTGAGCATCGAGAGAAAGGGCAGTGATCTGCGCAGTATCCTCACTCATGAGAGAGCCCACCCATTGTACGGACCCGTTGTAATCGAGCTTGAGAAGGTAGGCATCGGAGCCGCCCCGGCTGGTGAGTGAGTAGGGGCCAAAATCTGCCGTTTGTTTAACCGAGCCGGCGACATAGAGCGAGCCGTTGGAGTCGGCAATGAGGCCTCTTGCCTCGTCATCCTCCGGGCCACCGGCACGGAATGCCCAAAGGGGGGAACCATTGTCATCCAACCGCGATACAAATAGATCGCGCATACCGGCGGATACCAGTTCGAACTCTCCAAACTGAGCGGTCCCCTGAAAGGTTCCGCAGACAAAGAGGGACCCATTGTTGTCGGCAAAAATTCCGTGCCCCAGGTCGTCTCCATCCCCGCCAAAATTTCGTGCCCAGTCAATTTCTCCGCCGGGTAGAAATTTTACAAACATGGCATCGTTTTGCCCGTCACTTTCGAGGCGGCGACCACCAAACTCGGTATATCCGGTAAAATCACCCGCATAATATCCATTGCCTGCGGGGTCGGTGACCACCGCCCGGGAAGCATCTTCATCCGGCCCGCCCACACACATCGCAGTGCGGGATTCCACCAGGGGCAGGGCATTGCCAAAATCGAGCCCCGTTATTACCTCGGCTGCTCCGAGTTGTACATTGTGATATTCGGCACCACCCCGGCCAATGCGGCCGAAAAAGCGGCTATTGGCGGCATCGCCCAAAAGGTTTCGGCTGCCCAGGGAGAGGTTGTGATCCACGCCTGTCTGCCCAATATGTAACCCGCTGGTCCATACATTATCATAGGCATCAACCAATAGGGAGTCGGTGGGGGAAGAAGTTCGCCACAACCCTGCCACCTCGCCACTCGGGTCGACTTTAAGGAGTACGGATTGTTCGCCGCTGCCCCCGCTACCTTGGTACAATTGAGTAATTTCCTCTTGGGATAAAGCACGGTTGTAGATGCGGACATCGTCGATTAAACCATTATATTCGCCGTAACTATCTTTACCAATCTTTCGGGAAAGAGTAGCAGTATTATAGCTCGCTAACCCTTCTTTTTGATAAATGCCATTTATACTTAGAGAAGGTATATTATTGCTAAATGAAATGCTGTAAAATAACCATCCAGAAAGTTCTCCGCTTAACGATAAAATTGATGAATAAATATCGTTAGTATGCTGAAGCACATTGAGCCCATTAAATCCAAGGGAAATTCCAATACCCATTTCAGCATTCGCCCAATTTCCATGATCCGCTGCCCAAAGTGGTTGAGTGTGGTGGTGCGAGTAATTACCTGTTTGAGTTTCAGGCATCACAGCGATTTCACCACTAGGTTTTGCCCAAAAAGTAAAAGAAAAGTTTCGCCTAACTGTTTCATTGAATGATGGAAAAGATACATAATTATTTGAGAAATGAGTATCTAAGGCATGAAGCGAATTACTGTTTCTGTCTGGGCTAAAAGCGATTGCAAGTGCTGTTCCGTGATTGCCATTTTCTGACATATCTAGTACATTACCATCGAAGGGATACCAGGCGACCAGGCCATCGGTCACACTGCCCCCTCCCTGCAGAGAGATGGAATAGTCCCCGTGGGAAAGTACCTCGCCCTCATCCCCAGTAACCTCGCCCATAGCCCAGACAAAATCATCCGACCCTCGGGCGAGCAACCCGATCGTGCTGGACTGACCCCCCAATGGGAGGGTCCATGCAACGGCCCCATTGGTCTTTAACTTTACGAGGAGGGATTGGTTGGATTCGCCCGAGAAAACGGACTCTCCATTGATCGAAACCTGGGAGGATGAACTGCGCAGGGAGGCAATGGCATTGCCATCTGAAGTTGCAGCGAGTTGATGAACTGTGCCACCGGTTATGCTTGCCCGGGCATGCTCGGAACCATTGTCATCGACGAAGCGTAGGACGGGAAGAGAACCGTTGTAGTCCAAAAACCAGGCACCCGTGCCATCATCGGCAACACTGAGCATGCCGGCCGGATCGATTGCCCAAAGGTCGTTTCCGTGGGCATCGTAAAGTGCAAGATAGCCCCCGGCATCTCCGGAGAGATCGAGCAGATGATTGCCGCTGGAAAACTGGGAGGAGTTGGAATCTCCCGCGATCCATACGCGACCGATCGGGTCGATGGATACAGACTCAACAGACTCTGCAAGGCTGCCCCCCAGGGAGCGGGCCCAGCCAAGCTCGCCGGTTGATTTTAAGACAGTAATGAAGCCATCGGTGCTGCCGTTGGCCTCGAGCGTGTAGTCTTCAGAAAGTACGGCACCGCCGGAAAAAACACCAGCCAGGGCAAGCCTGCCCTCGGGGTCGGCAGAGAGCGAAGTGATCGATATATCCGGAAAGGAGTTTAGGTAGGTGACATTGCCATCGTTTGAGAAGCGGGCGAGAAAGCTCGATTGTGTGCCGTTGGCATCAAGGGTTTCTCCAGCAATACTAAGTGTGGCCCCGGAAAAGGAACCGCTCAGCCAGACGCCGCCATCTTGATCTGCCTGGAGCAGGAGGGCAGGGGAGACCCCATTTTCAGCCCCGTCCGGGCGTCCAAGCAAGAGTGCAAGGTCTACAAGGCCGGTGGGGGACAGCCGGGCGAGGTAGAGCTGGCCGGCGGTGTTGTTGCCATCAAGAGAGAGGCTGCCCAGGGAAAAGTTGCCCTCTGGGGTGATCCCGGCAGACCATCCGTATCCTAGGGAGTCCACGGCCAGTGCCGATGCGGGCGAATCTACAGATGGGGTATCCCCCTGGTAGATCCAGCCCTCATTGGTGAAGTCTTCTTCATTGCCAAGTTCACGCTCGCGAGGGAAGGTTTGCACCCATCCATAAGGGATCTCTTCGGCCACGGAATATCCTCCGGGGCGCAGCCCGGTGAAGGAGTAGTTGCCCGCGCTGTCTGCAAGAGCGGTGGGTTCACCCGGGTCGAGCTCACCATTGTTGTTGTAGTCCAAAAAAGCGATCCAGTCGCTGAGGAGTTCCTCGTCTTGTTCCTGCTGGGTATTGTGGTTTTTATCAAACCAGAAGGTTCCATGCAGTTCACCCGGGCCATTCAAGTGGCGGGCGGGCGTGGGCGTGACCAGGGGATTACCGGCAAGATCCGTGGCGTTAACATCGGCAAACAGGCGATAGCGGGCAGGTCCAATGGAGCCGGGCAAAGTGAGGTAGGCAGACTGGGTGGCATCGTCATAGATAACTGTGGACACCTCGACTGGTATGGTTTCTCCATTTTCCAGAACCTTATGAAGGAGGATGGTCTCGGGGGTGATGGATTCTGGGTCCATTCTTTCATTAAACACCACCACGGCAATTTCCCCGGGAAACACGGTGGAGTCTTCCTTGGGGTAGTATGTGATCACTTCTGGGGGGATCATATCTTCCGAAACATTGATCCGATACACATCCGCTGCCCCGGGGCCTGGCCAGTAGGCTTCATTCCCCCCGGTATCACGGGAGATTACTCGCAGGGTAAAGCTTTGCTTGTCCTGATAAAGCGGGGCGGTAACGGTGTAGGAAAAGGGGTAACTGCCATCCACAAAAACTCGCTCCCCATCGACAAAGAAGTCGATATTTTTTACCTGCACATCATCATAAGTCGATACCCGCAAGGTCACGGCCTTGGCTTCCTCCACCAGTCCATCAGGGACAACCGTAGTTCCATTGGAATCCGTAACCGATACATTGAGATCGGGCGGGATCCCGTTGATGTCATAAGAGCGGTAATTGACCACCTGCAAACCGGAGTATCCATCTGCAATGTAGGCGAGGCCGTTATAAATCGATAAATCCCCAGCGTTTCCGGGTGTGGAAAAGCGGGTCTCGAAGTTTTCCACATACTGGGGGTCAGAGCTTGATGCAGGGCGGAGGAAGGAACCATCGAGATCAACTGTGTAAACCCCAGGGTCGGCTAGGGCGAACTTAGGGCTGTTTCGATGTTCCAAATTGACCGCAAGTCCAGACCCATTGGCAACAATTTGCCTCCAACCACGGGATCTTGTTTTGGTGCGAGTTTGCTTAACCGGGGTTGAGTGATCGGATAGGTCGAAATGGGTGAAGCCCATAAGATCGGTAACATAGGCAAATTCATCTCCCACAAAGAGACGCCTGCCCAGCCCATTGCCAAGACCCCATTGGCGGAAACCCGGTGTATTAACGGGGTCGACCCGGGCAAACTCCCCGTCGTCATCCGCAAACCTGCCGTTTACGAAGGGAATGGAGTGGAGCATGGAATGCTGCCTGTTTTTGTGGGTCAGCACAATGAGGTGGCGACCAAGAATTCCCAGATCCTCCACAAGTTGGCCAGGAGAGACCTGATCGATTGGTTGGCCACTAAATAGATCGAAACTATGAATGGTGCCATTTTCCAGGCCCACAAATGCAACCCCACCATATACGGCCACCGCATTGGCAGGTGATTCCTGTTTTAAATTAAAGCGAATAGAAGGCACCTCGGGGTTGGACAGATCGACCACAGTGAGGCCGGCCCCGGCATCGGCAATGGCCAGAAAATTACCGGAAAGGGCGGCCCGGCGCACCGAGCCGGGAGTATCAATGCCTGCCAGCTTGATTGGGCGAACACCTGCACCAATGTCAAAAATTTCGATCCCATGGGGCCCATTACCTAGTATGGCGAGGTCATTGCCGGTTACGATAGAGTCAGAAAATACCCGGTCGGGAGTGGGGATGGTGGCAAGAATGCCGGTAAACACGGGGTTGCCACCGCTAGGGTCGGTACCGTTCATGATTTCAAAACCATCGGGTATGCCATCTCCATCGGTGTCTGACTGCTGGGAATGGGTGCCGACCACCCGTTCACCCCGGTCGGAGAGGTAGTCATAGTCACTGTCTGGTTTGTCATCCTTGCAAAGAGGAATGGGCGGCACGGGACCATTCCCTCCATTGCGTGGTGAAATAAAGGTGGTACAGCCAATGACCAGGGTGGTGGGTTCGAGCATCCATGCCTCGTACCAGCTGTTGGGACGGACAATGGCATCATAGGCACCACCTGTTCCCACACGAATCCGCTGAGCAGCGATAGGAGGGAGGCGATTTTCCTCCTTATCTGAACCAATTCTTTTTAAGAAAACAAAGGATTCTCCTTTGTAGGCATGCAGGTTGCCATCGAGGGTGGATTCGATGAAGTTTTGCCAGTCCTTAGCGTATCGTTTTAGGCAAGAGTCCAGGCGTTTGCGCCCGCCGGGGAGGGCACGGAAGGCTTTACTAACAAGGGAGATTGTCCGGCCTAGTTCTCCTCGGTTTCCCTGGATGGTTGAATAATTTATAACTAGGCTGGTTTCCCCAAGCAAAGCACCGACGGATTGAAGGTATTTTTCCCATTTGTTGAGCTGCTTGGTAATTTGCTCCTTGGCGACAGTATGCTTTTGTAAAAAAGTAAGGTGTGCTTGGTTAATCTGGTCTCTTTTACTTTGGTCAATCATTGCAATCAGGGCATTGTCTTTCATCACCCCGGCAGTGGATATAAATGCAGCCCAAAAGGAATCATTGCCAAGTAACTGCACTGCTTTTGATGCAATTTCCTGGTGAAGGGAGGCATCACGATACACATGGTTACGAAACAAATCCCAATTTTTCCCACCGTTTGCCGAACCTTTGGCAAAATGGTGCCCAGCAGATAAGATTTCCTTTGAAAAACTGATATCCTCATCGTTGGCACCAAAGATCGTTTCTTCGATACCCTCGGATAAACGGCCAAGGTCGGTGAATTCTTGCTCGGTTAGCTCCATTTGTTCCTGGGTAAGACCGCAAGCCCCGGGTGTGGGCTTGCTAATGGTGGGACCTGTTATAACAGCAGTCCCAAAAACCTGTGCCCCAGGAGATGCACCATGCCAGCCAGGTTGACGGATACCGACTCCCGGGTCGGTCTCAAGATACTTTCCGTCTTCGCTCACTGTCATTGGCCCGGAGATTTCCCAGACCCCAGTGTCGTGATCGAAGCTCCAAAGAGCAGAT
The DNA here is from genome assembly GCA_028045305.1 of Opitutales bacterium. GTDB lineage: Bacteria > Verrucomicrobiota > Verrucomicrobiia > Opitutales > Seribacteraceae > Chordibacter. The sequence continues at coordinate 113,437 of JAOFTV010000002.1, read as the reverse complement.
TTGGTACCGGGAGGAAGGTTGTCGACATTGGGAAAGCGGGCCGGCACGGGCACATCGAAGTTGGAGGCCCCATCTGTCTGAATCGTGATCACCAGTGGCATGGCCAGAGACTCGGGCAGTGGTTCGGGCAAGCGTTCGGGATCGACCGGTGCGATTCCCACACTACCGCCCTGGGTCCCGTCGTCGGCTTGAAGAGATCCGGGAGGTATAGTAATGGAGGTTGCATGAAGCATGGTTGCCTGCTCTGGGCTTGCCTCCTCTAAGTAGCCCGTGGCAAATGCGATTTCTGTATCCGTGCTGGAGTTTACTGATTGTAGGGCACCTTTTTTGACGAGGGGGAGGTAAATATTGCCATCTTTGGGGCTGGGTTGGTAAGCACCCGAGTCATCATATTTTCCATATTTTGTGGCATTTACCTCTTTGCCGGGCACACCTTCCCAAGCCTTACCCACAAAGGTGTAATAATCCCGTTCTTTCCAAAGATCATCTGCCAGGGTCTCTCCCGCGCCAGCACCCACCAGTCTGCCGTCAACCACCACAAAAAAACGACCAACGGGAGCCGAGGTCAGGGTGAAATATCCATTGACATCCGAAAGGGTGGTAAATTGTTCCTCATTTCCCACAACTGAAATAATTACACCGCCCAATGGTCTTTCCCCATTGGAATTGTCAGAATCTAGGACTCTGCCTTTAACAACGGTGCTTGGGTCACTAGCTTCCACTGCCAGTGTGCTGAATGTCCATTCGCCATGGCCACCTGGAGACCCGTCACCATCCAAATCAAGTTCGCGATCAAGGAAATCGGTTAGACCCGTTCCTCTAAAAGTAACAGTAACTTTGGAGTTGGATGGCCAACGAAACCCTCCCAGGAAAAGAGTGGCTTTCATACGATCAGACGATAGGCGCGCAGAAGTTATCATAAGGTCACCGGCGGAATGGGCGTAGAAGGAGTCGTCGGTGATTACAGTGCCTTCCTTGAGCGGCATGGTGAAGCGAACAACAAATTCTCGTGTCAGTGCTATATTTCCTTCACCATGGTAAGGACTAGTGGCGAGAACACTGGTCTTGGGCATTTGTTTTTTTGGCTCTCTTTTGAACACAAAATTGAGAGACTCTTCCACATCGAAAGAGTTGACCAATCCATCGCCGTTTACATCTGCCTTCCATTTTAGCGCATCGGAATCAGTAATATATTCGGTGCCTTGGATGTGGTTGACCATGAGAACCGTATCGATGAGGTTAACCTCACCATCTCCGTTTAAATCCCCCATGGTGAGTTCGCTTGCATGTGACAGGGAAAAAAGGAAAAGAAAAAGGGAAAATGGGAAAAAGAGAAGCTTCATACTCGTGAGGGTCTTTTAAGGTAATTTTTTTAACAAAAATTAAATTTTTGCAGGCACATGTTGCATAAATAAGTCAATTTGATAAAATATAATATTACTTTCTTTGCAAGCTTTTGAGTAGATTGGCGTAAATGAAAGATCCAATCTTTTTCCCGCATTGAATCCCATTTAAATTGGAAAAACTATAATGAATGCCGCCATAGAGACGACTTTTCCCGATTTCACTAGCACACTGGGAGAAGCTTTCAAACCTTCGATATTTACCTGGATATTGGTCGCTAGATACACGGAAAGAAAATCGATCGCTTTGAAAAAAAAGTTGCATGATGTGAGATGCAGCTCCCGAAAAGCAACTATGGGCGGAGGGATATTCTGGGTGAGGTGGCGTTTCCAAAAGGGGAGACCATGATTTGTTTACCAGGTTTCGGGTGGAAGCAAATTCATCTGCATTGCGAATGGCATCGATTGGTCTCCAAAGGTGGTAGTGATATTTGGCCTGCCAGGAGATAATCCCAGCATCAGTCATGGCAAGATTAAGCAATGCAAAAAGGCGAGCTTCTTCCCAGAGGTCAAGTTTTGATGCATGGCTGACAAAGGCAGCTATTTCGTTCCAATGGCCCGGAGGAGTCTGGGAGTAGGAAAAATCTTTCCAGAATTTGGCAATAAATGACTCCTCGGGTGAACGGAGTTGGCTGAATTTCCCTCCCATTGTTTTAGCTTCGCTAACTGAGGAAGCATAGGCTGTTGAGTCAAAAGAAGGGGGCGGGGGGGGCAGAAAGCTTTGTTTTCCGGGTAATGCCCATAACCTAACTTTTCTCCAATGTGGTTGTTCGGGTGGGCGGTAAAATTTTGGAGTTCTTCTCCATTGGCCCGGGGAATCGGTTGCTAGGTAACTGATGGTAGTTGAAGACCCGTCGTTTTGACGATTATGTAAGACTTTCTCGGCAACTCTTTTCCCATGAAGGAAGCTGCTTTTGACAGATTGATTTGCATCTTCTTTTCTTGCGAAAGAGGATAATCTCTTGAATGCAACTTGGCGATTTGGGTGTAAGGCTCGAGAAACAGTCCACCCACACCCCGCGATGATTGCCTCAGGGTTAATAAACCCGATTTTTGCACTTTGATGATTAAACAAAGTCTCATAACGCTTGTCCGCGGAATTTAAAGCATCATGAACAGAAATAGAAAAAATGGTCATATTGCGCACCATGATGTTGGGCGAAAGGGCCTCGATGCGTACGCACTCTACGAATGCTTTCCTCCAGTTTTCCATAAACCTATCCTCTTTCCCAAAAATTTTAGACTCTGCGTTCCCAAAGAAACAAATAAGGAAACAAAATAAATAAGCTTTTAATGGTAAATTCTGTAATCTTTTATTCTTTAACATAGCATGACTATTCATACTACGAATTATCTGAATAATGGATGTCAAGTGATAAGCGAGTTGCTCATCTTGTATGACAAAGATGTTGACTATATGAAGGCTCAAAATATGAGAAAGTATTAATGTCACTAGTCTATCGTTTGTTCTGCCTTTTTTTCGTTTTTAATTGGCATTTGTGGGCGGATTCCACTAGTAGAGACATTGTCATTTACGGGGGGAATTCTGCTGCTATTTCTGCGGCCGTTCAGGCCACGAGAATTGGAAAATCTGTAATAGTTGTTTCGCCAGATCGTAGGTTGGGTGGATTGACAAGTAATGGGCTTGGGTGGACAGATAGTGGGAAAAAGGAAGTGGTCGGAGGAATTGCCCGAGAGTTTTATCACCGAGTGTGGAGGCATTATCAAAGTCCGGAGGCATGGGAGTGGCAGGAAATGAGCGAGTATGGAAACCGTGGGCAGGGTTCACCCGCTGTCGATGGCAATCGTAGGACCATGTGGATTTTTGAACCAAAGGTTGCGGAGGATATCTTTGAATCATGGGTTAGGGAAAATAACTTGGAAATTGCTCGTGATGAACGTTTGGACCGCAATGAAGGGGTGGAACTCGACAAGGGGAGAATACTTTCCATAACCTGCCTGTCGGGAAATCGGTATGAAGGAAAGGTATTCCTTGATTGTACTTACGAAGGAGACCTGATGGCTGCTGCAGGTGTAAGTTATTTTGTCGGGAGGGAAGGGAATCGGCGTTACGGTGAAACATTCAATGGTGTACAGACTGCGCATGCTTTAAAAAACCAATTTTCCAAAGGGATTGATCCTTTCATTGTCCATGGAGATCCAGCCAGTGGTTTGATTGCCCGAATAAGTAATAAGATTCCAGGAACCGATGGTTCAATGGATACAAAAATGCAGGCTTATAATTTTAGGCTTTGCCTTACTCAGGTAGAGGAGAACCGGGTGTCTTTCCCGAAACCCGAAGGTTATGATTCCAGGCACTATGAGCTGCTTTTGCGTTCATTAAAAAAGGGTTCGAGGCATGTATTTGATAAGTTTGATCCTATTCCCAATGCTAAAACAGACACTAATAATTACGGTGGGTTTAGCACTGACAATATCGGGATGAACTATGGATATCCCGATGGGTCTTACCAAGAGCGTCAAAAAATCATCGATGAGCACAAGCGGTATCAACAAGGTTATTTTTATTTTTTGTGTAATGACCCGAGAGTTCCTGAAGAAGTCAGCCTGATGATGAAGAAATGGGGCCTGGCTAAAGATGAGTTTGTGGATAATGAAAATTGGCCGTTGCAACTCTATGTTAGGGAGGCGAGGAGAATGATGAGTGATTTTGTGATGACTGAACATGAGGTTAATGGAAAAAGACAAAGCCTGAAACCGATTGGCATGGGTAGCTACAAAATGGATTCTCGTCATGTCCAGCGATATGTGACTAAGGATGAAAAGGGAAGATCTTATGTGCTCAATGAGGGTGATTTCCAGGTCCCTGTGGTTGATCCTTATGCGATTTCTTACGATGCGATTATTCCACCACTAAGGGAGTGTTCAAACCTTCTTGTGCCGGTATGTTTATCTGCCTCGCATGTTGCTTTTGGCTCCCTACGAATGGAGCCTGTATTTATGATTTTGGGTCAATCCGCAGCTACGGCTGCAGCCCTTGCAGTGGATGAAGACATCCCGGTGCAGGGTGTTGACTATGCTGAATTAAGTAAGCGTTTGTTGGAGGATAAACAGGTGTTGGAGCTGACCAAAGATAACCGGGTGACTGAAGGTATCGGGATTTTCTTGTCTAGTTTAGGAGGCGTCGTTGTGGATGGAGAGCAATTGGAGTTGGAGGGGGAATGGTTTAAAAGTAGTTCACTTCGTCCGTTTGTGGGGACTTCCTATTATCATGATGGCAATGGAGGAAAGGGCATGCGTAAAATTAAATTTCCATTCTCGGCACCTGCAGAAGGACTTCATGAAATCAAAGTTTCTTATTCTGCTTTTGGAAACCGTGCTGGTAATATAAGATATGAGATCGTTCATGAAGAGGGGATCGATAAGGTGCTTCTTGACCAACGCAAGCCTCATTTGGGAAGCGATGTTTGGAGTTCCCTGGGTACTTTTTCCTTTCAAAAGGGAAAAAGCTACCATGTTACACTGTCCAATGAAAATACGGAGGGATATGTGGTTGCTGATGCCATACAAGTGATTGGGCTGAATCCTTGACTTTCTGATGTGAAAAGTATGGTTTTTCTGATTGGTTCAACCTAAGCTTGTTTCTGAATTGATTGCCCCATAGTTTTCTAGGAATGAAGCGTAGAAATTTTGTTCGGTCGATGGCATCATCGGGGGCTTTACTCTTCTTACCAAGAGCTCATGGAGAAGCGGATAAGAATTTGCTTATTGGCTCGATCGGTGTGGGGGGCAAGGGTCGTAGCGATTTGGATCAACTTGCTAGGCATGGGCAATTGGTGGCGGCTTGTGATGTGAACGGACGCAAACTTGACTATGCCTTACAATCTTATCCAAGGGTTGCAAGGTACAGTGATTATCGGAAAATGATTTCCCAATGGGCCGGAAAAATTGATGTGGTAACAATAAGTTCTCCAGACCATACCCATGCTCATGCCACCCAGCTTGCTTTAAATGCGGGCATGCATGTTTTTGTGCAGGCACCTATGGCACATACTGTTTGGGAAGCCAGGCAGTTACGTCTACTTGCTCGCGATAAAAAAGCTTGTGTGCAGGTAGGTATGCAGGGGTGTGCCCATAATGGCTTTCGGCAGGGAGTTGAGTATTTACAATCGGGCGAAATAGGTGACATTTTGGAGGTTCATGTATGGACGAACCGTCCGACATGGCCACAAGGACCGAAAATACATTCTCGCCCTGCTGGAGAATTTCCGATTCCTAATGAATTGGACTGGAATGCATTTCTTGGACCTGCATTCAAAAGACCTTATCATCCATCCTATCAGCCTTTCAATTGGCGGGGTTGGCGAGATTTTGGAACTGGTGCTTTAGGTGATAGTGGTATTCATCTGTTAAACCTTCCTGCAATGGGATGTGGCTTGGATGTTCCTCAAAAAGTGAAGTGCATGCTTCAGGCACCCAACCATCCAGAGACTTACCCAGCCTGGGGAACAGTTCGTTTTGATTTTTCTGCTCCATCTTCGTCCAAGATTATATCTTTATATTGGCATGAGGGAAGAGTTGGTCACCTTGGAGGCAATTTGCTTGGAGAACCAAATCTGCCCAATGAAGAACTTTTCCTCGGTAAAAAACCTTCTCCACAGGGATGTATTATTCTCGGATCAAAAGGATCGATGTTTTCAGCCTCAGCATTTGGAGCAACCTGGGAAGCCCATTTAGGCGATGGTTGGAAACTACCTACTGAGCTAGCCTTACCAGTTAACTCTCTTGGTCGTAATGGTCGTGGTGACTCCGGGATGAAGGAGGAACTCGTCCAGGCGATTAGAAAAAATCAACCCAGTTTCGCACTTGCTAATTTCGAGTACGCTGGAAAATTGACCGAATGGATGTTGCTGGGAAATGTGGTCATGTCCACAGGAGGTGAATTTAAGTGGAATGAGAAGGAGTTATCATGTGGTCGAACGGATGCAAATTCTCTACTTAACAAACCGTACCGCGATGGATGGACTATGCAACCAGTTTAAAGAAAAAACGGTCGCACCCCGTTAGAGATACATACTATCGTAGATATCTGCAATTTTACGTATTGCCAAGGCAAAGGCTGCGGTTCTTCGATCAGTTATTTTGTCAATGGAGTCATGCATTTCCTTAATTTCCTGATAAGACTCACGCATAGTGTCCTCTAAGCCTGAGCGGACTAAAGCGATTTCACTTGGACCTTGGAGTAGATCATCGGTGAGTTTTTTGTCTAAAGGTTTGCCACTCGTCGATTCGATCAAACGGATGATCTTGGCATTTTGAGCTTCGGCAAATCTTTTGTCGAGCCTACCAAATCTTACATGAGAAAGATTTTTCAACCATTCGAAGTATGAAACTGTTACACCTCCAGCATTAAGGTATGCATCGGGAATAATAAAGACTCCTTTTTTGCGTAAAATCTCATCTGCATCGTAGGAGATTGGACCATTGGCCGCTTCTGCGATCACTTTTGCCTGAATTCGTGGTGCATTTTCCCCGGTTATCACACTTTCGAGAGCTGCAGGAATCAGAATGTCACAAGCGAGTTCGAGGGCTTCCCGTCCACCTGGAACAAATTTTCCGACGGGGAAACCTTCCAGTTTTCCATGATCTAGTTTATATTGAAAAGCGGCTTCCACAGAGATTCCGGACTCATCAAACAGGGCACCATCCCGTTCGATGATGCCAATAACCTTTGCTCCGTTTTCTTCCTGTAGGAATTTGGCTGCATGGTAACCCACATTCCCAAGACCTTGAAGGATTATAGATTTACCTTCAAGCCCTCCTTCCAATCCTGCATAGGCGACATCGTCTGGATGCCTAAAAAATTCCTGTATGCCATATTGAACCCCTCTGCCTGTTGCCTCCACCCGACCTTCAACTCCTCCAAAATGTACAGGTTTTCCGGTGACGCATCCACGGGCATTAATTTCAGCTGGGTGAAGTTTTTGGTATTCGTCCGCAATCCAGGACATCGTACGTTGCCCGGTGCCCATGTCCGGTGCTGGAACATTTAGCCCAGGACCAAGCAAGCCTCTCTTGTCAAGTTCCTGCGCAAACCTGCGTGTAATGTGCTCTAACTCGTCAAGGGTGTATTCTTTGGGATCAATACAAAGTGCGCCTTTTGAACCAGCGAAAGGTACATTAACAATAGAACACTTATAGGTCATCAAGGCTGCGAGTGCCTCGACTTCTTGCTGGTCAGCAAAAGGAGCATAACGAATGCCTCCCTTTGCAGGTAGGACATGTTCGCTGTGCGTTGCCCGCCAACCCGTGAAAATTTCGTACGAACCCCTAAGCTCAACGCCAAATTTCATCTCGCAAATGGCATTGCATGTACGGATTTGCCTGGCTAAGCCCTTGGGCAAGTCCATGGCAGCAGCGGCTCGATCAAAGGATAGGTTTACACTATCTAGAAAAGATACAGGCTGATTGATAGGCATAGTGTTTGATTGCCCGAAATACCTTCGGGAATCAAACGATTATTTACTGAGACCCGAAAAAAGGCTCAGTGTAAGAAGTTACCAGTCTGAATTTTTGGCAGGGCGATCCTCTTTAGGGCGGGCTTCGTTGACCTTGAGTGGACGGCCTTGCATATCTTTGCCATTCATCGCTTCGATGGCACGATTGCCTTCTTCTGCGTCGTTCATAGTCACAAAGCCAAAACCCTTCGAGCGACCGGATGGGCGTTCGACGATAATACTTGCACGTTCCACATTTCCAAATTCACTGAATGCATCGGTAAGATCTTGATCACTAGCTGACCAAGGTAGGTTTCCCACATAGATTTCCATTATATTTTCTTTTCTTTATTTTTGTATTGATGATACGCACGAGACTCCTGTTGGTTAAGCGAATTTGCATTAGCGAAATATCGCTCGTGTCATCGGTAACCTCAAATTGTCGGGGCGTTTAATTTATAGAATACTGTCTGCTTTTGACAAAAGGTTCAACCCCAAAGAAGAGGCTACTGATTAATGTTCTTTTAGCATCGTCAAACAATCGATGTCGTTGCAAAATTTGGTATGGTTGAAATTTATGAAGTTAATGAGGCAACCGTGGAAAACCTTGAACCCCTCAATCGATTGCTTCCACAATTGTCTAGTTCTGCAAAGCCAATGACAATGAAATCACTGAATGTGCTTTTGAATGAAAACGCAGTTCATCTTTATTTTGCCAAGGTGGATGAAGAAGTTATGGGTATGCTTACTTTAGTCATGTTTCCGATTCCCTCCGGTTGGAGAGGGTGGGTCGAAGATGTTGTAGTAGACACGCGTGCTCGCGGTAAAGGTGTGGGCAAAGCACTTACTCAATATGCTCTCGGTGAAGCGGAGAAACGCGGAGTCCTAACAGTTGACTTAACTTCTAGACCCAGTAGAGAAGTTGCTAATAAGCTATATCAATCGATCGGTTTTGAAAGACGTGAAACTAATGTTTATCGCTACAAAAATGTTTTGTCTTAAATCTTTTTGTAACGAAGCGTCCAAGTGGGTGGTTGGACTTTGCCTTTCTGCTATTTCACATTCTGTATTTGCACAATCTGATGGTATTGAACCTGACCTTTTTTTTAGTTTGGATGCCAAGGCAATTGAAGATAGTGGAATTTCAAGGTGGTTGGAAAAAAAATATCCGGACCTTCGTGAATGGTCGGATGCATGGAGTGAAGACTTTAAAGATGGTGATGAGGTATATCAATCGATGGGCTTGCGTGACGAAGATTTTTCCAAGATCGAATTCGCCTTTGGGGGCCTTGAATCACTACTTAACAACAGTCCTTTGGTTCCAAGGTTTGGATCTGAGGTTTTCTTTGGGTTAGGAATGCGTGCGGGCAAGCCAATGAACCTCGAGGCTTTCTTCGATTGGATAGAAAAAAAGGTCATTGAAGAATTTGGTCCTATCTACTCCAAAAAAGTATTAATAAATTCAAAAATCGAAGATGATCGTCTGGAGTTTCTTCTAAACTTCACTGATTCAAATCACTCACGAATTAATACCCCTAATCTAATTTTTGATGCTAATGTAAGTGTAAGTGCTGAGATTGATGATAATTCATCCCGATTGATTTTTGCTATGCCTAAGTCTTTTGGAAATGGATTTCTTTCTGAAAAATTTTCCTACGAATTTTCGACCATTCCACAAATGCCTGAAGACAGGCAAATTACTTTTGTTTGCAAGATACCTTCTTCATCGCTTGATAGATATATTCTTAGGAACGGTGGCTCTGATGATTCGTTAGTTCTTGCATTACAGGGCACGAGAGAGATTGCATGGTCTGCTAGTTTTCGTGAGGACTCTCTATTTCTTAAAACTATTATTTCTTGCGTTGATGCCGATACTGCATCTTCAGTTTTTTCTCTTTATCAGGGTACGATTGGCATGGCTCAACTTATCATGAGTCAAGATCCATCATCCCGCCCTATTTTGTCTATACTCCGTCAATTAAGAACTAAAAATGTAGGCAAACAAGTGATTGGTTCTGTTGAATTGAATGCGAGTTCGCTCGAAATGTTAATTTCCCAAGCTTTATCTGATCTGGCTCCAGTCCCACCACCCGCTTTTCCCAAACTCGATTTTCAATCGTTGGAGGGTTCATTGGCTCCCTCTTTCACTTTACCTCTCTCTACGGGTAAAACTTTTGACCTTTCCTCGCAACTGGGCAAGGCGGTTGTTCTTGATTTTTGGGCAACTTGGTGTGGGCCCTGTAGGCGTGGATTACCAATGATCATGGAAGCGGTATCGGATTTTCCGTCTTCGGATGTAGTTTTTGTTGCTGTTAATCAGGGGGAATCAAAAGAGCAGGTAGATGATTTCCTTAATCATTATGATCTGAGGAAATTATCTGTTGCCTTGGATAGTAACAAAAGTGTGGGTGCCAGTTACGGGGTCAAGGGACTACCCCACACGGTGGTTATTGATCCTTCAGGAATTGTGCGGGATGTAACTGTTGGCTTTTCCCCTTTTCAAGGAACGGACCTGAAGAGACGGCTTGAAAAGTTGTTGAAGTAAAGATCTTACCGTTTCCCTTTTGAGGGAATGTGTAAATCCTTTCGCTCCCTGAACTGATTTTTTGCTTAGGGTTGTCCCAAAAAAACATTGTCTGGATATTTGTTCATATAACCAACTATTCAATAACAACGCCTAGAGGAGATATTACCATGATGAAACTCAATGATTTTCAAAGATATGAAGCAACCCTTAGAATACCCTATGAAAAATATTTCGAACTGATCTATGAAACTAAGTATCTCATCGAAGCCAGATTATCTCCCGAAAGATGCTTTATTGCCACTAAATCCTTCTACGGATGCAACCGCAGAATGGCAGTGGAGAAGGCAACAACTTGGTACTCCAAATATTTGAAAGATGTTCTGGGTGCCCCACATAAAACCATGCGTCTGAACGATCCAATGGGAGAGGTTGTGTATGAAGAAGGTTTCGTGTGTACAGAATTGTGTAATAAATACCTGGATGAAGAAACAATTGAAAGATTGTTGGATGAAGCTGAAGGTGACTTAGGGGTCGATGAATCTAAGGGTGACGGCACCCTTGCACCCTGCAGCGTCAAGAGGTTGAAACGCCGGCGTAAACAAGAAACTATCCTAAATGATCGACTGATACAATCTACCGGGGGAACGATTTATTATAAGATGAAAGAGTTAATCGAAGGCAAGTCGGGACGACTTAAAGTTCGCAAGGTTAAGCTTGCTTCCAAGTCATTAGAAAAGGCAGAGCGGGAAATTATTCGTAGGGGTTTGAACAAATTTGAAAAGTTTACGAGTGGTAAAGTAAATTCTGAACACTGCCGCAACTTGACACCCAAGGCTGCTTGAACATCCTCAACCCTATGTTCCGATTTCTAAAATGAGTGATAATACAATCAATCGCTCGGCTGAATTGGTGCAACTAATGATGAAGTATCAAAGGAGATTGTTTGCGTATATAATGACAATGGTTCCTTCAAGGTCAGATGCTGAGGATATTTTGCAAGAAGCCAGCCTCACCATCTGCGAAAAATTTCCGGAGTTTAAGATAGGTACCAATTTTTATTCTTGGGCTTGTCAAATTGCTTATTGGAAAATTCGGGCTGCCCGAAAGAAATACGCTACATCTAAAGTTATCTTCAATGAGGAGGTGCTCGAAGTAATTTCCCAAACCCGAGTGGAGATGGAAGATGAACTCGATCATCGACACGGAGCTCTATCCCGTTGTCTGCAAAAGTTAAACGAACGGGACCGGAGAATGGTCTTGGTTCGGTATGAATCTGGTCACAATGTAAAAGCTGCAGCACAAGCGTGTGGCAGAACGATTCAAGGTGCATACAAAGCACTTACAAGAATTCGTAAAAATTTATTTGACTGCGTGAATATTGAACTCGCATCAGAGAGCCCCTGAGTCATGAGTCTTTCCGACGAAAAAATACTAGAACTTCACGATCTTCTAGATCGGTTGGTTGAAAAAAATATTTCTCAAGATCAAAGAAGAAAGCTTGAACAATGGCTAGCAGAATCAGAAGAAGTTCGTAAAATTTATGTTTCGTTCATGGACATGAATGCAAGCCTTTGTCATTATGCACAAGAGACCCTAGGTGATGCGGACCAAGATGGAGAGGATGATTCTAGGTTGACTTCGAGGATAGTTGAATTCGGTCGTGCTTTGCTTCCAGTCGCTGCGTTGTTTTTATTTGGAGGTTACATTTTTTTCTCCTATCAGAATAGTCCGTCTCTTTCCCCATCTGCGGATAAAATGATCCCCATGGGTTCTTCAGACGAAGCCGAAAGTTTAGCTTATGCGATAATTGATGAAGAACCTGTTGCTGTTCTTACCAAGGCTGTGGGCTTGCAGTGGTTAGAAAATGTCGGGGATACTTTAGAAGTAGGCGGTTCTATTTATTCAGGAAAATGGGAGACCAAAAGAGGTATTGCCCAGGTCGAATTTATGCAGGGAGCAACCGTCATTTTTGAAGGAGCAGTTGAAGTAGAGTTTCTAAATTCCAATGCAGCGGTTCTTATTCAAGGAAAGATGCGTGCCCATGTGCCCAAAGTAGCAGTTGGTTTCAGCGTTGATCTGCCGATGGGGAAAGTGATCGATTTAGGGACGGATTTCGGATTGCACACTTATGGGGATGGATCTGCTGAAGTCTTTGTATACCGTGGCAAGGTAAGGTATGAAGGGCTAGACTCTTTCGGGAATGAAGTGATTCGTGAACTTGTGGGCAACGAAGCCTTATTTTTGGATGCTCGTGGAATTGCCTCTTCCATTGACATGCCCACAGGAAGTTACCTTGGATCATCTGATTTGGCCACTCGATCAATGGAGCAGGCTCAACGAAGGAGATCGGCATGGATGGAATTGAGTAAGCGCTTGTCTACAAATCCCGGAACTTTGCTTTACTACGCATTTGACAATCATGACGCTTGGTCTCGTACCCTGAGGGATGAGACAAACCAAAGAGATGGCAATGGTAACGGTGCAGTTATCGGTTGTAAATGGACAGAAGGTAGATGGCCGGGGAAGGGTGCCCTAAAATTTTCTCAAAAAAATGACCGGGTTTGCCTGAATCTTCCAAAGCCTTTGTCTTCTGCTACGCTATCTGCGTGGGTGAGGATTGACAGAATAAGCGAGATGGTTGCACCGATCATGTTTTCTCGGCCGCACCTACCAGGTGCTATCGGTTGGTCACTCAATCGTAAGGGCGAACTGGTTTTGGAAATTAATGCACCATCTGGGGTTGAAAGATATGCATCTCCTGTTGCCTTGACTCGTGACCGTATGGGCAAGTGGGTTCATTTGGCCACAAGCTTTGACGCTCAGAGTAAATGGGTTAATCATTTTTTAAACGGTAGATCCTTTAGCCGTGAACGGGTAGGCTTTGCACGATCGGTTTCTTTAAAGAAAGGTCTTCTCGGACATACGCAGGCTTTTAGAGGATACAATCCGAATATTGCCCTAGATGGGTGTATTGATGAATTTGCTATTTTTGACTCCGCCTGGACGGAAGAAGAAATTAGGGAATTATTTGAAATCGGGTCTCCTACCGATGTTGATTCCACCCCAAATGCCTTGTTTCCTTGAGCCTGGACTAAAAGGAAGAGAGGCAATTGACTATTCTCGTACCCCCCATAGTGCATGTAAGCTATGTCCTAAATGTGCGGGATGTAGTATTTCCTTCAATGCCTGCATCTTAGGATCATGAGGCCCAAGTTTTTCCTCAAATGCCTGTCGAATTCTTTTTGAAGAGTGGGAAAGAAGAAAACTTTCTTGATTTTTAACCCCGATGGAGCGGAAGTTTTCTTCCTCAAGGCATTCCTCCAAATCTTCCCAGCAAAGATGGCAAGTTAGGTCTTGCTCAGAAGGACGGGAAAGAAGGTTCGTTTCCATTTTTTGTCGATGGTAAGCCCTAGCAGTTCCTTGGGGGCGGTCCCTGAGCAGCACCTCTCTCGTTAAGCCATAATCGAAGGTAAGAAACACCCCGCTCCAAGAGTTGAATGCTAGCATCTTGCGGAGGGCGTGGCGAGCACCACAAGGCCAATCAAAAATGTCTCCAGCCTTTCCATTTTTAGGTAAAGAGTTTTCATCATTAGGATGAATAGGTTGTTCGATTTCAACGAGCTGATCCTTTTCTTTTAATACATAAATTTCTTTCCATCCCTTACTTTCCTTGGAAAAGCGAAACCGCTTGAAGGGCTGAGCATCCAACCATTCGTTGCTGTATGCAATTGCCTGTTTAGGCATTTTGACCGGATCCCCCAATCGAATGATTTGATGCTTTCCGAAAGGATGTGTTATAGAATTAAGCACTGAGTCGTTGGGTTCAGCTGCAATTTCAACAAAGACAAAATCCGCTGGATTATGTTGGCCTAGTAATGTGACACATGCTTCGACCACAAGTTCCCCCCAGATTGGATGAAGAGTTGAGGAGGTATAAAAATCACACTCCGCTTGTTTACCAATACGCTTTCTTGCGGTTGAGTAGTAACCAGTCTGGCCGTCGTAAAGTGCCCACTTAACAAATTCATCAAAGGGCATACAATTTCTCTGTCCGAGTAAATTATCGAATGATGCAATTGCGTGTGGTGAAGCCTTTGGCATTGGCAAGATCATTGTTATTGAGTAGCTTGTTTCAGGTGAAACTCAAGCAAGTACTGCTCCAGATGTGGGTCCGCCAAGCTCTTTTTCTTTGTGTCGGAGTCGTTATCGGTGGAGCAATTGTACGAATTTACCAGGACCCATCCTCTCGGGCTTGGTTCAAGGGAGAGTATTGGTCCGAACTTAACAGAGTAGGGGAGGCAATCCGGCTGATCGAAGCCCGATATTATGATCGCAACGTTTCAAGATTTAACCAATTAGCTGATCGTGCAATCTCCGGGTTGGTTCAATCTATGGACAGGCATTCCGCCTATTACGCACCGAAGCAATACGATCATTTTAATAATTCGATGAATATGCGGTACTATGGAATCGGGATAAAAATCCGAGCGACCTCGGAGGGGGCATTAGTAACTCATGTATTCAAGGATGCTCCTGCTGAATCGGCTGGTTTGATGGTCGGTGATCGAATAACCAAAGTGGGAGATTATTCTGTTATTGGCCTAAACACTACGGAAGTAGGAAACATGATACGCGGCAATGCTGGCAGTGGCGTTTTGCTTACTATGGTCAATGTATTAGGGAAAATCTGTGAGGCTGAGGTTATAAGAGGCTCGATTGAAATGCCTAGCGTGGAGGAAGCATGGGTAGATGAAAATGGTACAGGATATTTGAGGATTTCACAATTTTCGAGAAGCACTGAGGAAGAGGTCGACTCTGTGCTGCACGCCATGCAGGCTGAGGGTATGAGGCGGGTGGTTTTAGATTTGCGAGATAATGGAGGAGGTTTGCTTGATTCTGCTGTAGCTGTGGCTGGATTTTTTCTTCCGTCAGATAAACCAATTGTAAAAGTAATTGGGAGAACGCCTCATGAAACCCGAGAAATTAAATCTCCAAGGACTGAACCACCGCTTGAACAACCCATGACGGTTCTTATAAATGAAGGCAGCGCAAGTGGATCTGAACTGTTAGCGGGTGCATTGGCTAAACTCGGGCGTGCTAGTACCGTGGGAGAGACTTCTTTTGGTAAAGGTTCGGTGCAAACGGTCTTTCCTCTAGCGGACGGTGCGGGCATTCGGTTGACTACCTCAACTTATTGCTTACCTGATGGAACGAATCTTCACCAAAAAGGACTGGCACCAATTTTTTTGGTTCCTTGCAGTGAGGAAGAGGAATCAAAGTTGCGTTTGCAAAGAGATGTGGGAAAAGAATTGGATGATCATACTTATGAAGAGCTTTTTGGGTTTCCCCGTATTCCCGATCATCAACTTTCTGCAGCCATCGAGGTTTTATTTCATGCTGGTTCACGCAATGGCTCAACTCAATGATTTTGGGAATTGAGAGTTCTTGTGACGAATCGGCCTTGGCCCTATTTGATTCCAAGATTGGGGTAGTCGGGGAATGGGTGCATACTCAAATTGCAAAGCATGCGGAGTATGGCGGAGTCGTCCCTGACCTTGCGGTTCGTCAACATTTAAATAATTTCTTTCCCTTGCTCGACATGGCGGTTAAGGAGCATGACTTGCGGCAGTCTGTTTCCCAAATTGGGGTAACCTGCGGACCTGGCTTAATTGGATGCCTGGGCGTTGGGTTGAGTGTGGCTAAAACCTTGGGTAACCTATGGGATATTCCTGTGTATGGGGTAAATCATCTCAGAGGTCATGCATTTTCGCCTTTCATGAAATTCTCGGCAAATCCAAGCAACTGGAAGCAATGTTTTCCACATCTCGGACTTCTGGTTTCAGGAGGAAATACTTTGCTCTTTGAAATCCACGAAGATCGGTCGATTCAAGTGATCGGCAAAACGAGGGACGATGCTGCTGGTGAAGCGTTAGATAAAGGAGCAAAACTGCTAGGTATACCATATCCGGGCGGGGCTGAGCTGGAACAACGGGCAAAAGAAGGAGATCCAAGTGCTTATTCCTTTCCCCGGGCTTTTCAATCGAAGCAGGATGGTGACTTCAGCTTTTCGGGACTTAAAACTAGCCTGCTTTACACATTGCAAAAAATGAGCGAGGATGAAATTAGCTCCTGTCATGCTAATTTGTGTGCATCTTATCAGGAGGCTGCCATTGATCAGTTAAGTAAAAAATGTTTCCAGTTTATAAAAAAGAAATCATATCGAAGCTTTGGTTTATCCGGCGGGGTGGCAAATAACCAAGGTTTGAGGAACAGACTCGAGGAAATTTGCCTTGAAAACGAAGTAATGTTTTTGGCGGCTGAAAAGAAATATACAGGTGACAATGCCGCTATGATCGCACATGCCGCTCATCATGATCCCAATGGGTTGTGGCCAAATGATGGGGGCATACTGAACTTTAATCCTGGACTAACCCTCGAGAATATTCCTGCTTGAATGTTCAGGTTATCAAAATGCCTTTCTTGCCACTTCGGCCAAAATCCTTAAAAAAGAATCTTTTATTATGATCTCCGACCCCAATAAACCCAAAAAATTATCCGTCAACGAAGGTATCAAGGAACGCAGTAACTTTTTGCGAGGAACTATTCTCGAGAGCTTATCCGATGATTCCACTGGTGCTATATCTGCAGAAGACGCCCAACTTACTAAGTTTCATGGCACTTACATGCAAGACGACCGCGATAAGCGTGCTTCCTTGATTAAGGAAAAGAAAGAAAAAGCTTATTCTTTTATGATAAGGGTACGCGTCCCAGGAGGCGTTTGTACTCCCAGTCAATGGATAGGTATTGATGAATTGGCAGACAAGTTTGGGGAAAGTACTTTAAAACTAACAACCCGTCAGGCCTTCCAGCTTTATGGTGTGCTCAAACGCAACCTGAAGCAAACCATGAAGGAAATCAACGACACCTTACTCGATACCTTGGCCGCTTGCGGAGATGTTAACCGCAATGTTATGTCGCCCGCTAATCCTTTCGAATCGGCCCTTCATCAGCAGGCTCTTGATGTTGCTCAAAAACTTCACGATCATTTAACCCCCAAAACTTCATCTTACGCTGAGATATGGCTAGATGGCGAAAAACAGGGAGCGATTGGGGAAGAGGAGGAGGAACCAATTTATGGAAAAACTTACTTGCCTAGAAAATTTAAAATTGCAGTGGCTCTTCCTCCACGGAACGATGTTGATGTATTTTCAAACTGCCTCGGTTTTGTGGGAATAGCCGATGGAGATAATATTTTAGGTTATAATGTTCTGGTAGGTGGAGGGCTTGGCATGACTCATGGTAAAACCGCAACTTATCCAAGGCTGGCTGATGTAATTGGTTTTTGTTCTCCCGAACAGGTGGTACAAGTCGCGGAAGAAGTTGTGAAAATTCAACGCGACTTTGGGGATCGTTCAGACCGCCGACATGCCCGTATGAAGTACACCGTGGACGATCGGGGTGCGGATTGGATTCTTGGAGAGTTGAACCGTCGTTTAGGGTGGTCGCTTGAAAAGTCCAGAGATTTTACTTTTGATTCCACTACCGATCGTTATGGATGGTCGGAGGACGCTGATGGAAAATGGGCTTACGGGTTGTTTGTGGAGGGTGGTCGACTAAGGGATGAAGAAGGCAGTCGTGGTCGAGTTGCTCTTCGAAAAATTGCTGAGGAAATACCTTGCCAGTTTCGTCTTACCGCTAATCAGAATGTTATTATTGCTCGAGTTGATGCATCTGATAAGCAGAGGATGGAAGATATACTTCGCTCGAATGGTTTAGTATTACCTGAAGATTTGTCTGGTATTCGCCTTAATTCTATTGCCTGTACAGCTTTGCCTACTTGTAGTTTGGCACTTGCCGAGAGCGAACGATACCTCCCTCAACTTGTGGACGAACTGGAATCGATAATTGATGGCCTGGGGCTAAGAAATGAATCAATCGCGATTCGATCGACCGGATGTCCTAACGGTTGTGGTCGGCCCTATCTTGGTGAAATTGGTTTGGTTGGAAAGGCACCAGGGAAATACAATTTGTACCTGGGAGCTGGCCTTGATGGCACCCGTTTAAATAAGTTATACCGTCCTGCAATCACACATGAAGAAATTGTCAGCGAATTGCGACCCGTGCTTGAGGATTTTGCTGCTAACCGCTCGTCCGAAGAGAGGTTTGGAGACTTCTGCATTCGCAAAGGATATGTTAATGAAACGGTAAAAGGCTCTGACTTTCACGATTAAATCCTTACCTGCTTTCGTCTGCTTAATTTTACAATAGATGAAGCGTCGATATTCGAAGTCTTTAGGGCGTAGAACGCATGGGAACCCCGATGTGCCTATCTCCACTCTTAGCGAGGAAGAATCCTTGGAGAGACTTGATTCACTTGGGCATGATCCATTTATTCTTGCCCTGGACCAGGTTCAAGATCCGCGGAATTTGGGAGCTTGCTTACGATCCGCTGATGGTGCTGGAATAGATTTAGTGATTTTACCTAATGACCGGTCTTCAGGGCTGACGGAGGTTGTAAGGCATGTTGCCTGTGGGGCAGCTGAAAAGCTCCCAATCGCTCGGGTGGTAAACTTGGCAAGGTATATGGATAAATTATCCAGCATGGGCATTCGTCTTATTGGAACAAGCGATCAAGCCACTCAATCGGTTTTCGATGCAACCTTGGCAGGTCCTTGCGGATTGATTATGGGTGCGGAAGAAACAGGAATTCGTCGGTTAACTGCTAAACAGTGCGATGAATTGGTTTACATACCGATGAGTGGGGGGGTGGAATGTCTGAATGTATCAGTCGCTACTGGAGTATGTCTCTTTGAGGCACGCCGGCAACGGATGTCTCAGGCTTGAGACACGGAAGAAACCAACTTATCTTTGTTGGATAAGTTGTGAAGCCATAGATGTGCCCATCTCAAACAAAGAGCGAAAAACACAGTTCCGAGAATGGAATTCCTGAGAAATAAGTAGGCGGGTGCAAAACCGGGTTCGCCGATGGTAAGTGCCTGTATTAGCCCGATTAAAGTTTTGTTGTATGCGGGGTTCATGATCCAGGCAAAAGAACAGGTGATGATATGGAAGAGGAGACCAGAACCAATGGCACTAAATGTCCAACAATAACCACTCCTTTTCTTTCCAAGTTTTTTACCGATCATCCATACCGCAAGATAGCTTCCTAAAGTGGCAAGCATGAAAGGTTCTAAAATATTCAGTCCATAGGATGGGTTAAGCATTAAATCGGAGAGAAAAATTGCACAGGCAGGAGCAATCCATGCCCACATCCCTCTAAGGTAAGCACCGCAAAACAGAAAAATTGCCAGGGTCGGAGAGAAGTTGAATAAAGCGGGATGATCGAGCGGGATGTATCGACTAAACCCAATAAGAGCAATTAGGCCCACCATTAAGAGAGCGGAAGTCATGGGCTTGGTTGGTTGGTTTATAACGGACATCATTTTTTTATAAAATCAGAACAAAAAATTGCAACCTTAGCTTGCCCTGGATTCTTTAGCCAACGAGATTCTTTCTGCCAAGCGATCGAGCAAGGGTGCCTGTTGTGGGCGCAGCTTTTTCTTGGCTTTTTCTATTGGTAAGAATGCAACCCGGTCAATCTCTGGAAATGTCCAGCTTTTCCCAGATCCTTTCGGATATTCCATGGAAATTTCATTGCAAACTAGTAGCCGGTCATCTGGCCAATTCCCTTCGAAAGCCCAGGCAAAAACTTCCTTTCCATTGTTTTGTATAATTGAGCCAAGCTCAAGGTACGGTCCAGAAGGAATCATACCAGTTTCTTCCTTGAATTCCCGTAGTGCAGCATGAAAAATATCTTCACCGGGATCGGGTTCTCCCTTGGGAATACTCCACCATGTATCGTCTTTGTTTTTAAAAAAAGGTCCCCCAGGATGTGCTACCAAGCACTTTAACTGTTTGGAACTAGGTTCAATTTGATAGAGAACCAATCCGCCACTTATTTTATTCATGAAATTGGACTTAGTTTTAAAGACATACAAACAAGATGTTCCATCGCATTGCCAAGCAACCTTGCCTTGGGCTGTATGCGGTCCACTTTGAAGCCCAGTGACTGGTAGCAGGCTAGGGCAGGCTTATTACATTCCAATACATTTAAGGCTAGTACTCGGCAGTTCAATTGTTTGCTGGCGGCATTGATTAAAAGTGAACAAAATCTTTTCCCCATACCAATGCCGCGATCCTTCGGTCGAACAATTACCCGGCAAAGTGTGCATGATCGAGCTTTACCCAGAACAAGCTCTCCATAAGCAAGCAAATGGTTATTATCATTTGATAGAGCAAAGCAAAACAGGTTCTTTTGTAGACGATGTTTTTCAAGTGCTGTAGAGGAAAATCCATTATGGAAGGTTTTTCCTGACCAAAGTTGCAGATCTTTTTGATTGATGATCCAAGATCTTAGTTCCCCATCCCACTTCTTGTTGTAGGGAACAAGGTATTGTTCTTTCGAAGTGGAAAAGATTTTCACTTTATGGTCGATTGTTTTAAGAATTAGTTAGGTTGAGATGGGGGAAATCATTTGGCAAGTGAAAGGAAGTGCTTGAAAAAAAGAAAGATTCAAACCATCTATTAACACTATGAGAAAACATACAAAACTTTGGTTGGTTGCCTTTCTTTTGTTGGCCTCTGGAATTTTCATGGGTTCATTCATGCAAAAAGCTGAAACCAAGCTCAAGGTGATTAAGGCAGGATTGGATGAAAAAGGTAATCTGGTTTGCGTTAATAAATCACAGGTTTTCTTATTCAAAAAAATAAATGGTGAAAACAAGATTGTATTTCATTACCACGATGCCTTGAGCAAAGAGGCTATCGTGACAAAATCCTTTCCCGATGCGAAAACGCTGGAAACTTATTGGGATCAATTGCTAAGAAATTGGTAAGCTTCCGGTCAATTGCTTCGGTCTTCAGTCCATAGTTTACGGTATGCAAATTTTGGATCATATATTTCTGCTTGTTTAGATAGGTTGAACACTCGGTTTGGTTGAGGGTCGCTTCCATAGCCTGAGAGGTAAAGCCAGTTTCCGTAATTACTGCAAGGATCGTAATCCGTTAGTTGTGCCTCAAACCATTGAGCACCCAACCGCCAATCCAATCCAAGTTCATGGATTAGATAGGAAGCAACATTTTGCCTTCCTCGATTACTCATCCATCCGGTTAATCTTAGTTCGTTCATGTTGGCGTTAACAAAAGTATCCTTAGTCCTTCCCTTTTTCCAGAAATCGAAAAGATTTTTATGGTCTAAGTTCTGTGGGCGAGGAGGTCTTTCTGGGTGCAAACCTCGTTCCAAAAAAATGAGTGGTCCGTGGGTTCGGGCTAAAAAATGAAAAAAATCCCGCCATAAAAGTTCGAAAATCAGCCAATAGGTGCTTTCGTTTGCCTCGCGTTCGCTCTCGTACTCTTTAATTTGTTCGTATATCAACCGGGGGGAGAGGCATCCCTGTGCTAACCAGGGAGAAAAACGAGATGAAAATAAACTTCCCAGCAGACCATTTCTTGTCTCCTTATATTTTCTCAGCCAATCATCTTTCCACATCCAGGAAATGATCCTCTGCTTGGCAGCGTCCTCCCCACCCTCAAAATGGAAGGGGCAACGATGGTCCCATACAGTTTTTTTAAGTGAGAACTGAGTAATCTTAGGAAGGGTGTCTGAATACTTAACGCTGCATCTCAGTAATGGGGGAGGGGGCAGAGGAGTTCTTGGCTTACATTCTTTTTCAACAAGTTTTCGAAATTTTGTAAATGTTTCAGGAAAACTTTTTACAGGAGTAGAGAAATCATCAGGGTGGATCAGGGTTGATCCTTCAACGAGCTTTAGGTTTACGAGTCGACCCAGTTTATATTCCTCTCCTTTTTCTTCGTGGGCACTGTGTGCTTGCATATAGCAACAATCCGCACCCAGTTTTTGCATAAGGCGAGGTAAAACCTCAGTTGCTGTGCCACGTGCAAAAAGTAGGGCGCCCCCTTTTTTTTCGATGTTTTTTTTGAGAGACTGGAGGGATTCTAATATGAATTGTGCCCGGTGCGAAGCCATTCGTCCGGGAGTCTGTGAACACCATACTCTATCCTCAAAAAGATAGACGAGGTCCAGTTGATCGTTTTCCGCCAGTGCATTGAGTAAGGCTGGGTGATCATGTAGGCGCAAATCTTGCCTGAAACAAAAAAGACCACGCTTCACGGTTCTATAGGTCGTTTGCTAAGGGGATAGGCTGGCGTTTCAAGATGACAGGCATTGGTGGATGATATTGTCAAAAAACTTACTGGTCGCGAATGTATTTATAATCGGCAAGACAATTATTTTTCGATGATCCAAATGTTACGGAATTGTAAGGGGTTGGCATGCCCTTGCAGTTTGATGGGCCCAGCTGTGCCTTCTTGTTCGTTTCTCGAACCGCCTGTTTTTCCAGGAAATTGATAATTTTCATGAATTACAATACCATTCAAACGAGCACTTAAAGTCGCCATTTTAACTTTTTTGGCACCTTTTAATTGAGCACTCGAAAAATCCACATCATAGGTTTGCCAAACCAAAGGAGGGAAACAGGCGTTTATCCTTGGGGGAACTTGGGAATAAATTCCACCGCAGTCAAAGTGAAGTCCTTCCAAACCAAACGAATCAAGAATTTGCATTTCATAAAGATCGACTTGATAAAAACCGCTATTTCCACGGTGCTGCCCGCGAATAGAAGGCCTGTAGGGAAGCATGAATTCCAAGTGCATATGATAATTAAGGAATTTTCTCTTTGTACGAATGTCTTGCCCATCGGTATGCAGGGTTTTTGTTGTCGCATCCAAGCGTCCTCCAGAAAAGGCATCGGCATTGGATCCATCAAATAAATATATGGCATTAGCGGGAGGTTTTTTTCCAAGTGTAGAGCTTTTTCGGATAATTTTATTGAGCTGAATAGGAGGGGTGCCTTCCTGTTGCAGTCTCATTTTTCCATCCGGGAAAATTTTACCTACTATATTTTTTTGTCCAACTGGTGGAAACTTTTGGGTGGCACTAAAAAGGTTAGCGTCATCGGCCAAGTACTTTTTTGGTCCACTCGGGGAATCTAGCTTAACTATTTTCGAATTAAGTTTTCCATCCAACAAACTCTTGTTTTTCTGATCCCATCCAGCTCCGGGCAATCCTCCGGGTAATACCACTACTTGGAACCGCCCATTTGAAAGAGAGATTACCTGAGCGCCAAATTTTGCCCCAATGTATTCCCCCTGAAAATTGTAATCCTCGGGCAACTGTGGATCATTAAGTGAAAGGAAGGAAGGTTCCTCATTAGGTGATTTCGCCAATAGACTGGAAATGATCAAAAAGCTTGAAGGGATTAACAATAATGATGGCATATTGTGATTAAAAAACATTCTTATTTGAATGCAAATTTTTTAAAAAATGCACATCGAATAAAGCATTCTTTTCCAACTCATTGTATTCAAATTAAATTAGGCCAAGGGTTGAGATTGCCAATTATACTGATGAATGGAAGATATATAGGTGTGGCATTTCTTGGAATAGACTTGGGTACCGGGGGAGTCCGTTGTCTTCTTCTTGATGAACATGGATTCATTATTAAGGAAGTTTCGCATTCCTTGATGCAGATTAACCTATCAAACACTCCTGGTGAATCAGAGCAGAATGCACTTGATTGGACGGGGTCACTTGAAGCTGCATTTGATGAGTTATTTGCAGTTCCAAAACATCGAAGAATTTCGGCCGTTGCAGTCGATTCCACATCGGGTACGGTTTTGCCAGTGAATCGTTTCGGGCGTCCGCTTGGTCCTGCCCTGCTTCATAATGACATGCGCTCGAAAGAAGAAGCGGATGCTTGTAAAAACATCTTTGGAGGTGATTGTTCGCCCACTTTTTCTCTGCCGAAAATTTTATGGATGCAAAAACATCTCACCTTGGGGGATGATGCATTATTTCTTCATGCGACTGATTTTCTGAATGCTTGGTTAGTTGGCTCCGTTGATATTCCCACTGACTTTACCAATGCGATGAAGACTGGAGTTGACTTAGAAACTGGAGAATGGGCAGAAAATCTACCATCGGTTAATCTGCCCAAGGTGGTTTCACCAGGTCAAGTGGTTGGTGAAGTTTCCAACATTCATCGTAAAAGATGGGGTTTGTCCGGTCCTTGCCGGTTGGTAAGCGGAGCAACTGATTCAAATGCGGCCTTTTATGCCTCAGGAGCGGGGCTGGTTGGAGAATGGTCAACTACCATTGGGACAACCTTGGCGGTCAAGGGTTTATCTGGGCAACGGGTAAATGATTTACAGGGGAGGGTTTACTGTCATCGACACCCAGATGGCTTATGGTTACCTGGTGGTGCTTCCAATGCAGGTGGCGAAATTCTTAAACTTCATTTTGGTGGTCAAATCCGTGCTCTTGAAACTAAAGGAATGGTTTCAACCGTTAGACCTGCAATCGTTTATCCCTCTATTCGACGGGGCGAAAGATTACCTATTTCTGATCCATCATTTATTCCCTTTGGACTCAATAAGAGCGAAGGAGAGTTGGAACTTTTTCTAGGTTGCTTGGAGGGATTGTCCTTTGTTGAAAAAATGACTTTCGATCTACTGGAAGAATTGGGATGCGAGGTAGGGCCTTTGGTTTTTGCCACGGGTGGAGGAGCGTCAAGTTCTTTGGGTTTGCAAATTCGTGCGAATGTATTGCAGCGTTCGCTAGTGGTGCCTGAGCATCCTCACTCGGCAATGGGTTCTGCTATTCTTGCCGCTGCTGGATTCACTTCCCGAAAGGTCGGGGAAGTTTCTAAGGAGATGGTAAAGGCAGCAATAACCATAAACCCGGTTAAGTTTTCTGATGATTCGATCAAGGAGCGGTTTAATTTATTCCGTGAGCTGTGCAAACAAGAAAAGATAAAGGTGAATGGACCGTAATATGGCGATGAAGTTACTCATCTCGGACTTGGATGGAACCATTCTAGAGACCGAAGACTACCACAGGCTTGCTTACAATGCCTTGTTTAAGGAGCTCGGGCTGGAACAAGTATGGAGCAAAAAAGATTATGTTGATCGTCTGCAAACAATGGGAGGCAATAAATTTAGAGAAGTTTTTTCTTGGCTTAATTTACCTGAGGAAAAATTCAAGGAAACAAAGAGAAATTTATACCTTAGAAAAACCGAGCTTTATGTTGAGTTGATCACCCGAGACTTGCGTTCAGGAAATCTTGAACTTCGTTCAGGGATTGTTCGTTTGTTTGATGAGGCAAGGAACTTGGGGCTTCCGGTTGCTATTGGAACTGCCTGTGTTGGTTGGGCGGCTGAAAAAGTGGTGGAGGCGGCTTTGGGTAAAGAGTTTTTACAATCCCTTACTTGCTTATGTGGGGGAGAGTCTGTGGAAAGACAAAAGCCAGCTCCTGATGTTTACTTATTGGTGGCAGAAAAAGCCTCGGTTAATCCTCAGCACTGTGTCGTCTTGGAGGATACTGGTCATGGTTTGGAGGCAGCGAAAAATGCAGGTATGGTTTGCGTGGTCAGTCCCAGTGAATTTGCTAAGGGGCACGATTTTTCGAAGTCTGATTTAACCGTGCCTGATTGGAGCGGTCCACCAGTCGTAAATTTAGATTTGTTACAAAGCTTGCTTCTCTGACCATTGAGATGGAGCACTGAAACCAGGGGTCCTTTTATTTCAATCTTTCCAATTGCCTATTAATCTCCCACACCCTTGGATGCTCTTTTCCTAACCATTTAGAAAAAATAGGTATTACCTTTTCAAAATGCATGCGAGCCCTCTGTTTTTGCTTTTGCATAGCATGCATCGCTCCAATGGTGTAATAAGTCTCACCAACTTCCATACTGCCTTTCCCGTACTCTTTTTCCAGTTCAGGAATAGACTCTTGGAGGCGATTGATGGCGGTAGAGTAGTCCTGCTTTCCCATTCTACTAGTTTTCTGGGTTTCCTCTTTGTCGGGTGGTGAATTTTTTTGTGAGTTAGACGTGGGAAGGAAGGGAGTAGGAGGAGGCGGCCCATTGGGGTTGGTTGGTTGACCATCTGTCGATCGAAACCAATTTTTACTCTTTTGAAATGTTTCAGCCAAGTAGGGCAGGGTAGTGCCTTTGTTCACAGTTACTCCGCTGCCTCCACAGCCAGCGAGGACGATACAAATTATAAACGATAAAGTAAAATGTTGGGGCATGAGTGTAATGTATTGCCAATTTCCAATAATCGTCAACTGATCCCTTTTTCCAATATTGCGATGGCACTTTTTCCTATTATTGATAATTATTTTCTATGTCTCCAGAAATTATAAACTTTCATAATTTTAAACAAGCGATTCGGTCGTGGAGAAATTTATGCAAGCAAGCGGGTTTATCTATCCGTTCGGTGGTGGAAATCGATGGTATGCCAGTTCTAGAAATAAGGTCGCCTACATTGGGAGCCAAGAAGGGGGTATATATCTCTGCTGGTATACATGGAGACGAGCCTGCCGCTGTTGCTGGACTATTTTCTTGGGCGAACAGGAAAATAGCAGTTTTGGCAAACATACCACTACTGATTTATCCATGTTTAAACCCTTGGGGTTTTCTTAATAATTCAAGAACGGATAAATCTGGTGTTGATTTAAACCGGATCTGGGGACAAGCAGATCACCCTCTGGTTCAAGTGGTAAGTAAAAAACTTCAATCTATTGAACTATGTTTGTCCTTAAATTTGCATGAAGACTATGACGGTCAGGGAATTTATTTATACGAACCAGGGAGGGGAGGTAGACCTGATTCCCTTGCAGAAAAAATTCTCAGTTCAGCGGAATCGATAATTAGAAGAGACTGCAGAAAAACAATCGAGGGTCGCAAGGTAAAGGATGGCATGATCCGCCCACGCCTAAGGAATTTACCAAAAGAAGGAAAACCAGAGGCGGTATACCTCTACGAGAACAAAGGAGGACGAAACTTTACTCTGGAGACTCCATCTGAATTTGCCTTTCATGACCGGCGAAGTGCACACAAATTAATGATTGAGTGTGCGGTTAATGCTTCCGGTTATTAAACAAAGACAGAGAAGTCTCCTCCGTATCAATGAAAATAACCCAAGGATAATTCAAGCGAATTTAAGTGCCTGTCCGAAAAGGTTGAGAATTCGGGAGTGAAATACCAGTTGTAATGCAAACCAAGCAGGAAATGCTCGAAAGGTCTAAGTTCTACGCCTGTTGAAAATTGATAGGTCAGCCCCAAAGCACTCTCGGATTTTTTTACGCCATCAAGGTCAACATCGAGTTCCTGATTAGTGGCACCTACTCCTCCGCCCACTATCCATTTTACATAATCCGAAAAGGAAAAATTTAAACCGGCAGAAACGAGGGTGGAAAAGCCAGAAAAGTGACCATCTGCAGGTAAAGAGGTAGAAGTATCTTCAAGAGTATTGGTAAAGTAGAATGTTTTGTGCTCGAGGTACAAACTTTCCCAACTATACCCGAGCCGAAACCCACCATTAAATCCATTTTTCTGTTCAATCGTTATCGGGATGCTTTTGGGAGTCCATTCCAAGTCAGAAGAGAAACTCAGCCCAAAGAATGGAAGGAAATACATGCCAGTGGAATTTTCACTCCAGTAGGGAGCATTGCTGCTTTCAGCATTGCTTTCATCAGCATCAGAAAGATCTGAACTACTTTTTGGTTCTGAATCGTCGTAAGTGAAATTAGAGCTGGCGAGGGTTTTTTCGGGGAGTATATTTTTAGTGATTGCCGGATCTTTTTTTTCAAAGCGCTTCATCTTTCCCTGGACTGATTGAAACCTTTTTCGAATTCCTTCGATTAATTCTTCTCTCGTTTTTTGGGAGTTGGCTTCAGGTTCATTTACCAAATTATTATTTCCAAATTCTGCCAAGCCAATGGAATGGCAAAAGCTAGCCAAAAGAAGGGGAATGAAAAATGAAAACCTAAATTTTTTCATTTGCTCATTTAGATAAGGTTAGACCTAGGCTGGGAGAATTTCCATAGATTAAAATCTCTGCCAAGGCCTTATTTTTTTGATCTTCAGAAATATCCGTGAGTAGATCAAGCTGTTCCTTGATCTCAGCTATCTGCTGCTGGGGAGATGCATTTGCGGATACTTCGATAGGTAGGGTGAAGGTTCCGCCTTCAGCAAAACTGATTCCTGCGGTTTCGGAAATCCCGGTAATGAGTAGTTCTGCCAAAGCGATGCTCTTATCTTTCTCAGAAAGGTCTGCCCGGTCATCAAGGAAATTCTTTATGGATTGGGTTAATTCAGCTGCGGATGCTCCGGTATTAAGTTTGGGTGCAAATTTGGAAGCGAGTAACACATCCTGTGTTGCTTCAAATTCAAAATTTGCACCCGTTCCTGAGCTGTCCAGTAACCAACCGGCAAAAGTATAATTATCCGCAGGTAATGCCTGAAGGATGACCTTTTCCCACCGGTGATAAATTCTAGTTCCCTTGATAGTTCCTCCATTGATGGGGAATGCTTCCGCTTCTATGGAGTAGGTTTTTTCGGGGTCAAACCATTCCCCGTACCTGTAATCATATAAAGTGGTTCGTGGCTGCTTTAAATCAAGGTAAGTCCATTCCGCTCGTTCGTCCATGTAAAGATGGGGAAAGGAATTTCGCTCCGCCCATAGCCAACCGAGCAATTCGCGATACACCCATGCTTGATCGCTTTCCTGTTCTTTAATGAAGGACCATCCAAGGTTTTCGTGATATACCCAAGGGTAGGAGGTCGCATAATAGACGCCAAACCAGTCCCGCTGCATCCATCCATTTCCGAGACTGACACCATTTGAAAGTAATGTTTTCGGTTTTACTGAATCAAAGAAAAGGTCGAGGAATGCTTCGATTTCTCCTGAGATATAATAGGAGTTAGCAGTTTGATTTGATAAGGTGCGGTATCCCCATCCACTTTCGATCTCGTAGGATTGACTTACCGTTGAAGTCGTCTCAATTCCAGATAATGCATAATCGAGGGAGTAATTTGCCCATGCTGTATTGCAGAGCAATGCTAGAAAAAAGAAAATTTTAAAAACTGTTTTCAACTGTATGAGTTTGAGTGCCTGAAACTAGTATGAAGGATTCTAAATCCGAGAATTACTCTGCTTTTTTTAAGGCAAGCCTGAAACCAAGTTTCTCCCCTTTTTCATCGATTCCTAATTTATATCTTGCAGCTGATCGAGCATATTTAGGATGTTCATAATAATTTCCTCCTCTAGTAGCTTTTTTGTCACCTGCTGGAGGTCCAGTCGGATCAATTAAATTAGAAGTGTTGTAATCAGCATACCAATCTGAAACCCACTCCTCAATATTTCCATGCATGTCATAAAAACCCCATGCATTAGAATCATAACTACCACTTATTTTTGATGAGTTTGCGTACACGCGAGCAAATTGATCTAAAATATTAGATACATTACTAAGATCAAAAAAAGAAAAATCGCCAAAGTGAAAGCCTGTTGATGTTCCGGCCCTACAACTAAATTCCCATTCAGCCTCTGTGGGAAGGGCGTAAGTCCAACCATTTGGCAAATTGCCGTTGTCACTTTCTAAT
This sequence comes from Opitutales bacterium, assembly GCA_028045305.1. Classification (GTDB taxonomy): domain Bacteria; phylum Verrucomicrobiota; class Verrucomicrobiia; order Opitutales; family Seribacteraceae; genus Chordibacter. The sequence goes on along the minus strand of JAOFTV010000002.1, from coordinate 83,522 downwards.
TTATTAAGAAGAGGCAGAAAGGTTGAATTAATATCATTCCAACTTACATTTTCGACTGGTTTAGTGTCGTCTATGTTATCACTAGGACGTGCTGATAAATTGTCTGTGTTTTTCCTCATTATTTTAAAATACTCGTGCTGAGACACTTCAAATCTACCCAAATAGAAACCATTAGATATCGTTACATTCCGTTGAGTCTCATCATTGGATCGATTGTCTTCGGTAAGTGGACTCCCCATTTCAAATGTACCAGGTTGAACCCACAGGAGTTCCATGTCGTCTGCTGATTTAACATAGAATGTATCACCAAATGGAGAGCCGACCTTGGAAGTATTGATATCGAGATTCAAAATATTACTCGTGACGCTTCCAAAATCATTGGATGCTGTGACAGTATAATTTCCATCATGTAAGGTGGCATTTGCTTCATTAATGGAAAGAGTTGCGTTGGTTTCACCGGGTAAATCATTACCATTTTTTTGCCACTGGTAAGAAAGGAACCGCCCATCCACTCCAACAGACAAATTAACGGATTGTCCGGAGTAAAGAACGCCCCCGTATTCGGAAGGTAGGCTTGGGGAGGAAAGGAGATTTGGTTTTAAATAATCGAGCAGGGCGGAACTTAGCTTTTCTTTGGTAATGTTGCCGTCTGCAATGTCAGTAGTTACCCTAGTTCTGTTCAAGTCAGCAAGCAAGGTGGAGTCCATGGTTTCTGAGCTTATTTGTCCATTGGAGTTTGCCTTGTCAGCGAGTAAGGATAACCGGTTGATTAGTTCTGTTTCTGTTGTGCTTGAGCTGATTGCTTGGGATCTAATACTTTCTCCAAACTGACTGGAAACTTGTTCTGCTAGAGTTCGAGCATAACTAAGAGCATAGGGGGCAATATGAAGCGGTTGGTCGACTCCGAGTTGCTGCAAACCGTTGACTCCGTCATTGAACCAGATGCGGAGAGAAAAGGGGTTTGCCGGATCAAATAAAGTCGAGGAAAGGGCACCCATTCCGATTACAGAGGTATCTCCCAGGGAACACCGGTAGAAACCATCTATTACTTCTAAGGTTATGTCTGACGATGGGTCACCAGTTAAGCCCTCGTGGTTCCATACAATATTCCCAACTGAATCGACTAGGGCAAAACGGAAAGAAGCATTTCCATCAAAGGCCGTGCCATTAACGGATACTCTACCTTGGTGGGGAAGAGTGGCGCCAAAGGTGGTAAGAAAAAATAAGAATGTAGAAAAAACAAGTAAGGTGGAAGAAAAGTATATTTTCATAACAAAACAGATATACCTTATTGTTGAATTCAACGAATTCTTCGTCAATGGGAATTGTCTATTCAGTTTTGAAAATTCAAAATACAAAAACTTAATCTTGAACTTTCTCTTTCCATTGCTCTGACTCAAAAGATCTTACAATGAAAATGGTGCGGGCAGAGGGAATCGAACCCTCGACACCAGCTTGGAAGGCTGGGGTTTTACCCCTAAACTATGCCCGCTTAAGGAAAGGTTGAAATAAAACCGAAGGTGGGGCTCTCGGTCAAGGGGAATCAAGCTTGGTTGTCAGCTAATCTAAGTGCCTGGCAAACCTCTTGATGAAAAATTTCCGAACCAACACGAAAAGGGCACGGTCCCATTGCCGGACTAAAACTTTGCATGGGAAAGGCAGGATCTCGAATAAAACGGAAACGGGCACCGGCTCCTTCACAGATCGCATAACCAGCGGCACAGTCCCATGGCTTGGCCCGAAATTCTAAGCAACCGTCTAGCCGACCAGTTGCCACATTAGCCAAGCCGACGGCTGCAGATCCCGGGCAGCGAATCCGCCATATCTGTAAAGCTTCGCTAAGGGAGTTTAATTCTTTGACGGGTATTGGGAAGTGCATGCAAAAGGTAAGCTTTTCATTAACCAGGGATTGACTGGCACGCACGGAACAAACTCCCTCAATAGCTCCAAACTTAGGACCACCCTGCAAAAGGTTGTCCCGTCCATAATCGTATATGAATCCATAAACGGGTAACCCGTCTCGGAGTAAGCCTAGAGATATCCCACATTCAGGTACTCCCACCGCATAGTTATTTGTGCCGTCAACAGGATCAAGTATCCAAGCAAATTCTCCTTTTAGGGGTATTGGTTCCGGGGTTTCCACTGATTCCTCGGAACAATAATCATCTAATGGAAATTTTTTTTCTAGAGCAGCGAATAACTTAAGTGATATGGTTTCGTCCACCTCAGTCACTCGGGTGCCATCTCCTTTCCACCGGCTTTGGGTAAGCCCAAAGTTTGCCCGGAAGTAGTCCACTTGTTCAAGAACGGCTTGGTGTCCTGCGAGAATCCGTAAGTGCAGTTCAGAATCTGCAGAGGAAAGGTCAGGTGTTTGGTTGGTTAGGGATCGATCCATTTTCCTTCTTCTTGTATGAGATCGACCAATCGGTCAACCGCCTCCTTTTGTGGGATTGCGGACTTTACCCTTTTTTTACCCACATATAAATCAATTTTACCCGGTCCTGATCCAACATAACCAAAGTCAGCATCCGCCATTTCACCCGGTCCATTCACGATACAGCCCATCACCGCAATAGTCACACCTTTAAGATGGCTGGTTGCTTGCTTGACTAGTTGGGTGGTACTTTGCAAGTCAAACAAAGTTCGTCCACAACTCGGACAAGCAATAAATTCGGTTTTGGAAATGCGGGCTCTGGCTCCCTGAAGTAGGTTGTAGGCAAGTGCACGGTTACGATCCAGATCTCCCATGTTTTCAACGGATAGAAGATCCCCAATTCCATCACAGAGCAGAGCACCCGAAAAAATGGAAGAATCCAGCAGTCTTGAAGAAAAGAAATCGTCACCCGCTAGTAACCTGAAAGGGTCGGAATTACGTATCCATAGGGGAAGAAACAGGCTGGATGCTTCCAAGGCACAAACCAATGCACGATATGCTGCCACCGGGTTATTCCATGGTGAAGTCGTTTGCAGGGTGATGACTGGGGGATTGGATGCACCGCTTAAAAGAAGTTCAATTCCTGTGGAAAGAGTAGTTCCTGGAAGGGAGATACATGGGTGATGACCCGCAGATTCGCAATGAGCGAGAAACCTGGCAACCCCGGACTCGTCGGTTCCAATGCGTGCGGCATGCCAAAGCAGAGGGGGGGAGGAATGCTTAGCTGGAGGGAGTTCGGCGGAGGGATCTTCTCGCAAGTCATCTACAACTATCAAGGGAACTGCCCCTAATAGAGATTCGCGCAAAATTTCTAATTTAGGAAGTACGGATGAATCTTCTAGGGAAATGATCAACCCTTCGACCGGGGCATCCTTGGCCGCGGATTGAGAATGTGCAGTTTCCCCAATGATTTCCTCCACCCTATCCAATGGATGAGTGGTGGAGGCTAGAACAGCAGGTGGAAGTTTTTCTCCCACATCCAAGGTTCTTGAGTTAAGGGATATTGAGGGGCATGCACGACGCTCGTAAAGATAGGGATCGATGAATTCACGCGGATCTTCCAATTTCCGGTCTTTCGTTTCCCAGCAAATATGTGCCCGTCGGGCCAGGTCTCGAGCTACTGGGATTTCCGCAACTGGATCTTCCGTCAAAGAAACTCTCAGAGTATCTCCCAATCCATCCAATAGTAAAGAACCTATACCAATGGCACTTTTGATACGGGCATCCTCCCCGTCACCCGCTTCGGTTACCCCGAGGTGAAGGGGGTAATCCATGTCTTCTGCATTCATTAAGGATACCACCAAACGGTAAGCCTCAATCATTACTTTTGGATTACTTGATTTCATAGATAATACCATGTCGTGGTATTGATGGGAGCGGGCGATACGTAAAAATTCCAGGGCAGATTCGGCCATGCCCCTTGGCGAATCTCCGAACCGATTCATAATGCGGTCGGATAGGGATCCATGATTTGTCCCAATGCGCATGGCTCGTCCAAGTTCTTTGCATCTTAGCACCAAGGGGGTAAAGGTTTCGTGCAGGCGTTCCAGTTCTTCCTCGTATTGTGATTCGGAATATTCTCGAATTTGGAATTTTTTTCGGTCTGCATAGTTGCCTGGATTTATCCGAACCTTTTCCACATATTTTGCCGCCTCCATCGCCGCTTGAGGCATAAAATGAATATCCGCGACCAGAGGAACCTCAATTTTTGCTGCCCTTACTTCCCTTGATATATCCTTTAGTGCTTCGGCTGCCCTTAAATTAGGAGCGGTTATGCGTACGATCTCACAGCCAGCTTCAGCCAGTTCGATGGATTGTCGAGCGGTAGCTCGGGTATCCATGGTGTCCGTGGTGGTCATCGATTGTACACGGACGGGTTGTTTCCCTCCGAGGGTTAATTCGCCTATTTTTACCTCCCTGGTTGTACGCCGGGTGGAATGAAACCTTGATACGCAATAGGGAGAAACCGAACCCATTACAAAATGGAAAAAGGCTTTCCTTTAGAAGGGAAGAATGCGCTGCATGTCAAAAAAGGTGACATAGAGCATGAAGGAGAAGAGCAAAGCTACAAAGAGAACCTGGGCTCGTTCAAGGAATGCGAGGGGCAACGGCTTGCCCCGCAACTTTTCGATTGTGGCAAATAGCATGTGACCACCATCTAGAACCGGAATGGGCAAAAGGTTGAGAATGGCTAAGTTCACATTGATGAAGACCACAAACCACAGGAGTTTCTTAAACCCAATCTTCGCAAACACACTCAAATGGTTTACGATGCCCACGGGTCCGCTCATGTTGCGCAGTTTTACATCTGATGCCGGACTTACCAGACCTGTAAGGGTTAGGTACATGTCTTTTACCCGACTGTAAATCAATGAAAGGGGATTCGGGTAGGTGGTAACAACCTTAAACTCCGGACGGAATCCGATCAAACGACGAATGATCGGAACCCCGGCCACCACCATTTTTTTCTCAACCGGAAATAATTCAATGGTGCGTTCGGGGCCGCGTTCACCTCCTTGGCGAACGACCAAGGATACACTTTTATTATTATCCGTTTTTTCCAGCATGTAAACAAGCTGAGAAAAGGAATGGATGACTTCTCCATTCATTGATATTGGTTGATCTCCAACTTGCAGGCCTGCCTCAATTGCTGGCATGTCAAGGGATAATTCTCCAATGAAAAAAGTTTCTTTAGGACCGATGCCGATGACCCTCATTTCTTCTGCTCCCCAGACTTCCGGATAGACTTCGAATTTTTTTTCCTGTCCGTTTCGTAAAACAGATAAATTGAGAAGTCTTCTGCCTTGTGCAGTTTGTTGCTTTCCAGTGATGATCCGGTTTTGGATGTCCATGAAGTCGTCAACCTGAGATCCGTCGACGGTCAAAATTTCGTCACCAGGCAAGAGGCCGGCTTTCTTAGCAGGTGAGGTGACCTCTTCCCCTTCTTCTACCAGAGGATTCCAGCGTTCTACAGTATCTGCCACATAACCAATTTTAGTAGTTAATTGGGCGTCGGTCACATCGTAGCCGAAAAACCACAAGACTGAAGATAGAGCGAATGCGAGCAAAACATTAAAGACAGCCCCCATCACTGAAACGATCATCTTGTCAGTGTAAGTGATCTTGGGCATCGGTTCATTCTTTGATGATTCCTCCTCTTCATCGTCATCAAAATCATCCCATGCAGACCGCCGGTCTGCTGGATCTTGGGTGTCCTTGTTTCGTTGTTCTTCGTTGCCCTCCAGTCTCCCCATGTCAGATAGTTGAGGAAGAGCGACATAACCGCCAAAAGGAATGGCGGACAACCGGTATTCTACTCCGTTACGGGTCCATCCAAACAGCTTGGGTCCAAACCCAATCGAAAAACGGGTAATGAGCAACCCTCGTTGGCGGGCGGCCAAAAAATGTCCGAGTTCATGAATGAAAATAGTGAAACCCAGGGCAAATAGGGCAACAAACAGGAAAGCAATGTCGTAGAGCATAGTCATGACTAAAAGAACAAGGGGATAGCCTAAGCGACTTGAACAATCCCATGCTCGGTAAGGGAGCGAGCTTTTTGATCGAGGGCAAGTAAGTCCTCGAGTGCGTGAACGGATCGGTGATCAAAAAGATTCAAAGTGTTTTCAATTATGCGGGAAATCTCACCAAAGCCAATTCGATTCGAGAGAAAGGCATCTACTGCTAATTCGTTGGCCGCGTTGTAGACTAAGGGAGCAGACCCTCCCTGTTCCAGAGCATGCCTGGCCAGACGCAGGCAGGGGTAACGATCTAAGTCAGGTGGTGAAAACGAAAGTTCCATAGCCGAAGAAAGATCCAATCCGTTCTCGACGCCGGGAAGGCGTTCTGGAAAAAGCATGGCGTTTTGTAGGGCAAAGGTCATGCAAGGGGGAGACATTTGAGCGAAACTGCAACCATCCGAAAAACGGACGATTGCATGGACTATACTCGGCGGGTGAATTAAAACATGGAGTTTCTCAGGAGTGAGATCAAAAAGCCACTTTGCCTCAATCAATTCAAGGCCCTTATTGGCCATGGTTGCAGAGTCCACCGTTATTTTGGAGCCCATGTCCCAATTGGGGTGACACATGGCTTGTTCGGGAGTTGCTTTATTCAGATCCTCAATCGGCCAGTCCCGAAATGAACCACCCGACGCAGTTAGTGCTAGGGAATCGAGGGCTTTTTCAGGTTGTCCCAATAAGCATTGGAAAACCGCGTTATGCTCGCTGTCTGCTGGCAAAATGCGGGCTCCCGTGCGCCGGGCAGTTTCCATGACGAGTTCGCCCCCAACCACCAGAGACTCTTTATTTGCTAAGACAACATCCTTGCCGGATTCAAGTGCTGCAAGGGTGGGGGCAAGTCCGGCAGCACCAACTACGGCAACCAATACTACATCTGCCTCGTCCCAACTTGCCAGTTCAGTGAGGGAATGAGGTCCGGTCGACAATTTTGCTTTAGGTGGAAAGGTAGGAGGAGAAGCGGGAGAATGATGCAGGTGAACTTTAGATACCCCAAATTCTCGTGCAATAGAGGCAAGCTCATCTGCCTTTTGGTATGCTGATATACCGATTAATTTCAGCTTGTCGGGATGCTTACGGATTACCCGAAGAGAACTTTTTCCGATCGAGCCAGTGGCTCCAAGTAAGACAAGCTTCCTTGGGAAGCTCATGGATGGAGCAATAATATGATGAAATATCCGGTTGGAGCGGAAAGGATCAAACTGTCGGTTAGGTCAAGTAATCCACCAATCCCGGGAATAGACCCCCCGGAATCTTTCATGCCTGCAAGTCGTTTAAGTACAGATGCAATCAAGTCTCCAATTACCGATACAAGACCTATGACCAATCCCCACCATGCTCCTTGTGATGGTTCCAGAGACCAGGCTCCAAAATCAAAGAGATGGGAAAGATGATGGTTAGCCAACCATGGAATCAGGGCTCCAATTCCTGCAGATGCTCCCAAACCTCCAAGTAAGCCTTCCACCGTTTTACCCGGGCTGATGGATGGAGCCATCTTTGTGCGACCAATGGTTTTTCCGACGAGCAGTGCACCGATGTCACTGAACTTGGCAACGAGTACAATCCATAGACAGAAAAAGAGACCAAATCCGAGCGAGTGGGGATCAGTAGGTGAGTCCACGATCCGTAAAATTCTTACGAAGTAGTGCAGAAGAAAGGTAACAAATAATAAACCGAAAAAGGTGGGCAGCAGGCGCTTGACATAGAGTCCGCGTTGATCCTGAGGGAAAACCACACAGGCTGCGGACGAGAACAATGCTCCTACGGCAAGGGCATCAATGCCCGCTCCAGGAAAATAAAAGGCGATGGGAATCATGCATCCACCGGTAACCAGTCCAGTTATACGATTAGCGGCAAAGCCGATTCTTCCGAGAATTGTATAAACTTCAAATAAAGTAAGGGTCGCACACAAGTTAAGGATCCACATTGCACCAGGTTCTTTTGATCCGTAAACAATAAGTCCTAGCAGTCCCCATAGAAAAACGGTGGCAATGGTGCGTAAGATCATGATGAAGTAATGGGTTCAGCAGGTTGTTGGATTTGCTCGCTTGTTTTCCCAAACCTGCGCTCCCGTTGTGCATAGTTTGAAAGAGCCTCAATAAAAGCATCCCTGCCAAAATCAGGCCAGTGCAAGGCGGATACAAAAATCTCCGCATAGGCAGCTTGCAGTAGGAGGAAGTTACTCAGGCGAAATTCTCCTGATGTACGAATGATCAAGTCTGGGTCAGGAAGATCACGGGTTTCTAAATAAGGAGAAAATTCTTCCCAAGTAGGAACATGATTGGATAGGGAGTGATCTCGTCCATACTGGGCAATTGCTTGGAGCACTTCCTGGCGGCTGCCATAGTTTAATGCTAGAGTAAGGTTCCAACGGTCATTTTCTCGAGTTTGTTCGATAGTGTCTTCCACTATTTTGCGGGCAAAATCTGGTAGGCCGGAAAGATCCCCAATTGCCCGCAGCCGGATACCATCTTCCATCATTGACCGAAATTCCTTTTTTAAAAATTCCTCAAGGAGTTTCATTAAGCCGGATTTTTCACCCTTGGGCCGGTTTTGATTCTCGGTACTAAACGCATAAAGCGTGACATAAGGAACGCCCACTTCTTTGGCTGCATTAACAACAGCCCGAACATTTTCCACCCCGTTACGATGACCGAATAATCTGGGCATCTTTCTAGACCGGGCCCAGCGACCATTGCCGTCCATAATCAGAGCGACATGTCGGGGAAGGTTGTTTTTATCTTCGGGCGTGAGTTCGAGCATGGAAATTGGAAAACCCTATCTCAACGGGTTCAGGACCGATTGACAACGAGGAAAGCTTGGACTAGCAAATTCAAATCATGTCTAAACCGTTAAATGAAAATGAAATTCAACATTCACTTGCGAATTTAAATGGCTGGGAATGGAGTGAAGATAAGTTAAAAAAATCCTTCCAATTTTCTGATTTCAGAGAAGCAATGGCATTTTTTCTACGGGTTTCTTATGAGGCTGAAGCAATGAATCACCATCCTGAAATTTTCAATTGCTATAACCGGTTGGAGATTGGGCTTAATACGCACGATGCTGGAGGAAAGGTCACCGATAGAGACATCGAATTGGCACTGGCAATCGAAAAACTTTTTAAGTGATAATTAGTAAATCTCCTTAATTTCTTGTGGTAGAGGTCGATTATCCTCGGGCACCAGATATTTTTTTCTTAGTCGAAGGAGTTCCTTTTTCATCACATTTCTAATTTGCTCATATCCAGGTTCGCCATGGACGGATTTCATTTCATTGGGGTCGTTTTGTAGGTCGTATAATTCCCATCCGTCGATCATGTAGAAATGAATCAGCTTGTAGCGGTGGTTGCGCACGCCGTAGTGCCGACGGACATTATGAGAGCCTGGGAATTCATAGTATTGATAGTAGATCGATTTCCTCCAGTCTTCAGGCGTTTCTCCCTTGAGTAAAGAAAGCAGAGATCTTCCCTGCATGTCCGTCGGCTGTTTGGCTTCACAGATATCAAGAAAGGTTTGTGCATAGTCGAGGTTTTGAACGAGATCCATATTGACACTACCTGGTTCGATAGTTCCGGGCCAACGGACCAGGAGTGGGGTACGGAAGGATTCTTCATACATCCAGCGTTTATCATACCAACCATGCTCCCCTAAATACCATCCCTGGTCGGAGGAATAGACCACAACCGTATTTTTAGAAAGTCCTGTTTGGTCGAGATAATCCAAGAGACGACCAATATTTTCATCCACCGAGTCAATACATCTGAGGTAGTCTTTTGCATAACGCTGGTACTTCCACTTCAGAAGATCATCCCCTTCCAGCTTTGCCTCACGGAAAGCTTTGTTTTTAGGCTCGTAGGTTGCTTCCCATATTCTCTTCTGTTCATTATTAAATCCTTTAGGTGTGCTTAGTTTAAAATCCCAGTCATCCCGCATATGTTTATTAATCGTCATTGCCTGGGTGGACGCAGGAGATAATCGGTTTTCATAATTATCACGCAGTGTTTCAGGTTCTGGGATATCTCGGTCATCGTATTTACTCATGTATTTTGGGGCAGGTAACCAGTTGCGGTGGGGAGCCTTGTGCCAGGAGCAAAGGAAAAAAGGCTTTTCTTTGTCACGCTCGTTCTTGAGCCAATTGAGGGTGCGGTCGGTGATTATATTTGTGGTATATCCAGTGATATTTTTTCTTCCCTTTTTAGTGAGAAACAGTGGGTTGTAATACGGGCCCTGACCGCGGAGCACTTCCCAGAAATCAAATCCAGTGGGACTGCTTTTTAGGTGCCACTTGCCAAAGAGTGCGGTTTGGTAACCAGCTTTTCGTAAGAGTTTGGGGAAAGTTTGCTGGGAACCGTCAAAAGTTTCTTTATTTGTAAATTGTCCATTCAGGTGACTGTGCTTGCCTGTGAGGACAACTGCCCGACTGGGAGCGCAGATGGAGTTGGTTACAAAAGCACGGTCGAACCGCATTCCCTCATTGGCCAACCGGTCGAGGTTTGGCGTTTGGTTACGGTTCGAGCCATAAGCAGAGATGGCTTGGTAGGCATGATCATCAGAAAAAATAAAGAGAATATTTGGCTGCTTGCCTGAAGCCCAAAAGACAGAACCCATTAAAAAAAAGTATAAAATATAATAGGATTTCATTGCTGTAGTTTTTTAAAATAAAAATGCTTAGCAACTAATAAATGGTACAGGAATCGAAAGAAATCGCCATGGGTTGAAAGCAGGTCAAAATATATCATTATGCCTAACATAATGCTTGCATTTCGCCAGACCATTCCCTTGCTGGTCTCCCAAACGATCGGAGCGTTCAATGATAACGCGGTGAAAGCATTTTTGCCTGTGCTCGCAGCCTATCATTTTGGCAAGGAAAGTATGGACTTGGTGAACCAACAAGTTTCTTTTCTCCTAATTCTTCCTTTTATCATCTTTGCCCCCTTAGCCGGTTGGACTGCGGATCGATTTTCTAAAAAAAGGGTAATTGGAATCAGCCTGCTTGCTCAATTGATCGGGTTAGGTATTTTGGCTGCGGGAACCAGTTTCCAAAGCCTTGCTATTTGTATGGTTGGCTTTTTTTTCCTTTCCACCCAGTCCAGTTTTTTGTCACCGGCAAAGAAGGGCATCCTTAAAGAAATGGTGGGCTATGAACAACTTGGCAAAGCGGTTGGGTGGATGGAGATGCTTACCATTGTGGGTATACTATTTGGTGCTTTCTCTGGTGCCGTTCTTTTTGATCGCTGGGTTGTTGGTCTTGGCGGTTGGGCAACCGCTCATGCTATCACCTTGTTTATTGCGGGACTCGCCCTAGTTTCGTGGATGGTTTATCTGCCAACTCCTGAAACCAAGGTTTTAAAGACCCGACCTTTCCACCCCCAAATTTTGTATTCTCATCTTGGTGATCTGGTCGATCTTTTAAAGCGTCCGGGCATAAAGTGGGCGGCCTTGGGGGATGCCTGTTTTTGGGCAGTGGGTGGCTTTTTTTACCTTTTGTTAGTCAAACTTTCTGGAGAGGTTACCGTGGGGAAGGTCGGAATGGGGAGTCTTTACGGATATTGGTTTTTACTGATGGGAATGGGCATCATGGGCGGTTGTTTGTTTTGTGCTTATTTGAATCGTGGAAGAATTGAGCTCGGTTTATGTCCGATCGGAGCGATTGGTATGACGCTAAGTTTAGTAGGGTTGTACCTAGCTACTGCACCCGGAGGTATTTTTGAGCTCCTTTGTATCTCTCTTGGTTTTTTTGGAGCATTATTTTTTGTCCCCTTGAACGGATATTTGCAGGATCGTGCGGGGGAGCAAGAACGCGGGAAAATCCTTGCCGCATCCAACCTGCTTACCCAATTGGGCGGAATCTCCCTAATCGGGGCTCATGCCTTGTTTTCCAATGTTTTTGGAATGACTGCAAAAGAGGAAATGTTTGTTCTCATCGTTCCACTCGGCTTTGTCGCTTTAGTCTCAATTATCTGTTTATTTGAAGATTTTCTTCGTGTCTGGTTCCATCTGTTTCTACATATCTTCTATCGAATTAAAATTGAGGGTATGGAAAATTTCCCGGAACGGGGAGGCGTTTTATTGGTGAGTAATCATTTATCCTATGCCGACCCTGTTTTTATAGGAGCTGCGTTTCCTCGGAAAGTTCGCTACCTTGCACACGCCGATCTGGCCAATTCCCGTATTCTTGAATGGGTATTTCGTTTAACCGAAACCCTAACTATCTCTTCGGGTAAATCGCTTGCCTCCTTTCGTCAATCCATTGAACGCTTGGGTAGGGGAGTTCCCCTGTGCTTGTTTGCCGAAGGGGGGATTTCCCGAGTCGGGGCAACCCTAGGCTTCAAGCGAGGTTCAGTTCTCTTGGCAAAGTATGGAAAGGTTCCCATTCTACCTGTCTACCTTGATGGGGTTTGGGGATCGGTTTTTAGCCGGTCCGGAGGAAGTTTTTTCTGGAAGTTTCCCCGTTTCTTTCCTTACCGCATGTCGGTGCGGGTAGGGAGTCCAATAAGTTTTAGGCAAGCAACTTCTGAATCAGTTAGGCAAGAGGTTTTGGAACTTGGTCGCCTGTCCTTTAATCAACGAATGCCTTCAATCGAAGAAATGAAGTCGCAGTTGTGTAGGCAAATTTTCCGAAAAAGATCTGGTGTATTTTTGATTAACCAAGAAGGTTTGGAAATTAGATGGGATTCTTTTATTCAAGCAATTCGGGATCCAATCATCGAATTACCAAATCCTGCAAATGAGTGGGCGAAAAGGGTACGGGAAGTCATTAAGCATTTTGGTGAAGGCCATCGCGTTATCTACACGAACTGGATAAGATTAAAAGAGACCAACCTTTTAAATTGTAAAGGATTACTAATAGAAAAAAGTTCAATTGGGTGGTACGAACAGTGGTTCCCTTGGTTTCCTCTTTTAAACAACCGAACGGTACTTGAATCTAAAACCGGTCAATGGGAGGTACTGAAAAAGGAAACAATTAAGGAGGGCAATTCATCTTATCGGGTGACAGGATTGGCCAGTCATCTTAATGGATTGATTGCCTTGAATTTGCCAAATGAAAAAGAAGGAGACACCCTACAATCAGGATACAGGCATGAAACATTGGGCCGCTTGCTTCCCGGATTTTCCTACCAATCAGTTTCCGGAGAATTTATTCTAAAAGGGCTAGGAATTGATGAGGAACTTGTAGAAGTCAAAGATGTGGACCCGGAAGGTTTTTTACTTCCTGAGTGATTTAGTTCCATGCTTTTACTCTTCATGCCTTTCTGTTAAGTTACTTCTTTTTGCAAAATTTTATGAGTCCGTTCCTCGATCAATCCGTCTCCTTTGCCCAAGCAATTTCCCAATTAAGGGATCTTCCTATTTTGGTGCTTGGTCATCGCCGCCCTGATGGTGATTGTATTGGTTCTCAAGTTGCAATGACCCGGGTCCTGCTTGCCCTGGGTAAAGATGTTCTTGCGGTTAATCATGATCCCATTCCCCGCACGCTTTTGAAATTTGTGGGTGATACCCCTTTTTGCTCACCTGAACAAGTTCCCGATGGGGATTATCAAATTATCACCGTGGATTGTGCTGATCATGCCCGGGTCGGAGAAATTTTGCTAAAACGATTTCCCAAGGTTGATTTAAATATCGATCACCATGTTTCCAATACCTTATACGGGAAAGAGAATTTTATACTCAGTGATGCTTCAGCAACGGGAGAAATTCTTTCAAAATTCTTTTTCGATTCCGGATATGAGGTGGACAAGGTAACTGCGGAGGCTCTGTACCTTGGGATTTGTACAGATACCGGACAATTTTGTTATGCAGGAACCAACGCATCGGTTTTTGAAGTTTGTCGCATGCTGTGCGAGAGAGGGGCAAGCCCTTCCGGGATTGCTCATGAACTTTATGAAAAGGAAAAACCCGGGCGTATTCAATTGCTTCAAAGATTTCTTGCCAGTTTTCGTATGGAATTTGGAGATCGGGTATGTATTGGGAGTATTAAGGATATTTTCTATCAGGAAACCGGGACTAAGCCGGAAGATGCCGAAAATTTTGTGGATTATGCACGCTCTTTGGAAGGGGTTGATATCGGAGTTCTTGTTGAAGAGAGAGCGGGCAATATAAAGGGAAGTTTCCGGGCTAAAAATTCCAAATTCCGAGTAGATTTACTTGCCAAGAAATTTGATGGCGGAGGTCATGCTTGTGCTGCTGGGTTTAATCTTTCTGGAACTTTGGATCAATTGTACGACCGATTAGTTGAAGAGATCGGTAAGCATTTACAAGCGGTAGAGCAGGGGGATGTTTTATGAATAATCGTCAAGATATGGAGTTTGAGGGAATTCTTTTGGTTGATAAACCCCAGGGGATCACCTCCCATGATGTGGTCGATCGATTGCGCCGAAAATTAAGGATGAAAAAGATCGGACATGCTGGAACCCTCGATCCTTTGGCTACGGGTTTATTGATCATGCTCATTGGTAAAGCCACTAAGGTTTCCCAGTTCTTAATTAGCTTGGACAAGGCATACGAAGGCACCTTCCACTTGGGCGTGGAGACCGACAGCCAGGATGCAGATGGAGAAGTAATTGCGGAAAAACCGGTTAATGAAGATATAACCCAGGAAAGATTAATTAAAGAGATGGATAGCTTTCTGGGTGATCAATACCAGACTCCCCCCATGTTTTCTGCAAAAAAAATTGACGGTGTCCCTCTGTACAAGATGGCTCGTAAAGGAAAAACAGTGGAGCGCGAACCCCGGTTTATCCGAATCAATGAATTAACTCTAAAAAGTTGGACTTCCCCGACCGGAGATTTTTTTATGGATTGTAGCAAGGGGACATATGTTCGCACTATCGTTCATGATTTGGGTCAGCGGTTGGATTGCGGTGCACACCTGAAGGCTTTGCGCAGAACTAAAATCGATCAGTTTGAGATAGCAAATTCCCTGACTCTTGAGGAAATTAATGAAGTCCCCTTGGGAGAATTTCATAACCACCTGATCCCCGTTCGCGAAGCTGTTCCCTCTCACGTTTTTTAAGCATGAAAAAAGTTTATGAATCGATTGCTCGATTCGGCCAGGAATGGGAAGGCGATGTGTGCTTGGCTCTTGGGATGTTTGACGGGGTACATCGTGGGCATCAAGCCGTTTTAGACTTAGTTGTTCAGAATGCAGATCAATGTCAGGGTGCTGCTGCTGCCCTGACTTTCCCTGCGCATCCCGCTGCTTTTTTAAGGCCAGGCAAAGAACCTTCTTTGTTGATGAGTCCGAGTCGTAAGGCTGAACAATTAATCCAATCCGGTATGTCTGCGGTTATTTTACAACCTTTTGATCAGGAATTGGCAGAGGTGGAAGCAGTTGATTTCTTACCTTTTTTAAAAGCTCGAATTCCTAATCTCCGGGCAGTTTGCGTGGGGAAAAATTTTCGTTTTGGAAAGAATCGATCGGGCGATTCAGAATCTTTAGCAAGCTATGGAGAAAAGGACGGACTTAGGGTGTGCGTGGCTGATTCTTTAATCTTTGAGGATATTACAATTAGCAGTTCTCGTATTCGTGAAGCCTTGGCATCTGCTAAGATGCAGAAAGTAAAAAAAATGTTGGGTCGAAACTATTCGGTTTTAGGAACAGTCCAGAAAGGAAAGGCATTGGGTGGAAAGATTGGCTTTCCCACGCTTAACTTACCGTGGAGTCCGGAGGCTCAACCTCCCTTAGGCGTTTATGCTGGCCGGGTGCAGGAATTAAACTCAGGACAAGTGTTGCCAGCAGTGGCAAATTATGGATTGCGCCCAACGATCGAAGAAGATGCTAGTGAACCTATCCTTGAGGTGCATTGCTTGGAATCTCCAAACTCTTCAATTTGGCAAGCAGGGGCTACTTTATCCATGTCCTTGGATGTTTTTCTACGGTCGGAAAGAAAGTTTTTGGGAGTGGAAGAATTAAAGGATCAAATCCGAAAAGATTGCGAACAGGCAAAAAATTATTTGGCTACCTCCAGGGACTGACGGGCAGGAGACCAGCAACTTGTACGCCCGCCAATCTCTTCCCTGACCAACGGGTTTTTAGATTTCGGACAAATCCCTCCATCTTTCCACCGGTGATGAAATAGCCAGCCTTTGGGTGGGTCTCCTCCGTGTATCCCAACTGATTTCATCGCTCCGCGGGCGACAAATAAGATCTGATTGAAAAGAATATCACATAAAAGCTTTTTAATTTCTCCACTTCTGCAAGCTGGATGAATACAGGCACGCCAAAGAACTTCATCTGCCATCCAGTTTCCCATGCCTGGGAAATAACGTTGGTCAAGAAGAAGTGCTTTAATTGGTCTTTTCTTATGTCGGGCAAGGGCATCCTTTAAAATCTTTTTATCGAAGGATGGATTGAGCATAGATGTGGGTTGTTCGGACCACCAGCCAGGTAGTTCTTTTCCAATATGAAGGCGTAAGCGGCCAAATTGCCGAGGATCCCGAAAGACGAGCTTTTGCTTGGATTGTGTAAAGACTATGGCATCGTGTTTCGCTGGAGAATAGCTTGTGGGTTCTGAATGAAGCCATCCAGTCATGCCAAGGTGCAGCCCCAGCCAACGATTACCAGAAAAACCAAACAGCATTTGTTTGCCGTGGGTTTGAGAGGATCGGAGGATACTGCCAGAAAGTCCTTCGATAAAGGACGCACGATCATGTTCCCGGAAGACCCTGGATTTTGGATGAACGGTAACTTCCTGAATTCGCAGGTTTATTCCAGCCTTCCAACGGGTAGATGCATAGGCAACTTCGGCAAGTTCGGGCATATAAAATGATTTAAGAACTTGGCCCGATGGTGAGCAACCGTGCCCGAATGTCACGGTCCTGTTTCCGGTCCGTTTGTATCTCTATTAACCGGATACCAAGTTTGTGCGGGTGTCCCATCCATGAAATTAATTCATCTTCGCTCCCGCATAAATGATACTCCACTCCATGGGCCTGGCAAAGTTTGGAGAAATCACAAGTTTGAGGGGTGGCGAAACATTTTTCAAATTCTGACAGTGATGAGACGGCTAAGTTCTCAAAGATTCCACCTCCCTGGTTGTTTATAACAAATACAGTGAGTGAGCCTTGCATATGGGAAGCACAGAGCAACGCATTAGAGTCGTGTAAAAAAGCAAGTTCTCCGCTGAGCAAATAAACAGGTTCTTTGCTTAGGTGAGCAATGCCCATGGCGGTGCCCAAAGTTCCATCTATTCCATTTACACCTCGTGCACCGTATAGTTTCCTTTCTCGGTTTCCAGGTTTCCAAAACCATTCAAGGTCGCGAATTGGCATACTGTTGGCCACATAAAGATGAGATTTTTTGGGTAAATTTTCCGAAAGTAGGCGAGTAACTTTTGGTTCTTCAAAAAAGGAAAGGTCTAAAAATTCCCTAGCGATATTTTTTTCCACCGCTACATCCCCATTCACCCATTTATCTAACCAGCCCTTTTCGGGAGTGGGAACTTCAACGTCAGCTAGATCTTCAAATCTCATGGTGTGTTGCTCACCCGTACTACTTAGTGGGTCCACCTTTTGACCGCTTGGTTCGATGACCACTCGCTTAGCTCCACTTTGATCCATCCATGCCCTCAGGGTTTTGGATGTTGGTAAGGGACCAAGGACGAGAAATAGATCTGGGGTTGAGGAACCCGAGAATTCCGGACAACGCAATAAATTTTCGTAGCGTAAGATACGGGCGGGATGTTCGTTTTCCCTTAGAGGGCTCAAGGAATCGCAAAGAATTGGAAGAGTGGTCAAACCTTGAAGTGCATTCAGCGGGCAATTCATTCCTGCTATGATAACGGGTCGAACACTTTTTCGAATTGCGGCTGAAATATTGCCTGCAAGGTTTTTTGGGTGATCAGTCGTTCGGGGTGAAGCCTCTGTTTTGACCAAAGGTGCAATTTCACTTGGAACTTCCTTGGTGGGCCAAAGAGGTTCGCAAAAAGGAAAGTTAAGATGTACCGGTCCGGGTGATTGACCGGTGGCCTCCAAGTAAGCCTTAGCCAGGATTGCTTGGAGCATCTTAATGTCATCTTGTTCGGATCTAGGAACTGGGAGGAAATGAAAGTAACGAACAAAAGATCCAAACAGGTTGGTTTGATTAATCGTCTGTCCAGCACCGCACTCCTGGAGTTCGGGTGGTCGGTCTGCAGAGAGGAGTAGCAAGGGGACCCCGGAATAACTGGCCTCGGTTACGGCTGGATACCAGTGAGCTGGTGCCGACCCAGATGTGCAGATCAAAGCCACTGGCACTTGAGTCCTTCGGGCATGGCCAAGAGCAAGAAAGGCAGCGGTTCGTTCGTCAAGTACAGGAAGGCAGGAAAGCCTGGCCTCCCTTTCACAACTTACCACAAGAGGAGTGGACCTGGATCCGGGAGAAAAAAATACCTGTTCCACGCCCATGTCAGCCAGTCCTTGGGCTGTTGCCCGTCCCCAAAGAAAGTTGGCCCGGGCAGTTTGCTCGGATGTATCAATCATTTAAACCGGAAGGTTAGGGCTTCCGGTGATGACTTCAAGCATGGCTTGTAACTTCCAATCTGTCTCATCCTTCTCCTGCTCCGGAATTGATCCTTCAACAATTCCCGCTCCAGCATATAGGGTGAGAGAATCTTGGAGTATGCGTCCACACCGTATGGGCACAATGAATTCAGACCTTCCGCGAGCATCCATCCAGCCTGCAACCCCGGAATACCAGCCCCTGGGGTTGCCTTCAATTTCAGCCAACTTGGCAAGAGCAGGCGGTCGGGGTGACCCTCCCATCGCAGGAGTAGGGTGTAGGGCTTCGAGAACTTCAAAAGGATGAAGTCCATCAGGAATGATGCCTTCTACTGGAGTGCGGACATGTTGGAGGTTAGTCAGTCGGAGGAGGCGGGGGAGGCCCTGTTTTAAATGGGTCGTACCAACTGAGGAAAGACGGCGACGGATGCTTTCTATGACAAGCTGGTGTTCAAGGACCTCTTTTTCCCGGGCAAGCAAGGTTTCTCCCCAGTGAGCATCTTTCCCTGCTGATGGACCGCGTGGAGCCGATCCAGCCAAGGCTTCGGTTTTAAGGGAATTCCCTCGAAGACGGACTAAGGTTTCGGGACTAGCTCCGACCCAAACTCCTTGATTGGGTGCGGAAAGAGAAAAGGTGTGGCAGTCAGGGAAGCGGTCACGTAGGGCATGGACGATGGAGAAGGGAGAGAGCTTGGAAGTAAGTTCAAAAGTTAATTGTCGAGCGAGGACGATTTTGGAAACCTTCCCCGATTTAATTTCTTTAAGTGCTTGGCTTACACCCTCGAGGTAATTGAAATTTTCTTTGGAAGCTCCAAGAGTAGTACGATTTGCAACTGGCTGTTGGAATTGATCGAATTTTAATCCGACCATTGCATCTAATCGTTGGCTCAATTGTTTTTGGAGTAGTTGAGGGTCCGAATGGGGGTGGATTTCTGTGTTTAGGACTACAAAGTGTTTTCCACCCTGGTTCACGTCCTGCCAGCCAGGGAGAAATACTTGGAGGGAAGGAAGTCCAGAAGGATTTTGGCCCGCCTCAAAAGAAGCGTTTAAAAAAAGTGTGGGACCCGTTCCCGCTATGGGTGCATCTCCAGCACGTTCCACAGTCGATAAAAGAGAATCCGCCCACTTTTTGGCATGTTGAAAACGGTCATTCCCATGAAACTCCTCACGAGCGATATAATCTCCACAGGCAATGGAAAATTCATCTGTTGATTTCTCAAAATAAGCGTGGGGAGAGTTTGGTTGGTTGAGAGATTCGAGCAGGGCTAAGGGGTCGGAAAACGAAGTTTTGTATGAAATTGATGAAAATATAGACCGATTGATGCTGCGCGCTTTAAGAACCAAGCTATTTAAATAAGGACTTAGATCATCTGTCTGAGTACAATGTGATGGTCCCTCCTGTGAGAGTGCGATCATGAACGCGGTAGGCTTTCCTCCGTAGATTCTGGAAACACAGGATCGTACCCGCCAGGATGCGAAGGGTTACACCGAAAAATTCTAGTAAGAGAACGAAAAACTGCCAGATGCAAGGGGAGGGAACGAAAGCACTCGAGTGCATATTCAGAACAAGTGGGATGAAAACGGCAGCGTGCGTAGGGACCTAATAGTAGCTGTTTTACAGGAGAAAAGAATCGATAAATGTGTATGACCATCAAAAAGGGCAGGGTGATACATCGCTTAATGATTGATGATTGGAACGAGTTGTCCATTGAACATTTTCTATCGATTAATTGCCGGTCGGACAAATTTCTCATGCCCATGATAAACAGTGGTTAATGGGTGGCTGGGCGCGATTTCGGAAGAGATTTAGAGCTAATCTCTGAGGTGATCAATCTTACGACTTCATCCATTATCAGAGGGCCATCAAGATCAGGATTGCTTCGTGAGCGCAACGATACCTTGCCTTCTTCAGCCTCTCTTTTGCCCAATATTAACATATGGGGAATCTTGTCTGTTTCCGCCTTGCGGATTTTTGCACCCAATTTTGCGGATTGGCCATCTATACTTGCTCTGACTCCCTTGAGTTTAAGTTTTTCGAGACAGGATTCGGCGTAAGGGATGAGATCGTCATTCATTGGAAGAAGACGAACCTGTTCCGGTGCGAGCCAAGTTGGGAAATTCCCACCAAAATGTTCGATTAATACACCGCAAAATCGTTCCATTGATCCAAATGGAGCTCGATGGATCATAACAGGGCGATGATTTTGATTGTCTTTGCCCACATAGGAAAGATCGAATCGCTCGGGCAAATTGTAGTCCACCTGAACGGTGCCAAGTTGCCATTCCCGCCCAATGACATCTTTGACCACGAAATCGATCTTAGGTCCGTAAAAAGCTGCCTCTCCAAGCTCTTCTTCATAATCCACACCCAAAGTCTTGACTGCTTGTCGAAGCGCGGTTTCCGCCTTGTCCCATGCTTCGGGGGCACCGACATACTTGTCTGATTCGGGATCCCTCAGGCTTACCCGCACCCGGTAGTCATTCATTCCGAGGGTGGAAAATACCAGTTTTACCAGGCTTAAACAGCCTTGGACTTCATCCTGTAATTGATCCTCTCGAATAAATAAATGAGCGTCATCCTGAGTGAATCCACGCACACGAGTCATTCCATTTAATTCTCCAGATTGTTCCCACCGGTATACTGTGCCAAATTCTGCCAGACGTACGGGCAAATCGCGATATGAATGCTGTTCCGATTTGAAGATACGAATGTGCATCGGACAATTCATCGGCTTGAGCAGGTACCCGTCAATTTCTCCTTTTTCCAACTTATTGGAGAGCTCTGAACAGGTACATCCCTCCTCGGCTAATTCTTCGAGGCATTCACGATGTATAATTGGAGGGTATTGAGAATCCTGGTAGTAGGGAAAGTGACCGGATGTTCGGTAGAGGTCGAGTTTGCCAATATGTGGAGTGTAGACTTGGGAGTATCCTTGCTGGTTGAGTTGCTCGGTTATAAAACCCTCTAATTCCTGACGGATAATCGCACCGTTTGGTTTCCATAGAACCAGGCCTTGCCCGACTTGTTCGTCGATATGAAAAAGGCCAAGGTCTTTGCCCACCACTCGGTGATCCCGGAGTTTGGCTTCTTCGAGGCGTTGAAGGTACTGGGAAAGTTCATCTTTGCTGGCAAAGGCAGTACCGTAAATTCTTTGAAGTTGTTTTTGAGAAGAGTCCCCCCGGTGGTAAGAACCGGCAATATTTAGCAATTTGAAAGCCTTGATTTTTTTGGTGTAAGAAACATGGCTGCCCGCACAAAGATCAAGGAATTCACCATTGCGGTAAAATGAAATGGTTTCGCCGGCGGGTATGTCATCCAGTCGCCCTAACTTGTAGGTGGACTGGCCCCTTTCTTTAATCATGGAAACCGCTTCCTCGCGGCTTACTTCTAACCGTTCAAAGCGTTGGTTTTCCTTGATTACCTTTTTCATCTCATCCTCGATCTCCAGAAGGATTTCGGGAGTAAACGGGACCTCAGAGTCAAAGTCGTAATAAAAGCCGGAGTCAGTGGGCGGTCCGATATCCAACTGGGTATCGGGGTACAACCGAAGTACCGCAGTGGCAAGTACGTGAGCGGCGGAATGGCGGATTTCCTCGACGGGAGACATTTCCTTCATAGCCGAAAATTTATACTTTTTCCTAGGCTGCCCTGCAATGCCAAAGGGCTAACTCGTATGGATCACTTAAGAGTTTATACTTTAAGCGTCAAATCCGAGATTGGGGCGTAACCATTTTACCGCTTTTTCAAAGGTCCATCCTTTGCGTGTCGCATAGTCCTCCACTTGGTCTCTTCCTAAGCTTCCAACATTAAAATATTTAGCCTCGGGGTGGGAAAAATAGAGACCAGATACAGAGCATCCGGGATTCATAGCCCGAGATTCGGTAAGTTCCAGGCCGATGTGCTTCTCTACATCTAGAAGATTCCAAATTAAATCCTTTTCAGTGTGATCAGGTTGGCAGGGATAACCAGCGGCCGGCCGGATTCCCCGATACTTTTCCGCAATTAATTCCTCATTTGTAAGGCCTTCGGTTTTACCAAAACCCCAAAGGTCCCGGACTATTTTATGGGCATATTCAGCGGTGGCCTCAGCAAAACGATCCCCCAGAGATTTAATGAGAATAGATGTGTAATCGTCATTATCCACTTTGTATTTTTCGGCCATTTGATCTACCTCGTCTCCAGCACTAACTGCAAAAGCTCCGAGGTAATCCATGCGCTTCGAATCCTTGGGGGCTACAAAGTCTGAAAGGCAGAATTGTGATTGATTGGGCAAGACTTGTTGTCGACGAACAAACCTGAATGCACCCAAGGATTTTTTCTTGGACAAATCCGTGAACAATTCCACATCATCTCTCAATGAATGAGCAGGCCATATTCCCACCATTGCCTGGCAGATAAATCTTTTATTCCCGATGATATCTTCCAGTAATTCCTGGGCATGGTCATATAATTTCCGTGCTTCTTCACCGGTATTTTTTTTGTCGAAGATTTGAGGATAAGTACCTTTCAATTCCCAAGCCCAGAAAAAGGGAGACCAGTCAAAAAACTCTAAAACCTCTTCCAAACTCGGGGTCAGGTGGTGAGTGCCTAGATTATCTGCCAAGGGTTCGGAGATTTCCTGTTTTTCCCAGTCAAAAGACAATCCTTTGGCACGAGCTTCATCCAGTTTAAGAAGCGGACGTTCGCCCTGGGCTTCATGCTGTTCCCGAATTCGGGTCTGTTCAGTCTCTAATGCTTCGATATAAGCCTTTGACTTTTTAGGGTGTAAAACATCATTGCATACATTCACGACCAGGGATGCGTCGGGAACTTGTATAACAGGTGCAGAATAATGCTGAGTAATTTTGATCGCAGTGTGTGCCCGACTGGTTGTGGCACCTCCAATGAGCAAGGGGATTTTTAATCCTAGCCTTTCCATTTCCTTTGCATTGTGGATCATTTCATCGAGGGATGGAGTAATGAGACCACTCAACCCGAGAACATCAGCACCATGCTCAGCAACTGAATCGAGTATCTTGTCGCAGGAAACCATCACCCCTAAATCAATAACATCCCAATTGTTACAGGCGAGAACCACTCCGACGATATTTTTCCCAATGTCGTGAACATCTCCTTTAACCGTCGCAATAACCATAGTTCCACGCTTTTTGGATTCGGAACCATCCTTTTCATCTTCCATGAAGGGCTCGAGGTAAGCTACCGCTTTTTTCATGACCCTCGCGCTTTTAACCACTTGGGGAAGGAACATCTTTCCATCTCCAAAGAGGTCACCCACTACTTTCATCCCATCCATTAAAGGTCCTTCGATCACTTCCAAAGGGCGCCCCAATTCTTGACGGGCTTCTTCGGCATCTACTTCTGCATAATCGCCAATCCCTTTGACCAAAGAATAAGTTAATCGTTCTGAAACTGGTTTTTCCCGCCAGGATAGGTCGGGACCTTCGGATTTTCGGTTTTCATTTAAATCCTTAATACGCTCGGCATGTTCCAATAATTCCTCTCCTGCACCGGCTGATTGGTTTAATACCACCGCTTCCACACGGGCACGTAATTCCGGTTCAATTTCGTCATAAACTGCAAGCATGCCTGCATTGACGATCCCCATATCCAATCCAGCTTGGCAACTGTGGTAGAGAAAGCATGCATGCATGGCTTCGCGAACATGATTGTTTCCACGAAAAGAAAAAGAAACATTACTGATTCCCCCACTGGTGCGGGCATGTGGACAACGTTTTTTAATTTCGCGCAATGCTTCAATGAAATCGATCCCATACGCATTGTGTTCATCCATTCCTGTAGCCAGCGTGAGAACATTTGGATCAAAGATAATATCCCATGCGGGGAACCCAACTTCATTGACTAGAATTTTGTAAGCCCTTTCGCAAATGCGCACCTTTTCATCAAGGGTTGCAGCCTGTCCTTTTTCATCGAAGGCCATTACCACGACCGCAGCACCATAACGCATGGCCAAACGGGCGTGTTTTTTAAAGGTGTCTTCACCCTCTTTGAGGCTGATTGAGTTGATGATACACTTCCCCTGAATGACTTTTAGGCCAGCCTCAATTACCGACCATTTCGAACTGTCAATCATGATGGGGACCCGGGAAATATCTGGCTCAGAAACAACGAGGTTCAAAAACCTTGTCATGCATTCCTCCCCGTCAAGCAAGGCAGCGTCAAAATTTACATCTATAATATTTGCTCCATTCTCTACCTGTTGCTTGGCCACTTTGAGGGCGGAATCATAATCCCCAGATTCGATTAATTTACGAAACTTTGGTGAACCGGTAACATTGGTCCGTTCGCCCACCATGATCAAAGATTTGGATTGTCCCCGAATTTCAAAAGGTTCGAGGCCACTAAGCCGCATTGCTGGTTCAATTTTGGCAAGGTTCCGAGGTCCGGCTTCAGCCATTTTTTCGGCTATTGCATGAATGTGATCTGGAGTGGTTCCGCAGCATCCACCCGCCATGTTTAAGAGGCCTTCGTCTGCAAAGGTAAAGAGGGAACCAGCAGTGTCGGCCGGTTTTTCATCATAGCCAGTAGGGGCCAACGGATTGGGCAGTCCTGCATTGGGGTAACAATGTACAAAACAATCTGCGTTTTGAGAAAGTGCTTGGAGGTAGGGGCGCATGGCATCGGCTCCTAAGGCACAATTAAGTCCCACCCCCAAGGGCTTTGCATGAGCAATGGAATTCCAGCATGCTTCGGTCGTTTGACCGGATAGAGTACGCCCTGATGCATCGGTTATAGTTATGGAAAGAATGACGGGTAGCCGTTTCCCGCTTGAATCAAAGAATTTTTCCAAAGCGAAAATGGCTGCTTTTAGGTTGAGTGTGTCAAAGGTTGTTTCCGGCATCAATATATCCACCCCGCCTTCAACTAGGGCAACGATCTGAGCGTGATATGCATCCACAAGTTGATCAAAAGTCACATTGCGCAGAGCTGGATCATTTACGTCTGGTGACAGAGAACCTGTGCGATTGGTTGGTCCAATGGCACCGGCAACAAAGCGTGGACGGGTCGGATCTAATTTCATCGCCTCATCTGCAGCCTCTCGGGCAAGGCGAGCAGATGCTACATTTAAGTCATGCACCACATCTTCTAAGTGGTAGTCTGCCATCGCTATGCTCGTGGCACTAAATGTATTGGTCTCCACAAGGTCGCTCCCCGCCGCGAAATAAGACTGATGGATATTTCGAATGACATCGGGGCGGGTCAGGCTGAGTAAATCGTTATTACCCTTTAATTCACTGTCGTGCTTCTTAAATAATTCTCCCCGGAAATCGACTTCCTCCAATTTCTCCTGCTGAATCATTGTACCCATTGCTCCATCGAGAATAAGAATGCGTTTGTTGAGCAAATCTCTGAGGTCTTGCTCTTGGGGACGGGTGCTGGAGAAATCTTTCATAAACGTATCATCATATCATGATGCGTTGATGCGTTTTGCCAACATTATTTCTTCTTCTAACAATTTGAATGATTAGTAGGATTGGTTTTGCCAAGTGGGAAAAAATAGTTCATGGTAATTTTTTGATCCGGGACGTAGCGTAGTCTGGTTAGCGCGCCTGCTTTGGGAGCAGGAGGCCGAGAGTTCGAATCTCTCCGTCCCGACCATTTTTCCTTTTTTCTAAACCAACCTAGCTTTTGGCACTTTTTTAATGGAAAACGATGCATATGGAATTTCCCGATGGGGGGACGGATTAATTGGTGTACTAGCAAACGGGAATGTTTGCTTGCACGATCCTTTAAATACAGATGCAAGCCCAGTTGACTTGGCAGAAGTGATCCAAAAACTTGAACGGAGGGGCATTCAAACTCCGGTCCTTCTTCGGGTCTCCAATTTTTTGGAACATCGAATTCGGGCAATCAATGAGGGGTTTAGAAAAGCAATCGATCAGGTGGGCTACCAAGGTGATTACCGTGGGGTGTTTCCTATCAAGGTTAATCAGCAGGCACATGTTGTGGAAAGAGTCTCAGAATATGGAGAAGAGTTTTATTTTGGCTTGGAAGTAGGATCAAAGGCAGAATTGCTCATTGCATTATCCCAAAATATTCACCCTCAAGGCTTGATTATTTGTAACGGATATAAGGACTCCGAATTTATCCGCCTGGCTCTTCTATCCACCAAACTGGGAATGCATACCGTGATTGTAATGGAAAGTGTGCGTGAATTGCGGCTGA
Source organism: Opitutales bacterium (assembly GCA_028045305.1). Classification (GTDB taxonomy): domain Bacteria; phylum Verrucomicrobiota; class Verrucomicrobiia; order Opitutales; family Seribacteraceae; genus Chordibacter. The sequence continues at coordinate 56,912 of JAOFTV010000002.1, read as the reverse complement.
TCATTGAAGTCTCCAAAAAGCTAGGTATTCCACCAACCCTCGGTGTCCGGGTTAAACTGGCCAATGTCGTTAGTGGCAATTGGGCAGCAACAAGTGGAGACCGTTCGTCGTTCGGACTTTCCATTGCCCAGGTTATGGAAGTTGTAGAGACTTTGCGAAACGAAGATCTTCTTGATTGTTTGGTTTTGCAACATTCTCACCTGGGGAGCCAGGTTCCTAACATGGTTGAGATCCGCAAGTTCGCACAGGAAGCCAGCCGTTTATTCATCGAGATAGCCAAGCTCGGAGCAAATCTTAAGTTCCTAGATTTGGGAGGTGGTTTGGGCGTTGATTATACAGGGGAGAATTCATCCAGTGCCAACTCCATAAATTATTCCTTGGAAGAATACTGTTATAGTTTAGTGGAGACCGTTGGCTTTGAAATGAATGATGCGGGAGTTTCCCATCCTTGTATTGTGACTGAAAGCGGTCGCGCATGTGTTGCCCAATCCTCCATGCTAATTTTTAGCGTACTGGAGAGCACCAGTTATGAAAGAGACGAAATTGTTTTAGCGGAAAAAGATGATCATCCTCTTCTGCGATCATTAATCGAAATCTCTGATGCATTAGACCGTGAAAGCCTCTTGGAATCATTAAACGAAGCGACTTATTACCGAGATGAATTGCGTGCCTTGTTTCGCAGGGGACGTTTGTCCCTGCCCGTATTGGCACGAGCAGAAAGAGCTCACCAAAAAACCCTCGGTCAAATTCGTAAGATGATGGATAGTCTGGATGAAATGGAGTGGAGTGATGAACTAAATCTACGGGTCCAAGGAATGGCAGACATTTATCATTGTAACTTTTCCCTTTTTCAAAGTTTACCAGATGTCTGGGCAATTGATCAGTTGCATCCAATTATACCTATCACTCGATTGCATGAAAAACCCGACCGCAATGCTGTTCTTTGCGATGTTACTTGTGATAGCGATGGTCGGATAGATCGTTTTGTGGTGGCAGACGGAGTGGCGGACTGCCTTCCGCTTCACACCCTGAAAGAGGATGAAGAGTATTACCTGGGTGCATTTTTTGTCGGTGCCTATCAGGAGACTCTGGGGGACTTACATAATCTTTTTGGTGATACCAATGTTGTCACGATTCGACTTAAAGATTCCGGGGATTTTGAAATTTTAGACGAAGTTGAGGGCGATACGGTTTCCCAAGTGCTAAGCTATGTCGAGTATGAGCCCAAGCGATTGCTTGAACGGTTTAAGGCTAGAGCAGAGGATGCGGTAAAAGAACACGGTGCAACTTTGGACGAATTGAAGGAGTTGGTATCCACCTATCGTGAAAGTTTACAAGGTTATACATATTACGAATCAGACTGAGAAAGAAAAAATAATGTCAAAAGTATTAGTTATAGGAGCGGGAGGAGTTGGTTCGGTAGCCGTTCATAAGATGGCTCAATTGCCTGAGGTTTTTTCTTCGATTACCTTGGCAAGTCGGCGGGAATCTTCATGCCTGGAAATCGCCAAATCTGTTAAGGAAAGATTGGGGGTAGAGATTAATACCGCCGAGGTAGATGCCGATGAAGTCGATCAAACAGTTAGGCTTTTAGAGCAGGTGAAACCCGATCTTTTGGTTAACCTCGCTCTGCCTTACCAGGACCTTGCACTAATGGACGCTTGCTTGAAGTCAGGTGTTCCTTACCTGGATACGGCAAATTATGAACCACGGGATGAAGCAAAATTTGAATACCGTTGGCAATGGGAATACCAAAGCCGTTTTGAAGAGGCTGGATTAATGGCATTGCTTGGGTCCGGTTTTGACCCTGGAGTAACCAATGTGTTTACGGCTTGGTTGCGCAAGCATCACTTTGACCGGGTGGATACACTTGATATTCTAGACTGCAACGGTGGAGATCATGGTCATCCATTTGCGACCAATTTTAATCCTGAAATTAATATCCGTGAAGTGACTGCTCCAGCCCGTCATTGGGAGCACGGAGACTGGTCCGAAACACCTGCCCTTTTTCAGAAGCAATCTTTTTCTTTTCCAGAAGTAGGTGATCGAAACATGTATTTGATGTATCACGAAGAACTCGAGTCTTTGGTTAAACATTTCCCAGAAATTAAAAGAGCAAGGTTTTGGATGACCTTTGGGGATGCTTATTTGCAGCACCTTGAAGTTTTGCAGAATGTCGGGCTTACCTCAATTGAGCCGATTTATTATGAGGGGAAGGAAATTATTCCCCTTCAATTTCTCAAGGCCGTGCTTCCTGATCCTGGCGGTTTGGGCAAGCGCACAAAGGGCAAGACATGCATTGGTAATATCGTGACGGGAGAAAAAAATGGAGTTTCTTCAACCAAGTATTTATTCAATGTTTGCGATCATGAAGAGTGCTACAAAGAAGTGGGTAGTCAGGCTGTGAGTTACACAACCGGTGTACCCGCAATGATTGGAGCGGCTCTTATGCTCCAGGGCATTTGGAAGGGAAGGGGAGTTTTCAATATGGAACAACTCGACCCCGATCCATTTATGGACATGTTAAACACCCACGGGTTGCCCTGGAAGCTTCGCAACCTAGACGCTCCACTTGCTTTCTAATGTTGCCCACCCAAAGCTCGGGTCCGGGAGCATTCGCTCGTTTTGATCTATCCCGGGTGCCTTCGCCCTGTTTTGTGTTAGATGAAGAAAAGATTCGTTCAAACCTTAAAATACTGGCTGATATTGGAAAGCTTTCGGGGGCAAAAGTTCTTCTTGCCCTTAAGTCCTTTTCGATGTGGTCGCTTGCCAGCCTAATTGAAGAATACTTGGACGGATGTTGTGCTTCCGGTTTGTGGGAAGCGAAGCTAGCCAGGGAAAAAGGATTTACAGGTATTAAAAAAGAGAAAATTTTATCTACCTTTTCCCCAGCCTTTCGATCAACTGAATTGGAGGAAATTTGCGAGCTTTCCGACCACCTAGTTTTTAATCATCCCCTGGCTACGGGAGTTGAGTATGCTGCCGCTCAGAAAGTGTCTTTGGGCTTACGGATTAATCCTGAACTCTCCCTTGGGCTTGATCCCAAATATGATCCTTGTGCCAAGCAATCAAGGCTTGGTTGGCCCATTAGCAAACTTAGCGATTCAGATCTTGTCCCCTTTGAAGGCTTGCATTTTCATACCCTTTGCGAGCAGAATTTTGCACCTCTATTTCAAACTTGGAAAAAAATTGAGAATACGCTTGGCAGTACTTTAAAAAAATTCTCATGGATCAATCTTGGGGGTGGTCATCATTGCACTCGTTCGGATTATGACCAGGATGGATTGATCAGATTGATCGACGAAATTTCTAATAAATATGGTTGTCAGGTCTACCTAGAACCGGGAGAAGCCGTTTCTTTTGATGCGGGCATTCTTGTTGGTGAGGTTGTTGACTTGATGAATTCCATTCCCATGCATGCTTTGCTTGATCTTAGTGCCACCTGTCATGCACCCGATGTAATTGAGGCCCCATATCGTCCTGCCTTATTGGGGGACACTCAGGATGGACAATATTCATACTTATTAGGTGGCTCGAGTTGTTTGACTGCCGATAGTTTTGGGGAATACAGGATGAATGATCCAATACAGATTGGGGATCGCGTGGCTTTTTTGGATCAAGCTCATTATACCATGGTAAAAACCAACACATTTAACGGAGTAAAACTACCTGCCATTGCAATTTGGAATTCCCAAACTGATAAACTATCGATGGTTCGAGAGTTTGGATATGATGAATTTGTGAATCGTCTATCATGAAAGAATTAAAAAGTTTGCAGTTTTTAGGTTCAGAATTGCAGGAACATGAAAGCTTGCGGGCTTCTGCAAAGTTTCAAATCGTTCCCTGTCCAATGGAAAAAACCGTTTCTTATGGGTCCGGAACTTGCCTTGGTCCTAATGCAATTCTTCAGGCCAGCCAGGAACTAGAAAGATCTCCTATTTGCGAATCTGGGGTTTTTACCCAAGACCCGATTGATTGTTCAGTGGATCATAAAACTTGCTTGCTTGAACTTAAGAAGCGAAATGAACGGATTGTTACTGAAGGTCATTTCCCGGTTATCTTAGGAGGGGAGCACTCTCTTACATGGGCTGCAGTTAAAGGAGTTTCTGAAGCAATTGGGCAAAAAATTGGTATCGTTCAAGTTGATGCACATGCCGACCTTCGGGACAGTTACCAAGGCAGGGTGCATTCACACGCCAGTGTCATGAACATCCTTGTTCAAGATGGACATCGTCTTGCCTCAATTGGAGTTCGGGCAATTTGCGAGGAGGAAAAAAAGACTCGTGAAAAATATTCTGTATTTTTTCAAGACGCAGGGGAATTGGTTCGTGCCAATGTATCTTCCATTGATTTGCCCTCTGATTTTCCTGAATTTGTTTACCTAAGTTTTGATTTAGACGGATTAGACCCTTCAGTTATGCCGGCGGTGGGTACTCCCGTGCCAGGTGGACTAAGCTACTACCAATCGATCGACTTGGTAAAGTCTACTCTAAAGGGCAGAACCTGTGTGGGGATGGACTTGGTTGAACTTTCTCCAAGTCAGGCAGATATAGTATCTCCTTTTACGGCTGCATCCCTGCTGCAAGAATTATTGGCATTTGTTTAGTTTTCGTCATGCATTCGGCAGATTATGTGATCAAAGGTTTGTCCCTTTCTCCACACCCGGAGGGTGGATATTTTCGCAGAACATTTGAATCGAATCATGCTACCCATTTCTCTGATGCTTCCAGGCCCGAGGGTACATCTATTCATTACCTGTTAAAAAAGGGAGAAGTTTCTTGCTTACACTCGCTCGATGCCGATGAAACTTGGTACTTTCATCAAGGTGCAACACTCGATTTGCATCTATTTGAACAAGACCAATACCAAAATATTAAACTAGGCAGGTTTACCCCGAGAGCAGATTGCTTGCCCCAGTTTACCATACCTGCAGGAAGCACTTTTGGGGCAATTCCCAATGAGCACTCCAAAGAAACCTATTCCCTCGTTAGTTGTTCGGTCTGTCCGGGTTTTCAAGAGGAAGGTTTTTTTTGGCCGGACATAGCTGAACTTCGAAGGAAATTTAAAGCTCATCACGAGTTGCTTGGAAAATTGTCTAAACCTGTGGAATATTAGTTGGGAGTATGCAAAAAATATTTTCTTGGGGCGGTGGATTAATAATCGAGATCCAGCTTCCTGGGTTTGAGGATTGGCTGCCAGAATTGATCGAACAGTTCGAAAAAACTCGTTCTACCGCAAAAAAATCCCACAAGATTGGTGGAAGATGGGAAAATTTATACATCGATATCGATGAAGTCCCCGCTGCCCGAAACCCCATTCGTATGGGCAGAGATTTCGGACAGGAAATATTAGAGGTTTCAAGCGTGATTCTTTTCGAACCCTTACCAGGCAGTGATAATCCTTATCCTCCGTTTTGGTTTAACTTGGCAGAACCTGGAGAATCCACAGGTCTGCATGACCATGCCCTTCTTTCTCAGCTGTGTGGAGTAGTTTATCTCGCCACTGAAAATGAATCAGGAAATTTATATTTTCATAAAGAGGGAGAAGTTGATTTGGAAATTATGCCAAAGGTTGGCAAACTTGTTCTTTTCGAACCTTGGATGCGACATGGAGTCCGCGAAAATCGTTCGAATAATACTCGCCTTTCGATGGCCTTCAATTTATTTCCCTTCCCATTACCTATGAAGAATTTGTGATTTTTACGCTAATTTATATGAAAGTTGCCATTAGCAAGTTTTTTTTTCTCGAATTTCGTTGTACACATTACTTTACAACTTCATAGAATAAATCGTTTTTTACTCAAGTTTCACCCCACCTACAGCAATAAATGACACAAGCAACCGATTCTTTTGAAGAAATCGAATCCGCAGTCGTGCGCTTCGCCGGAGATTCTGGTGATGGTATGCAGACTATCGGGGAACGCTTTACTGACTCGAGCGCCTTTGCTGGCAATGACATTGCCACACTTCCTGACTTCCCCGCGGAAATACGTGCTCCTGCAGGCACTTTAGCTGGTGTATCTGGCTACCAGTTACAATTTGGCAGCCGTTCTATCCTTACCCCCGGTGATGAGCCTGATGCATTGGTGGCCATGAACCCAGCTGCTCTAAAGTCAAACATAAGTGATTTGCCCGAAGGAGGAATGTTAGTGGTAAATGTGGACTCATTCAAAAAAATGAACCTCAAAAAAGCAGGTTATGAGTCCAATCCCTTAGAGGATGAAGAGTTTCGCAAGAAGTATCAGTTGATTGAATTGGACTTGACCACCTTGACCAAGGAGGCCCTTTCCGAAAGTCCCTTAAAACCTTCTGACAAGGCCCGCTGTAAAAATTTCTTTGCCCTTGGTTTTATGTGCTATGTTTACGGACGCCCACTTGATCCAACATTGAAGTTTTTTGATCAAAAGTGGGGCAAACGACTACCCGAAGTTGCCGAAGCTAATTCAACAGCCCTAAAAGCTGGACACAACTTGGGTGATACCATGGAAACTGCCCGGAATCGCTACCAGTTGGCGAAGGCAGTTGTACAGCCCGGTGTTTACCGTAAGATTTCTGGAAATGAAGCTTTAGTCTACGGTCTGGTTGCAGGTGCCCAGAGTGCCAATCGTGAACTTCTCTACTCTGGGTATCCCATCACCCCCGCATCCCCTGTTTTGGAAGGCCTGTCAGCCCTGAAAAAATTCGGCATCAAGACTGTACAGGCGGAGGATGAGATTGCTGCTATGGGTGTGGCCATTGGAGCAAGTTTTGCTGGAGATTTGTCCGTTGTGGCAACTAGTGGCCCAGGGATGTGTTTAAAGAGTGAATTTATTGGCCTCGCTAGCATTACTGAATTGCCGGTAATTATCTGTAATGTTCAACGGGGTGGCCCAAGTACAGGTTTGCCTACTAAGACTGAACAAAGCGATCTTTTGCAAAGCCTGTTTTCTCGCCATGGAGATTGTCCATTACCCGTGATTGCGGCTCATTCCCCATCTGATTGTTTTGAATGTTCGATCGAGGCTTGTCGAATTGCACTTACCTACTGCACTCCTGTTATTTACCTTAGCGATTTATATGTGGCAAATGGAGCTGAGCCTTGGCTTGTTCCCAATGCCGCTGATATTCCTAGCATAGATGCAAAGTTTGCTGACCCAAGCGAAGAATATATTTCTTACAAAAGAAATCCCAATACCCTTGCACGTACGCAGGCCATTCCTGGACAGCCCGGCTTGGAACATCGAATCGGTGGACTTGAGAAGTCTGAAGATGGAGGAGTTAATTATGACCCCGAAAACCATGAACAGATGACCCATCTGCGTGCGGACAAAGTTGAACGCATTGCAGACTCTTTACCCCCCACCCAACTTCATGGAGAACAGCAAGGGGATTTATTGGTCATTGGATGGGGAGGGACTTATGGCGCAATTACTTCTGCTACCCAAGCGATGCAGGCCGAAGGTTTCTCCATTTCAAGTTTGCATTTGCGCCATCTCAATCCATTACCCAAGGATTTGGGAGATATTATCAAGAGATTTAAGAAAGTAATCGTTCCCGAATTAAACCTTGGTCAACTCAGTTTGATTCTGAGAGCTAAATATTTGGTCGATGCCATCCCTTTGACTAAAGTTCAGGGAAAACCCTTTAAGGTTTCTGAGCTTCGTGATTCTTTCCACAAGGAATTGTCCTAACCAGCAAATATTTAAATGAGCACAACGAATACGGAAGAAGGCAGCCTTACTAAGAAGGATTTTGTTACTGAAAACGATGTCCGCTGGTGTCCGGGATGCGGAGACTATGCTATCCTTAACGCGGTTCAAAGAACCTTGCCCGAACTTGGTGTGCCCAAGGAAAAATTTGTTGTGGTCAGTGGAATTGGATGTTCCAGTCGCTTTCCTTATTACATGAATACCTACGGTTTTCATACCATTCATGGTCGTGCACCAACCGTGGCAACCGGTGTGAAATCTGCAAATCCTGACCTTTCCGTATGGATGGTTACTGGAGATGGAGATGGACTTTCGATCGGAGGAAATCATTTAATGCATTTACTCCGCCGGAACCTTGATATTAATGTTTTGTTATTCAATAATCGAATTTATGGACTGACAAAAGGGCAGTACAGCCCAACTTCAGAAGTTGGAAAAAAGACGAAGAGTACACCAGTCGGGTCCTTGGATTATCCAATCAATCCTTTATTATTTGCTTTGGGCAGCGAGGCTACTTTTATAGCCCGCACCTCCGACACCGACCAAAAACACATGGTAGAAACTTTCAAAGCTGCCCAGGCTCACAAAGGTACATCCTTCATTGAAATTTTTCAAAATTGTGTAATTTTCAACAATAATGCTTTTGATACTGTAACCGGAAGAGAAGTACGCAGTGAACAGGCATTAATGCTTGAGGAAGGAAAACCATTACGCTTTGGAGAGAATAAAGGCATTCGACTCAATGGATTTGATCCTGAAATCGTTGAATTACAAGATGGAGATGATGAGTCCGATCTTTTAGTTCATCATTCCAAGACCAACAATCCGGCTTATGCCTCTATTCTTGCTCAAATGGCTTATCCTGCCTTTCCCACCCCCTTTGGTATTCTTCGTCAAATAGAAGGCAGAGAAACCTATGAAGATGCTCTGCACTCCCAGATTAAAGCATCTCAATCAAAAGGGGAGGGCAACCTTCAAGAATTATTAACTGGTCAAAATTCCTGGGTTGTAGAGTAAAGGACTTCTACATTTGAAGGAATCAAGTTTGACCAAATTTATACCCTGTCATATTCAAATACTATTATGAGTTCACACGATTTTATTGATAATCCGAAAATTGGGCATTCTAAGTTATGTCTACCTGTAATCTTTGTTCCTGTAGTCATGTTTGCCGTTCTGCTTTTAGGGATCATTGCATCCAAAGTGTATGTAGATGCCGTTCTTTACTCCGATCAAGGAGAGGAAGGGGTAGAATAGAAAAATGGACAACGAAAAACCTGTTGTGGCATCTCGTATGCCAGCAGTTATAAAATTAGAACCAGGTAAATATTGGTGGTGTTCATGTGGCAAATCGGCCACTCAGCCCTTTTGTGATGGTTCTCACAAGGGATCTGATTTTACTCCTCAAGAAGTTGAGATTTCTGAGTTTCAAAGTGTGGCCCTTTGCAACTGTAAGCATTCCAAGAATGGTCCATTTTGTGACGGTGCACATTCTTCACTCCCTACGGCGAGTTAGTTTACTAGGTGGTTGGTTTCACCGATTTTTATACTCTTAGGTCCTTCGATATAAAGTTATTGTGATTGGTTAGAGAACACTGGGCTGCCGTCCTTCCATAAGCCTTGTCGCATAATTAGGCCTTTTGGGTTAAACCAAGTACCGTATCCGTTTTCTTTTCCCTCGCTGAACTCTCCAAGATAGGATGATCCATCTTTGACCAACCTTTTTCCTGGTCCATTAGGAATACCCTGTGTGGTCATACCTTCGAATTTATCCCCATTTGGTAAGTACAATTCGAGATATTTCGGAGTACTGTTAAGATAGGATTTTGTAGGGTAAGGTGGGGGTTTGCCATGAGTCTTCCATTTTTGTGCTAGTACTTTTGCATCCTCTATCACATCGTTTGAAGATTGTTTTATCCAACTTGGCAGGGAATATTCAAATTCTTCAAATTTTATGAAAAACTGCCAAGCGATTGCTTCCAAGGTACGGTTTTGATTTTTGCAATGTTTGGAAAGCGCCTGAATGGCTTCTTTGTCTCCTAACTTTGCTGATCTTTGTAACCAGCGTTCTCCAATGTTTGGGTTTTTACTAGCTCCCTTGCCATGTAAATGATTCAATCCAACCATTCGGCAAGCTAGTGGATGGTTTTGCTTTGCTGCTCTTTTGTACCAGTAATGTGCATCTTTTAGCCTCCCGTTAATGGACCTAATGATGGCAAGATTGACCTGTGACTCCAAATGGTTTGCTTCTGCCCTTCGGAGTAATTCTATAGAGTCAGCCTTCTGTGCGGTAAGAGTGTTAGGTAATAAGTACAGAAGAAATGAAAATATGATGGTGTAGAACAGGGAATAAAGGGGATGTATCATTTATCTGACTGCTTATCTTTGCCCTTTTTACCTAGTACCCACATTTGTAAATTTTTATCTGTCGTGGCATCTCCAATAAGAGCATCGTATTTTCCACCCATGCGCATTTGTTGGGAATATACAGCCAACCCGATTTTTTTCATAGTCGGAGGGGGGGTTTCAAAAGCATTAATCAGAAGACTCGACTTAAGAAGGAGCATAAGGTCAATATCGTATGCATTTCCCAATGCATTTGTTTCTCCTAATACCAAAACGAGCCTACCTGCGGGTATCTTTGACTTCTTTTGGCCTGATTGAACATAAGGTCGTCCAGACAGACAAATCATTTTATATCCACCGTTGCTGGTGGCTTCTGCAATGAAAGTACAAGGTCCAGTAATAACTGAACTTCCTTTGGAAGAGGAAACCTTTATGGAATCTTTTTCTTCTAAACAGAAGAGACTCGATCCTTCATGAATTTTCCAGTGACGGGCGTCTACCCACTCAGCAATCGCATTTTTTCCAAGTCTAATCGTTATATCATGATGATAAATTTCAACAAACGCAGATGGACCGGTGGTGATATATTCTTTCGGGTTTAACTTCTCCCCTTTTTTAATAGGTAAGGCGTTTGGGATGCCGTTGAGTTCGAATAAGTGATCCACCCCTTTGGTGGCATATTTTACTTCATAACTCCATAATTTGGAGATGATACAACCAAACAAAAGCAGTGGAAACGGGGAACATCCGTGCATGCTAGAAAATCCTTAGTTGCCCTTGTAGAATACAAGGGCGATTTGAAGACAGGAAAAGCCTAGAAATTGACATTGAGGCTAATTGTTGCCCCAGCATCAAAGTTCTTATAATCAGTACCTGCTCCACCGCTTGAATTCCGGCGGCTGTAGGAAGTGTTTGCTGAGAGTTTAAGGTTATCAGCAATTGGATAGTCTGCACGAATAGACAGGGTGTGCATTACATCTTTTCTACCATCATTGATGGTCCCTGCTTCGGTGAATCTTTTGTAGCCTAAGCGGTAGTTAGGTGTAATGACAAAATCGCCATAGGTGTGTCTTAAACTGTAGGAGAATGCAGCATCCCAGTTGTTGAGAGACTGAGTGTTTCCACCGAGCAGGGAATCTGACTTAGATAAGTGATAGCCCCAAGAGAAGTCAATGATGGAGAGGGTGTCAGCATTGAGCGAGTAGGTAGTCATTGCACCAATGTTTGGATAGAATTCAGAATAGTCCTCACTATCGGTATCATTATTACGAACATTGGCATAACTTACTCCACCACGAAAGCCCCAACCCGATTCATGTTGAATCATGAGCAAGGCATAGGCACTGGAAGCATAGTCATTGAGTGTGGAAAGATTATCATTTAAATAATCGGACATTGTCCAGCCTCCACCAAGGAAGGGAGTAACCACAGCAACATCAGTATCGATAGGGGATAAACTGGCCCCGCCAGAAAAACTATTTTGCCAAATCCCGGTTTTCGCCTGTTTCATGTCTCCAGGAAGGGTGAGAGGGTTAGAACGGTAGGTTATGGTACCGTCAAATCCAGCAAAGGCGGTGAGCAAATTAGTATTCAGGAATACAGGGCGCTGAGCCCCCGAATCACTTGCAGACACTCCTGCATTAGGTCCAGTACCACTGCTAAGGCTTTGTGGTGGAGTAGTAGTGGTACGATCAATCGTGGTTTGATCGATCTTGTTTTGTGCGGATAAGAGTGCTGCAGAAGCGAGCAAACTTGTGAAGGTTAGGATCTTCTTCATTTTAAATAGTTTCTAGACTTTAAAATTATGATTAATTACTGCGGAAGTTTTGTACCTCTATGTGAGGACGACCAGAACCACCATTGCCGGTTTTATGGTTTGTACCGGACGCATTTGAACTGAAATCAGTTGAGAGGATTTTAGAACCACGAATACCCTTGTGAACTACATTATTAAAATTCACATATCCAGGTAATGGAGTTGATTCAAAAGTCATTTTTCCGAGTTCGGAGCGTAAAAGAACAGCAGCAGATTTAGGGAAGGTAACATCATAAAGATTTATGGTTTTAGCTTCCATGTAGACATCGTCAACATGTCCTTTAACCAAAAGATTACGGATATTAATCTCGTTCTGAGCGTATAAGTACAAGCTTTCGAAATCATTTCCATTGGTTCCGATGTCAAATTCGCTGTCTGTACCATCTTGGCTGTAGATATTGAGATCGTCCAAGGTGGAGATTGCCAATCCACCACCAGTGCTAACATCCACATTTACCATGTACATGGTGTCGGTGGATGCAAGAGCGAGGGAGGAGTGGTCAATTTCTAATTCTAACCTTTGGGGATTATTGTAATCGGCAGAAGACCCACTTGCTTTCGAGCGGAACTGCAAATCATCTGCAGCAGCAATCACATAGACATCTTCATCGCCTTGGGGTCTGCCAGGTTCCCAATCCGGAGTGTCAATTGTCACTACTTGATCCGATGCAGAGTTAGAAGACCCAATCGTTACATCTTTTGCGGCAGCAATGATGGTTACATCTGTACGGTCGGTAGCTTGAGCATTAAATTTAACACCTGTTGCGATGGTTACCTCGCTGCCTGAGAGTACTTTAAGATCGATCTTTTTGCCTTGGTCGGGTTCGTCAAGGTTCCAAGTAAGGCCACGAGAATTGTCCGCATTTCCTGGTTTGTGCTTGGAGAGGTCATCAGAGCGCGAAATAAAGTTGTTGCTCAGTCGGGCCCGGTTGGAACTGTCCTCACCAGTTTCATCGTTTGAGGTAAGCAAGTCTTCCAGCAGGGGTGCCCAGTTTTGAAGAGTCTTATCTTGTTTAAAATTAAAATCACTATTATCCGTGAATTGATTCAGGAAGTTTGTAATAGCCTCCTTGTTTGAACTCGTACCAATCAGATTAGCTTGGGATATTAAGTTTTTAAATTGATCAGGAACAACTAAGTTATCCAAATCTGCCATGCTTACCCAGTCAGAATTCCCGACATCGATTGTGCCGTTAAGGTTTCTGTTTTTGAGAATCTTAACAATGAGTTCCACGGTGGCAGCAACTGCATTATGACTTGCCTCGGTTCCCTTATTCATTCCTTCAATTTTCGCTAGGAATGCGGCACCATCATCAGCAGGGAACAAATCCTTCAGGACTTGGTCTAAGGTCACTTTGTGTGCCTTGTCATTATCGTATTGATCAATGATACCATCCCCATCCGAGTCTTTAGCACCAGCGTTTTGGTCAATGTCCTTGTAGTCAGGGATTCCGTCACCGTCAGTGTCCTTGCGGTTTGGATCGTCGTTGTGCCAAAGTCCAACTAGAATGTTGAAGAGGGCAGTGGCTTCGGATGCGGTACCGGCAATGTATTCAATTTCACCCCCGTTTTGCCAATTACCTGATCCATCAACCCCAGGAACAACTGTATTTGCCCAGTAGGAATCATCCCACCAAAGGAATTTATCCCAAAGTGCTTCATCCGCATCCCAAGGGTTTTTACCGTCGGTCCTTGTTATATTGATCATTCTAAAACCGTTTGAATCCTTAATGATACGGTGGTAAGAAGTTTCTGTAACCCCTCCAATAACTTCAGTTGTGACGATAACTTTCCCTTTGTTGGAGTAGGTGCCAGAATCAGAACCACTTGTCCATCCAGTTGCGGTTGCATTAATAACTTCTTGATCAGGTGAATCATTTTTAGAACCAACTGCAGTACGCATTTTTACACCGTCGAGCTCACGAGCCCAATAATACTCAGTATCATTTTCAGTTCCCATGCTAACAATGATTGCTTTACCATTTTCATCTTTAAGCTCTACCTTGGCGTTCGCATCGAAAAGAGTGTTATATCTTTTCAAGGCGTCTGCTTCAGTCCCAAACAAAACGACGGAATCGTTCATGTTGCTTTTAATCAAATCAGCTTCAGTTGTAGCCGCACCAAGTAATGCAATCCTGGCTTTTCCTTCGGCTGTATCTAATTTTGAAAATGGTAACTCACCTCTAGCAATTTCATAATCGTCCAAGTCTTCATCTGCTTCGAAACTTACTGTTCCAAGCACTAGCTTGCCATCTGTACCTTTAAGCACCCTTATGAAGAATACTTCCTCGGGATTTCCGTTCTCATCGTATTCAGTTCCCTTCAAAATGGATTGATCGGATTGGAGGACAAAGGTTTCCTCCCAATTATCGCCATAATCACCACCCATGATATCAAGTCCTTTGGCTTTTCCTGTTGTGTCTAACGCAATCTTGAAGATTCCAAGTTCTCCCTCACCATCTTCGAAGTCACTGAATACTCCATGAAATATTCGACCCTTGGTCACATCGGAGGACCAAACATATCTATCGCCACTTTGAATAACCAGTGGTAAACCCTTGGCATCTTTAAGAATTACATTGCTTAATTCACTCTTAATCTCTGCCGCAGAACCTCCGGCGTCAAGGATGGTTTTGATACTTTCTGCCTGCTCCTTGAAGGTTTCCTTATTAGCCAAGCTAAAAGCATCGGCTCCTTGGGTATCAAAAACTAACCCCAAATTATCAAGTGTGAAGTCTTTGGCAGTTTCGATGAAGGTAGCATCGTACTTATTATTTAGATCACTAAGATTCTCAGTGGAAAGAGTGACGCCATTATCTTTGAGAACTTTAGCTTCTTTGGCTTTGGTTGCAATTTTGCCAATGTCAGCAATATCAAAAGATCCGCCTCCATCTGAGGAAGACTTGGATTTGAGGGATATTGCTTCGTCAAGGGATAAAGTCTGAAAAGATTCAAGTTGGTCTGCATCAAAAGACTCAGTTTGCTGAATGATGTCATCAATTTTACTGAGATCATCAATACCACCAAATGCCTTGATTACCTTGGTTTTGGCATCAATGTTTCGTGCAAGGTTGGCAAAAGAAGCTGCACCACCAGTTTTATCATTGGCTATTTTTTTAATGGCAGATGCACCGATCTTGACAGCATCTGAGAGGCTGAGTGACCCTCCACTTGCCGCGGATACCTTTACTGCGTTTGCTACGGAATTACTTTCAGTGGCAACAGCAGCAGGTGGGGGAGCCGCAGCAGTCGAGGTCATTGCGGCACCCATATCAAAAGATGGGGCGGCAGCGGGTGCTGGAGCCGGGGCGGCAATTTGAGGGGCGGGAGCTGGAGCCGCAGCGGCCGGTGCCGGAGCTGCAGGAGCGGGTGCTGTGTCGCCTCCAGCGGCGGGAGCAGCAGCAGCTGGTGCAGGAGCTGATGCTGCAGGAGCGGAATCACCACCACCTTCACCACCAGCGGCGGGAGCCGCAGCCGCTGGTGCGGCGTCACCTCCACCTTCACCACCTGTAGAAGTGCCGGAAGCACCACCATCTGTGGCGTCGCCTTCTTTATCTCCATCCTGTGCGAATGAAGAATTGATTGGTATAATAATAATGCTCGCACAAATAAGTGCTAGTAGTAAATGAAGATTTTTCATTTTAGAGGTGGAGGGTGGTTCGGGTTAAAAAATAAAAATAATAAAACTGAACAAATCTTGTGAATCAAGCCTTTTGTGTTGGAAATTATTTGATTAGTGAAGAATTGGTGCCGAGGGCGAGATTTGAACTCGCACGTCTTTTCAGACACTAGAACCTGAATCTAGCGCGTCTACCAATTCCGCCACCCCGGCAATTAATTAAAAAGGAAGATTGATTATAACTGAAGTGAACGGTTGAGGACAATCAATTTCACAAATTTAAAAGGAAATATGATCATTAAGAAAGGGAAGGGGAACTTTTTGTTTATATTCCCCCGAAGCTAAGCGTGAAAGGTAGCGGTCATGTTCAGGGAGGTCTTCATCCTCTAAAAGTTCAACGGGGTCAAATACATGGGATAATCGACGCGGAGTAGGATCAAGTATGCGAGTCCATGGATTATTCTTTTTTCCGAGAATGAATGTTTCCATTGGGTAGCGCATATTGGTATACCGGTCGATAAGTTGCTGAATTGCGGATGCATTATTGTTAGATCGATGAACAAAAAGCATAGAATCTGTAAAGTGTGCAACTGCGTCTATCCAATCTTGGAAATCTGGAGGCGTATGATGAAGAATTTCGGAATCTATAAAGGTAAGGACTCTAGCCATTACAAGTGAATCATTCTGGCGGATTGTTTCTAAACATCCTTCAATTTGATCTGCTATCCCTAGATTGTTTGATAAAAAAATGATTTTTTCATGAGTTTCTTGATGCTTTGCATCTTCAAAATGCATTCGGACAATTTCCGAATCAAACTTCCACGTGCCACTTTTTTCAGGATTATTAAGTTTAGAGGCATGAAAATAAAACGCTGGAGGAGCATCGTCGTCTGAAGTTGCTGATTGTAAGAGATCGAATGCACCTGCCCGGGGTGTTTCAATCACCAGATATAGAGAACAGGTCATAAACTAGGTTAAGAAAAATCGAAGCTTTCACACTGGGCATAGTGACGCATTGCATGATCAAGCAGAACCAATGCAGTCATCGCTTCAACAATAGGAACTGCCCGTGGAAGCACGCAGGGATCATGTCGACCACGTCCCATAAGTTCAGTTTCTTGTCCTTCCTGGTTCACGGTTTGTTGCTTTTGTAATACCGTAGCGGTTGGTTTAAATGCAGTGCGGAAATACAATTCTTCCCCATTGCTTATACCTCCCTGTACTCCTCCCGATCGGTTGCTGGATGTTCGAACCTTGCCTTCGCGAGATTCGAAAAGATCATTGTGCTCCGACCCTTTTAAAAAGGTACCCTCGAATCCGCTACCCACTTCAAAGCCTTTCGTTGCGGGTAATCCGAGCATGGACTTAGCCAGGTCTGCTTCTAAGCGGTCAAATACCGGAGCCCCCCAGCCGACTGGTAATCCACGAACCCGGCAAAGAATGGATCCTCCAACTGAGTCTCCCGCTTTTTTTGCTTCTAAAATACGAGCCTCCATTTCGGATGCTGTTTTCGGGTGAGGGCAACGGGTTGGAGAAGCCTCTACAGCATCAAGACATGGGAAATCGAGGCCATTAGGCACTAACAAGTCGTGAATACGTTCTACATAAGCCCGAACTTCCACCTTTTTAAAAGATAGGATCTTCTTGGCAACCGCACCTGCGGCAACGCGGGCAATGGTCTCTCTTGCAGAGGAGCGTCCTCCACCCTCGTGGTTTCTATGGCCATATTTCGACTGGTAAGTAAAGTCTGCATGAGATGGGCGAAATTTTTCTTTCATCTCATCATATGCCTGAGGACGGGCATCCTTGTTGCGAACGAGCATGGCGATGGGTGTACCCAAAGTAAGGCCGTCAAAGATGCCAGAAAGAATCTCTACCTTGTCAGACTCATCTCTAGGGGTTGTAATTTTGCTTTGACCGGGGCGCCTGCGATCGAGTTCTTTTTGAATGTCGCTCTCGCAGAGTGGGAGGCGAGGAGGGCAACCATCAATCGTAACGCCAATTCCGCCACCGTGACTCTCTCCCCAAGAGCTAATATTAAAAAGTTTGCCAAACGAATTTCCCATGAATTCTTACAAAAGATTGAAGCACAAAAGGCAAAGATAAAAGTACATGTATATCTTGGATACAAATTCTTATAAATTGAGATTGCCCGGGCAGATCAGCTATGCAAAATGGAAGATTAAGGTCGGGTCCCATGCTACGGCGATTGGATGAACTCCGTGAGGTCCGGAAGGAAGCAGCGGTAATCGCAATAGTTGTGTGCTGTGGGGTGCCTGGCCTTTTTTTGTGCCTAGACGCATGTGTTCTTTCCGAAAAGATGAGATTTTGAAGGAGTTTGCTTGCCTGCTTTCCAATAACCGAACACAAAATACATTTTCTAATGGCTGAAGCAGCATACCAAGTAATTGCCCGTCGCTGGCGACCCAAGCAGTTTTCTGAACTAGTGGGGCAAGATCATGTGGTGCGCACGCTGGGAAATGCTATTGAACTGGGCAGAATTGCTCATGCCTATCTATTTGTAGGTCCACGGGGCACAGGAAAAACGACATCTGCTCGTTTATTTGCAAAATCCTTGAACTGGGAAGATGGTCCAACTTTAGAAGTTCCAGAGAGTTCCGAAATCGGACAGGCAATTATGGAGGGTAGATGCTTGGATGTAATTGAAATTGACGGGGCATCCAACAATTCCGTCGAGCAGGTTCGTGATCTTAGGGACGAGTGTCAATATGCACCCTCCCAATGCCGTTTTAAGATTTATGTGATCGATGAGGTACATATGCTTAGTCAGCAGGCTTTTAACGCATTGTTAAAAACATTGGAAGAACCACCCCCACATGTGAAATTTGTATTTGCAACTACTGAATCGCAAAAGGTATTGCCCACAATTGTATCTCGTTGTCAACGGTTTGAATTCCGATCCATTCCTGCAGATTTAATCATCCATAAACTTTTAGAGATTTGCAAAGCGGAGGAAATTGATGCCGATGAACAAGCCGTGGAAGCAATTGCCCGCATGGCTATGGGTGGGATGCGGGATGCTCAAAGCATACTTGACCAGATGATTTCTTTTTGTGGTAGGAAAATTGTGCAACAGGATGTTTTGGAGGTCTATGGCTTGGCTGCACCAGACCGAATTAATAAACTGTTCAAGTCCATGATTGCTGCGGATTATGATACGATTCTACAGGTAACGGATGCATTTGCTGAAGAGGGCATAGACTTTTATCGGGCGTTGCTTGATTTGTCAGAACGCCACCGGGAGGCATTGATTGAATCTCTTCGTGGGTCCAGTCCGGAAGTTTCTGCTGAGCAACTTACCCGAATGCTTGACGCTTTGCGTGAGGGAGAATCTCTTGTTCGTTTAGGACTTTCTGAAAAAGCAAACTTTGAAGTTACCTTGTTTCGGGCAGTGGAAGCTGGAAGAACTCGTTCGATTGATCAGGTGATAAGGAAAATTTCTCAGGTAATTCCTGAGGGAGCTAAAAAAAAAAGTATAATTCCGTCTGAGGGAAATTCTTTACCCAGGCAGAAGGCAGATCCTATTTCAAATGCCCTTGAGGATTTAGTGCCCTGTAAGGAAGCAGGATCCGAGGAAGTCATAGTTGCCGATGAAAACCCTACAACTCCTACGAGTGCTGAGATTGTTAGTCCGATAAACTCTAAGCAAGAGGAAAAAGCAGGTAACCTTCCTGATGTTTCTGAAAGTAAAAAGCTTTTAACGTCTCTCGAGGAATTGCGAACGGTGGACCCAGAAAAAGTTCAAGAACGTGTAGATCAATTACCACCAGTAATTCGAGAAGTAGTGGAGGGAAAATTTAAAGCTCAATATGTTGCCCTTGAAAAGATAGATCCTGAAATTTTAATCTGATTCTAAGGGGTTCCGAAATATTAGTACATCTATGATGGTCAAAGTTCTATAATCTTTCCAAATTCAAGCTCAGTAATCCAACCTTTGTTTGCTCCATCTTTACTTCGAGCAAGAAACCATTTTTCCCCATCTGGTCCTTGGTGCATTCGGGGGTTACCCGAGCGATCAAGATCCAAAAATAGACTAGTTCCTGGGTTGACCATGGTATTGTAATTACTTCCTTTACCGGCAAAACGGCGCAGGGGAACTGGTGCGTTTTTACCATCAGATTTAATTGCTACACTGATGACCTCCCTTCGCAGAAAATTAAACTGTTCTCTCGATTCCTGCCACCCCCATGCTAAAAAGCTTAATGTGCCTGCCCAAAGAAGTGTATAGCCTGTCAGAGTAGTCGAGTTTAAGCGTCTTGGAACAAGCAAGGCGATTAGTAAAAAACCTCCCCATAACAAGATGGTGAAGCAACTGGCCCAAATGAACTGAGCAGTAGCTGAAAAGGCGGGGTTAGTCTTTAGGGATTCAGCTTTTTTAACGCCACTCATTTCCATGGCAAAAGACAAATTGGAAATAGATTCCCGATTTTCAGGATTAAGGAGTAAGGACTTTCGAAAGTGGAGAATGGACCTTCCATAGTCTTCCAGCTTGAAATATAAATTTGCCAAGTTTGCGTGCAGATTTGCCGAGTGCTGATTTTTAGCCAATTCTTCATAGATTGATCTGGCTAGTTGCAAATCTCCGGAGGCTTCCGCACGCACGGCATCGTAAAAAGCCCGGTCACCAGATTCCCCAAATATTTTTGAGTACAGCAGTACAAAAGTAAGAAGTAGCCAGAGTGCGGTTGAACGGTGGTTCATTTGAGTTTGCGAATGATGGATTGTGACCGGGATAATTCGCTTTCGAGAGAATCTGTATTTTTGACACCCCCAGCATATTCATGATCCTCGCAGATTTGCAGGAGTTTAGAAATCTCATCAAGTAGATTTTGAGAGTATCCGCGAGCTTTTAATAGGGCCAACAATTCCTTGTTGGAAAGGGCAGAAGGATTGGCACCCGGGCATACCATGCTTGCTCGTAGGCGAATCCTTCGTCGCAGTGATTTATAAAAGCCAGCACGGTCCTTGTGCTTAACCGTTTCCCGCAATTTGTTACTGAGTACTCTGTCCTTAAGTTTTAGCTCTTCCATTAAGGGGTTCCGGTTTTTAAGCCTAAAAAAGAGAACGGACAAAAAGAGTAGAAGTCCAACTGCCTGTGCACCCCAAAACATCTTCGATGAAAGGGGGTCCTCTATTGAGATGGACGATACCCATTCTCCAGGTTCCGATTCCGTTTGAAACATATTATTTGCCGAGCTTGTGGATTTCTCATCCGATTGGCTGACTTCTACTGAAGATGGTTCCATCCACTTTTCGCCTGGATCAACGCGCAAAGGATGTGGCGAGGAGGTTAGGCTGGTATAAACTTCGTTATCTGGATTAAAAAATGAAACTGGGATGGGTGGAATTTCCAGCAATCCAGGTCGCAACGGCGTGATGACATACTCAAAACTTTGTACGCCTTGATGGAGGGTGGATGTAGAACCATCAAAACTAAATGCGGGTGGACCAACTTTAAAATCTTCTCCGAGGGATACAGTAGGGGCGGGCATAGCTGAGAAATTTCCTTTACCCTTTATTTTACAGGTAAGGCGAACAGGGTCACCAAGGGACACGCGGTCTTTGTCGATTGCGGAAGCGAGGGTGAAGATTCCAATGGCACCAGCAAATCCCTTGGGGCGCGAATCGGTGGGTAGGGATCGAACTTCAACCGTCAATGGGTCTGAGCCAACTTCTAAGCCTTCCTCGCTTCCAAAGCCGAAGAATGGATCACTGAAAAACGGATTGCCCAAAGGAGAGTTCCGGTTTTGCTTCACCCGCACTCTGAGAACGGATGAAAAGGAGATCGATTGTATGCCAGGTAGGGCGGCGGTTATGCCAAATTTCCAATTGTATGAATTATAGTTTTTTCCATTCTTAGGAACATTTCTTTTTTCAACTGGTTGCCCGAGTTCAGTAATGGAAAAGCCATCGCCAGTTTTGGTCGGTATTCTATCTATTCTCGTAACCGGCAACCTATTCCAAATATTCAGGCTTACTTGGCCCTCCATGGTCTCTCCTTCAAACATATAAGGCCGAGTGATTGAAAAATCTAAATATGCAGCTTCACTTAGGTCTTGGTTGCGTTTTTTTTGCTCTGCCTGTCGAACTTTGTCTCTTTGACTGGGAGGTAGAACCCGAAGGGTAGTCGAGGGTGCCTGGCAGGTTTGCTTGCCCACCCTGAGGTTCCATGCTGGAAGTTTAAAAGTGCCTTCTCGTTGAGGTTTGACTTCGAATGAAAGTTCGAATCGTACTGCGGGTATGCCATTGATAAAAGATGCGGAACGAAATGTTCGGGGAGTCTTGGAAAATTGCAACCCGGAGACAGAGGGTACCGACCCAACCGGACTTTCCTGACTTCCATGAATAATAATTTTGTAAATACTCGAATTAGACAGGGTAATGGTGGCCGGTTCAAAAAGAGTTTCCACCCTAAGATTATTGTTTTGCCCCCAGATACAGATAGAAGTTCCAAAAAGGATGATGAAAAAATGGAATGAGTATTTCAAAATCTTAGTAATCTCGACCGGTTCCCACCGCCTTTATTGATTGGATTTCTTGTGGCAAAGGCTCACTTTTAGATTCCATTTCTTGGAGTAGTCGTTCGTATAGACCGCTGACTTCATCGGGTGTGGGTTCCGCCAATTCTTTTACATTCTCATCGCCCGAGTTCGATTGTTTATTCTCACCTGATTGACCATCATCCTGATCTTTGTTTTCGGATTGTTCAGATTGAGATGAATTATTACCTGCTTGTTGATCGAAAATTCCAAAAAGTAATGGATCCGGTGAGTTTTCAAAATTTACCCAAGTCAGGTAGGCGTTATTATTTTCAACAGGCCAAGTGACCCTGCCATTTGGGGAGTCTGGTTTTATACACAATGAATATTGCCCTGGCGGAACGACTTGTGCAAAATCACCCTCTGGAGACGGCTTAAAAGATGTTTCATTTTCATCTGGTTGCAAGTTTCCATTTTCATCCAAAAATAAGCTGGCAGTTGCTAGACCGCTTTCGTTCGCATCAAACTTTCCGTCTTGGTTGGTGTCATTCCATACTTTTCCTCTAATAATTGGAGCTGCACGCCAAGGCATAGGAAGGAATTGAGACCCGGATGAGGGAATATCCACATAGTAATTTCGAGCTTGTGTGGAATCAAAAGGTGGTGGAGGCGGTGGATATAGGGGAAGTAAGACATTTAATTCCTTGCTTTGGTTATTATCGATTAGAACCGAACCAAGATGGAGGCTTGCAGGATATTCAGCTGATATCCATTCGAAGGCAAATTGGCCTTCTTCGTTAGTTGGAATTGAGGGTTCGAGGGTGGCGTTCATCTCTCCATTCCCGTCCTTGTCCCA
The DNA here is from genome assembly GCA_028045305.1 of Opitutales bacterium. Lineage (GTDB taxonomy): Bacteria > Verrucomicrobiota > Verrucomicrobiia > Opitutales > Seribacteraceae > Chordibacter. Next base: position 34,088 of record JAOFTV010000002.1, on the reverse strand, counting down.
AAATATATGAGCCTTGAGAAAAGGTTCGTTTGAATCTTTTTTTCCATTTCCGTCAATATCTCTCCATACAAGTCCCATCATTTTGCAAACCATTGACTCTATGCGCCCTTGAATTTGGCGGTTTAAAGATTCGAGGTTTGTTTGAGCCTTTTTATTGCCGTCCAAAGATAAAGCCTCTCGATAATGATTTAATGCCTGTTCCCAAGTCTTTCTAGCTGAGTTGACATTTTGCTGATCAAGGTAGTTGTTGGCCATGCGGTAATGTAAGTTTCCAAGTGCGTTAAGGGCTTTCGAGTGCAAACCCGGGCTGTCGGATTGATCAAGGGCAGAGTTTAAAAATTCTTCAGCTTTTTGGTAAGCACCACCACGGGAATACGCCAGTCCTATGTTGAGTAATAGGCTGGATTCGGGCCGCCCTTTTTTCCTTTTAATTGCATCGATTTCAGCAAGGTAATGATTGGCTGCTTCAAGGGGCAGTCCTTGAGCAAGGGCTTTTTCTGCTTTTTGTACATTGTCTGGCAAAAGGCACCCCCCGAACAAGGTTATGCATATGAGTAAACTATGAAGAGTTCCGCGGGCTATTTTAATCTTTGCTGAAGTCGTTAATGATTCAAAAATAAGGAAGAGAAATGCGACAAGAATGAAAGATTGGAAACGATCGATTGGCAATTCAGTAGATAATTGTTCTCTGCGTTTTTTTTGGCCAATGGATTGAAGTTCGGAAAAGATATGGGACAAACCTTCCCCCGTTGACCCGAGGGCAACATAGCGTCCACCAGTGGCTTGAGCTATCTTCTTCAGTGACAATTCGTCGAGCTTAGTGAGGATTTCATTCCCTTTTCTGTCTTTTAGAAAATCATTCGTATTTATTTTTTCGGGAATCCGGGCACCTTCTGCTGAACCGATACCGACTGTGAAGATACGAATACCCTCTTTTGCCGCTTCCTTGGCCTGCATAAGTCCACGCCCTTCGAGATCTTCGCCGTCAGATATTAAAACCAAAAATTTGTCTTGGTCATCCTTTGAGAATGATCTTCTTGCTTCATCTATGGGCTGTGCCAAGTCTGTACCAAGTTTAGGAATCAGGCCAACTTTTACTTCGTTGAGCGTTTTTGAAAATGCCTGATGATCCAAGGTAAGAGGACAATGCAGAAATGAAGTGCCCGAGAAAACGATTAGTCCAAGTCGATCCCCTGTAACATGCTCGAGTAGATTGGATAAAATGTGTTTAACTCTTTCCAGGCGATTAGGTGGAACATCCTGGGCAAGCATACTTTTTGACACATCTACAGCGATCAACAAATCAATGCCTTTGGGTGATAAGGATCTTTTCGATGAACCCCATTGGGGACCGGAGGATGCAAGGATGGCAAATGTAGTTGATGTAAGGATAAGACCGGTTTTGACCGAGGTTCGCTTGCCAGAAAGAAGAGGGATCAACTTTTCTTGAAACTTCTCGGCAACAAGAAGACGAATCCTTTTCTTTGCAGATTTGCGACTTCGAAAATGGAGGAAGAGTAAAATTCCTACTACCAAGGGAATCAAAAAAAGAATTTCTGGCCGAACGAAATAACTCATGGAATTCTAAGATAAATTGTGCGGGAAAGAATAAATTCAAGAATAAGTAAAAGGATAGCGGCTCCAAGTGGCCAAAGATAAAGATCATCGAAGAGTGCGTTTACTTGCATTTCGACATCTGTTTTTTCCAAGCGATCGATTTCTTCGTAGATCAATCTTAGGGAAGATTCGTCCCTCGCCTGAAAAAATGCCCCTCCAGTTGTCTTGGCAATGTTGCTTAATATATCCTCATCCACTGGGTACTGAGCCATACGAACAATGGGAAGACCATTTTGAGCCCGCAGTAAATCTCGAGTGGATGGGTCGAACAGGTAGGTTCTTGTTTGTGTGTTGGTACCAATGGCAATGGTGTAAATTTTAATTCCATCTTCTTTGGCTCCGTGTGCAAAAATTAATGGACTATGTGGAGGTGTGGGCTCATCTTTGCCATCTGTTAGTAGAATAAGGATTTTTGACTTGGACTGAAGCGGTCGCAGACGGTTGATTCCTTCAGCCAATGCAGACCCAAGATTGGTTCCTGTTTCATGGGTAAGGCCTACTCGTAACCGTTCTAAGTTTTTATGGAGATGTTCTTTGTCCAAAGTAAGAGCACTAACTAGGTAGGGTGCGACTGAAAATGCGACCAATCCAATGCGATCATGTTTTCTTTTGTCGATGAAATCCTTGAGTACTTCTTTAACTACATCCAGGCGGGTAACTTCCTGGCTTCTAGTTTCGCTCATATCTAAAGCGAGCATCGAGGCAGAGAGGTCGACCGCAAGTACAACATCTACACCACTGGAAAAAACAGTGCGTGTACTTTTGTCTAATTGTGGGCGACAAAGTGCTGCAATCATGCAGATTAATGCCAAGGTTCGTAAAAGGGAGGGCAGCCAAATCCACTTTTTTGTTTTTTGGGAAAAAGTATTGGGCAACTGAGAAATGGTAGCGAATCTAATTGCTGGCCTAATGCCATTACCCCTTTTTTTTCGAACCAAAGCTAGCAAGGGAAGTAAAATGAGAAGTACAGCCCAAGCAGGTTCCCCAAAAAGAAAGTTTTCGAACCAATTGTTCATCTAATTTTGTAAGTCTTTTCTGAAAGAGTTTCCTTAACTTCTTCGGGGCTTTGTTCCTTTTCCCATTTTGACTGAGCACTGTGAATGAAGGACTTGGCTGATTCCAGTAATTCTTTTAGCTCATGACCATCACAGGATACTGGGGAATATTTGATACGATCTCCTTTATCTACAAATGCCCGTAGGGGTTGTTCAAAATTTTTTTGAAGAAAAGGATGCACCAAGACCTCCCGGATAAATTCCTCTCCAGTTTGTTCAAGAGCGGGTAGACTGAATTTTCTCTCCACATAAAGCCGGAGGATTTTTGACAGCTTAAAAACATAAGGCTTCGCTAAAGGCTGAGGATTAAGAGATTGCAAGGCATCGAGCTCTCTCATTGCCTCTTCATATGGGTCTATTCTCGGAGCCTCTACTTTCTCAGTGGGGCGGTCGCTCAGTCTTTTTTTCCAAATCCATATCACCGAAAGTCCTATAAGTAAAAGAGCAAGGAATGTAATCCACCAAATATGTTCGCCTAAAATTTCAGAAACTGATTTGAAAACAGGCAAGGGTGTATCCGTCTCTATTTTGGGGTCGAGAAGGTATGGTTTTTTAGACGAGATGAATAAGGTCATTAGTGGCGGCGTTTTTCTCTCATTCGAAAAAAGTCCTGGAGTGCAAGTGCGTAATCATCTGAGGTTGAGAAATTGAAAGCATCAATGCCGCGCTTTCGTAAATTGGCATGAAGCATTTCCTCTTCCTTGGCGTAATTACTTATGTACTCGTTACGAAAGCTCGCATTGGAAGTATCCACGGTAAATGTCTCTCCACTTTCACAGTCTTCCAATTCAACCAATCCAACATTAGGAATAATTTTTTCTGCCGGGTCGTGGATGTGGGCACATACAAGGTCATGCTTTCTGCGTGTTGCAGAAATTTGTTGAAGAAAAACTTCCATTCTTGATTCTTCCTCACCAGAATTTTCAACAAGAATAAAATCTGACAAAAGAAAGACCACGGCTCTTCGACGTATGACTTGATTGATGAACCGAACACCGGAACTCAGTTCAGTTCTTTTTGAATGGCAAGGATGAAAAAGGATTTCCCGGAGAATTCGAAGGACATGCTGTTGCCCCTTGGCCGGAGGAAGGTATATCTCTACTTCGTCGGTGAATAGCACCATTCCGACTTTGTCCCCATTCCGGTTTGCAGAAAAGGCAAGGAGTGCTGCAAGCTCGGCAAGTTTTTCTCTTTTGCTTTGCCGGTTGGATCCATAAGACGAGCTTGCAGAGACATCCACTGCGAGTATGATGGTTAATTCTCGTTCTTCTCGGTATTGTTTAACAAATGGGGCGTTCATTTTGGCCGTAACATTCCAATCAATTGTACGAACTTCGTCTCCCGATTGATACTCTCGAACCTCTTCAAAATCAATTCCTTGGCCTTTGAACGCACTATGATAGGATCCTGCAAGAACTTCCGAAACTAAGCGATTCGAGCGAATCTCGATCTGCCTTACTTTACGCAGAATTTCCCGTGTGAACTCGGGTTCAGGTTCATTCATTGGTACTAACTTATCCTTGGCCAATCGACAGGCTTGTTTAGCGGATACGATTAAGGAACGGGAATGGTTTCTAAAATTTTCTGGATAACTTGATCGCTATCCACATTTTCCGCTTCTGCTTCGTAGGTAACAATAACCCGATGCCTTAGAACATCGGGGGCGATATCTTTAATATCTTGGGGAGTAACAAAACTTCGCCCCTGCATAAAGGCCATCGCTTTGCTAGCCATTGCTAAACTAATGGTTGCACGTGGTGATGCCCCAAAGCGTATAAATGACTCGAGTTCGGATGCGCCATGCTCATTTGGTTTGCGGGTAGCCAGAACTAAGTCCACCAAATAACCTTTGAGCTTTTCATCCAGGTAAATTTGATCAATTAATTTGCGTGAGTGAAAGATAGTTTCTGCATCCACAACTGCGTTGACTTGTTCAGGTACAGCTGAGGTCGCATTGGCATTGAGGATTTTGAGTTCATCATCGCGATCAGGATAGTCTACCAGGAGTTTTAGCATAAATCTGTCCATCTGAGCCTCTGGCAATGGATAGGTGCCCTCCTGGTCAATCGGGTTCTCAGTGGCGAGTACGAGGAAAGGTTGGGGTAGAGAATAAGTGTGGTCTCCTATTGTCACCTGTCTTTCTTGCATTCCTTCTAACAAAGCACTTTGCACTTTTGCCGGAGCACGGTTTATTTCATCGGCCAACAAAAGATTGGTGAAGATCGGGCCTTTTTTGGTGGTGAATTCCCCTTGGTTAGGGCTGTAAATTAAGGTGCCAATGACATCTGCGGGTAGAAGGTCGGGCGTAAATTGAATTCTCTTGAATTCTCCCTTTATACAGTCGGCAAGCGTTTTAACTGCCAGTGTCTTTGCGAGTCCGGGAACTCCTTCTAGGAGGACATGGCCGTTGGCAAGTAAGCCCATGATCAGGCGGTCGACCAAATATTTCTGCCCAACGATGACTCGACCTATTTCTTGCTTGAGCAAACTGACCCAAGCTGACTCGCTTTTTATAATTTCCTGCTCTTCGGGAGCAGGAGGTTTGGATGTAGATTCAGATGTGTTCATGAAAAGATATACAAAGATTTAAGCGTAACCAAAGGAGACATTTGTCCAAGGGAAAAGAGTCATAGATAAATCAATTAGGAATTTTTCAGCTTGCCGACTCGGCGGTGCTCGAAATGCTCAAGGTTATAAATCTTGTAGTTCCCCAAATTCGATCTAGATGTTTAAGCTAAGTAAAGAATCCAGAAATACCTTTTTCGCCCTTTTGCCCATTCCTGTAATCTGGATGGCAATTAATCACTTTGGATACTTGGATTATCTGAAGACTAAGACCGTGGATTGGCGTATGGTCTACCGTGGAGAGATTCCTCAGAATTCTACAATCGATGCTGCAGACATGGTTAAGGTAGAAGGAAATTATTCGGTTCCAAGAATTCCCAAAGTTACTTATGTGAATTTTGATGCCGAAACCTTGTCGATGGATGGAGTAGGGGAAAGACCTTGGGATCGTGCGTTTTTCCGTGACACAGCAATGACTTTGCTGGAAAAAGGGAAAGCAAGATCCATCGGCTTTGATTTTGGTTTTACCCCCAAAAGTATGTCGAGTATGGTACCCAAAGAAAACTCCTATCGAAGTGATCTGGCCATGGGAGATCTGGTTGCAAGTTTTCCTGACAAAGTTGTTCTTGGTTGTTTATATTCTGGAGTTCCGACTCCTTTTGTTAAGTCAATTGAAGCGAGTGCATTTCCCCCCATGTTTGTGGATGGATACTCGCAAGCATCGGGAAAGTTTAGTTATCCAGAAGCCCCTACCTATCCTTTGCAAAGTTTTAGCGACGGTGTCTATATTGGAAGGATGGGTTCTTTTACCGTTCCACCTTTTCGGGCTGTTGATGAAATACCAAGATGGGTTCCATTGTGGTTTCCTGCGGGGGGCAAAGCTCATGCGTACAATGTACTTGGCGGGAAGCGAAGTGTATTAGGTTTTGAGCTTCCACGAGATAATGCATCCCAAATAGAACAATTGAAGATTGAACTTACTGAAGTGCAGACAATGGCTCAATCTTTGGAGGATAAATTAGACAAAGCAACATTCGGGCTCGCGAGTAAGAGTGAGCAAAAAAACCTTACAGAAGATAGCATTTCAACGATCAATGAGCTGTTTAAATCATTGGATATTTTAAACGAGGAAATCGATACTCTTGGTGGTACGCTTAAGGCTAATCCTTCCCTGGCATCTCTTCTTGATGCCCAAATTCAAACGAGAAAGGTTAGAGAAAATGAACTTTATCGTAAGGTAAAGTCGCTTCTTTCTCCTGGCATGGATAGTGGAAATGATGCGGCTGAATGGGCCAAGGAACTTGCTGGAATCTCTCAACAAATAGAAAATTTCTCCAATACTTTAAAGGCTAATCCAGGGCTTTCTGCAGTAATCAGTCCACAACTGGATTTGCGCAAAAAACGACGGGACGAACTTAAGGAATTGATTGTTCAATCATCCTCTTCCACCGAAGGAAATCTTTTCAGCAATGAACAAAAAACCGCATTGTTTAATGATTTGACTAATCTTCTGACAGACAAGAAGGCAGAACTTGAACAATTAGTTCCAGCAACTGGTCTTGCAGCTCTTGAACTCTCTGAATTACAAGAAGCTCGTGCCGAAATTGAAAACACTTACAATGAAAAGAAAACAAGGCTTGAACGCTTAGAGGGAAAGGCTGATACGGAGTTAGTCGAACATGAGGACACTCTGCGCTTGGTCTACCGGATAGAGGGTGGAGAAGATGGACCTGGGGAACTTGTAAATAGTTTACCCAATGTGATGCCTTTGATAAAGGAGGCGAATATATATACGCTGGGTTTGGAGTCCCTCCTTGCTTATTACAATTTGTCTCACGAGGATGTTCGTATATCGAAGGAGCAAACACTTTTATCTGTGATTGCTAAGGATGGAACTGTTCTAGTGGAAGCCCCACTGGAGGAAGATCAGTGGTTGGAGGTAAACTGGTTTTCTTCTTGGACGAACAAATTGCTTGAAAAAAAATTGATTCGTGAAGCAAAACGAGCTTACGGAGATCAGAATATGGTCGAGTATCTAGGCCTTGCTCCGCAAATTATCAGGCTATTCCTACATCGAGTAGAGGATCTTGAACTTCCCAAAGCTGATTCCGAAATGCCTAGCACTATGACGGTGCTTGGAGTCGATCCGGAATTAGTGGATTTTGCGACCAGATTAATCAATGGAAAGCCAAGTGATCTTGATATTCCGAACTTTGAGGAGTTAAGAGCTATTGTTAACGGAATTGCTTACTACTTTATTCCTCCTAGCGTCCTATCCCCCTACAACCCGATGTGTGGGATGAAGGACATTTTGGACTACGGTAGATTTCATGAGCAAGTATCGGAAAATTTAAATTCTCTGACCGAATTTATTAAACGCTTGAACGGCCCAGAGTACCTAGAGAAAATAGAAACCGCACTAGAAGCAGATCCAAAAAACGAAAAACTTCTGGCACAAAAAAGTAAAATTGAAACTGCGATTATTGAAAATAAAGCCAACCTTGTTCTACAACAGGAGGAAATGGCGAGAATTAACAAGTTTTTTGAATGCTTCAAAGATGCCATTGTTTTGGTGGGTCCTGAGGAAAAAACTTTTCAGGACTTGGCGCCTACCCCTTTTGATAGTTCGGTTGTCCCCAAGGTGAGTGTTCATGGAAATTTGATCAAAACTTTGACAAACGGAGAATTCATACATCGCTTACCTGTTAAGGTTGATCACTTTGCTACTCTAGCCGTATGCCTGCTCATGGCATTCCTCGCGGTTTATCAGGGTAAGCGTGCAAGTATCGTACAGGCAGCTGGAATTATCCTATTGGTTGCATATGTGTTATTGGGGTTCGAAACCTTTTCTCAATCTCATGTAATTTGGCCTATCACCGCACCAGCCTGTGCGGGGCTAAGTACTTCATTTATTGGACTAGCTGCAATGGTGGTAATCGAGCAAAAAGCCAAGGGTCGATTGAAGGGAATGTTCGGGAGTTATGTTTCTTCCGATTTGGTTGAAGAGATGGTTGCTTCGGGAAAAGAGCCATCGCTTGGAGGTGAAGAGACGAAAATTACTGCTTTTTTTAGTGATGTTCAGGCGTTTTCTAGTTTTTCGGAACTTCTCACTCCTACGGGTCTGGTTGATTTAATGAACGAATATTTGACCGAGATGACCAATATTTTGCAGGAGGAAAGAGGTACTCTAGACAAATACATAGGAGATGCAATTGTGGCCATGTATGGTGCACCTATCCCTATGGAAGATCATGCTTATCAAGCAGTAAAAACTTCCATACTTATGCAGCAAAGACAAATTTCACTTCGAGAAAAGTGGGTGCCCGAGGTTGAAAAGTGGGGAAAGTGTCATGGACTTGTCACTCAAATGCAAACCCGTATTGGATGTAACACTGGAACCGCCACCGTAGGTAACATGGGGGCATTGGATCGGTTCAACTATACCATGATGGGAGACATGGTGAATTTAGCCGCCCGTTGCGAAAGTGGTGCGAAAGCATATGGCGCATATATTATGGTTACTGAAGAAACCATGCTTGCCTCTGAAACCACTAAGGATGACATTGCCTTCCGCTATTTGGACAAAATTGTAGTGAAGGGAAGATCCCAGCCAGTCGCGATGTATGAACCAACTGGTTTTATGTCCGAATTAACTCAAGAAACACAAGACTGCTTGGATTGCTTTAAGCAGGGAATTGATAAGTATTTATTACAGGATTGGGATGGTGCCCTTAACCTATTTGAGAAAGCGAAAGAAATGGAACCGAATAAGCCCGGTGTTACGCCTGGAGTTAAGGACAATCCGTCCATGATCTTGATTGATCGCTGTAAAATAATGAAAGAAAACCCACCGGGGGATGACTGGGATGGTGTTTATGTGATGACCACAAAGTAATGCAATGCACTGACTGTTTCTTAGTGAGTAATTTGCTTATCCAGGAGATTGGAAGTATTCAGGCTCGTTGCCCCTTTTCCACTTTACGTTACACCCAATACTAGGTTTTTGTTCTTTAGGAGACGGTTTGCCTGCAAGGAGCAATTCAACTGCTAGTGTGAGATCACGACCGTTTGGAGAAACTTCGTTACCTGGTCTGGCTTCGTCATATTGTCCTCGGTAGAAAAGTCTGTACTGCTTGTCGAAAAGGAAGAAATCCGGAGTGCATGCAGCCCGATAGGATTTGGCAACGGATTGATCATCGTCAAAAAGATAAGGAAATTGCAACCTATGCTTTACAGCCAACTCCCTCATCTTTTGAGGTGAGTCAGCAGGATATTCGACTGAATCATTTGATGAAATGAAAAGAACTTTTACCCCGCACTTTATCCATCTGTGACAGTTGGCTGTAAGAGATTCAAGGAGAAGAAGAACATAAGGGCAGTGGTTGCAAACGAAAGCGATCAAAAGTGCCTCCTCCCCGGTAGATTCGGCAATGGAGGTTATTTGATTATTCCTTACATCCGGCAGGTGGAAGTTTGGAGCAGTAGTGCCAATTGGCAACATGGTGGATGATGTGGCTACCATTAGAATTTGGAGAGTTTATGGGAGTGACTTGGTGGAAGTGAAACCTTGGTGGTATTTAGAAAAGTAAGCGGCCAAGATATCCCTTGCAATGGGAGCGGCTGTTAAGCCTCCTTGAACTTGATCTTGGGGAATGACTCCCTCTACGAGTACAGATATTGCAACGAGTGGGTTTTCTGCGGGTGCAAATCCTAGAAACCATGCGAGATTAAGTTTCATGTTGTGGTTGCGCCATTGGCCAGTTCCTGTTTTCCCGGCGATCGTGATTCCATCAATTCGGCATCTTCGAGCCGTACCTTCAGTTGTTGCTCGAATCATACCTTCAATGATTTCCTGGCGGCTCAGGGAATCAATGAGGGGCTCACCCGATAATTTTGATGTACCATTGCTTTTCACGACAAGAGGGTTGAAATCCAGCTTGTTCACCGCGAGCTTGGCGATGAAGCAAGCCATTTGCAGGGGACTTTGGCGTAATCCGCCCTGTCCAATTGAAATGTTAAAGGTATCTTCCATCGTCCATTTAACTCCAATTCTTTCTTTTTTCCACTTTGGGTCAGGTACTATAGGAGAATCGCGAAGTGAGGGTAAGTCAAGAGGAGGTTTTTGATCCATGCCCACTCGACGAGCTTCATTGATCAATGCATGGTGCCCCATTTTTTCAGCACATCGGAAGAAATAAACATTGCAACTTTGAGAGATGGCCTGTTGGAGGTCCATTTCTCCATGTTGTCCAGGATGAACATGGCATTTCATGCCACGATATATTCCTTCACACAACAAGGGTTCGTTCGGGCGAATTATCGACGATTGCAGACCGGCAAGGGCGGTGACAATTTTGAAGGGAGATGCAGGAGCATATCCTGGATGCCATGCTCGCGGAAGCCAAGCTTCCCGTCTTTGTATTTCATTGTACGCAGCTTGCGAAATATAAGGAGTCAAGCTGCTGAGGTCGTAATTCGGCTTACTGGCTAAGGCTAGTACCTCAAAAGTTTTTAAGTCTAGCAGCACGGCCGCACCAGGAGGTGGGGGAGGGGGCGAAAGTGCAAAAGAATCCGGGTTGTTCGCTCCCCTTTTTAAAACACCCTGAGCATATAAATGACGGAGAAGTCTTTGTGCATCAGAATGAGTTCCCTTGAAACCGGCAACTGTTGAAGCTTGTTTGCCCGTAAGAGGAAAGGGTGCGTCTTTAAAAGCCGAGAGTAATAATTCCGCACGAACTTCTGTTTCATTGGTTCCTGCAAGTGCACGATTCGTTCTTCTTTCGAGCGTTCGCTCCCAATCTTGATTCGGGAGCCTTCGCTGACTTGAAACCTGCTTTACCATGCGATCAATCGAACTTTCAGCAATCTTTTGCAAATCTAAGTCAAGGGAAAGTGTAAGCGCTTCACCCTTTTCTGATGGCTGTCTCTCCACGCGTTCAAACCGTGAACCCATGGGGTTGACAATCCAAATGTCTCCCCCGTCCTTTCCCCGAAGATGCGGGTCAAAGGTTTTCTCAACACCAGCTTTACCTGTCCTGCCTTGTAGTTCAAAAGTAGCAAGATCAGAACCGGATAAGGTGTCTGGGTTAGATTCGTATCCACTACCGACATATCCAAGGACATGGGAAGCGAGGAACCGTTCAGGATAATGCCTGACCGCTTGAGCCTGAACTTGGATGGGGGAATTTGGCGGAAGTCTTTCAATAAGAAGAGCGTATTCTTGATTTGTTAAATTACCGCATAGCTCTAGTGGTAGCACTAATTTACGTTGCCAATGCTTTTTAAGGTCAGCCATTGTCAAAGTAGAATTCCTGCCTGTTAATAAATTGATTTTTTCCATGTAACTAGAAACTACGGAATGGCGTGCTTCCCAAGTGTAAGAAAATCCGCGGGTGGAAAAGTTAAGGAAGGATGTTTTCTCTGGTGAAAACCAAGCATCGTACCAACTATTATACTCTTGTAGTGGTTCGGCTTTGCTTAGAATTTTTCCTTTATCATCAAGATCAAAAGATAAAGAAAAAAGACCGGCCACAGACACTTCGATTTTCCTGTCTGCGTTAAGAACGCTTAAAGTCTTGAAGTTTTTAATCAAATTTTCATCAAGATGAGATTTCCAATCCGTACCTTTTTTTAATTCGACACCCAAGCGCTCACCGTTGAGCCAAATGGTGGGTTTGGGATGCCCCTTATTTATTTTTCCTTCTAGATTGATGCCCCTTTTCTGTACATGGTCAAAAGATCTAGAATAAACAACCAAGTCCTTGAAGCTGAGAGTCGAATGTAGGGATAAATCTTCTCGTATTTGGAGTGACAACCTACGTAGTTCTACTTTTCTTTCCCAAATTTCCCGACTTAGCATTTCCAAGTGCACAGTTGCTGAGTAATGAGCTTTATTGCCAATCAATAATCGGTTTTCTCGATCTAATACATCACCCCTAGCACCTGGCCGAACGATTCTTCTTTGTCCCTGAAGTCTTTCTTTCTCGAGGTAATCGTCTCTTTCTAAAACTTGTCGGAAGAATAAATAACTAAATAGAACAAGGAATAAAGAAAGGTAAATCCATGCGAAAATTCGTAACCTACGCTTTTCCGGAAAATACTTTTCGAAAAACTTCATTTCTTATTTTGAATGCTTGGGATATGGGCTTCCTTGAAAGAGTTCTGTAAATGATGTGCAAAAACGAGGAAACCAAATACCGATTGGTATGATCAATAAGGAAGAAAAGATTAAATCCATAGCCATCCGACTCCATTCCCATACACCAGTAAAGGAAGAAAAGAAGTATGCGTAGCTTGCCCACATTACTCCGAAAAGTAAATTTATTCCTAGTTGCAGACTAACTGGCTGATGGGCTAACCCCTTTCTTCCAAGTTTGAAGATTTCCTGCCAGATCAAGTAAGCAGTGCAAAGGCAAAACCCATGGAATCCGAGGGTTGAGTGAATGCTGAGATCATAAAGTAAACCTGTTAAAAAAAGAAGGATTAGTGCACGCAAGCGGTCGAGAAATAGGGTGGCGGGCAGAAAAAATAGTGCGGGCACGTAGAGGAAGAAGCCCCAAGAACCAACCGTTGAATTAATCAGGTCCAAACAAAATAAAAGAATTAAATTGGAGACAAGAAGAACAAGCAAAATTAGGTTTGGCTTTTCCATCCTGTTCTATCTTTACAGTTTATGAATCTGATAGCAGAAGAGTTACTTCAGATATCTTAGCGAGTGACTGAGGAAGGAGTACTCGGCCCGTTTTAAATAAGCCGTCTCCACTTTCTTCGAGTTCTAAAACGTGTCCAATTGGTAATCCACTGGGAAAGGTACCACCAAGTGCTGATGTAACTAAGAAAAGAGGAGCTTTTTCATCAGCTTGTAAATCATGCGGGATGTCAAAGACCATTCCCCAGGGCCTTCCACCAGGGAGAATTCCTCCCCCCTGGAATGTTACCGGGCGGTCATCACCTCTGAACGATGCCACAATTCTAAAGTTTGGGCTACTTGCGAGTTCAAGCTCAGAAGAACTCGAATAAACGGTCGATAGTCTTCCGGCAATCCCATCGTAAAAAATTGCACCCTGTTTAACTCGCAATCCATCTCTCGCCCCTTTTCTTAAAGAAATAGACTGCCACCAACCAGATAATGAACGATTTGTAACTCGTGCAAGAACTGGAGTGAAAGGCTTGGGTTCATCAAGACCAATTTGGGACTGTAGGGCCTGAAGGTGGGCCCTTAATCCATTCATTTTGGCCAACTCATTTTCCCAATTGTTCTTCCTGGATTCTTGCAGGTTCCAGTCTGCACGAATCCTGGCAAGGTCACGATTTTTCGCGATTAAGGTTTTCTTGGAATCTGTTTGATGCCCCCAATAATTGGAGAGGTCAGAAATTCGCGATGAGATTTCCCATAAAGGAGCTTGGAACTCATCAAAGGCAGTTTTTGAGATAGCTTTCCACGCAGATGGAATTAGGGTCCAGGCAAAAATGAACAGACCGAGCAGTGCAAAAGGTCCAATTTGGGGCCTGTCCTTGGGAGCGGCCAATTGTTGAAAATTACTGGGTGACCAAGCGGTCGATTTGTTCGCGACTGAGGCTGTCTAGAAGATTAAGGAACTCCCCGGTTCCATTAGCCACGCAACTTAGTGGGTCTTCTGCCTGGATCACGGTAAGTCCAGTGGCATCACTTATGACTTGGTCAAGTCCACGGATTAAAGCTCCGCCACCTGCAAGTACGATCCCTCGGTCAATTAAATCAGCTGAGTGCTCAGGTTGGCACCGATCCAATGCATTTTTAACTAGATCGGTAATTTGCTGAACCACCTCTCTTAGAGCCTCCTCTCGAATCTCTTGAGAAGTGATGTGAATGGTCTTGGGTAAACCAGCAGTTGAATCTCTCCCACGAACATCTAGGCTAAGCTCACCGGCGTCCAAGGGTGCTGCTGAGCCGACGGTAAATTTAATTTCCTCTGCAGTTCGTTCGCCAATGAGTAAGCCGTAAGCCCGTTTCATGTAAGCCACGATTGCTTCATCCAATTCATCTCCGCCAACTCGAATACTTCTTTGAAAAGATACTCCAGAGATAGAAATAATGGCAACTTCAGTGGTTCCTCCGCCAATGTCTACAATCATGTTGGCATATTCATCGTGAATGGGAAGGCCGGCTCCAATAGATGCTGCCATTGGTTCTCCAAGCAAAAGCACCTCTCTGGCACCGGCTCGAATGGCCGAATCTTTGACCGCTCTTTTTTCTACCGCTGTGATGCCAGATGGAACAGCAATAACTACACGAGGAGGAACTAATTTCCTTTTATCGACTTTTTCGATGAAGTAACGAAGCATGGCTTCAGAAATTTCAAAATCCGCAATCACTCCATCTTTCATAGGTCGCAGAGCTTCAATGGTTCCTGGGGTTCTGCCGAGCATGCGTTTGGCTTCAGAACCTACTGCACATACCTTCTTGCTTGTTTTGTACCTCGCTACAACGCTAGGCTCTCGAAGTACAATTCCCCTGTCCTTAACAAAAACCAAGGTGTTTGCGGTACCAAGGTCGATACCGATATCATTGGAAAGGAAGCCAAACAAATTACTTATCATGGATGTTCTAAATGTCTTCTAAGAGTTTGTCTGCGTTTTTCGAATACTGTCAAAGAGAAACCATTCACATTAATAAAATCCTCTTTTTGTCATGAATGGATTTTTAAAACGAACATAATCAAAGAGTCGCTTTTTTTGAGCGTCTAAGTTCGGATAGTAGAATAACAAAAATGCCCGCGATTGCGAGCAGGATGGAATAAAATTGGCCACGGGACATACCTAAAATTAGGGATGCATCCGGTTCCCGAAAGAACTCTCCAATAATTCGAGCAACGGAATAAGCGACAAGAAACTCGCCGCCGAGTCGACCGGGCGTTCGTACATAAACATTGGTTTTCCAAAATCGCCATTGTACAAAGGCAAAAACAGCAAGGCCTTCGAGGCAAGCTGCATAAAGCTGGGAGGGATGCCTAGCTATGCCTTCAGCAAACCCAGGAGCACCTGGAAACAGAACCCCCCAACTCACCTCGGTTGTTTTCCCCCATAGCTCTCCATTAATAAAGTTTGCAATTCGTCCGAAGAAAAACCCTGGGGGAACTATAGTAGCGATTAAATCAGCAACCGGCCAAAAACCTTGTTTCGATTGCCTCACATACCAAATTGTGGCGATGATGACTCCAATGAAACCCCCATGGCTTGCCATGCCACCTTCCCAGACGCGAAGGATAAATAATGGATCTTCGAGAACCCTTTCGGTTTGATATAATATAGCATAACCTATCCTGCCTCCAAATAAAACTCCAAGCACCTGAAAAGTCATAAGATTTAAGGACTGCTCTTTGTCGTATGGACTTTTTCCGGACTTGTTTGCCTGAATAAGCAAAAGGTAAGCAACAAGGAACCCTGCTAAGTATGAGACGCCATACCATCTTATGCCTCCAGGACCCCATCCCGCCCATGAACCTGGGAATTCCCAAAGAAAGGGACTAAGATCATGTACCCAATGGGCATAGGTACTTTTAAGAAATGTTATCATTTCGTGTTTAGGGAATTAGAAGACTTTGCTTGAGCAAGGTGCCTGCGTCTGGCCAATTCACGCATGTCTACCGCAAGATCGTCGAGTTCAAAAATTTCCTGACCAAGGATGCTTTCAACGATGTCCTCAAGAGCTAGCACTCCAGATACGGACCCAAATTCATCAACTACAATTGATAACTGACAATGTTCTGCCAAAAGAAGTCGAAGTGCTTTGTCTGCAGAGGTGTTTTCTGGAATGAATAACGGTTCCTTGGATATTTTCGAAAGAGTTTGATTTCCATTCTCTTCGATCATGGCATTGTACAAGTCCCTTCGGCGCACAATCCCTGTTATTTGATCAATATTATCCGCAAAAACCGGAATCCTGGCAAAGGGCACATTTGGGTGAATTTTAAAGGTTTCTTTGATACTTGTACATTCTTCCAGCGCAAAGGTCACGGTTCTTGGAGTCATGATTTTAGAAACCCTGATCTCGTCTAGCTTAAGTGCGTTAGTAACCCAATCGCTTTCTTGGTTGGTCAGTGTTCCATCCTTTGCACCCTTTTGTGCGAGTAAAATAATTTCTTCTTCATCCTCTTCCGCTTTCTTTTCTTTTTCAGGAACTACTAAGTTCATAGTTACTTTGCAAAATTTTGATATGGGAGACATCGACCATCTAACGATAGCTAATGGAGGAACTAACAAAAAAAGCATTTCCGCCCTGTGGGATACCGTAAAGTTTTTTGGCAGAATTTCTGCAAAAAAAAGGATACCTGCAGTCATGCCACAAGCAAAAAGTAGGAGGGAATTCTCTCCACCTCCAAATGATTTTTCTGCTAGACCTCCAACCAAAGTTGCCCCGAGTGTATTAGCTATTGTATTGAGACTAAGAATTGCAGAACTTGTCTCTTCTATTTCTAAACGATATTTCTTTAAGAGAGTTCCACGCTTTGGGGCCTGGTTTTTAAAGTTTTCAATTTCAGCAGTTGTAATACTGAGGATCATAGCCTCGAGGACCGAGCATAATGCTGAGATTCCGATTGTCAGGGCAATGGCAATGACCAAATCAGAGGTCATGCCAGTTTAGATTGATGTATTTTATCCGAGCAATGGCTCATTAGTAGTGACAAACAAAACCTTGCCCGCCATGTTTGCAAGCTCTGATCATGACTGAGCTAAAAAAACTTCCTTTGCGAAATTTTCACGCCGCTAATAATGCTAAATTTGCTCCTTTTGCAGGTTGGGAAATGCCTGTTTCATACGGGAGTGCATTGGAGGAACACTTGGGAGTCAGGCAACATGCAAGGGCGTTTGATGTAAGTCATATGGGGGAAATCGATGTCTCCGGACCAGATGCATTGAAATTTCTCAATGGTTTGCTAACAAACGATTTATCTAAATGTGAGATAGGGTGTGCTCAATATACCTTTATGTGTAATGAGCAGGGTGGCGTGATAGATGATTTGATAGTTTATCGATTGGCTGAAGACGGCTATTTTCTTTGTGTTAATGCTTCAAATATAACAAAGGATTATGATCACTTAACGGAAAGAAAAAAGGGTCTTAATTGTCAGGTTCTTGATCTTTCTAATTCTTTTGGTTTACTTGCTATACAAGGCCCCGCTTCTGCTACATTGCTAGCAAATTCTTTGGAGATCGAAACAACAGGGATCTCCAAAATGCGATTTTCCCAACCTCTATTATTTGGTGAAAAAACCATACTTGCTCGGACCGGTTACACTGGAGAAGACGGGTTTGAGATATACTGTTCAAATAGCATCGTCGAAAGATTAGCTGAATCCTTCCAGTCATCAGGAATAAATTGGGCGGGTTTGGCGGCAAGAGATAGTTTGAGATTAGAAGCAGGATTCCCACTTCATGGTCATGAAATAAGCGAGAAGATCACTCCCATACAAGCCAGACTTGGCTGGGCAGTTGGTTGGAATAAACCATCTTTTCTTGGCGACAAGATGCTATGCTATGAAAAGGAACATGGTTCCGAGGGATATGTTGGATATTACGAAGCGATTGGCAGAAGAATTCCCCGTGCAGGCGCTATCATTCTTGATTCAGAGGGTACAGAGTCTGGAAGAGTGCTTTCGGGAGGATATTCTCCTAGTTGTTCGAGACCAATTGGAACTGCCTGGATAAGAGAAGAGGCTTGGGTTAATCGATTAACGGAAGGCTGGAAAGTCTTGTTGAGGGATCAGGAGATATCTATTAAATTTGGTCCTCCTGTACTTAAGCAAATAAGGGATAAAACACAGAGGGGTCTGTAATTACATATTTTGTATCAATCCGACTGCTTATCTTTTTTTTCTTCTTGAAATCCCCGAATTACCAAATCAATTCCTCCAAAATTACTGAAATTTAAGTTATCCACCATTACAGACTCGAGTTGTTGCTTTAAGAGTAATCGTGTATCTTTGACTTTTGAGTTTTGTTCTACACGAATTTGTACTTTTAATCGAAGTTTGGAGCCTTGTTTTTTTATACTGGTTGCGGGTGAGTGAACCCCTGCAATGGAAGTACATGATTTTCTGACCAGTTCCCGAAGAGCTTGTGGGGTTATTTGAACCGTACCATCGTCATCATTAAAAACAGGGACTAACTCCGATCGAAATTTTCGAATTAACCCCCAAATTAAAAGCAAAAGAAAAATTAGGCACATACCGTACCAAAGAACCATGGAGTCCATTGCATCTCCAATTTCTAGAGAAGGATAGTTTTTGATAGGGCCAAGCATAATACTTGGTAAAAAAATTAGTCAGAAGCGGGACCGGTCCAAGAATCCTCAGGATCTTCATCCGGATCCAATGATTCTTGCTTAATATCGTCTATAACGACATTGATAATTTTTGCATGGTTGCCAGTCATGGAAAGAATTTGCTCGCGAATAGCGTCTTGAACTTGAGTTCCCGTTTTAGCAAGGTCTACACCAAATTTTAAAACCACTCTTACTTCAATCTCATAGCCCCCGTCTTCACATTCGGTAACATTTACTCCGCGTTCCGATTCTTTCTTGGAAAAAAAGTCGGTTAATCCTTCAACGACTCCAGCACCACCCACATTGATTACCCCAGTTACTGATTGAGTGGCCAAACGAACAATTCCGGCAATTACGCTGTGGTTGATTCGTATCGTGCCGAGGCCGGCAGATTCGTCAGACAAACTGGGTACAGAATCTTCGATGTCGGGGTTGTTCTTTTTTTTAGTCATGGGGCGAATGGTGTTACGAACTATTCTGATTTTTGAAAAACATCTTTAGGGGCTCGTGAGAGGAACTCCTCGATGTAAGAGGTTGTTGCTTCTCCTTGTCGGAATCCCGGATCTAGGATGACGGCTTTAAGAAATTCTACATTTGTATCTATGCCCCTGATAATGTACTCACTAAGTGCACGGTACATTCGATCCAAAGCTATCTTACGAGTGCTTCCATAGGTAATTAGTTTAGCAATCATACTATCGTAGTAAGGAGATACTGTGTAACCTCCATAAGCATGCGAGTCGACACGAACGCCATGACCACCTGGTGCATAATATAAAGAGATTGAACCAGGAGAAGGGGAAAAATTACGAGCTGGATTTTCAGCACAAATTCTGCACTCAATAGCGTGCTTTTCAAAGGTGACTTCTTTTTGGGATATGGATAAACGATTACCGGAAGCAATTTGAATTTGTTCTTTAATCAGATCAATCCCTGTTACTTCTTCAGTAACGGCATGCTCAACCTGTATGCGAGTGTTCATTTCAATGAAGTAAAAATTACCTTTTTCATCGACAAGGAATTCAATAGTTCCTGCGTTAACATAGTCAGCGGCAAGGGTGGCTTTTACTGCAGCTTTTCCCATTCGAGCTCTTAAGTTTTTGTCCAGAAAGGGAGAGGGTGCCTCTTCGATAACTTTTTGATGCCTTCTTTGAACAGAACAATCCCTTTCTCCTAAGTGTATGACATTTCCGTGGTTGTCAGCTAAAACTTGGAATTCTATATGGCGTGGATTTTCTAAATACTTCTCTACATAGAGTGCACCATTCCCGAAAGCCTTAGTTGCTTCTAGACGGGCAGATTGAAATTCGCGGGCAAAAGTAACCGCATTGTGAGCAATTCTCATACCTCTGCCACCACCTCCAGCTACTGCTTTGATGATTACGGGGAAACCGATCTTTTTGGCAACTTTAATTGCATCATTCTCATTCTCGATTGGGCCATCACTACCGGGGATAATTGGGACGCCTGCTTTGTCCACAGTTTCCCGGGCCATCGCTTTATCACCCATTTTGCGAATAGTCTCCGCTTTCGGGCCAATGAAATTTATGTTACAGGAAGCACACTGCTCGGCAAATTCAGCATTTTCGGACAAAAAGCCATAACCTGGATGAATAGCGTCTACGTCAGCAATTTCAGCAGCACTTAAAATTCGATCTGCACGCAGGTAACTTTCTGCACTTTGGGCAGGCCCAATGCAAATAGCCTCGTCCGCTAATTGAACATGGAGTGATTGTTCGTCTGCTTCCGAGTAGACGGCAAGTGTTTGTATACCAAGTTCGCGACAGGCTCGAACAATTCTTAAGGCGATTTCGCCCCTATTTGCAATGAGGATCTTTCGAATCATGCAAGCAAAAGGCTAGGGCTTTATTCTGAAGAGGGTTTGGCCAAATTCTACACTGCTTCCATCCTCCACTAAAATATCTACGATCTCTCCGGTGATTTCTGATTGAATTTCGTTCATCACCTTCATTGCTTCGATAATACAAAGAACATCTCCTTTTTTAACGGAGTCACCAATTTTCACAAATGAAGGGTCATCTGGTGATGGTTTGCGGTAAAATGTGCCAACCATGGGCGAGTTGAAAACAGCAAGGTCCTCGTCTGCGGAGTCTAGGCCTTTGGAGACAGAAGGGGGAGGGGTGGTTCCTGACGGAGTCGGAGGAGGTGCCTGCACGACAATTTCTCGAACGCTATCATGGCCAGGAGTAATTGCTCCGGGTCGAGTCATTCGAAGTTTGATATCTTTAAACTCAATTTCCAACTCGGTGAGATCGGATTTCTGAACTAATGAAATAATTCCTTTTAATTCGCTTAAGTCCAACTTAGGTTCCTCCCAATTTGATGATTAAACATAAGTCCATCAAAACTTATTTCTGAAATCATGCAATGTTTGAATTTTTTAATAGTTACTTTCTTGGATGTTTTAATGAGATTTTAAAATTTAAGGTCCTGGAGTAAGGTGGATTTGCCATGCTGGGTTAGCCCATGGTCCAGCAATTTTGATTGAAGTCATTTTGGGCAGAGGGTCGGCCAAGTTTATCAGTTGTTTGACAAGAGGGATTTTTAAATTTCCAGCAAGTTTCAGGTCGGCAATTAGATTCACTTCCTTAGTTTCCAAATTGATGTCCCCATTTGCTACCAATAGCGATAAAGGTCCGGAAAGATTTATTTCATCAAAACGTAGGAATTGATGGTCAATGAAGAAAGGTGCTTCAAGACGATTGAAGCTCAGTGCATCCGAAGGCAATGGGAGGTTGAATGCACCAAGCTTAGATCGGATACCACCAAGGAAATTTATACTACCGATTTCCACATCAGTCAAAACAGATATTCCAGATCCCACAAATTGCATTGGGTCAGAAATAGGGCCTTCAGCGGTAAACGAAATATTTAATTTGCCTCCAAGGTTATTTTCTTCTTCTCGGCTATCCATAGGAGTTTTATCAAGGGAAGGGTTTTCATCCTTTGAAGCCTCCATAAGTTTTGCATGTTCAATCGCGTCGATTAATTTTACTCGGTTCGCTCCATCCATGTTTAAATGGATTTTTACCAAGTCAGACTCTCTGGAAATCTCCTCGAAAGAAATGGCACCTTCTCCTTCAGCCATTTCAATCCTGGGGAAGAAGCCTTTAAGTATACCCTTTTGTCGTTCAATAGTTCCGCTCAGCGATTGAATTGGTATCCCGCTGTAAGTTGTCGGGATGCTTGAATTTATACCAAGCGTAAAAGAGGTAAGGTTTACATCTGAGAGAGGTTCAGGCAAGGTTTTATAAACGGCACCGCTCCCTTCGCATTTTAAAAGTGGTGCCTTTAAATTATTTAAGGATTTTTCAGCGGTAGGTCCAAGTATGCTTTTGGCATCGTCAAAGGGGAAGTCTCCACTTACTCTAAATTTGAAATTTAGGGGAGAGTTTAATTTTTTATGTGGAAAGAATAAACATCCTTCAATCTGTCCTGCTGAGTGGGATATTTTGTCTGCATACAAATCGGTAGACTTCTCGTCTATCATTACCACGATTTCCGATTCGGTAATTGAGAAATCTTGGTAGCTTATATTGTTCGCCTGTACTGATCCGACTGTGCGAGAAGTACCTGGTTCCCCCCCCCAAATTCCTGTAATGGAAAAATCTCCAACCGGGGCTTCTTCCTTAAAAGAAAACTCTTTCCAGATGGGCATCCACCATGTACCAAGCCAATTTGCAATATCAGGTGGAAAGCAGGTCCCTTTGACCAAAAACCGAAACTCTGCGGGGTTCCAGGTTTGTTTGTAAGAGCCCTTTGCTTCAGAGCGGCCAAACTTTCCGTAAGCATCGTTTACATAAATGCTTCCGTCTTTGCTTAACTCTCCAAGCAGACGAAATTGTCCCCTGGGGGTTTCAAGTGATGAAAAATCGTGGGCGAGAACACTAAACTGGGTAAGACCACCGGAGACCATCGGAGAATGGTTTTCTGAAATGCGAATTTGTAATTTTTTCCCATCTAGTATTCTTAAAGTTCCCTGAGGTAGTTTAGCTTTTAAATCAAAAAGCTCGGGTCTGATATCGACAAATCCTTGGTGTTTCCACCTAAGATCCTTCCAAATTGAATGTAAGCAGGTTTGTGCCACATCTGAGTGAGAAAAAACTTGAACATTTATTTGGTTGGAGTCTTGAACGGTCTCAATATCAAACGAGGGCATGGTCCCTTCAATTATGCCATTCAGTTTAACCTGTTTGAAAGAGGCTCTACAGTGCTTTGGTAATGAGGAGTTATTTTTTGGTGAAAATTTCCAAAATAAATTAATTCTCGGTTGTAAGAATTCTGAATCGATTGAGCCATTACTTAGCTTAATTGAATCTGCTTTGGCCACGACCTGTGCCTTTGGCGGATCGCACAACTCTATTGTGGATGTTAGGGACAATCCTTTAATGAAGTGGTCATCCGTATCATCGACTTGGTTTAATTTAAGAGAAAGAGAATTGTTCGACCAGTTTGCAAATGCATTGAATTTCGTTCTAGGGATGAACTCATTTTGTTTCTCTAATTCCACTAATAATTTCTCGGCTTGGTCAAGAACCTCCAATATTTTTTCGTCTGAATTTTTCCTATGTGCTGAATTGTGGGAAAGATCAAAACATCCATGGAATCTTATTTCATGTCCTGCGAAATCTACATCTGCGGAGAGTTGATAATTGGAGCCTCTGTTTTTTTCAAAAGCTATGTTTTTGAAATTTGCTAGTTCTTTCGTTCCTGTTTTTAAAATTATTGAACCTTTTGTCAGAAATAATGAAAGCAAGGGAGGCGAATGGTCTCCAGCTAAAAGCTCTGGGTTGATATGAATTTCCAGGTTATGCAAGTTAACAATAATCTCATTGTCACGATAAATTCCCAATTCATTGAAGTGAAGTTCTGAAAAGCCGTGCAAACTTGACCCTTTGGAATGTATGGAAAAACCAGGAGGGATTCCATCAATGTTTTCAATAATTTTATCTAAAATTACTGGAGGAAGAGGAATCCGCATATTACTGAAGCTTAAATAAAAAATTTGCCCGATAAGAAAAAGCAGTAGGGCAAATTTAATTTTTTCTTCAATTGCCGCCAACGACTTGTAGGTACGGGAGGGCTTCACGAGGGTTAATGGTTAAAGATCTTTCTCGCGAGGAGAAGGATGAATTGTTGTCAATTCGTCAATAAGGTGAATTGGTAGTGTGCAGACAATTTGCTCATCAACTAGTCCTGCATACCAAGTGGATCCACCTATTCGGTCGCTGAGCAGAAATTCAATAGATTGTTTACTATCATCAAGCATTTTTTCGAATTTTAGAGAAAAGCACCAGGGTACCCAATTTCCGTCCACCCATGTGCCATCTTCATTTGGTTGCGAATTGATATAGTTTTTAGCTTTGAAATCCATTAGCCTTTCGAAACTTTCTCCACCCGAACTTATTGCGAGAATCGATGGGTCAACTGCTTTTTTTAAAGATTTGAAAATAATGCGGTCAGGCTTAAACCCAAGGGGGAAGAGAGATTTTTTTCGATATTGTAGCGATTTGGTGTTGAGTAATTCTTCACAATGCTCGTTGACTAAACAAATTAGAGCTTGTTCCGATACAAAAGCCTTTAGGTATGAAGATTGATCATTTGACCGACTGAACAAAAGATTCTGGCGAGTGCTGTCCTTGTAATCGATCTCAAGACGATAGTCAGGATTACTGAAACCGTTTGTTGTCAATTCCGAAGGGGTTGGGTTAAATATCATGAAATCGGTAACTTCGAGTGCGTTGAGCTTATTGAAAAGTTCGACAATGGAAGAATTTTCTGCGTCAAAGCTTAAACTATCTGTACCGTTATCCTCGAGACCCATCCATGATTTCAAATCATTTTGTCTTAACGACAAGGAAGAATTTATGGAAGTTATCTTGATTCTACTTAAATTGTCGGGTTCTAAAGAAAATAATCTTCTCTCTCGTAGTTTTTTGGGCCAGTCGCTGAGGGTATCGATGATATCGGAAGAGACTAGGAATGTTAATTCATGGCTATCGCTCCTAGCTAAAAGTAAGGAAGTTGCAGAGCTGTTTTGCTCAAAAAATTGAATTTTCTGTACTTTTCCTAACGCTTGGATGGTTAGCTCAATAATCGGAGTGGGGAGAGGAGAGGACAAGGGTTCTGAATAGAAGCCCAATATTTTTTCAGAGATTAATTGATTGAGGAGAAAATTGATTTTCTCCGTATTTACTTTTGCAGAAAAGGGAAGGGTGAAGGTCCAATCGTTGTTGATTCTTACCAGTTTCGTTTGCTTGCTATAAGATTCATCTGATGAGGAGGTCGAAATTTCATCCATGGCATATAGAGGAAAATGGATGAAGTGCGGAAGGGCCCAATCAGCAAGTTCTCTTTCCGCCCATTTTATAATCCCGGATGAGGCTTTCCAAATTATGCCTTCTGCGTGCTCATTGTCATCGCCGGTAAGTAAATAAACAAAGTTTTCATCGCGGGTGATTTTACCAAGTTTGAATTTTAGATTATTTTCTTTTCCCTTTAATACAAAGAAGGACGAATTTTCGTCAAAGCCGTAGTCAGTCAGTAATTCTCCTCTCCTTTCAAGTTCGGTTGTGAAGACCAAAAACTTTGCATCAAGATGTGATAAACTTGTCAGGAAATTGGACAAGCCAAGTGGTTCAGCAGGCCAACTAACAGGAGTTGAGAGATGCCAGTCTCCGCTTTGGTTTTTTTGCAATGCTAGGAATTTGTTTTGAGATGGAAAAGTGAATTCCAAAGCATTTAAATTACTCAAGGTTGTAAAAACACTAGTTTCAAAGTTTAGTGCCGTTTTTTTTTCTTCCTGAAGATTGAAAAAAATGTATGCGACTAAAATCAGGTTCGCGATTATTAGAATGATTGTACGATTTTTCATGGTTAAAGTTCTTTGCGTAACCATCCGACAAAAAGACCAACGATTAAAATTGATGCTGGTATAATGGTAAAATAGTAAAGTGTCGTTTCAAATTCCTTATGATTCATGGTAACGAAATAGGTATGAAGTTTTCTCGGAGTAACTGTTAACATCTCCGATTCATTTTGTAGCCAATATATAAGATTCCTGGATAGTGTTTGGTTTCCTGCCGCGGACTTCATTTTTTTGTTTGATAGAATTCGCGAGCATCCCAGAACGGCAAGTTTACCATTTTTATGAAGGTTGGACACTTCAAGGTGAACCGGATTTGGAGAGGATATTGCAAGAATCGGAACAGGGCCCGCTAGATCGAGCAGGGGGTTTTTGTCTGGAGGGAAAGACCGCTCCGTCCAACTAGACAAAGCCCATGAGTCCCTCGAGGAGAAAAGAAGTTCTCGAGTGATAAATGATTGCCCATCCTGTCGATTAACTTCAACTGGTCGACAACGATCTGCCAAGATTGAAAAACCCTCTTGAGCTAGATTGGATATTAGCCTGTGATTCTCACCTTTAGGGTAAGTTCGCAGGAAATAAGCCCCCGTGAATAAGTCAAAGTTCTCTTTATTTGGGTCATGAATCAACATGTCATGGCATCGAATTCCCCATTCTTTTAACAAGGTACGAAGTCCGAGGGCGGGTCGATCGGTCAAGGTTAGCTCTTCAACTGGATCTAAAGCCAAAAGAACACTTCCGCCAGATTGGTTCATGAAGTTTCTAATTATGGAAATTTCTTTTTCTTGGAAGATTCCCTTTGGACCGGCGATAACAAGTATTTTAGCATCCATGGGAATACGTTCAATAGTGCTCAGGTCAATGGATGCAACATCGAGATTTCTGTCTTCTAACAAGCTTCTGAAATCAGATAAACCAGTGTCCGGGCTTGTGTCGGTTGGGCTGTACTCACCATGTCCTCTTGTGAAATATGCAACCTTTCTTTTTTGATAAGTATTACTTAGTTGAAGAATGTTTCTAACAAGCGTCTCTTCACCTCTAAAGGAACCGGGTTCGAGCCTACCATTACCAAGTTCCTTCCATTCCGAGTAAAACCCTGCTTCCCAAATAGATTGTCGAGCTATGGATTCAGCCGAACGAAAAACTTGGCTGGTGTCATATGGGTTTGTACTGCTTGTTTCATTGTAACGGTAAATAATCCTCTTTCCTGCTTTGGGAGAGCCAACAACAATTAAGTTGGGTTCAGAAATTTTATAAATGTCTAAGATTTCTGAAGTTTGTTTGGGCGAGTTTACATCTACTCGATGTACTCTAATTGGGTGAGATGATTCCACTCTCTCCATGGAGTCTAGGAGTAAATCAATATCATGCACTAAGCGCTGAACAACTTTCGGGAGGTTGTTCGAGCTCGGAAGGGTGATGATGATGTCAATTGGTTGGTCAACCTTTTCTAACAACAGAAGACTTTCTTTAGACAGGGAGTAGCGGTTGTCTGGAGTCAAATCGATTTGAAGGTCAATCTTGGATGCGAGGAAATTTAAGCCAAGGAATAGGCAGGCAGAAAGAGCTATGACAAGCCAATGGTCGATTTGTCGATTCCTTTTGGCGTATCTAAAATCCATATTTAGTGCTTAAGCCTTTCAATTTGCAAAGAGGTGATCCAAAGGAAGAAGAAAGTAATGATTGCTTGATGGATCAATGTGGATAAATCGAGAATGCCTACCGCAAAATGTTGTGCTTTATTAAGTCCTTGATTCAAAGAACCAAGACAAATGCGAATGAAATCGCCTAGAGTATTTAAATGTTCGTATTCAACGCTTTCACCGAATGAAAAAGCCATGGTTGAAAGGTAAAGGGTAAGGAGAGTGAAAGTAAGCATCCCCGCAACCATTTGGTTGTTTGTCAGCGAACTGGCGAAAATTCCAACCGCCGTAAAACTGCAACCAAACCCAAAAAGAAAAATACCTCCGCCAATCCATTGCTCAGGCATATGAAATCCAAGGGATTGGCCTTGATCGGGAAATCCAAACCATAGCAGAAGAGGAAAACATAAGCACAAGCATGCAATGATGCAGAAAAATACAAGTGAAGCTGTCCATTTACCGAAGACCAAAGCAAAACAACCCACTGGAGCAGACATTAAGGTTTCCAGCGTGCCCAATCTTCTTTCTTCAGCGAAAGCCCTCATTGTTAAAAAGGGAATCAGTGCTGGTGAACCAAAGACAAGACCTACTATTAAAGAGGATAGTGGAGGAAGTATCCAGTCTGTCGTGGCAAAACCTTCAATAAAAAAACGGAACCCAACGCCGAGAAGAGCTAAAAAATAAAAGCATGAGATGTAAGTAGCTGGAGATATAAACAACCCGAAAAGTTCGTATCTTACGATGTGCCAGTAACCACTCATCAATCTTTACCAATAGCTGGATGTATGGGTTGAATATTGCTTTTGGATTTCCTACCCAAATAGTCTTTTTCTTGCCAATTTTTTTTGGTTGCTCGTAAAAAAATAGTTTCAAGGTCAGGTCTTGAAACTTGAAATTCAGCGACTCTGAAATTTTCCTGTCTTAGTAAAGATCGAAGGATATCTTCGGCAACATCCTCTCCTTTATCAGTGGAGAATGTGTATCTCCTTTTTCCCGCAAGCTCAACTGGGTCGTCTTGTAATAATTCGCAATCTTCTTCAACTTTTCTTACCGCTCTTTGCAGGTCAATCTTTCTTCCACTAGAAACTACTTCGAAGATCGTTTTGTTAACATAACGCTTTTGGAGCTCATTCATCGACCCCTCGGCGACGATTTGTCCATGGCTTAAGATGATCATTCGGTCACAACAAGCTTCTACTTCAGATAGAATGTGGCTTGATAGCAAGAAAGATACTTCCCCCCGCAAGCGTTCCATCATTCTTCGGGTGATGGCAGATTGCCTTGGGTCAAGACCAATGGTGGGCTCATCCAATATTATGAGTCTTGGTTCGGCCAAAAGAGAGTCAGCAATACCAACTCGTTGACGAAAGCCTTTAGAAAGATTGCCAATTTTTCGCTCTGCAATTCGCCTCTCTAAATCACAGGCATCCAGGGATAAGCGAATTCTTTCCCGCTTTCTACTTCCTTCCAGCCCCTTTAAGTTTGCCCGAAAATTAAGGTATTCAATCACCCTCAGTTCTTCTGGTAATGGATTGTTTTCGGCAAGGAAACCAATGTGTTTACGCACTTCTCCTTCTTCTTCCGCTAAGTCAACACCGCAAACCTTTGCCTCACCGGAGTCTGCAGGAATTAGACCTGAAAGGATACGAAGGGTTGTACTCTTTCCTGCTCCATTAGGACCAAGGAATCCAACAATTTCCCCTTTGCCGATGGAAAAACTTATCCCTTTAAGTGCCTGAACCAAGCCATACCGTTTGCGCAGATTGATTACATCTACTATTGGCAAGGGTTTTGATTCGGCACTCATGTTATGTTGGTAACACCTTAAACTTGTTGGTTGGCGAACGCCAAGCCAAGTCCTTCCAAAGTTAGAGATGGACGAATCGAGCTCCCTTTAATTTGAAAGCGATTGGACTCACCACCTGTTTGAATTAACGATTTAATTTTTCCATGTTTCTCTTCCAATTGCTCTTCAAGTACATTGAGGATACCCTGTAGCATAGCTGGATAGCCGAAATGTAAACCACTTTGTATTGCCCCACATGTACTTTTCCCAATTGGGTCAACGAGGGTTTCGTCAGGGGGAAGCCTAAGGTTGGGCAATAATGCGGTATTGTTCCCCAAAAAATCGAGCATTCCCTGAGGTCCAGGTACGATTACACCCCCTTCGTATCCTCCTGCGGTCACGACATCAAAGGTTGTGGCTGTTCCCAAATCGATAACCACTGCCGGTAATTTGAAATTTCGATAGACCGCGATGGCGTTAGCTATTCGGTCGGCGCCAATTTCTTTTGGGTTAGGATATCGAATGGGGAGAATTGATTGGCTTTCAGCAGTAAGGCTGTAAGGAGTAACCTTTCGAGATTCGAGAGCCTTCAGTAGAGACGATTCTGCACTCGGTACGACCGAACAATAAGCTATGCCTTCAACCTTTGACCACTCGTGTAGCCATGGTTGGTCGGGATGAACAAAAGTACGGGTGGGAATGCTCCGTTCCTTGCTGATTATACCATTTTTCCAAGTTCCAATTTTGCAAGTTGTATTCCCCAAATCAAGGCAGAGGAGAGGTTCATTGAAATACCTCATAAAATTAATGAAACCTTACCCGCGTGAGCAACTCGGGCTCTGCCATTTCTCAATTTTAACCGTAGTCCTCCTGAATGATCAATTCCATCTGCTCGCCCCGTGTAGGTTTCCTTGCCACTTTGAACTTTAATTTTTTTACCTTTTAGGAAATCCATTTCCTTCCACTCCTTTAGAAGTTTCGCATCCGAATCTTTGCTTAAACATTCTTTGCTAGCTTCCAGACAGGTCTTAATAAGCCTGGCTGCTAATTCATGAAGTCTCCAACTCATTCCACTTGCTTCCTGCAAGGAGACTGAGGAATCACGAAGATCTTTTGGGAAATCTCCGGTATTAGAGTTTACATTTAAACCAATGCCAAAAATCATCGACCTTACTTGGTCACAATCGATTGAGGCTTCGGTAAGCATTCCACCCAATTTTTTATTGTTACAGATCAAATCATTGGGCCATTTAACGAGCAGGTTTTGAACTCCTGTATGAACTTTAAGAAATTTTCCAATGGCTATTCCCTGCCATAGTGTAAAGTTTCGAAATTTTACAATTTCTACATTTGGTCTGAGTGCTATACTGAGGTAAAGGTTTCCACCTTTCGGGCTATGCCAGGTCCTACCCATTCTTCCACGGCCAGAATCTTGTTGATGGCTGAGTACAGCAAAAGGAGTTTCGACTCCCTCGGCTAACAATCTTTCCGCTTCCGAGTTGGTACTGTCCGTTTTTTTAAAAAGATAAAATGGACAATCTGTTTTGCACTCCTTTAACCAAGCTTTCAGTAAAGGATAGACCAATAAATTGGGTTCCCCTGCAAGCCTGTAGCCTCGATTTTGACTTGCTTCTATGGATAGACCAGCTTTGCGCATTTTATCTACGCGTGCCCAAACTCCCACCCTAGACATCTTTAATTTTTCGGCGAGCTGATTGCCAGAGACAAAATGCGGGGAAGCTTGTAGCAGGCAGCGTAAAACATAAACATCTGGATTCTCTCGCTTTCGCACACGCCCTTGTTTGCCTTTGGGAGTGTACTTTTTTTTAATTCCTCTAGGGTACTCGGCCATTTATTTAATCCAGTCTAGTCCAATGTCTACCCACTTGGCTGAATGAACCGGTGCGCCTGTAGAAATGAAATGAGGTTTTGCCTTGGCATATTCGATGAGATTCCCCCGATTTATACACCCACTTGCTTCGAGTACCACGCGGTTTTGATTGATTTCTACTGCTTGGGCAACTTCTTGGGGCGTAAAATTATCAAGTAATACCGCATCCACACCTCCCGAGATCGCACATTCAAGCTGGTCCAAATTATCGATCTCAAGTTCAATTAACTTTTCCTGCGCTCGTTCCCTGACTGCTTGGATAAAATTAACCAGAGCCTTCGAGCCTTCGATGCCGGCAGCAGCTAAGTGATTGTCCTTAATGAGAGCCCGATCAAACAGACCCATCCGATGGTTGTATGAACCTCCACAGGCGGTGGCATATTTTTCCAGAATGCGTAGGCCAGGGGTTGTTTTGCGGGTATCAAGCAGGCAAACATTTTCAGGCTGTGTTACCTTAACAAAATCTGCCGCATGCGTGGCTATTCCGGATAAATGTTGCAGGAAATTAAGCAAGGTTCTCTCAACGGCCAAAAGTTGAGGAATTGAACCCCTGAGGGTGCCAAGATTATTGCCTGCTTGGTAGGGTTCGCCATCTTTTCCATTGGGGATAAAGTTAAGGTCGTGACAGGAGAATTTATCTAAAAGAAGGTTCGGTAGTTGAATTCCGCAAAGAACAAGAGGTTCGCGGGCGACTAGTTGAGCAGTTCCGTTTCCTTGAAGGGAGCAAAGAGAAGAAGTCAGGTCTTCTTGCCATGGCTTTGAGGGAATCGGTTTTCCAAAATCCTCCTCTACGCAACCTAAAAGTATGCGTTCCCAGCAACTCTCAGCCTGTTCGACCTCACGCCAGGATATTCTTTGACGGAAATCCTTTAATCGGGCAGGGGAAGGTGTCACGAAACGACCGGCAAGGGCTCAGAAGAGACGGATTCCAATAATTGGCGGGTGGTGGGAAGGTCTGAGATGATTTCTCCGGGATCTGGCCCAATGCCAATAAAACGAATACTAGGAAGAGCGATGCCAGACCAGCCATCGGGGTAGGCGACCTCAATCATAGCGGCAAGCATTTCAGAAATATATTCTTTTGCTTGAGAGGGCAGTTGTTCGAAAGACTTCATACCTGTCAGGTTTTCTTTCCATCCGGTCATTGTTTTGTAGATCGGTTTAAGGCTTTTTCTTAAAATTTCATCCCTTGGTACAGCTCGAGTGAGTTGACCATCAGCGAGCTGGTATGCCGTGCAAATTTTTAGTTCATCAGGTACGGAACTATCAAGGGTAAGAGCATCAAGTTTATTGATTACAATTTGATCAAAGCCTCCATACCTCAAAGCATTTCCTTTTTCGACAGCATCAAACCAACCGACCATACGTTGCCTGCCTGTAGAGGTTCCGAATTCCAACTTTGCAAGTTTCTGTCCCCACGGGTCAGACAGATGATCCATTTGGGTGAGAAAGTGGTGTGTTCCGACCTTGGTGTCATACGCCTTACAGCAACCAACCTGGCTAATGGGTTGAATCGGGATGCCCCCAGAATGAAAGAGCTCAGCACTAGTGGTATGGGATGCGGTTACATTTGGGGTGAATCCATGCCTTTTATCTAGCCAGTAAGCCTGTCCGAACTCTGCAACCACTAGGCGCTTTTTCTGTGCAGAACCAAGAAGAAAGTCACGCCCGTCTCCTATACATGATTTAATTTTATTACCTGCCTCCCAATAAACCTCAATCAATTCGTCCAGGTCGAGCGAGAACGGTTCGTTACCTTGAAATCGTTGAAAGTCGAATTCATTAGCGGAAAAAATTTCATCATCAATAGAGGATTGGTTCGCTCTAGTCTCCGCATTGGTAAGTGTTTTGAAAAACCCATGCCAGTCTCCTTCCTGAACTTTGCATACCCAACGAATGGTATCTAAGGCCCGTTGGCAACGTTGTCTAAGGGTCTGAGCAAAAGAGTCCTTGTTTCCCAGAAAGCTTTGATAAAAAATTTGCCATTGTCCGGTTTCGTCTCCGTAGGCCGGGCTGATCCCGCGACCGGTAGACCCTCGACTTTCCATACCTAACTGATTAACCCGGTAGTTTTCCCAGGCCAAGTCAAGGAGTCGGTGGCTTAAGTCGCTTACCTGACATCTTTGATCAATGAGCAAACGACTGATTACCTCAAGCCCGCGTGCCTCTAATGGCCTTGCTTCCCAGAGAAATTTGCGAGGGTCCGCGACTACACCTGATCCAATTAATAAAGTTTCTACCTCAGGATCTCCGACGCCGGAGGGAAGTAAGTTAAGTTTAAGTCCGGCTGCAGTGTGCCCTGCATTTGCTCCACCGTTTACCTTCATCACTCCGGCGGCTGCTCTGCCAAGGCTTTTCTTTTCGTGCTCGAGAATTTCATGGACTACTCGGCCCTTGCCTTCGTCCCCCATACTAATCCCGGTCACCGATACCAAAGAAGATTCAAAAGATTGATTCATGACAGTTAGGATAAATAAAGTGAATCAGTTAGGAGCGCTTGAGGTCGGAACGTTTGATTTCTACGACATCATGAGGAGCAGACTCTCTTTGACCTGCTGGAGTCACCCGAACAAACCTTGCGTTTTCGGAGAGTTTCCTCAAGTCCTCTGCACCCAAATATCCAAGTCCTGCACGAATTCCACCTGCTAGGTTTTCTAATACCTCGCGGAGTGAACCGGAAACTTCCTTTAAAGCTTCGATACCTTCTGCAGTACTTTTACCTTTGAGGTCCGTTGATTTGTGACCGTATCGTGCAGCAGATCCTTCGCGCATCGCTTCTAAACTTCCCATTCCTCGGTATTGCTTGAAATATTTTCCTTCGATCTCGATGATACCCCCTGGTGCTTCTTTGCAACCAGCAAGTAAACCACCGCAAATTACCCCATCGGCCAAAGTCAGGGCTTTTACGATATCTCCAGATTTATTGATCCCTCCATCGGCAAGCAAGGTTACTCCAGATTGTTTTTTTGCTTTAGATGCAGCAAAAAGGGCAGTCATTTGAGGGGTTCCTACACCTGCCACAATCCGGGTGGTACAAATTGATCCGGGACCCTGACCAATCTTTATAACATTAGCACCAGCAGAACCTAAAAAATCTACACCTTCCCCGGTTGTAACATTTCCTGCCATTAACGGTAGTTCGGGAAATGCATCCCTTAAGAGACGGATTGCATCGCCTACTCCTTTGGTGTGTCCATGAGCAGTTGAGATCGCGACCAAATTTAAGCCCTGGTCTACCATTTCTCCTACATGTTCGACCAAAGAGTCATTGAGAATGGAACCTTCATCATTTCGGGGCACCGATACAGCAGCACCACAAAGTAAACGGAAGTTGGTATCTCT
>JAOFTV010000019.1 GCA_028045305.1 Opitutales bacterium | reverse complement strand
AACACATCCGGAGAGGATGAGCAAAGTCAAGGGTGATAGGTAAAAGCTCGTCACTTAGAAAAACGACGGATTACTTCGTTGATAACAGAGACAATATTTTTACGCCTAATTCCACAAAAGCAGTCAGGTCATCCGCAGGTATCCGCTGATTGGTAAAACGCCTAAGAATAAATTGGTTTCCTCTTCCATCCAAGCTAACCCCCGAATTGGTTTCCAATACATCGAGCAACTCATGGCCAAAAAGTTCACGAACCACTTGCTCATTCGCTCCTTCTTTGAATGCACTGGAACTAGCTTCCTCGTAACGAGAAAACTCGTTACTTTGGTCATCCTCATCGAAAGCACGCAACAAATACTGTTTGGAAAACTGGGAGTGAGAATCAAAATTAATGTCACGATACCCAACCATGGAGCTTAGTGAGTCGATCAACCAACCAGATGGCATTAGGGTAAAGGGAGGCAAACGAAGGGAATTTGACTGTATGGTAAGAAGCGTGGTCTCTTTGGTTTTTGACTTCGTTGTCCCCCGGTGAAAATTATAATCCGCGAGCGTAAACCGGACCCCATTGACATCCCCAACCAGCACTGTTTTGGGCCAACTGCTCCCATCCGTAAACAGCCTCGACTGACCGATACTGTCTTTGAGTACTTTTTTATCCGACTTGGTCGCCTCCCGTAAATTCAGTGATGCACCGGCATTTCTCATTTCCTTGGCCCGCTTCCTCCCCTTGATTACGGACCAAATAATTGAAACGAAGATCAATATGAGAATGATCCAGACAATCTCATATTGGAACAACATGCCCTACGGTAGATTAACCCATCTTTCCTAGGCAACTCTTTTCCCGAAGTACGGGAGTGAGTGGAGTTTGTTTACTTTTTTTGAATTAAAAGAAAAATTAGCGGTAAAGCGGACCGTAAGCCTGGCAGGCCCGAAAGTCGGCCCCCTCCAAATCTGCAGTACCAAAAGCACGCCAAGCACTGGGGCGGAAAACCCGTTCCTCTTCAACATTGTGCATATAGACGGGGATGCGGAGCATCGAAGCCAGGGCCAGGTAGAGGTGGCCCACATGACCGGCAGTCATCACGCAATGATTTGCCCCCCAGTTGTTCATCACCTCATAGGTCGACCGAAAAGCACCCTGCCCGGTCAGGCGTGGCGCAAACCAAGTAGTCGGCCAGGTGGGGTTGGTTCGCTGATCTAGGGCATCGTGAACCGGATCGGGAAGATCGATGGTAACTCCCTCGGCAACCTGAAGACAGGGGCCAAGACCATCGGCCAAGTTTAAGCGGATCATCGTAGCAGGCATCCCTCCCTTGGTTCGGTAACGGGTACTCATGCCTCCACCAGGAAAATACTCAGTGATCGAGGGATGCCAGCTGGTGTTTAGCAAACTCGCTTCCATCTCCTGATCGGTAATGTCCCAAAAGGGCTTCATCGTAGGATTGCCAGATTTATCAGTTTGATCACCCGTACCATCGAGGGCTGCAGGACCGGAATTGATCAGGTGCAAAAGTCCATCCTTTGCCTCCCCTTGGAGTTGGTATCCATCAGCCACCCGGGCCACCGCACCGGGACTCCAGTAAGTACGAAGATCAGCAAAAATCTGGGCACTTTGGGTAAGCAAATATCCAAATAGCATACCCGCAGCATTGAGGGCATCGTTCTCGGTAGCCAAAATGTAGGGAGCACGCTTGCCATTCCAGTCGAAGGAGGAATTGAGCATGGCTTCCATAAAGTCACCATTGGGGAAATGGTCCGTCCATTGGCGCTGCCCCTGAAACCCGGCAGCAATCGCATGGTGCCCAAGAGCCTGTTCCCCATGACCTGCTTCCGCGAGCTTGGGGTTGCCCACCATCAGGTCCCGTGCAATCAGGGCCATTTTTACCGAGTCCTCCCATTCCTGATCTAGGTCTTCCCGGCTTCTTTGGGTATCTTCTGAATTGTAGTCCTCCCCTTCCCGGCAGTTTTCCTTCACCCAAGCAAGAGCCCGCTCGTACTCTTCGGGATCATAAATTTCTTTTTCCATCCGACCGACAAACTCAGTCATATCGATCGCTTCGACCCGCATACCCAGTGATTCCTCCCAAAAAGAGGAGTCCACCACGGATCCGGCGATGCCCATAGAAGTTCCCCCCATCGAGAGGTAGGCTTTTCCACGCATGCAAGCAACCGCAAGCCCCGCCTTAGCAAAGTTCAAAAGTTTCTCACGGACATCTACAGGAACGGACTCATCCCCCGCTTCCTGAACATCCTGCCCATAAATCCCAAAGGCAGGAATTCCCTTCTGGGTATGTCCGGCAAGGACGGCGGCGAGGTACACTGCCCCCGGACGCTCGGTGCCATTGAAGCCCCAGACCGCTTTGGGCCTAGTCTTGTCCATGTCCATGGTTTCCGAACCATAACACCAGCAGGGAGTCACAGTGACACTCAATCCGACTCCTTCACGTTGAAATTTCTCTTCACAGGCAGCCGCTTCCCGCACTCCACCAATAGTGGAATCGGCAATCACGCACTCAACCGGGGAACCATCGGGCTGTCGAAGCTCGGAGGCATAGAGCGAGGCCAGCCGATTGGCCATCTCCATGGTTTGCGTTTCTAGGGATTCACGTACTCCGCCCAAACGACCATCAATGGTCGGGCGGATTCCGATCTTTGGATAAGTAAATTGTTTGTTCATTTGCACCGCATACTCCACCCATGAAGGGAGAAAGGAACAAGCCTATTTTTTCTTAATCTTGGAAAGTGTTTTCTGAGAGGCAGTCATCCAGTTTAAATTTCCGGATATATAAACATTCGATGTACCGATTATTTCAGGGTGAGGTGTCCGTTTTATACTTACGGAGAAAATATCAAAGAAGGGAAGAGACCCATTTGATTTCACAATAAGTTATTGTATGAAAGCTGCTTTTTGTGCGATAGAATGTCTAAATGAACAATTACACATCTAGCTCTGAAAAGAAACTCTTGGAAAGCCCCGAAAAATTCACCTCAATAAAACTTGTTTTCCTGATTTATTCACCCTGTTTCATTGCGCTCGTTTTTGCTATGCTTTGTGCCATCATTGACTCCCGTACAAGTTCCTACGCAATTGTTATAACAAGCTTGCTATCCCTCGTTTGCGGTTCGATCGATATCCTTCGCAAGAAAATCATCCAACAAGATAAAACTATACAATTACTCCAAGAGAAGCTTGATGAAATCAGCGGAGCGTCCGACTAAATCTTATAATCCATAGCAAACTTACAAATCATAGAACTGCTGAATCCAATGAAGCAGTAGGTTAATAATAAAATTGGTTATTTCTAGGCTTCGTGAGGTAAACTTTACACCAATGTCATTGTGACGTGTTAGGAGTACCAATCCCTAAACAAACACATGTGTGTAAGACATTTTTATTATAATTGAGAACCCGGAATGGTGTTTAGTGCTTTGCTGACAATGAGTGACCATCCAAATAAGCAAAATTTTCTTTTCTTGCCTCGATTAACTCACCACCCTCATTATAAGCGGATGGACAATGAATTGATTACCTTTTCAGGAGTGATAGTTTTGGTAGTGCTACTCTTCGTCTCGGCAAACAAGTGGCAGAAAGCCGAAAAAAAGTTAAAGAAAGCCGAGAAAAAGTTGGAGGAATACAAACAGGCTAATTCTCCTGACTCTTCCTCGTGAGTTTCTGTCGCCAAACAAACAGTACTGCTTTACAAATTCATTGCTGTACTTATCCGATCTTAGGATAAGTAAATCGTCTGTCCATTAGCACCGCATACTCCACCCACGAAAGGAGGAGGAGGAAACAAGCCTATTTCTTCTTAAGTGAGGCAAGTAACTTATCACACTCTGCCACCCATCCTTCATCGCCCGTAACTGTGGCATTCCATGTATCCTCACCATCCGACAATAGGTAGAAAATAGTATGCTCAATTGATGAAAGGATTTCTGATGTCAAAGTGAAGCGGACGAATTTTCCTGAAAAGCTACCTCCCTTAAAATCTTCCACTTTGGGATTCTCGGGGGTTAGTTTGCCCACCAGTTTTTCTTGAGCCTTCATTTGCGTAACAAAGGCATCGGTCATTGTTTTTAAGAGAGTCTCCTGATCCATCGCTGCCCCACCTGGTATCTTGGTTAACATCATGGTTTGTCCAAGATCGGCTGAATCAATCGAATACATCCCAATCCCTCCACCCCATGGAAAGAAACACTTGCTCCTTCGGGAGGAGTAAAATCAAGAGGACCCTCTACCTTGGCATACAAAGAAGAAAGAAAAAAGAAGAGGAGAGAAAAAACAGAGTATGAGAGTTTCATAATGGGCTAAGGGCATATTATTTATGGTAAATAGGGCTGTTTATAAATTGATTTGTAAAATAGGGTTCGGCAATCTTAATTGTGGATCAGTTCTTAGCGTAAAAAGAAAGGTTCTCTTTCATTTTCTGCACATAGGGTTTGAGCTGTTGGTTTTTCGTTCCCTTAATTGCTTGATGAAAGTAGGCAGAGTCTTCTTTGAGCCAGGCAATGATGTTTAGAACCAACAGGGTTGCGTGCGATTCCTGATGTAGCAAATCGAGCAGAGTTTTTCTGGCCAAGTCTGTTTCTCCCCTATTATGCAAACCATAGGCGGCCA
This sequence comes from Opitutales bacterium, assembly GCA_028045305.1. Taxonomy (GTDB): domain Bacteria; phylum Verrucomicrobiota; class Verrucomicrobiia; order Opitutales; family Seribacteraceae; genus Chordibacter. The sequence goes on along the minus strand of JAOFTV010000019.1, from coordinate 36,232 downwards.
TGGCTTGAACAGCATGAGATTTGTCCCTGAGTGCTTTTCCCAGTTCTTTTTTCACCTCGGCTGACTTTGCATCGAGAAGTAATAATCCGACCACCCCCCAGTAGCGAATGCCTGAGTCCTCACTTTGTAAAAACTGTCTCAGTTCTGTGAGGTGACGAGCGTCTCTTTGCAGGGCAAGATCGGAGGCTTCGAGGTAGGCATCGAGATCATAGGCTTCCGGATTTTTTGCCAGTTCACAAAGAGTGCCCCCTAAATCCTCGGCCCGCTTGGCCCGCTCGCACTCGGGAAGCAAGCCTAAGTCTCTTTTCTCTTTCTGCCATCGTGACAGCTCTTGCCTGAGCTCATTCGCAATCTCCATGTATTTAGAATTATCGATCAAATTGATGACATTATCGGGATCTTCCCATGTATCGTATAGTTCCTCCGATGGTTTAGGGCGAAACCACCTGCCGGTTACTTCATTGGTCTTACCGGCAACATGCCAATTCTCCCATTCCCGGGTGGCTTCCATTTTCCAAAGGTAGTTCAACCGCTGCCCCAAGGGAACAAAGGGCATGTAGTTACGAATGTATAGGTAGCGCTTATTGCGAATCGCCCGCTGGTTATCGAATCGCTCATCCATCCGCTCACGGTAGCTTACATGATAAGGTCTCTCCGCTTCACAGTCCTTACCTAAGAAAATCTTTCCCTGCATAACTTCAGGAACCTCAGCTCCTGCGAGGGATAACCAGGTCTTGGGCATATCAATAAAACTGACCAACCGATCGATTCTGGAACCGGGCGATTCCGCGGGCCAGCACGCCCGATATTTTTCAGGTATCCGAATGATCAGGGGGCAATGGGTGCCGCTGTTAAATAAATGTCGCTTACTTCGCGGAAGCACACCCCCGTGGTCGGAATTGTAAATCACGATAGTATTTTCAGAAAGAGCATGCTGTTGCAATTGCTTGAGAAACTTACCCACTTCTGCATCCATTCTTTTTACCGCATCGTGGTAATGGGCATAGTTTTTACGGATGGTGGGAATATCAGGATGATACTTCGCCAACTGAATATCCTCGGGAGAATGGGTTGTGTTGTCCACACCACCAAAGGCACGACTCTCATGGGAACTTGCCACATTGATAACCTGAAAAAAGGGCTGTCCTTGTTTGAGCTTCTTCCATTCCAGCTTAGTAGAGTCCCAGCAATCGTCATCAGACCGCCCTCCGATGTTGTAATCGGTCTTTCGTACATTTGAGCAGTAGTACCCCACCTTTCTCAAATAATCTGGGTAGTATTTAACCTGATCATGCGGGATGGAATAGCGACTGCGCATCGGCAGGGTTCCCAGAGATACTGGGTGTACCCCCGTAATCCATCCACTTCGAGAGGGTGCACAGACCGGGGCATTGGCAAAGCAGTTCATGTATTGAAAACCCTCCGATGCCAGCTTATCGATATAGGGAGTTTGGGCATGGGGATTCCCGTAACACCCAACCCAGTTCACATTGTTGTCCTCACTGGTGATCCAAAAAATGTTGGGGCGTTCCGATCCATCGGCCGAAAACCCGAGGAACAAACCAACAAGGGTGAACAAACTGGCGAAACAATTCAACTTGGGCATGGACCGATATTCAAGAATCAGAATTACCCAAGCAACCCTTAATGAAACGGTTTATTCCTTAATATTTTTAGGGTTTGGAATACTCTGCCTGCAAATTTTGATCGGCATTCAAGGAAGGCCTACTTGTGCGGTCACCGGAAAATGATCCGACGGGTACCTGCCCTCTCGGTTGGTTTGCAAAATGGATGCTTCGATCACTTTCATACTGGGCTTGACCATAATGTAATCGATTTTGGGTCCATCGGACTGACCGGTAAACCCGTTATAGGTACCCACCTTTTCTCGATCCGGATAAAGAACTCGAAAAGAGTCCAACATTTGAATCCCAAGTTTTTGCCCGGCTTCAGAATTACCCTTAATAATTTTCAAGGTTTCACTATCCTCAGGAGCATTAAAATCTCCCATGAATACAAACGGGGTTGTTTTGGCTTCCCCCTGAATGTGTTCCATGATCATCCGGGCACCCTTTTCGCGTGCTTTTCTGGAGCCATCATCCATGTGGGTATTATAAATATAAATGATTTGTTGAGACTCACGATCAAGAAGCCCTACCCATGTACAAATCCGATGATGAGCACTGCCCCAGCTCTTCGAAGGCTCGGTTGGGGTTTCCGAAAGCCAAAAGCTTCCAGAATCCGTTAGCTTAAATCGTTTCTTCAAAAAAAGAATGGCAGAATACTGCCCTTTGGCACCGCCCATCGATCCTTCTCCAACTTTTCCGTACTGAGGGAATGCATTGCTTAGTTCTTCCAACTGAAACGAGTTGGCCTCCTGTAAGCCTAGGACATCAGGGGCATAATCTCTGATCACACTGTAAACAAGGTCCTTTCGACTCTCCCAATGATTCTCTCCATCCTTGGCATAGCTGTTTCGAATATTAAAGGACATCACCCGAATTTCTGTATTCTCCTGATCTGCCGCCCAAACAGATAAGCAATCGGTAAAGATGGATACAAATGATAGGTTAAACCAAAGAAAGAGGATGCGTTGTAGGTTCATATTCTTCTTACTATCTTTTCGGTGTTCTCTATTGATATTTCAATGGTGCCGTAGCGATTGTATCATCCTGGGTAGTAATCCTAATCCAGTGTGTTAGAAAAGCAGATGGAAAAATATAGTCCACAAGATTGTGTATCAGGAAACTTTGGTTTAACTACATTCGATGATTAAACAACTTTTAACACCCACCCAAATTGGGGATCTACCATTAAAGAACCGAGTTATTCTTGCACCGATGACACGAACTCGAGCTACACCGGATGGATGTCCAACGGATCTCATGGCAGAATATTACGGGCAACGTGCATCAGCAGGGTTGATCATTGCCGAAGCAACCGGGGTAGACAGTAGTGCAATTGCCTGGATGAATATGCCAGGCATTTATAATGACGAGCATGTCGAAGGCTGGAAAAAGACGACTCGGGCGGTACATGAAAAAGATGGTAAAATATTTTTGCAACTTTGGCACCCAGGGCGAGCCACACACAGTTTATTGATCAATGGCCAGCAACCCGTAGCCCCATCGGCCATTCGCCTGGAAAATAATGAAACTCACACTCCAGATGGTAGCAAACCCTATGAAGTCCCCAGAGCTCTGGAACTCGAAGAAATTCCGCAAATCATCGCAATGTTTAGAAAAGGTGCAGAGCTTGCAAAAGCCGCCGATTTCGACGGAATCGAAATACACTCAGCCAACGGGTATATACTCGATCAATTTTTGCAGTCCAAAACAAACCATCGAACGGATGAATACGGTGGAAGTATCGAAAACCGCTACCGGTTACTCGATGAAGTCGTTCGGGCGGTCGGAGAAGTTTTTGCCTTTAACCGCATAGGAGTCCGCCTTTCGCCCAATGGGGTATTTGATGATATGGGTTCTCCGGATTACCGGGAACAATTCACCTATGCGGCCAAACAACTCAATCAATATGGCTTATCTTACTTGCATGTCATGGATGGGCTGGCTTTTGGGTTTCATGAGCTTGGTGATCCAATGACCCTTCAGGAATTCCGTGCGGTATTTAAAGGACCGATCATGGGTAATTGTGGATACACCGAAAAGACTGCAGAAAAAGCAATAAACGAAGGCCATGCGGATATGATTGCATTTGGACGCCCCTTTATCAGCAACCCAGACCTTGTCGAACGATTCGCGTCCAATGCTCCGCTTGCCGAAGAGGCAGATCCTTCCACCTGGTACAGTTCCTCGACTGCTAAGGGGTACACCGACTTCCCATCCAACACTCAGTAAATTAAAATTCCCTGATCATCTTTTATGAACGATCTTAAAAATAAAAAATCCGGACTTCTCTTTGGTTCCTACTGTGCAGACGCCCTATCCCTTGGGGTACACTGGATCTACGACTCCCAAGAGTTGGTAAAAAATCACGGGCGAGTAACTGAGTATAAGGCACCTGGCTCTGATTCTTACCACCCTTACAAGCAAGCGGGAGATCAGGGGCATGTGGGAGACCAGTCCCTATGTCTGTTGAATTTTCTTGCAAGAGAAAAAAAGTGGGATCCTTCCATGTTTATGGAGGAGTGGCTTGGGATGTGGCCCGATTACAACGACTATATAGATGGTGCAACCAAAGCCACCTTGGCCAATGTTCAAAATCAAACAGACAAGACTCAGGGAGGTAGTGATTCGGTGGAAATTGCCGGACCTGCTAGGATTGCCCCGCTTATTGCTTTTCTTTCCAACTCTTCTGAAAGTGAAGTGGTGAAAGCAGCGGTTGAACAAACCGTGCTCACTCATCGATCCAAGGAGGCCGAAGAAACTGCTATCTTTCTTGCTCAGGCAGGTTATCGTCTGATGCATGGTGCCAATCTGCACGATACCCTCAACGAAACCGCACCCGAATGGGCACTCGAAAAGGCAAAAAGTGTGCTCTCAGAAAATGCTGTGGACGCGATTAGTAAACTAGGACCAGCCTGTTCGATTTCATCCGCCCTCCCCTCCGTTCTCTACCTAGCCACAAAACACGGAGATGACATCGAGGCAGCGTTTATTGAAAACGCCATTGCAGGAGGAGATAATTGTGCCCGTGGATTAGCCCTCGGTATCCTCTTGGGTTCGGCCAATGGCCTTTCTGCCATTCCTCAGGGATGGATCGAAAATTTAAAGGCCCGGATGGATCTTGGTAATTTTCTCAGCCAAAATTAGCTACAACCTCTTGTTCCAAAGAATCTGCGTACCTTCTTTGCCTGGGACAACAATTTCAAGATCGCCGTCACTGTCAAGATCGGCCGTTACAATATGCAACCCAGCACCTGCACCTTTAGCTGCTACATGCTTGCCAAAGTTTTTAAACTCTTTGTCCCATGTGTAGTACATGACTACAGGAACATCATCAGCACCTGGGTCTCTGCCATTGTGCCCATAAACCCGCTTGCCCGTAATAAGTTCATCAATACCGTCCCCATTTAAGTCTGCAAAATGAAGTGCATGGGCTTGGCTAAAAGAATCATCGATCATGACTTCGTCGTAAAGGAAACTGCCTGAAGCATCAAATCCCTTACTTAGCCATGCAAAGATACCGTAATCATGCGGATTGCCCCAAAGTAGATCGTTCTTACCATCGCCGTTCACATCCCTAATTAGAACTGGGCAGGACAGGTGTTTGGTCCAACTTTGGTGAAATCTCCATTGTCCTGCATAAAGGTTCCCTTCTGGCCTTTCGTACCAACCTGTACCGATTACAATATCGCTTCGTCCATCGTTGTTTAGATCTCCAAATCCAATTCCATGACCACTTTTGGGTCCAATCGTATGACTTTTGAACTTACCCTTGTCATCCTGATACCAGACAATCGTGGGGGCATTCTTGTTCCACTGGTTCGCAATCCATTCCCGCTTACCATCCCCATCAATATCAATAAACTGACAAAGTTCATTAGTTTTCTGGTTGGTATTCATCAAAAGATTCTGCTCCCAGAGCAAACCCAACCGGAGACGTTTCTCTCCCGGGTTTCGGTACCAGTTCACTTCTGGAAGCCAAAAACTATTTGATACCACATCGATCCAGCCGTCTCCATCTACATCAAAAGCGTGCTCGCCATTAGAGTGGGCATAGCCCCCCTTGTCTTCAATGATGCGCAATGGCCTCGGCACCCAAGCACCATGCTTACCAGGGTTCCGATACCAGTTACGACCGGCTGAGATATCGAGCATTCCATCCTTATCATAATCCGCAACGGCTATCCCTTCATTTGCATCAATGGTCAAAAGTTGAGTCTTAAACTTGACTGGATGAACTCCAAGTAGAGCCAAATTAGAAAGCAGACTTAACGCCCAAACGATAGAGTATTTCACTTATTTTTTCTTAAATTCATTAGTTTTAACTTAGTTTCCCGACCATACCCAGAGAGTTCCAAGCGATCGTGATAAACTCTCACGATGGAATAGGCCGTGGTTTCACTATCCACCATACCCTTGCAAGTCAGGTAGTGAATGCCGCCTTTGATCCCATATTTACCCTTATGGTTGTGTCCATTGATATATGCCTTCACACAGGAAAATTCTTCGAGTAGCTTAATTACTTCCTTGGCATTCCAAAGGTTGTGCGGATCTTGCGGATAAACAGGAAAATGGGAAAACAGGATGACCTTTTCTTGGGAACCTTCAGCTGCCTGTAAAACTTTCCGCACCCAGCTCATTTGTTCCGCTCCTACTCCCCCATTCCACTTGGGTGAACGGATCTTCTGCTCATGATAATATGCCTCAGATTCTTGATACCTCTTACTTCCTTTTGGATATGCAATAAAACTAAGGTCATTTCCATCGAGGCATACGAACCGCCAGTTCTTAATTTTGAAATCGTAGTATTTAGAGGGCATGCCCAACTTTTTAGGAACTTGCGATTTGTACTCATCGGCCACCTCAAAGTCATGATTCCCCAACACATGATAGCCCGGAGCTTCTAAAGAATTATAGATTGGAAGTATCTCATCAAAACTGGAAAAATCCCGGTCGATAAAATCCCCCAGATGAATAACAAAGGATAAATCTTCCTTGTTAAAATGCTCCACGCACTGATGTAGCTTTTCCTTGGAAGCAGAATATTTTCTCTGTCCTCGATCCGGAGCCTCGCAGTACTGGCAGTCCGCGATCGCACCAAATGAGAATTTGTATTTGGTATTCTTTTTTTCTTCAGCAAGTACCGATGCACAAAGTGCAAAAAATATCAGGACTAAGAACCGGATCATTCGACCTCGTGGATAGTATGATCTATGCGGCCTTTGAATGGGATACCATCCGCAGACTGTAATTCATAATCAATCTGAATCATATGGGCGGGATGCAGGTTGGGTACATGTAAAGCGACCGTTTTTCCGTCTTCCAAAAGTTCGACCTTTTCCAGCTTCAGATCATTTAAAGGTATTTCCGGTGAACCATAGTTGGATGTCCATTTTAAATCCCACGCTCCAAATTTATACTTAGATAAATCATTGGCTTCCGCGGGACTGAGGGACCCGTAAAACCCAACCTCGATCCGGTCCTTCTTCACCTTCAATGAACGGGGAAGATGAACCGGTTCCCCCGTGTAACGAATACGGTCAAGCCCGCCACGTCCTTTGGCATTGGTCTGCCAGCCCTTGAGACCGGAAACATAAAGCTGACCATCTCCAGGGTTGATCCGTGCACGCATCGCACTGCTTGAAAGTTCGATTGGGATACGGGATACCCCACCCTGCATCTGCCCATTCTTTTCTTCTTTGAGCACCACATAGAGTTTGCTTTGCCCATAGGACATATGGAGCAGTTGATCTTGAAGCGGGCCCCACTTGTCACTGGTGACCCAGACCTGACCTCCTCCAGAATTGTCCACGCCGCGCTTTTTACTCATCCACACAAGAGGCTTGGGTGCTTCTTCAGGGAAGTGCTGAAAACCGGGACGTTTCATAAACGATCTCCGGTATTCCCCCCAATCTGTGTAAGGCACTTCATAGCCGGAGATGGGTGAACTTTTTAAGTTACGATCTCCTCGGTAGGAATCGACCACGCCATTGAAACTTCCGGGCTTCAGCCAGTTCAGGGGAGCTGTGGGAATAAAGCTTCCCTCATTGTCTCCGGTAGTCACTTCCCCATTCGGCCCCACTCCAATTCCATTGGGGGCACGGAACCCACTGGCAAAAATAGACAGTTCATCTCCAGAAGGAGAAATTTTCAGGACGCATCCATGGTGCCTGCCCAGCCGCTCAAACCCGGCTCCACCCGCCCGCACCGGGCAGCCCATACTGAAGTAGAAATTTCCTTGAGGATCGGTCTGGAGATCGAAACAGAAAGCATGAAAGCCCTCGGTGGCATCCCAGTCATTGTTAAAATTCTCCAGAAAATCGGCCTCCCCATCGTTGTTGAGATCATGAAAGCGGGTGATCTGATTGTCACCAACTGTATAGATTTTTCCGTCGACAATTTTGAGCCCCAAGGGTTCATGTAAACCAGTGGCAAAGCGCTTCCATTTCACATCCTGCAATTGATCATCGATGTTGCTTACAATCCACACATCCCCATCCCAGGTGCATACTGCGGCAGATTTCCCATCGGCAAAAAAATCGAATGCACCAATCCGCATGCGTGGTTCGTATTTATTGTTGAAAGGTATACCAATGCGGTCGACCACATAGGCATCGGTTTGGTTATCGGAAAGTTGACCTTTTGTCCCAAGGGGATCTCCCCACTGGGCATCTCCACCCTGAGTCAGAACACCAAGATCTTCTGCCCCACCTGCTGCCGATTGCACTGCTGGTTGATAGGCTGGATCGCCCGGCCAGAATGCGATCTTAGTACGATGCTTGCCGGCCGGAACCCGCAACAGAGCCAGACCGTTTTCGAAGGAAAGTTTGGACTCCACCGGACCGTCGGTGACTAAATAGTTAATTCGCTGCTTCGCCCATTTCACCGATAAAGTGGCTGCTGCTTTATGCGAGGAATCCCCCTCGGAAAGTACAACCATGCCAGGTTCAGGAAGATCAGTCTCGAGCGTACGGGTGAAGGCAGAGAAACCAATCTCTTCAATAACGCCTGGCATATCCAGCACCGTTCCCTTGCCCACGGAATAGGAAAAGATGGCTCGACCGTTGTGGACATAGTGCCCCTTGAAATGAGCCCACTCTTTGGGCAAGGCTCCAAGCCTCGGGAAAGCTTTGTATTTTTGAGGCCTTGGATCGGTAAGATCCCCAGACTTCGCCCAACCCGGACGCATGCCCGTGTGGAACAAGTTATGATCGTATTTGATTAATGCGGTGCTCCCATGGGCTCCGCCAAAGGGCATGCCAGTAGCTTTAAAACTGGACTCGTTCAACCAACCAAAGGAGTAGCTGAGGGTGTCGCTATCAAAGACCAACAACCGGTTCCTTTTCTGCCCCAGAGGGACGAGGTGGGCACGGGATACAATGTATCGAACCTCCGTCCTGTGCTGGCGGATCTTCTCCAACAGGGCCTTTGCCCGGATGACCAAATTGTCGAGATCGGAGGTTTCGCCCTGGATCAATTCCACCTCAGAAATTTGCATAGGCGTACCCTCAGGTCCGACTAGGTCGGGAAATACCAGTTTATAAACTGAATAGGCTTCTGAATTATCAAAGGAAAAGCGCTTACGCTGCTGACGTGTACTGAACGAAGGAACTGCTCCTGCCGCAATAGGCACGAATTCACTTCCATCCTTCGACCCATGAAGGGCGAATGTTTTGGGATCACGCTCTGGAGCGTCATTGCCGGAAGTCAGGGCAATCCCGACCGCCACCGAGTTGCCCGCTTCCATAATCAGCCCACTGCCTTTGCCATCAAAATTGAGGTATTTGGTCTTGGGGTTATCATCGACGGCATTGGAGGGAGCCTCGTTGGCAGGGAATTTTGTGGAGGTTCCCTGAACCTTGCCTCCCGGTTCGGTCAAATCCACTCTGAGGTTAACCACAAAGTCTTCCAAGGATACATTTTCAAATTCCTTGCCACCCAAACGCACGGCATCCGCTAAAATCTGAACCTCTTGCTTGCGTAATTCCTGGAGCTTCGGGAAAGCGTCATCGCGGGGAGGCCAATTAACTAAAGGAGAAATCTCGATGGCCGAAGAAACCAGTGGCCCAAAGCGTTCCGTGAAATAACCTACTTTTCCTGCAGCACCCTTCGCCTGACTTACTTTGGCGGGTTTATAGACAACGGCGTGCTCGATCACCTCCTCGGCAATCTGTTTGATCTGCTCGTCGGTAAGATCAAGGTGCCCACCTTTTGCTGGCATCTTAACCAAGGACTGGGAATCGGGCGGACTGCCATGGGTGATGAATTTCACCACTGCATCCAATCCGCCTTGCTTGACCACTTTTGAACTGAGCAGACTGGGAAAGACCCCACCCACCCCATTGAGATCTGGACCATGGCAGGGTGCACACTTTTGAGTCACCAAAGGAGAAGGTGCTGTTTTGGCACCAAGCAGGGAAACTACCGAAAGGAAGAGGAGGGTGGATTTGGGCGAATTCATTAAGAAAAAGTTGTAAGAAATATGTAAAATAAAAAACCTACCTTTTTAGCGGAGTATGTGCCTCGTCCATACACTTCTGTATTTTGGCCACAATTTCGGGATACTTATCTGCCAAGTTCTTTTGTTCGCCGGGATCCTTGCTTAAATCGTAAAGTTCGATTTTCCCGGTGCGGTTATTCCATTTTCTCCAACCGCGGAGTACACCCTTCCACTTGCCCATACGAACCGCTTTGTCATGATCCTTGGTCTGAGGATGCTCAAAGTAGAGGTAGCCATGCTTTTTCTGCTTCTTGCCCAACAGTGCGGAAAGAAAGGATAAACCATCTGCCTGCTTTGGCACGGGTTGCCCGGTGATCTCTGCCATAGTGGGTATAACATCCCAAAAGGCACTGATGTGATCGCTCTCACTCCCCGGCTTGATCTTACCTGGCCAGCGGGCCAGGAAGGGAGAATTGATTCCACCTTCATAAAGATCGCGCTTGATGCCCCGCAGTGGCCCGTTGGAATCCCAGAAATTCGGATTATGACCTCCCTCACTGTGAGTCCCGTTGTCGCTGGCGAAAAGGACCAGGGTATTGTCATCCACTCCCAGCTCTTTCAAAATATTGAGCAAATGCCCAACCTGGTTGTCGAAATTTTCCATCATCGCAGCATATCCAGCGATTGGGTTTACCACATTCGGACAGGGTTCTCCGGGACCCGCTCCGTATTTGCCTATCCGTTGGTCAAACTCGGGATACACCTTACGCCATTTCTCATGCAGCTCTTTGGGGGCATGCATTGCCGCATGGGGTACCGCAGTCGGAATGTAGCAGAAGAAAGGTTTTTTCTGTTTCACACTCTTTTCGATAAAGGAAAATGCATCATCCATGATCATATCATGAATATAGGTTCCTTCTTTAAGAGGGATTTCCTTCCCATCCCGCACGATGCTGGTTGGATAATAAGTGTGGGCAATCATCTGGTTTTTCCACCCCGAAAAATGGTCAAAACCGTGGGATAATGGATTTTGGGCACCAGCTTCATTGGTATGCCCAAGTCCCCACTTACCGAATGCACCCGTGGCATAACCGGCATTTTTAAAAATTTCAGGCAAGGTCGTCATCTTGGGATCAAGGGCGAGGCCAGGCTCATTTCCATTTCCGCGGCAGTGCACATGGCCCGGATGTTGTCCGGTCATCAATACCGCCCGGGAAGGTGAACATACGGTATTGCCCGAATAATGGCTGGAGAACTTCATCCCTTCCTTGGCCAAACGATCAAGGCTCGGTGTCTTTAATTTCTTTTGTCCATAGCATCCAAGATCTCCCTTCCCCAAGTCATCTGCCAAGATATAGATGACATTGGGGGGTGTTTTTTCTTGGGCAAAGACAGAAAGTGCCAGGTAAAATGCTATAAAGTAGGTAGAAAATATCTTAAAATTAAACATACCCCGCACCTTGCCTAATTAGGCAAAACCGGGCAAACCCATATTGAATAATTTTTCCAAAAAAAAGGGAGACGTCCGAAAACGCCTCCCTCTTAATAAGATTAATCCCTGATCTGTTCGTCAGTCTTTTCGATTGAGAACCGACATCACGATTAACAAGGCCACAATACTGGCCAAGCTGGCGCCCGCTCCAACGAAGGAGTTCACCACGCCGGTGATATTTCCGATGATATCAATTCCACCACCACCGGTACCGAATACAACTTGAACTACAACGAGTAGTCCAATCGCACCGATAAGGATTTCTGTAAGGCCGCCAATGGCTTCCTTGAGTTTACTTGCTACATTATCCATGATTTTATCTCCCCACTTTTAGGTTAGGTTTGTTTCAATATTTTCAGGTCTGTAAAGGAAGCAAAACTTCACTTACTTCGCTGAAAAATTGCTAAGATCAACAAGATCGCAATCAAACCGACGAATCCATTCTGACCGCCTATCTGGTTTACAATTTGTGTAATGTTCGCGATGACGCTTCCCCCGAAGATCGCCCCGGTCCCGAAAACGATTTCTACGATTACACCTAATGCAATCAAGCCGATTCCTACTTGTGACACGAGCTTGATCCACTCATGCAACTGCGAGATCATATCTTTCATTTATTTTCCCTCTCTGTTGAGTTTCAGAGCCAAGGGAGCCCCCTTTCGGGCAAGCCGAAATCTATTAAGAGCATCCACCATCCTTGACATCACCTTTATAAATCAGAACAGCTAATACAGATACAGTCAATAGCTAATTATTAAAGTTATTCATGTCTAAAGATAATATATTTCATAAACTGTATCCGCAAAACCTTAAAACAACATCGGGAATCTAAGCTTCTAAAAAATTTACAATAACAGGAATTAAGGCAAGGGGGGAAGAGATAGAGGAAAGGTATAATTAAAAAACTTCTCAGAGAGAAAGTTCTAATCAAGCTACTACTTCTTTGATTTTAAAAGGTGACGCACCCGGTCATATTCTGGGTTAATGCATTTCTCCCCCCATCTTTTTAAGGTCGACAGCAAACCAAGGTCTGATTCCGGCAGTTGCCCCTCGTCTCCTGTTTCCTGTATCCACTCTGCTAGCAATTTACGATGACGATTCAATTCGGCTTTGAATTTGGGATCCGTGGCAAGATTGTGAATCTCATGAGGATCATGTTCCAAATCGTATAATTCCTCAGCTGGACGCTTATCTGAAAAGAAAACCTTTTGTACCTCATTCATTTTTCTCTCTGCCATTAAGCGGCGAAAATCCTTTGAGACTTCCCAGGGGTCTTTGTAACTTGGTTGCATGTAAGGACGGTCGGTCAGGTAATTCTTCAAATACTTGAACCGTTTGGTGACAATTGCCCGAATGTGGTCGATGGTGTAATCACAGCGGTCCCGGGCAGCGACCACGAATTCTCGGGGCTTGTGGTTTTTTGAAAGAAAATCTCTACCCTCCATATAACCGGGCACCTCAATTCCCGCCGTCGCAAGAGTAGCCGCTGAGATATCGATACCGCTGACCAGATCATTCCTGACACCGCCCGATAGAATCCCCGGTCCGGATACGATTAATGGCATATGGATACCCCCTTCATAAAGATATTGTTTGTGGCGATGCAACTCCATCCCATGATCACTGAAGAAAAAGATTCGGGTATTTTCATACATCCCCTCTTGTTTGAGGTATTGGACAATCTGACCGACTTCCTTGTCTGTCCTCAGTAAACAATTGTAGTGCCTGGCAATCGAACTTCTGACCGATTCAATATCAGGATAATACGAGGGAACCTTTACATCTTTTGGTTTGATCTCTGTGTAACCAACCGTGGTCCCCTTCCCTCCGTGTAATTGTATTTGCACAAAAAAAGGCTTTTCTCCCCTGCCCTTCAGCATTTTTCCCGAAATAAAGGCATCGGGATTCAGTTTGCTTGGCCTGCCATAATCATAGAGCTTACCAGAATCCCAATCAAAATTATAATCATCCTTCGAATGGTTGGCGGTCCAGTATCCATGTTTACGGAAAATCTCTGGAATGGTAAGAATATCCAATACATTTTGGTCGTACTCCCCCATATTTTTGCCCCTAAAGTTGGCCCGGCAGGAACGGTGGTTATGAGCACCAATGCTTGTCTGCATCATCCCAGTGACAATAGCAGAACGGGTTGCAGAACAGACACCTGCGGGTGTGTAAAAACGGTCAAAGCGGATGCCCTCTTTTGCCAATTGATCAATATTCGGCGTCTTAATCAGAGACTCCCCGTAGCAACTGAACCAACCGCTCACATCCTCTAAATAAATCCACAGAACATTGGACCTTTTATCCTTGGCCTGAATCATGGTGAATAAAAAGAACATAGAATATGTAACAAAACGAAGGATTTTCATAAATTCTTGCTACATCAGGAGTTGGTTGAGTGAAAGAATAATCTTTGGACAATGAATTATTATAAATTATAAGGGAGGGTGAAAAAGTTTCGGCTCGTTCAACAGTAGGCATTTGATAGGATGATATCCCTCATGGAAGAACTAAGTATAATAACAAATTTATCTCACGAATTCGGCACACCGGAATATGTAAAAGGTGGAGGCGGGAACACCTCTTACAAAGATGCCTCAACCCTATGGGTCAAACCATCAGGCACCACCCTCTCCGGTCTAAAAGAGGAAACTTTTGTAACCCTGAACCGGGCCAAGGTTAATGAACTCTATGATGTCGAAACTCCTGCAGAACCGCATGCCCGCGAGGAACTGGTCAAAAACTTCATGGGTGAAGCCGTACTCAACAATGCCGGCAGGCCCTCTGTAGAAGCCCCTCTCCACAATATTCTCGAAACTAAATTTGTGGTTCATACCCACGCCCTTTTGGTCAATGGTATGACTTGTGCCAAAGATGGGGAATTGGTGAGCAAAAGGCTTTTTCCGGATGCTCTTTGGGTAGAGTACATTGATGCCGGTTATACACTCTGCATGGAATTGCACGGGCGTATTAATCAGTATAAAAAAGATTACGGTCGCATTCCCAAAATTATCATGCTCAAAAATCATGGTATATTTGTATCCGGTGACACCGCTGAGGAAATTCGCTCTCTGTATGCAAGCGTTATGAATCCGCTCAGAGAGGAATATGAAAAACTGGGCATCAGCGAAAACCTTGAAAACTCTGAAGGCACGAGAGATCTTGAAGCCGAGTCTAAAATTCAGGAAATCTTTGGGGAGGATGCTGCGTTCATCGAGTCCTCTGGGTTTTTTGAATGTGTACCTGGTCCGATCACCCCTGATCATCTAGTCTATGCACGAGCCTTTCCTTATTCTGACGAACTAACCCAGGAACAAGCCGATGCTTACCGGGCAAAGCACGGATTTGCCCCCAAGGTAGTCATTCATGGCGACCGTATATATGGCCTGGGCAAAACAGTAAAGAATGCCGGACTTGCCCTACTCTTTGCTCAGGATGGTGCTCAGGTCCTCAAACTTTCCCAAGCCTTTGGTGGAGTTGAATATATGACGGATTCCGCCCGTGAATTTATTGAAAACTGGGAAGTCGAATCCTACCGCCAATCTGTAGCCAGTTAAACAAAACAAACCTTAATAAAATTTCAAGAGTTACGAGTAAAAAACATAGGTAATCTCCACCCCAAAAACTCTTAAAAAATCCCATCCTACTTAGTATACATCCTTCAGGTAACGTTTCTCTTTTTGCAGGGACTTGACCCACTTGGCCGCATCCTCCTCGGGCATCCTCCCCTCAGTCGCAGCGATCTGACGCAGGGCAAGATCGACATCCTTAGCCATCCGAGACGCGTCTCCACAAACATAAAAATAGGCTCCATCCTGTAACCAGGCGAACAACTCCCCACCCTTGGCCAACATTTTGTGTTGGACATATTCCTTCTCCGCCTGATCACGAGACCAGGCAAGGTCAAGTTCAGTAAGTAAACCGTCCGAGCGATACTTTTCCCACTCTTCTCCATAGAGGTAATCGGTCTTGGATGAACGATCTCCAAAAAACAACCAATTCTTACCAGTCGAACCAAGGGCCCGGCGCTCCTCGATAAAGGCACGAAAGGGAGCAATTCCGGTACCCGGACCAACCATGATGATGGGAACATTTCCATCCTGTGGAAGTTTAAAGTTTTTATTGGGATGGAAGTAGGAGGGTATGCTCGCACCCACACGATCTGCAAGGTAAGATGAACATACGCCCTCGCGCTTACGTCCGTGAGTATCGTAACGTACAATCGCCACGGTCAAATGAACCTGTTCCTCATGTGCTTTGATGCTCGAAGCAATGGAGTATAACCGTGGGGGCATCGGACGTAATAAACCGACAAAATCATCTGCACTCATACCTGGCTGTGGAAATTCGAGAAATAAATCAATCAATTCACGGCCCCAAAGATAATCTGCAAAAGCATCGCGATTGGCAGGCAGGAGCAAATCGGCAAGTTTGTCAGACTTGGCAAACTCATTGAATTTTTTGATTTGAATTTTACTCAGTGTGGTACACGCAAGGCGGAAAGTCAGCGAATCCCGTAAGGCTAAACCAGCCTCAGCCACCTGTACACTTTCCTCTCCTGTTAGTCCTACCGCTTTTAATAAATCATCCACCACCTGCGGACTGTTTTGTGGGATGACTCCCAGTGAATCGCCCGGTTCATAACTCAATGAACTGCCCTCAAGAGAGAGTTCGAAATGACGGGTCTCTTTATCAGAACCCTCGGTGAGTAGACGATTAACCAGCAGTTTAGACTGGTAAGGATTATCCTTGGTGGGGGCAGATGAGTCAGCAGAGTGAGACATGATAAACGGTTGGCAAATTATTGAATTACTCTTTCTGACAAACCTGAGCGGACAATCCAAGAGAAATGAAAAAAAAAGTGAGGATTTTTCATTTACTCTCCGACGGCCTACACCCATCCTACTTTCAAAAGATGAATTTAATTTCCGAACTCCCCCCAAACGAGCGTGATGCCTGGTACGAATGTATGCTTAATTATGCCTATGATGAAAAGGATTGGGAAAACGCCAGACAACATTTGTTTTGCTTATTGAAAAAGGATGAAAAACGGGCGGAGGAAATGGCCATTCTTTCCTATGTTTCGTGCTGTGCAGAGGCGGTATCCGCTACACTTCCCCTGCCCGACTTTTTAGCCACACTGGAAGATTTTTATCGTCGTTACGGTATGGAAAGTGCAGAGAAGGTCTGAGCGAAAATCAGGCGGGGGGACCAGGTCTTCTTGCACCCAACTTTTCCCGGTGAGCCTTGGCAACCACGAGGTATTTTTCCGCCCACCCCTTTAGTTTTTTACGTTCCTCCTCTGATAATTTCCGTTTGATCTTCGCCGGCACCCCGGCGACCAGACTACCTGCGGGGACCTTCATACCTGCAGGCACGAGACTGCCCGCAGCCACTATTGATTGTTTCCCAATCCGGGCACCGTCTAAAATGGTGGAGTTCATTCCAATCAGGCATTCATCTGCGATGTGGCAGGCATGAATGACTGCTCCGTGTCCAACCGTTACATATTTTCCAACAACCAAAGGATGATCGTCAGCAAGATGTCCAATCACACCATCCTGTAAATTGGAAAACTTCCCAATCTTGATGGAATTAATATCCCCACGCAAAACACCACCATACCAAAGACTCGAGCCCTCATCCATTTGTACATCTCCAATGACAACGGCAGTTGGAGCGACAAAAACATCGGGACCATAGAGTGGCTCTTCCCCCATGTGTTTGTTCAAACGTACTTCAGTATTCATTTTGTGAAGGAGGTTATTGAATAAAACAAATAGTTAGCCTTAAAATAAGGAATAATCGTAAGATCAGCACGGATCGTGCTGAATTTTAAAAAGCCTATGGATTATACACCCCGACCTATTGGCAAGCCTCACACTCTTCGCCGTTGAGCATGGCTTCAATGCTGCAAGCTTTCTTTTCCGCATCGGTAAATTCCTTCTTCGCTGACGGTTCATCCGAAGGTGCATCCGCTAAGGGCTTTGCTTTCTTTAGTTCTACAGTTGCCTTTTCGATATTAGAAGCACCAAGTGTGCGCAAATAGTAAGTGGTCTTCAAACCCTTACGCCAAGCTGCCCTATACATGTGGGAAAGACTCTTAAGATCAGGAGTGCCAAGGAAAAGGTTGACCGATTGAGACTGATCAATCCACTTTTGGCGACGGGCAGCAGCGGAAAGAACATATTCAAAAGATACATCAAAGGCTGTAAGGTATTTCTCCTTAATGTGCTTGGGTACACCGTCGATAGGTCCGAGTTCACCATCAAAATATTTTAACTGGTCAGACATTTCCCTGTTCCACAACCCTTCTTTTTTCAGGTCATTAACAAGGAAACGATTTAGTACCATGAAGTCACCGGAGAGGTTACTCTTAACAAAAATATTTTTATAAGTCGGTTCGATGCAAGGGGATGAACCCATGATGTTGGAAATGGTTGCGGTGGGAGCAATCGCGATAACATTACTGTTGCGCATACCATGCTTGGCAATTTTTTTACGTACCGTTGACCAATCCATTTTCGAAGTCTTAGGGACATCCACCTTTTCACCCCGTTCTTCTTCGAGCATTTGAACTGTGTCTTGCGGAAGAATCCCCCGGTCCCACTTGGATCCACGATAGGAGGAATAGGTACCTCGCTCATTGGCTAGGTCACTGGATGCCTCGTATGCATAGTAGCAAATTGCTTCCATGAATTCATCATTAAATTCGACTGCTTCTTCCGATGTAAAAGATACATCCTTTACGAATAGAGAGTTCTGCAAGCCCATCACGCCTAGACCGATCGGTCGGTGGCGACTGTTGGATGTCTTGGCCGCTTCGGTTGGGTAAAAATTTACATCAATTACATTATCCAATGCCCGGATGGCGATGCGAATGGTGTCGCGTAATTTATTATAATCGATTTCACCCTCAGGTGTGAGGTGTGAATCAAGAACCACCGATCCAAGGTTACACACCGCAGTTTCATCTGCACCAGTATTCAGAGTGATTTCTGTGCAAAGGTTTGAACTATGGATAACTCCAACATGGTCCTGCGGACTGCGGATATTACAGGTGTCCTTAAAAGTGATCCAGGGATGACCGGTTTCAAAGAGTAATTTGAGCATTGATTTCCACAAATCAATGGCCGGGATAGAATGTCCCCAAATTTCTCCTTTTTCCACTCTTGCTTCGTATGCGACATATTTCTCCTCAAAGGCTTTGCCGTACAAATCGTGTAAATCAGGAACTTCGTTGCTTCGAAAAAGTGTCCAATTTTCGCGGGACTCCATACGTTTCATGAACAAATCAGGAATCCAATTTGCAGTGTTCATGTCGTGGGTTCGGCGACGATCGTCTCCGGTGTTCTTACGAAGTTCTAAAAACTCAAGGATGTCACAGTGCCAGGTTTCAAGGTAGGCACATCCTGAACCCTTGCGTTTCCCTCCTTGATTGACGGCGCAAAGTTGATCATTGTGCATCTTAAGGAATGGGATAACCCCCTGGCTCTCGCCATTGGTTCCAGCGATATGACTGCCAGTCCCGCGAACAGATGTCCAACTTCCACCAAGTCCACCTGCCCATTTAGATAGAAATGCATTTTCGGCAATTCCCCGGTACATAATAGATTCGATAGTATCATCAACCTTGTAAAGGTAGCAGGAAGAAAGTTGAGAATGAGGAGTGCCAGAATTAAAAAGTGTGGGAGTGGATGAACAAAATCGCCGACTTTTGTACAAATTGTAGAGAGCCACAATTTGTTCTTCAGGATTTTCTTCATGGGCGAAAATCCCCATAGATACACGCATCCAAAAAAATTGAGGTGTTTCCAAACGGCGGGGAGTCTCCCCGGTTTTATCCACCACGAGGTAACGGTCGTAAAGAGTCTGAATACCCAAGTAGTCAAAATCAAGATCAGCAGATGGATCAATTGCCCGGGCAAGTTTGTTGAAATCTAATTTGAGCAGTTTCTTGTCCAACCTTTTAATTTCTACGCCCCGCTTGATGTAATTTTTAAATTCTTTAGCATGAAAAGTACGAATTTCTTCGATGCTATGTTGAGCAACATCCCAATTAAGTACTTCTTCATAGAGATAAGTAAGCAGAATACGGGCTGCAAACTTGGCAAAATCAGCATCCCGCTCGATCAAAGTCTTGGCATTGAGAATAATAGTCTTGCGCAAATCATCCTCTGTAATTTCGGAAAAGATTGAACGGCGAAGACTCTCTTCGATCTGCTCAACTGAAAGGCAAAGATCAAGACCAATGGTGGCAAATGCGATTCTTTTCTTCAGATCAAGGCCATCCCAAAAGAAGGTGGAACCATCCTTTTTCTGAACCACAATCATGGAGTCCTGACGGACTTCATGTTGGTTGTCATTGCTATCACGCTCGACCCGGCGACGGGCACGATAAAGAATGTAGGATTCGGCAACCTTAAAGAAGCCGTGCTTCATTAATTCTTCCTGAACAAAGTCCTGTACATCTTCGATATTAATAAATGCCTGTCCAGTTTCCACCGCCCGTCGAGTCACGGCATCGGATACTTGAACCGCAGGTTCAGAATCCAAACGCAAGGAAAGAAAAGCTTTACGGATAGCGACCTCAATTTTTGAAGAATTCCACGGAACAACCTGACCGCTCCTACGGATCAAACGAATGAGTGAACTGTCCACCCGGGCACTAGTTGGTAAATGTCCATTGCCCCCCCCCATGGTTAGACCTTGAAAAGACCAAACTTTTAGCGACATCATAAGCATCGTTCTCAACGAGTGCTTTCTCAATCAACTTATGCAAGTCGTCGAAGGAGAGGCGGGGGGCGCCGCCTTCCTCCTCTTGCTCCAACCGCTCAATCAAGCGGCTGGCGACGAGCCGGGAGGACTCCACCACGAGCTCCCGGTTCTGTGGGGTGTATATTTCCTTTTCTTCCCTTGAGATCATCAGGTCGGTCAATGCCTCCCCGATCACCTCGGCCACCTCGGCGATGTGGAAATCACGGTCACCCGCGCCATCCGTAATTCGTACTTTTGGAATTTCAAATCGATTCTCTCCCAAATCTTCCGCCCAGTCAAATCGGGGCTTATTTTCACGGGGCGTTTCCGCCGCTTTGGTCAACAATCGATCTTCCTCAAATATCGTATTACGCATCAGTTAAATTCCTATCCTAAACAATTTTTTATTTCTAAAATGGCCTAAACTCTGACCAAACTTATAATTCGTCGTCCGACACCTCAGAAAGTGCCGAAGACTTTTGATATTCCGTTACCCGGCCTTCAAAGAAATTTTGCTCTTTTTTGACATCCATCATTTCAGCAAGCCAAGGAAAAGGATTTTCTAATCCAGGGTGAAGAACCTCAAGCCCTACCCCATTAAGACGACGATCAGCAATGTAATCAATGTAGGTGCAAAATTCATCTGAACTCAGACCGACAGAATTAACTGGCAGGCAATCCCTAATGAATTCTTTTTCTAAAACGACAGCTTCCTTCATTACACCAACTAGTTCTTGGCGGAATTCGGCTGTCCATATGTCCGGATTCTCATCAATAAGAACTCGGAAAAGATTACGGAACAATTCAATGTGGTTGGACTCGTCGCGTAGAGTGTAGCGGAACATTTGTCCGATTCCAGGAAACTTGTTTTGACGGGCTAAACTTAGCACCATGCCAAACAAGCCATAAAACTGCGTACCTTCCATACATTGACCGAACATGAAGATGTTCTTGGCAAATTCCTGCTTGTTCTCTGTTATGGTAAGGTCTAAATCGCGACGCATATTCTTGGATATGCGTGTGACAAATTCATTTTTTTGACGAATGGTTTCAATTTGTTCAAACATTGCCTCGCATTCATGAGGATTGATCCCCAAAGAGCTTATCATGTAGAGAAGACTGTCTGCATGAATATTTTCTTCCTGTGCATGACGGCCTAGTACAAGTTTGAGCTCTGGAGCAGTTACCAGTTCCCGTACGACATGCTGGATATTATCACCTACAATACCTTCCGCAGCTGAGAAATATCCAATGCCCATCATGATAATCCAGCGTTCCCCATCAGATAACTCCGCCGGATTCTTCCATTGTTCCAAGTCCTTTTGCATAGGAATATCTTCGGGCTCCCAATGGTTAGACTTCATCTTGCGATATAAATCGTATGCCCACTGATATTTGAGGGGCAATAAATTGAATGTCATGGTCTCACGACCATTAATTACCATTTTCTCTTGGTAAGCTTGAACTGCTTTGGTCTCGTCCAAAACGAATTTTTTTCCGCCGATATCGTATGTCTTATTCATAATGTGGTTTCTCCTTCTTTTTCCCTGTTAAATTTTGTGCTTCGACGACCGAAATGAAGCCAAAATTGAGTTCCTGGGGCTTGGAAAACGTTGTCTTCTCGACGAAAGATTTGATTGTGGGGGCTCGAGGAAAAAAAGAAAAGAAAAAAATCGAAAATCGTGATTTTTTTTTAAATTCATACCCTCTATGTAGTGTTTCACTTGCATTTAAGCCCCTATATGTAGCGTTGTTAATAAGTTTTAGTTTGATTTTTCGTTTTTTCAACACTTTCTTGCAAATTGTTGAAAAAGAGAAAATAAAGCCATCAAATCGAGCATTTTCCAAGCACAAGTTGTTGTTACTTATTCCCTATTGTTTGAGATTTTGTTCACAATTGGAAAAAAAACAAATTGAGACAATCGATTAGCCGATAATTTGGGCTAAAATTTCTTTGCTTAATACATTAGGGACTCTCAAATAATTTGAAGATCTTTAAAAGATCAGGGAGAGGCCTTTACCAATGATCTTGCCAGTTTCGAAGACTTTTAAATTTCTTACCCAATTGAAAGTTTTTCAGAACTGATGAAACCAAATAAATTGATCCAGTAACCAGCAAGACAGACTTTGAATTCAATTCTTCGTAAAGTTCGGAGATATCCTGCTCTTGGGCAAATTTCCTTTGACCTGTAAAACCTTGGCTTATTGATCGGAAATCTTTGTGTGTGCAAGAACGTAATTGATCGAGTTGAAAAAAAGTGACCTGATTAAAACGCTGAAGTAAAAGAGGTAGAATATCGATCGCCCGTTCCTTTTCACTAGCGGCAAACCAAACTTGGGTATGATCGGGTAGACTATTCCATAGTTCGGTGCTTGCCTTCGCCCCCTGCCCATTATGACAAGCATCAAGGATGATGGTAGGTTCGATTGATATCGTTTGCCACCTCCCTGGGAATTCCGTTTTTTTAAGTGCATCAAGAACCTTCTCATTATCCACAGGGAAAGAAGCATTGAGCAGATTCACAGTTTTTTTAGCTTGGGCAGCATTTCGCCTTTGGAATAATCCAGCAAGGTTGGTTTCAGGAAGTTTTACTTTTTTCTCCTGATCCATTAGATAAACGGGTGATTTCTTTTCCCGGGCGACCTTAAGAATTTCTTCCTTTGCCTCCGCCTCCAACCATCCTACGACCACAGGTTTACTGGTTTTTATGATACCTGCTTTTTCGTAGGCAATTTGCTTTAACTCAGATCCAAGAATATCACAATGGTCGAAACCCACAGTTGTAATAACCGAAACCATAGGTTCTAAAATGTTAGTCGAGTCCAGGCGCCCGCCCAGTCCAGTTTCAAAGATGGCTAGGTCAACCATCTGCTTTTGAAATTCCAACATGCCAATCGCCGTAATAAGTTCAAAAAAAGTTGGATGTAAACCCTGATGCTCATGTTCAATCTTCTTGGAAATGGGTAACAATCGATCGACCCATTTCTCAATTTCAGAAAAAGAAAGACTTTTTCCATTCACACTGACCCGCTCCCCTAAATGTAAAAGATGGGGAGATGTGAATAGACCCACTTTATAGCCATGGTTCCGATAAATTTTGCTCAACATTGTACAAACCGACCCCTTGCCATTGGTTCCGGCAACATGAATTGAGGGGTAGGAGAGTTGTGGGTTCTTTAACCTTTCGCACAACATCCGCATCCGTTCGATTCCAAATTTGGAACCTTCATTACGCAAAGAATAAAGAAACTCCAAGGTCTCTTTCATCTTATTATGTGGAAAAACCCTTTGGTTCTTACCGGATGAATTGGGGAAAAAAGATCAAGAAATTCAAGATTTCCTGGGGGTTTTCGAAGCCGTTTTTTTCTTCGCTGGTGCTTTTCGTGGAACAGTCTTTTTTCGGGAACTGGATGCCTGGGGTTTTAGTCCTTGTGCCAGGTGATTCATTAAAGTAATCAATCGATCGCGCAGATCATGACGATCCACAATCTGGTCGACCAGTCCATGCTCAAGCAAGAACTCGGAAGTCTGAAAACCCTCTGGTAAATCAGCACGAGTGGTTTCTTTAATGACCCTACGACCAGCAAATCCAATCAGGGCTTTTGGTTCTGCGATAATAACATCTCCCAAAGATGCATAACTTGCCATAACTCCGGCCATCGTCGGGTTAGTTAGGATGGAAAAGAAAGGAATACCCGCTTCGGACAAGCGAGCAAGGGCGGCACTGGTTTTGGCCATTTGCATAAGACTAAGAATTCCCTCGTACATACGAGCACCACCGGATGCCGAAACCACAATAACTGGAACCTTCATCTCCAAACCGCGCTCGATTGCCCGGGTAATCTTTTCCCCCACAACCGAACCCATACTTCCACCTAAAAAACGAAAATCCATAACAGCAAGGCTAACGGAACGTCCGTCCATCTCACCAATGCCAGTAATAACCGCGTCTTCCAGCTTAGTCTTTTCACGATTTTGATTCAATTTATCAGTGTAGGATGCGAGACCCTTGAATTTTAATGGATCTCCCGAGCGCAATTTTGCATCATATTCCTTGAATGTTCCTGGGTCGATTAGTGAGTCGATCCTTTCAGGGGCAGGCAATGAAAAATGGTAACCGCTCGAAGGAACCACCATGAGGTTTTTCTTTAACTCGTTGGCAAATACCATATCACCCGTTTCCGGACACTTTGTCCAAACCCCTTTGGCGACCCCCTCACGGGATTTAATATTTACATTTGAGTACTTTGGTTTGCTGAAAAATGCCATGATAAAGAAAGTTGATTTAACCGTGCCCCATTGTTGCCGCCCTTACCTTTGGGTAACCTGACTTGAGCAGTACCTCTGCACAAGCATCAAGCGTGGAACCCGTGGTGTAAACATCGTCAATAAGGACAAATTCATTGAACCCATCCAAACAAGTACCTGCACGAAGGGCAAAAGCATTTTTAACATTATTTCGCCGCTCGTTCCGGCTAAGTTTTGTCTGACTCGGAGTAGAACGTACTCGTTCCAAACAATCGTATACCACGGTTCTTCCGCCAGCAACTTTGGCGAACTCCTCGGCAATCCAGAGACTTTGATTAAATCCCCGGCTTCTCATTTTTCTGCGGTGCAATGGAACAGGAATTAAAACGGCGTCTTTGATAAAGTTGATAAAACCACGATTTCTATGAAACCAATGAGGGGCGTCACCCATTACCCTTTTCACCCCTCCATATTTTATGGAATGTATCAGAGCTCTGCCCTGCTCGTTCAGCTTAAACATCGACCGAACCGATAATATGGAAAGTGGAAACTCCCTACAATTCGAACAGATTAATTCAATCGAAACTGGAACCGGCATGGACTCCCCGCACTTTTTGCACCTCGCCCCATTAATCCACAATAATTCATCCAGGCAGGAAAGACAGGCAAATGCCCCATCGTTTCTGTAAGCCCCCTGTTCACATATCGGACATTCTCCGGGAAAAACTACATCGATTAAGGCATCCTTCCATCCCTTCCAATCCATTTTCATCTACCTCAATTTCTAGCTAGCTTGGGTAAACGATAAAAAACCTTTTCCATACGCAACCCCTTGGCTGGGGCACTCACTACACGAGGTGTACGTTTGCGAGTCATTAGGATTTCGGAGATTTCACTAGAATCCATTCTTCCAAGCCCTACATCGATCATTGCACCGACCATACTGCGGACCATTTTATAGAGGTAACCTTCTCCTTCGGTAGTCAAGTGAAGTTCATCCCCTACTTCCTTCCATTCCATGCGCCATAATTTCCTAATCGTTGGTTCATTGTCTCCCTTTCCTCGGTTTGCAGAAAAAGCGGCAAAGTCATGGGTGCCTAGAAATCGCTGGGCAGCATCCCTCATTGCATCAATATCTAAGTATCTGTCCTTCATGGAGTGTACAAAACGATCTTGCTCAGGCATCGCCCATCCCCTGCATATTCGATAACGATATCGTTTCCCCCGTGCGGAGATATGAGCATGAAAACGGTTGGAAACCAAATCTACCTTGCGAACACTTATCCCTGCGGGCAGATAAGTCCTCAATGCTTGCAGAAGGGCATGGGAAGTATGATTCCAGATGGCATCAAAATGAAAAACCTGTCCGGCTGCGTGGACTCCAGCATCCGTTCTCCCCGCCCCAATTGTGCGTATTGGCCGGTCAAATATTTCTGCAAGTACTCCTTCTATTTTATCTTGTACCGCTTTTCGGTTTGGCTGCTTTTGCCAACCCTTAAACTCAGTACCATCGTAAGCACATAAGCAACGCCAACGACTTGTATAGGCTGCTTTACTCATTTATTTAAGAAATCCTGCAAAATCAAGCAAGCGGCAGCACAATCAACCCTTCCACTCTTATCCGCTCCTTTGGCTGCATACTTTCCACCAATGGTTTCACGAGCAGTTACACTGGTCAATCGCTCGTCAACTCGATGAACTGGCAAGCCAAAGCGTTGGTCTAATTCCTCAATAAAACAATCGACCTCCTGAACCCGTTTGCCCTCGGTTCCGTCCATATGTAACGGATAACCAACCACCAAATCGGTGATAGAACGTTGTGCCACCTCATTGGCTAATTCTTCCCAGCAACCTTTGCACCCCAAACCAGGTACGGCTCGTGCGGGCAAACAGATTAATAATTCATCCGCCCATGCGAGGCCGATTCGTTTGGTTCCATAGTCAATCCCCAGGTAGTTGGGCATGATAGAAAAAATTCAACTCAAGCAAGGTCAGGGTTTTGACGACAAGCCTCCTGAGCCATAGCCTTGACCTCCTGGGCACAATCCTTGTGGCAAACCAAGGTGGCATCTCCTGACTGTACCACGATCAAATCTTTTACCCCGAGTAAAGAGATGGTATGCCCTTGTTCCGCATAGCTTAAATTCCCACTTGCATCCAGGGCGACACCGTTTCCTTTGAAAACATTACCCTGTTCATCCGCCGGGTAGTGTCTGGCAATCGCTGGCCACTCCCCAACATCATCCCAATCAAAATCAGACTCCAGCATCACCACCCCAGCCGCTTTTTCCATGACGGCAAAATCAATGGATATTTTCTTAAGCTTTGGATAGATTGCGTCCATTGCTTGGTCAACAGAACCTGTATCCATCCAGCTAGCAGACAACTCATCCAGCCCGGCACTTAGTTCTGGCGCGTGTTCTCGAATTGCGGAAAGAATGACCTGAGGGCGCCAGACAAACATACCCGCATTCCAGAAATAACCGCCCTCTTGCAAGTATTCTTCTGCCTTTTCAAGGTTTGGTTTTTCAACAAATTTTTCGACCCGATGAACCGGACGAACACCAGTGGATTCAACAGCCTGTCCTTTCTTTAAATACCCGTATCCGGTGGAAGGAAAATCGGGACCAATCCCAATTGTAACGAGAAAATCATTTTTCTCAGCGGCATCAAAGGCTCCCTCCAGAACTTTGCGAAATCCATCTCCATCAGCAATAACATGATCAGCGGGGAGCAATGCAAAACCAGCCCCTGGTTCTGTCTTATCGACCAACAATGCGGCTAACCCCACTGCTGCTGCGGTATCTCTACCTTGGGGCTCCCCGATCACTCGTTCAGGGAGCAGACCCGGACAACTTTCAAGCACCGCATCACGCTGCTCAGCATTGGTAATAACAAAGACCTGCTCTGGTGGGACCAATCCACTCAATCGGTCAACCGTTTGAGCAAGCATAGGCGATTCCCCGACAATCGGTAACAGATGCTTGGGCTTTTTTAAACGGCTTTGTGGCCAAAACCTTTCACCCCGACCACCAGCCATAATGACAACATATCGTTTTTTCATTTTATATTCTACCCATGCGATTGGATGATTGGAAGGCGAGAAAATTCCTTACTCTCACAGATTACACTCAAGAAAGATTGATTTAATTACTCGCCCGACTGCAGGAGTAATCCACGGTTTCTAGCGGAGCGAAAGGCGAAACAAAACACACCAAGTCCAAGAATAAAATAAAGAAGATTTAAAACAAAGGCTTTCCAAAGAAGATCAGGCATCCATTCTCCTCGTAAAATTAGGGCCCGCATTCCTTCGAACACATAGGTAGTGGAGAGATACTGAGCGATAGCTTGCATCCATCCGGGAAGAGTTTCCAACGGGTAATAAATACAGGAAAAAGGGGCGAGGAGAAAGGGAAGCATCCAAGTTAGGCTCTCTGCACCCAATCCATAGCGCAAAAGAATGCCGGTAACCGCTTGTGATATCGCCCACCCCGTGAAGACAAGATTGAGAAAAAAACCAAGCAAGGGAAGACCGAGTTCAAAGACCGATACCCCAAAAAAGGGAATAGCTAGCAGTGCGGCTGGTACCATCCCTATCAAAGTACGAATCATACTGACCGTCGCAAGGGAGAGAACAAGTTCCCAAGGTCGTAAAGGACTGACGAACAAATTAGCCAAATTCCGGGACCACATTTCTTCAAGAAAGGAAAGAGTGTAACTAATGTGTGAACGGAAGAGCGAATCCCAAACCAAGACCGCGGAGATAAGAATCCCACCGGCGGTTAGTTCCGGACTGGAATGAGAAAAGTGAACAGAAGTGAACCCCCAAATGATCATCTGTACCGTAGGCCAATAAGCAATCTCTAGAACGCGTGGCCAGGATGAACGAAGTAAGAAAAAATACCTCAATAAAAGTGCGGAAATTCGTCCAATAGTTGAAGTGTTCATACCCCGCCCCCTTTTTCGTTCAAGGCAAGAAAAACTTCTTCCAGAGAATCTCGTTGGTGGCGTTCCTGTAACGCTTGAGGACTCCCCTGCTCAATCAAACGACCGTGGCTCATCATAACCACCTCATCGCAGAGCAATTCAACTTCGCGCATGTCATGGCTGGCAAAAAGAATAGTCGCACCAGTCCGATCTCGATAATCCATTAATCTTTGACGGATCCATTGGGATACATCCGGGG
Source organism: Opitutales bacterium (assembly GCA_028045305.1). GTDB lineage: Bacteria > Verrucomicrobiota > Verrucomicrobiia > Opitutales > Seribacteraceae > Chordibacter. Next base: position 7,480 of record JAOFTV010000019.1, on the reverse strand, counting down.
ACAAACTGGCAGTTGGTTCGTCCAACAGTAAAAACTCGGGTTGGTTGATCATTGCCTTAGCCAAAGAGACCCGGGTCTTTTGGCCAGATGACAGGCGGCGAATTGGCTGATCCATTAAGTCAAGCAAGCGAAAATCCTCGGATAGTTCATCAATTCGGTTGGCCGAATTGTTCACTCCGTATAGACGTGCAAAGACTCGCAGATTTTCGTGGACAGTAAGCCTCTGCGGAAGGTCAACATAAGGAGAGCAAAAATTCATCCGATGTAAAACTGCATGCCTATCCTTAATAAAATCATGCCCAAATAAACGGATTTCGCCTGAAGTGGGCTTGAGCAAACCCAGGAGCATCGACAAGGTTGTCGTCTTGCCTGCCCCATTTCCGCCAAGTAGGCCTACGATCGATCCAGTGGATAAGGAAAAGGTGAGTTCGCTAACCGCCAGTTTGGAGCGGAAAAGCTTGGACAATCCATCAACTTTTAAAACTTGTTCAGATGGTATCATCTGTCATTTCCATCAGGCACTTCTCCATTCTTTTTCTCGCTTGCTCCAAATCACGATCCTTAAAAAGATCAGCATACCGGAGGACCTTAGTACTTGCCCGGATCTGAGAAAAGGGCAATGGGATGACAAACTCATCCCAAGACTTAAGCCGAATTGCCCGGGAATAAGTAAAGTCAAGCAGTACAACTGGTGAACGACTTGCCCGTGCTACCAGTAACGCACCCGATTTCGCTTGGTATTTGGGTCCCCGTGATCCATCTGGAGTAATCCCAGCATCATGACCTTCTTTGACCAAGCGAATTAGGTCGCGTGTCGCTTGGAAGCCCCGTTTATTTCTTGACCCACGAATTGCCCTTATTCCAGCCCAACCATAAAAGGTTTCCAACCAAGCCCCATCTTTACTTCCACTAATTAAGCCATAACATCTGCGCCGCTTTCGAAACCTGAGGAGCCATTCTCCAGTATAAAACAAACGGTTATGCCACAGCACCAAAGTCATAGGTTCCTGCAATTTTTCAAGCTCTAAACTACCATCACAAGGCTCGTATCGAATACGTATAGATCTTGTCCATAAACGGTAGACCAAACAGAGTGGTAAAAGGCAAAACTTCAGCAATGGGGACTGGACGATAGGAGCAACCCTTTTTACATCGGGAGAAATAGTCCCTTTTTTCGGAACAGTCATCACGGAAGAATCAAATCTTTCCAGAAAGCCCTAATTCAAATGCATGAGCAGGCACCTCGTCTTCCCGAACATATCGATAGCCAAACTCAAATGCATAATTAGTTGAAAAATTCCACCTCCCACCCACTCCGGGCGTAAGCAAAAAAGTTGGATCATAGCGAGCATTTCCTGAAAGGGAATCTTCAATCACAGTCACACCATATCCCAAGCCAAGGCTTACTATAAAGTCGAAAGAATCAGAAATAGGATAATCAAATCCAAGATCAAAGTAAGCTGCGAAAGTGCTGGCACCCTTTCCTGACTCAAAGCCTTGAACCGGATTGCCTTCGTAACTGGAAGAATGAAAAGTGTTTCTTCGGTAGTAGGCTCCCAAACCAATACGAACTTGATTAATAACATATCCGCCAGCAGCATTGATTAGAAATCCCGTTTTATATTTTCTATACTTTTCCGCTCCACCAAAAGATCCTCTCTGGGGTTCATGGGGATAAGCAAATCCCGAACGGATGACCCAGTATCCTTTACCAGATCCGAGAAACCGTTCTTTAGTTTCGTTCTGCTTCACGGAGTTTTTGCCTTGGGAAACATCAACCTCAAAAGCAAGTTTGCCTGATTGTATCCCTTCAATTTCCGTTTCCTTTGGAGGCACATAAATCCCTTTCTCTGCAGGCTTACTCGTAGATGGAAGAGGTGGAACGGAAGTCTGTTGAAAAGGGGCAGCAAATGGATCGCCCTCTCCCTGACCGTAAAAAATTTGGTAAAATCTTTGCTGGAGATCATGAAGTCTTTCCGAATAGGAGTTCACCTCCTTCTTCATCGTGGTGATTACCTTTTGGCGATGATAACTCTGTGCATGAGGAGTATCGAAATAATCCTGTACCTCGGTAGGGGCAAGTTCCTGAGCGCTTAAGGATACACTAATAATGTAAGACAAGCCCGCTGTTAAAATGATCCACGCAAATGAGAAAGGGATATCGGTCGATTTAGGCTTATTGTAAAGAGGCATGTTACATTCGCTTTGTAAAAATCAGCATTGAGTAATGGCAAACCAATTAAGTTGACGCATGTTTGTTCACCGTAGCTCGGGCAAGTGTTTTCCTGATTTGATAATATACTAGGTGAAAACCAAACATGTATATGGCATTGACCAACAGTCCGCCATAAAAAGACATCCTTAATCCACTTTCCCGGCGATGCGCCCGACGATGACCAACAAGATTTGCCGACCTTATTTCATCAAGGGAAAGGGGCAAACGGGCATCCCATAGTTTGGGAGGCAATTGTTTTTCCCTGATAAATTCAGGAATAGGAGGTGGTCGGTCGGAAATAATTTCCCAGTATGGTCTTTTAGTTGTGCCAAGCAATGGTCCTAGTTTAATCTCCCGGTAAAAAGTAAGTTGGATCAAAACAGCAGTGATTACCAAAAGTCCTTGGGACACAAGCCATGCCTTGGTTTTAAGTTTCATCTTTCTCGAAAACTATCCCTTTCTAATAAAAGTGCAAAGCCGAACGCATACATTGGACATAGTATACAGAATTCAGGGTTGCCATAGTCAAAAGAATTTCGACTCTTAGGAATGGTGGTAAGATGAGGAAGATAATTCTTAACTATGGATATTTTTGTATGTCCTTGATTTGTCTGTTGGCAAACTCGATTCATGTGGTGCAGAAAAATGAAACGCTCGGGGGGATTGCCCAACGCTATGGTATTTCAGTTTCAACCATTCAGGCTTACAATGGAATTGCCAACCCCAATGTCCTTTATGTGGGCAAGAAGTTAAAAATTCCCTCAGGAAAGGTAAAGGAAGTCTCATATACAGTACGCAAAGGGGAAAGCTTAGGGTTGATTGCCAAACGCTTTGGGGTATCGGCAGGCGACCTCGCCTTAATCAACCAGATTAACCGACCCGATCTTATCCGCGTGGGTCAAAAAATAACCATCCCCCTGTCAGGATCGAGGCGGTCAAACCCACCAAAACTACTCGATTCCTCCACCTTATCAAAACTTAATTCCATCCGACCAACCCCAGGGAAATGGCAACGCATCATCATTCATCATTCCGCCACTCCGATTGACGATGCGGTCAATATGCACAAGGTCCACCTTGCTCGAGGAATGAAGAACGGATTGGCATATCACTTTGTCGTTTCCAATGGTTCACGTAAAGCCAGGGATGGGGAAATTTATTTGAGTAATCGCTGGAAGGGACAACTAGACGGGGGACATGTAAAGAAACAGGCATGGAACCGAACAAGCATTGGTATCTGCTTAATTGGAAACTTCGAACTTCGACCGCCTACCTCCAAACAATTATCCGCACTTGAAGGTCTTTGCGAATACCTAATGAAAGGGTGCAAACTTCAAGCAAACGATGTTACCACGCACACAATTTTTCACCCCAAACACACCGTCTGTCCGGGCAAATACTTTTCCCTTACCGGACTGCGAAGAAGGTTGGTCGACTGAACTACTTTAGGGATTCTAAAAAATTCTTATCTCTGGCGAGTAAGACCTTGCCAAGACGAGGTTTGGTGTTGCGGAAAAAAGCTTCCTTAAATTCAGCAAGATCAAAGGTTTTATCGATAGAATGTTTCAAATCGGTCATAGCGAGAGGTTGAAGAACTTGTTCGCAAGCTTTGAGCAATGCCGAATGGCTTTGCTTACGACGCCAGCGGTCGAGCCAAAAACCAACCATTCGAACATCATCAAAAATCAAATTGCGGGTAGGAAAACGCACCGGTGATCCGTCCATCGCTCCAAAAGTGACATGCACGCCTCCCGAGCCCGTACTCTTTGCCAGTCGCAGAGCACTTGGACCACCCACTGAATTGAGAGCCAATTTACAACCCTCGCCCTCGGTGTACTCTTTCGCACGGAGAGGTGCTTCATCATCATCGAGCCATACCTCTGTTGCCCCCAGTGCTTTTAAATGCTCAACGCTAGCCAGATTGCGAACCAGGCTAAGGCAGCGCAGATCCATTTTGCGGGCAAATTGAATCACCGCCTGTCCAACGGCAGAATTTCCGGCGTTCTGAATGATAACATCGCCAGGATTCAAGTATTCAAAATCATTTAACAAACGCCATGCCGTCAGTGGATTAACCAGGGAGACCGCTAACTGCTTAAAAGGAACAAGGGCAGGAAAGAGAATCAAATCATCTGCCTTAGCCAATTGATACTCCTGCCAGACTCCGGCATTTTCAGACAGTGAAACTGGGCGGCCGATTACTTTTTCGTCCACCCCTTGTCCAACCTGAACCACTGTACCCACTCCTTCGCGACCAGCAATTGCAGGCAGGGAGTTCAACCGGCCATACGAACCCTGAATCAAGCCGATATCGGATGGATGAATTGGACTAGCCTGCATTTCAATCAATGCCTCGCCCGGCCCGGGCTTGGGCACAGAAATTTCCACCTGGGACAAGACCTCTTCAGGCTTTCCGTGTTCCAGGTATTGCAGAGCGCGTTGGGAGGAAGGGATTTCCTTTTTCATCTAAAATTCATCAGTAACCATGCGTGGCCAATGAGGCGAATCGAAAAAGTAGATAAATTACTTAATAACTTCCAGATTCGGACGCCCTTTGGCCAAACGAACAAGCTCAGGGGTGATCGCTTTAGACTCCCAAATATTTAAGCGGACAAGAGCGGGCAATTTAATCAACCCAACCAACCCCTGTGGAGTAATTTGGGTCTGACCAACATTCAGGTTTTGCAGGTTTTTTAAGGTGGTAAGTTGTTGGATGCCAGAATCCTCAACACCAGAGCCACGCAGGTTAAGATGAACCAGGCTGGTTAGTTTGGAAATAGTTGTGCAACCGGAGGAAGTAATTGCGCTGTTGCGCAAGTCCAAGTGCACAAGATTGCTAGCGAGGGGAAGAAGGGCGGCCACTTTTTCGTCGGTCACTTTTTCAAACTGAGTAACTGCTCGGGCCTCAAGCAAGGAACTCCCCTGTCCGATGGTACGGATGTGCAGACCACTTTGCTTTCGAACCCTTTCCAACACATCTGGATTAACCGGTTTTATCCCTTTTCCTAAGTTTAAATAGAAAGTTACAAATTCAGGAACTTTTTCCGGAGCAAACGCGTCCTCCCTTACCAATTTATCGATCTCATCGGTGGCTCCCTGCCAACTCCCAAAATCTGCCCCCTGCCCGATCCAACGGCGAAGCAAATCCTTCTGGTCGAAAGTTAACGGATCTCCTTTCGGTGGCATACGGTCATCGTCATCCGATGGCAAATTCACCCGATTATAAAGGGCGCTTTTACTTGGATAATTAGGCACAAGTACAGGGCCATCATCTGAACCGAACATCAAGTGGGGCACCCCATCCATTCGCAAACCTGCCTTCGGTTTGATTAATCGACCATTTTTTTCTTGGGGTGCCTGATGGCACTCGATACACCTTTCTTCAAAAAGAGGAAACACCTCCTTTTCAAAATTGACAGTTGTATTATTTGCCCACATCCAAACAACGGGAAAAAAAAGGAGTAGGCAAATTCGGGATTCCATAATTAGATTTACAAATTGAGATCAACAAAAAGAGCAGTGTATTACCATGCCAATAACATAAAAGGATGAAAATATCTTTTTTAAGGTGCTCAAAAATAGACAAAAATTGATAGGTGGCTGGGCGAATCTCGATTGCCCCAACCACAAAACCGCACTATGAACGACTGCTGTATGTTTAATTACAAATTAATGTTAGACGAAATTATCTGCTTTCATTTTTTAATACCTGCATGAGCGGACTCTACGGAGCCGAAAACTGGGCCGCCTACCTACTCGCCTTACTTGCCGGCTTGATCTACGCAGGTGGAGCTATTGCCGGAAAAAAAGCCCTCGAACTTGGATGTGGGCAGGTTAGAACCGTCATTCTTTCTAACCTTATTTTATCGGTCTGTTTTATTCCCCACTTTTTTCTGTCTCCTGGATGGCCCACTCTCTCGGAGTGGATCACTGGAACTGGACTCGGGGTCATCTTTCTTCTCGCCCAGGCTCTGCTCTTTCGGGCACTGCGTGCAGGGGATGCCTCCATGGTCTCTCCCCTGATGGGGATTAAGTCCATCCTCGTCGCATTCTTCCTTGTTATTCTCGGCTTTTCCCACGAACCTCTTTCCGCCTCCACTTGGTGCGCCGCTGGGCTCACCGCCGTAGCGGTTGCCCTGATTGGATGGCCGGCTAGGCACAGCGGACGGTCCAGTGCAAAAGGCATCCTTCTTGCCTTAGCATCTGCCGCCGCCTTCAGTTTGCTAGACTCTATGGTTCCTCACTTTAGCCACCAGACGGACCCCATACGTATGCTCTTTTGCATCTTTGGATCCCTTGGTTTTCTTACACTATTTCTCCTCCCCTGGAAGGAGGAGGCTCTTTTTCGCCGGGGTGTCCCTGGAGATAACTGGGTCTGGCGGAGTGGTCTTTTAATCGCCCTACAAGCGGTTCTTATGTCCACTGCCATTGCCTGCTACCGGGTGCCAACCGAAGTAAATGTGGTTTATTCCAGCCGTGGTTTATGGACCCTACTTTTCGTGGCTTGGTTGGGAAAAAGGCTTGGTTTGAATGAAGGGTCGCTCAGTCCCTGGGTCAAAGCAAGAAGGCTTGCTGGTTGTATCCTTCTTGGAGTCTGTATCCTTTTAATTGCTTAAGATTCTGTATCGCTCTGCAAATCTGAGCGGATCCGTTCGAGCAGGATATCTTTGATTAAAGAATGGTCGCCTAAATTTTCGGACCGTTCAATCCGAACTCCATCTTTCTCAAACGGTTGGCAGATTTCCGCAAGATCCCCATTGGGACCAGCATGCCTTCCGGGCAGGAGAAAAAATTGTGAGATAACAATCTCTTTGACTCCATCTGCAACCCAACGGGCGAGTAAATTCTCGAGCAATGGATCATTAAAATCATAAATGGGATCTGGTCTTCTTTCCATGGCACAGGTGGAAAAACCGGAAACCTCCGGACCAATCAATTTTTTCATTTCCCTACCCACACTCTCTCGAACATGGTTAACTTCAACCAAAGGAGTGCCATGGTCCACGAGAGCGACATGAGGTCGGGAAAAACTGGCCCTTTTAACCACATTTCGGCAAAGATCAGAAAGTGCTTGGACCAAACGTGCGTCCCCTGCCTCGTACAACGGTTTGAGAATTCGAAATTTTCGCTCACTCGGCAATTTGTCTTTCCAAAGTTTCAGGTTCTTTGGCAACCAATCCGTGATAGCCAGGCTAGGACCTAGAAAAAAAGGTAAAGCCCGGATTTCATCTACCTTTTCCGCCTGTGGAGAAGATAAAAATTCTT
>JAOFTV010000018.1 GCA_028045305.1 Opitutales bacterium | reverse complement strand
CCTCGTAAAACTTTAACTGATTCAGAGATCCTTCGAGAAGCAGGAATTCTTAAAAAGCGTGGTTTTGATCACATCTTGCTGGTGACCGGAGAATCAAGCAGGCAGGTAGGAGTAGATTACCTATCTCACGCACTTGACTTACTCCGTCCACATTTCGCCAACCTTTCTATTGAGGTACAACCCTTAGACATCGAGGATTATTCATCCCTTATTGATCACGGCATTCATGCAGTCATGGTTTATCAGGAAACTTATGATCCTAAAAGTTATGCTCTGCATCATCTCAAGGGGAAGAAAACCAACTTTGAATGGAGAGTTGATACCGCAGACCGTTTAGGAAAAGCAGGGGTGAACAAAATTGGACTGGGTTGCCTTTTCGGGCTTACCGAGGATTGGAGAGTGGATGCTTTCTATGCGGGCATACATTTGCACTATTTGGAAAAACGCTATTGGAAAACCAGTTACTCCATGTCTTTCCCGAGGATTCGTCCTTATGAGGGAGAAAACATTGTCGCAGTCGACTTAAAGGATCGCGACTTAGTCCAATTGCTCTGCGCCTTTCGTATCTTTGACCATGAGCTAGAGATCACCCTATCTACCCGCGAAAGCCAACAACTTCGGGAAAACCTTCTTCCTCTAGGGGTTACTACAATGAGTGCTGGTTCCAAAACCAATCCGGGCGGCTACGCCGAGGACTCACAATCTCTAGAACAATTTTCTATATCGGACGAACGTTCACCTGTTGAAATCTCCACTATGCTCAAGTCCAAAGGATATGATCCTGTATGGAAAGACTGGGATTTTGCATACGATCAACCTCGTATGGTCAACCAGAATCCAACATCCTCTTTGCAAAGAAGCACTCCCCAGACCGTGGTCTCCTTATAATATTTTTTATGACGGAGTTAAATCATGAAGAAATGGACCAGTACCGTAGGCACCTTTCCTTACAAGGCTTCGGGGAGAAAAGACAAATTAAACTCAAAAAGTCTTCGGTTTTGGTTGTGGGAGCAGGTGGCTTGGGTTGCCCTGTACTCCAATACCTAACCGCCGCCGGCGTTGGCAAAATCGGCATCGTTGATGACGATGTCGTGGAATCATCTAACCTGCAAAGACAGATTCTTTTCGATCATAATGATATTGGATCCCCAAAAGCCAAGATAGCAGCTTCCAAACTTAGCTTGTTAAATCCATTTATTCTTCATTGTCCGCATGTAGAAAGATTGACCAAAGAGAATGCGCAGTCCCTTTTTAGTGAATACGACCTGATTGTGGATGGTACCGATAATTTTTCGACCCGTTACCTAATTAATGATGCATGTATTCTTTTTGAAAAACCATTAATTCATGGATCTATTAATCAATTTGATGGTATGGTCAGTGTGTTCAACTTTAACAACGGTCCAACTTATCGTTGTCTTTTCCCCGAGCAACCGGACACCTCGAGCATTCCCTCTTGTGCAGAGGCAGGTGTACTTGGGGTTCTTCCCGGTATTATTGGCAGTTGGCAAGCTATGGAAGTGATCAAAATAATCACCGAAATCGGCGAACCTTTGTCGGGCAAAGTGCTAATGTACAACTGCCTTACGCACAACACACGCACGATTAAACTTCAATCTCTTCCCAAAAGTAGGGACATTAAAAAACTACCTGATCCGTTTGAACCATGCACTATCCCTCTTATTCAAACCTCGACTACCGAACAAATTTTGGAAATTTCTGAGGATGAATTGCGCAAGATGATCGATGAGATAAAAGATCTACAAATATTAGATGTGCGTGAAGACTGGGAGAGACAGCAGGCAAGAATCGATTCATCCCTTCACCAACCCCTGAACGATTTAATCAAGCCACCCATCGTTTCTGCACATAAGGATTTAATCCCAGAAAAATCACTCGTAATTTATTGTAAAGCAGGGGTGCGTAGTCGAATGGCTTGTGAAGCTCTGCAATCCATTGGGTTTAGCCGCATATACAATTTATCAAGGGGTATGGATGGATGGATGCAGGCATATCCCGAGTTCACACGAAGTGGATAAGCCTATATCCAAGAAAATAGGCATTATTGGAGGAACCGATAGTTCCAGAGGTTCAGGTCTTTCTGCGGACAAAGCGACAATCCTTAATCTTGGCGGTCAGCCTTTTCCTATAATTAGTGCAATCACCCTTCAAGGAAATCCATCGAGGATCCGTATTTATTCCGTACCCGGATTAGGATTCGAGAGTCAATTAAATGACCTGCTGGAGGAAGACTTGGATGCGATTAAGATTGGTATGCTGCCTGACGAATCAGCCGTCAGAATGGTGGGGGAATTCCTGGATCAATCATCGTGTAAAAAAGTGGTTCTCGATCCAGTTCAAAAAACGAGTAACGGGCACCACCTAATAAGTGAAAAAGGATGGGGTTGTATGGTGGAGGAATTACTTCCCCGCATTAGCCTGCTAACCCCAAACCTAGATGAAGCCCGTCAATTACTTGGCCTCAATTCTTCGGAAAAAATAAGGCCTCACTCGCTGGTCAAGAAATGTAGGGAACTCGGGAGCAGGTCCATTCTACTAAAAGGTGGGCACGGATTTGGGGATCAGTCAATTGATCTCTTGGCAGATAGCACAAACCCAGTGATCGAGTACAAGTGGCCAAGAATTCCTCAAGGTACTGAAGTCCGTGGCACTGGATGTCGTCTCGCGTCTGCAATTGCCTGTATGTGGACAAAAGAAAACGACCTTGAACTCGTAGTTCAAGAGGCAGGAAAATACATGCAAACCTACATTTTCAAAAATACGCCTTAACGACCCAAAGCCTTACGGATTAATTCTTCGGTCGTGCAATCCTTACCAATAGTTTCAGCTGCCCTACGCACAGCCTGATCGGCGTCCGTTGCCTTGTAGCCCAAGGTAAGAAGGGCAGACACGGCATCTCCGTAAACACCTAAATCAGGGGGAAGTATATCTTGTTTATTTTCAAGGGGCGTACTCGGTTTATTGACAGATTGGGACACAAGGGTCGTTCCCTTGGGAAGCACCTTATCCTTAAGTTCAACCACAATTCGTTCGGCTGTCTTTTTTCCTAAACCCTGGGCCTTAGAAAGCATGCTCACATCTCCATGAGCGATTGAATTCTTTAATGTTGGGAGGGAGAGGGAGCCAAGAAGGTTTAGTGCAATCTTAGGCCCAATTCCTGAAACTTTGTCTACAATCATGCGGAAAAAATCCCGAGATTCCCGATCTATGAAACCATAAAGAGTTTGAGAATCTTCACGATAAGTTGCCTGAATATGCAGCCTTACGGATTCGCCAAGCGCGGGCAATTTTTCAGAGGTTGTTAATGGCACATGAATTTCATACCCGATACCACCTGTTTGAATGACCGCCAAATTCAATTGGCACTCGACTAGATTACCTTCAATAAATGCAATCATTTGATTTCAGGAAGAAAGCCCAAGAACATCTTGCATCGAATAGAGTCCGGGTGAACGACCTCCCACCCATTTCGCTGCCCTCAACGCCCCGGCTGCAAAGATTTTACGGTCGCTTGCACGATGAGTAAGTTCGATCCTTTCCCCAATGCCGGCAAAAAGTACTGTATGATCACCAACCACATCACCGCCACGCAAAGCGTGAGATCCAATCTCTTTGGCTGGACGTTCACCGACTATCCCACTGCGCCCATGAGCAACCTGATCAGCCCCAAGTTTTCGGGAATCCTTGAGAATTTCTAAAAGCCGATCAGCGGTTCCACTAGGAGCGTCTTTTTTTAATCGATGATGCATCTCAATGACCTCGGGATCAAAATCGGATTGGTCATCCAGCACACGGGCCGCTTGCTCGGTCAAATAAAAGAGCAAATTTACACCAGTAGAAAAATTTCCAGCCCAAACCATTGGAATTTTCGAAGAAAGAGCTTCAATTTCAGCCTTTTCTTCTGATCCATGTCCAGTTGTTCCAATCACCATTGGCTTGCCTGCTACTGAGGACAACCGAGCTAATTGAAGGGTTGCTTCCCTCAGAGAAAAATCGATCACCACATCGCAGGATTCAATCCCGTCGGCTGGATCATCGTCCAAATCCACCGGAAAGGAAATCGTGCAACCATGCTCCTGAGAAATAGATGAAATTGCTTGGCCCATCCGGCCCCCGGCACCACAAAGTAATATATTAAGACTCATAAACCAACTTTTTCGCGTAGAGAAATTTCTGAACTAATACTTCTGATCAAATTAAGGTTTTCTTCGGAAGGAGGACACAAAGGTAGACGAACTTCCGATGTTTCAAGCAATCCTTTCATTTGCATGAGAACTTTAACCGGTACAGGATTAGGTTCGCAAAACAGATCGGTAAAAAATCCATAATTAGCCAAGTGAATTTTACGGGCTTCTTCGTAATCTCCCAATAAAGCTAGATTGACCATTTCCGTAACCACTTCAGGAACCAAGTTGGAGGCGACACTGACAACTCCTTTTGCCCCACATGCCATGAAGGGTAGGGTTAAACCATCGTCACCTGACAAGACCACAAATTCATCGTCTATTGAGGTTAGGGTTTCAGAAACCTTGGAAGAACGACCACCCGCTTCCTTGAGGGCACAAACATGGGGGTACTTTTCTCGTAACCGAGTAACTACTGCTGTGGAAATTTCAATTCCGCACCTCGAGGGGATAGAATATAGAACAATTGGTTTCTCCGTGCTCTCAGCAAGGGCACTAAAATGTGCATACAATCCCTCCTGGCTTGGTTTATTGTAATAAGGAGCTACCAGTAAAAAGGCATCCGCCCCCGCCTCGTCCGCGGCCTGAGTAAGGGAAAGGGCTTCGGCTGTTGAATTAGCTCCAGTTCCGGCAATCACCAGGGCTTTGCCCTTGGCTCCCTCTATACAGGTACGAATGACCTGCAGGTGTTCTGATTCAGAAAGGGTGGGAGACTCTCCGGTGGTTCCACAAGGAACCAAGCCCGAAATATCCGCCTCCAATTGTCTCTCAATCAAGCGTTCCAAATCTGCATATGCAACCGCACCCTCCGCCATTGGGGTAACCAATGCGGTGTGCACTCCGTGAAGTCGATTCTTGTCCATTGTTTCGTTTTATGAAATATAACTAGTAACACTTAAGTGTGCTCCTTCGACTTTTGTCGAGAGAAACACGGGGTGGTCAACTTTTTAATGGTGGAAACGCAAAGGATTCGTAATTTTTGTATTATCGCGCATGTCGATCACGGCAAGACAACCTTGTCCGATCGTCTACTCGAACGCACCCATACGGTGATGCAAAGAGAAATGAAGGAACAGCTCCTTGACTCAATGGATCTGGAAAGAGAACGCGGGATTACCATTAAGTGCCATCCGGTAACTATTAAATACCGAGCAAAAGATGGACAGGACTACACTTTTAACCTAATCGACACACCTGGGCATGTTGACTTTGCCTACGAAGTTTCCAGAAGTTTGGCTGCTTGCGAAGGTGCATTGCTCCTAGTCGATGCATCCCAGGGGGTGGAAGCCCAAACATTGGCAAATGCTCAGCTCGCTGATGCTCAAGGTCTCAGCATTATTCCAGTTATCAATAAAGTGGACCTGCCCAGTGCCGATGTGGCTCGAGTGTCTAATCAAATAGAGGAAATCCTCGCAATCCCAGCGGAAGAAACCATCCTTGCGAGCGGAAAATCTGGCATTGGGGTGGATGAAATTCTTGAAGCCGTGGTTCATCGGCTTCCTCCTCCGAGGTGGACGGATCATCCAAGACCAAGAGCTCTTATTTTTGACAGCCAATATGATCCCTATCGAGGCGTTATTTGCTTCCTTCGAGTATTTTCTGGAACTTTTTCTCAAAATGATACCATTCTCTTAATGAGTGACCAAAGAAAGACCCAGGTTAAGGAATTGGGCACTTTTGTCCCAACGCCATCACCCAAGCCCACTCTGGCTGAGGGAGAAGTCGGTTATGTGGTCACCGGCATCCGTGATGTTGCAGATATCAAGATCGGTGATACCTTAACTCTAGCGGAGGCTCCAGCTGAAAAAATGCTTCCTGGTTACAAGGAAGTCAGGCCTATGGTATTCTCTGGTTTATACCCCCTAGATACATCTGACTACGAAAAACTTAAGCGGAGCGTTGGAAAACTGCGCCTGAACGATGCATCATTTAGTTATCAGGCAGAAACATCGGTTGCTTTGGGCTTTGGATTCCGCTGTGGTTTCCTAGGTTTACTCCACATGGAAATCATTCAGGAAAGATTGAGGAGGGAATATGAACTCGATCTCATCTCTACTTATCCGAGTGTAATATATCGGGTCACCCTAACTACGGGAGAAATCATTGAAGTCGATAATCCATTAGAACTGCCTGATCCATCTGAAATCATCAAAATTGAAGAGCCTACCATTATCGCTCGTATCCACGCCCCCAATGGATCGATTGGAGATTTGCTTGCTCTGGTTACGGAAAAGAGAGGAACCTGCAGCAATACCGAAACAATTGATGAAACTCGGGTCATGCTCACCTGTCATCTTCCTCTTAATGAAATTCTGGTCGATTTTAACGATCGTTTAAAAAGTGTAACTCATGGATATGGATCAATGGATTACGATATGGACGAGTATGTTGAATCTTTCCTTGTTCGTATGGAAATTATGGTAAACGCTGAACCTGTTGACGCCTTTTCGACCATTGTTCATCGAGACAAGGCGGAAACACGGGGTAGGGTGCTTTGTTCAAAACTTAAAGATATTTTACCAAGACAATTGTTTAAAATAGCTCTGCAAGCTGCCATCGGAGGCAAAATTATTGCCCGTGAAACCATCAGTGCTATGCGCAAGGATGTAACTGCAAAATGCTACGGCGGCGACATTTCCAGAAAAAGAAAATTATTAGATAAGCAAAAGGAAGGAAAAAAGAGAATGAAGCAGATCGGTAATGTAAACATTCCCCAAGAAGCCTTCGTGCAAATACTCAAGAGTTCGAATTGATCCGATCCTCATTTTTCCATACTGTAAATATTTAAAATTTTTTATTCCTAAGAGTTTATGACCGTTTCCAACCAAGTACGTAAAGCAAACCGTAGAGAGCGCAAAGGAGCTAAGGAACTTCTGCGTATTGGCTTGAAGGTTTGGTTTTACCGAAACGATCGATTGCCTCCAATTGAAGAAAGAGCCCTGCAGATTGCTAACCACGGATTACGAGACGCTCTAAAGGCAAAAGACATAAGTTCTCAGGAACTCGAAAAAAAGGCACGAATTCTAGATGAAGCACTGCGTAAATCTGGCGGTTCATATTACCACAAGAAAAATTGGGTAGAAAATGTAGAAATGTTCCTGGTCGCAGCGATCGTTATTTTGGGAATCCGTAGCTTTTTTGTGCAACCTTTTATTATTCCTACAAATTCGATGTTTCCTTCATTCTACGGAATGACTCCTCATATTTATGAAGAAGAGCCACCAAACCTTCTTGAGAGAGGAGCGGATAAACTTCTGCTTGGTGCATCTCATTACCGAATGGAGGCAGAATCTTCAGGTACCTTGTACTTAGTTCTTCAAAATGGGTCGAGTCACCGCTATGTACAGGCAAATTTCCCTAATGGGCGATTTTTTATTATCCCCACAATGGTTCGAGAATATGTCTTTGAAATTGGAGGCAAAGAGCATTCGATTAAAGTTCCGGCAGAATTTGACATGGACGAATTATTGTCCAAAAAATTTGCAGGAATAGAAAGCCTTCGCGATCTGCCTATGATTATCCCTCAGGATGAATCCCTTAGTCGTGGTAGATTAAAACTTACAGAAAAGAAATTTTCCAAAGGGGATATTCCTTTGGCCTTTGATGTTTTGCTTGGGGATGCTTTGTTTGTGGACCGTATGAGTTACAACTTTATTACCCCAAAAGTCGGAGATCCAATTGTTTTTAGAACAGAAAGTATTGATCGGTTTAACTATGAGCTAGGAACAAAAAGTTTTTCTCAAATTGGTGAAGACAAGTATTACATCAAGCGATTGGTTGGCGAACCTGGAGACCAATTAGAAATGCGTGTGCCCAAGTCTATCTTCACAAATGGAACCGATGTACGAAAAGGCGTACCCGGTATATTATACCGCAATGATAAAAATATCGACGGTTCCAGCGCATTTGATGAAAACCGTAGGCAAACTGAATACTTTGCAGAGTCTGCCGGCGATCAACTTCTTGCAGATTATCCCGGCTATCGTGCCGAGGGACTTCTTGCTAACCGATCCATTTTAAAAGTTCCTCACAAAAACGATCCTGACAATCCAACTGGAATCAATGGTTACCTGGCCATGGGCGATAATTCCACTGATAGCCTTGACGGTAGAGCTTGGGGATTTGTTCCAGAACATGAATTAGTGGGCCGTGCCTTGTTCGTTTATTATCCATTTACTAAACGCTGGGGACCAAGTAAATAGTTCGCACAATATACATTATGTCTAATAAGGGTTCTTCAGTGCCCTCCGTAACAAAGTTACCTGGATGGTTAAATAAACGAGCTGCTGGTGTACATTTGCATCCAAGTTCATTACCGGGTGGACATGGCATTGGTTGCTTAGGGAAATCAGCACGCCAGTGGGTCGATTTCTTATCCGATGCAGGTTTTTCCTATTGGCAAATGTGTCCAGTCGGACCTACAGGCTTTGGAGATTCGCCCTACCAGGTGTTTTCTTCCTCTGCAGGAAATCCATATTTTATAGATTTGGAAGCGCTCGTCTCCTTAGGATACCTAACCAATGAGGATTTAACTCCATTAAATCATTTTTCTCCTGATCAAGTCGATTACGGGTCTCTGTGGGAGGCATTTTTTCCAATCATGCGACTTGCTCTCAGGAAATACCTCCAAGACCCAAATCCTTTGGAAAACGAATACGGAAATCTAGATGATTTTAAAGAATTGCATTCAAGTTGGCTGGAACCATTTGCCAAGTATCAAACCCTCAAGACCAAAAATGATCTAAACCCCTGGTGGTTATGGAATGAGGCTGATAAAAATGCTTCAAGATCTCCGCTTCCTCAAACATTGTCTGAGGAGTATAATTTTCACATCTTCCTGCAATTCATCTTTCGCTCTCAGTGGAATAAACTCCACCAATATGCAAAGTCCAAAAGAATATCTCTTATTGGAGACCTGCCCATTTATGTTGCTCCGGACTCCTCGGACACATGGTGGAACCGTGAACTTTTTCAAACCAATAAGGATGGTATTTTCCAGGCTGTTGCCGGTGTACCCCCAGATTACTTCAATGAATCCGGCCAATTATGGGGAAATCCTCTTTATAATTGGGGGGAAATGCGTGCCGATGGCTACGACTGGTGGATCAAAAGAATTCGGGATCAATTGGAACTTTTTGAAATTGTAAGAATTGATCACTTTCGGGGCTTTCATGATTATTGGTCGATTCCACAGGGATCAAAAGATGCAAAAAAAGGGACATGGGAAAAAGGACCAGGGCTAAAGTTCTGGGAAATCATAACAGAAGCATTCCCTCACCTGCCCTTTCTTGCTGAAGATTTGGGCGACATTAGCAAAGGGGTGCGAGACTTAAGAACTTCAGCAGGGTTGCCCGGAATGGCTGTTCTTCAATTTGCATTCGATGGAAATCCACAAAACCTCTATCTACCACATAATTTATCAAAGGACCTCGTTCTTTATACCGGTACCCATGACAATGACACATCCTGCGGTTGGTATCATTCGACCGATGAAACTACCCGTTCCTTTTTCAGGAGCTACCTTAACATTGATGGCTCTACTCCTGGCTGGGATATGCTCAGGCATGCCTACCGTAGCGTCTCCCAGCTTGTTATCGTACTTGCACAGGACTTGTTGTCCCTAGGCAAAGATGCCCGCTTTAATACACCGGGAGAACCTTGCGGAAACTGGAATTGGAGAATGACCGGGGATCAATTCTCAAACCTTCGGAGCCAATCTGCAAATTATCTTAAAGAACAAGCTATGCTTGCAGATAGGTTCAGCGAAAAGCTAGGATAGTAAATCCTGCATAAATTTCATGAACAATAACCCGCAAGCCCCTTCAGATTACCCCAAGATCTCTAGCTTGCTTCCTTATTTTTTATACCTGAAACCATACTGGGTCGCCTTCACAGGGGCTCTCTTTTTTGGGGCAATTTATGGAATTTCCAGCGGCTTCGGCTTGCCCTTTATGACGGACCAAGTGTTCCCCAAGATTTTTCCATCCGAGAAAGATGCCATTCGCTTAACAAGCTGGGAGATTTTCTTTTACGTTTCCTGGTTTCCCATAGTCTTTTTCATTCGGGGAGTAAGCAGCTTTTTTAACTCGTACTTAATTAACTTTTGCGGAATGAAAGTTTTGGAAAAAATACGAATCGAAGTATTTGCAAAAATCCAACGCCTTCCCCTTGCATTTTTCCAACAGCATAAATCTGGAGATTTGCTCAGCCGTGTCACCGCAGACACTGCACAGCTACAATCCGCCGTTCTTTCAGTAAGTAATGATTTAATCCGGCAGCCTATTACTTTCATCGGAGCTATCACCGCCCTCGCTGTTATGGCAATCCAACGAGAAGGCATGGCTTTTATTCTACTATGCCTCGTTGCCATTCCACTGTGTGTATTTCCCATTCGAAGGGTCGGTGCATTGTTGATGAAAAAAGCACTCAATTTACAACAACGTGCAGGCGGATTATCTTCGGTTCTCAGTGAAAACCTGTCAGGACCTGCCGAAATCCGGTCCCTTAATCTACAAGGTCGAGAAATTGAACGCTTTCGGAAGCAATCTGAAAATTTTTTGATCGCCCGGATGAAAGTCGTCAAATACTCCCACATCCTCACGCCCTTGATTGAAATCATCACCGCCACTGGAATATCGGTAGCTATTTTCCAAGCTGCCCGAAAATCCATTCATTTGGATGCAGTTGTTCCCGTAATTGTGGCTCTATACATGTCCTATGAGCCAATCAAGAAGCTAGGTTCTATCCACAACACTATTAAACAAGGTCTCGCATCCCTTAAAAGATTACAGGAAGTCCTCCATGCCGAAGAAAGCATAACTGATCCCCCATCCCCCACCCCGCTAAACAAAATCAGCGGAAAAATAAAATTTAAAGAAGTATCCTTTCAATACCCCATTCTAGACGAAGTTAATAAAAAGAATCTAAAAGCTCTTGATTGCCTAAACCTAACTATTAACCCAGGTGAGATTGTTGCCTTAGTGGGACCAAGCGGAGCAGGGAAAACAACCTTTGCCGGATTGCTTAACCGGCTGCATGACCCAACTGCTGGCATTTTACTTCTCGATGGCAAGGATTTCCGGAAACTCTCGCTTGTTGAGCTAAGAGAAGCGATCGCAATTGTTCCTCAAAAACCTTTTCTATTTGACGATACTATCGAGGAAAACATTCGTCTTGGAAAATCCATTCACTCAACTGGGACGATTGAGGATGCACTGATAAATGCTCATGCTTGGGAATTCGTATCCGACATGGAGTTGAAAGGTAAGCAGAAGATTGGAGAAAAAGGCAGCCGGGTTTCCGGTGGACAGTTACAAAGACTTGCCTTAGCAAGAGCTTTTTATCGAAACTCCCCTATCCTTCTGCTCGACGAAGCAACATCCGCTCTTGATAGCGAAAGTGAAGAAAAAATCCATCAAGCCATGAAAAAGCTAACCGAAGGAAAGACCACTATTATGATTGCACATCGCTTTAGTTCGATTCGTTTGGCCAATCGAATCCTTGTTATGGAATGTGGTAAAATCATTGCGGATGGGTCACATGAAGAAGTTTACCAAAATTGCATGTTATACCGCACCCTTTTTGACAACCAATCAGAATAAATTGTCCGCCCTCCGATTCTCCCTAATTTTTCCGGAAAAACAGTTTAAAAATTTGTAATCCGTCGCTCGGTGGGCCATCAGGAAAAGATTCAGTAGCCTTAAGCCGCATAGGTATTACCGCCCGCAAGAAACCAAGCGCATTGCAACAAAACCAGCTAATCAACGGTAATTCTACCCATAGGTTAAGGCTTTGAGAGAACAGTAAATAACCAGATTGTACCATAAAAAAAAGAGATGCACTCGGCCCACCTAGTAAGATTAAGAATCGGGAAAAAATAGACGATTTAGCCTCTGTATATTTGGTACATCCCTCCTGGCCATTTCGAAAAGAAAACTCAATTGAAAACCGTTTACTCACCCTGAACTGTTTACCGCTTACCTTGCCGGCACGGACGGCTACTTCATCATTGGTAAGTGCCCAGGCAAGGATTCCATGACCCAATTCATGAAGCAGGGTTGCAATAGGTCGAAGGACCCACATACCGACCCATGCGAATAAAATAAAAGGAACTCCCTGGATGCTGAAATATTCAAATGAAGCCAATGAAAGCATGAAATAACGAGAAAAAGGGTTGAAGCCAAATGAGGCTTGATGCAGAGTTTGATGTTGTTGATTAATCATCTATGTTTCGTTTTTTTAAGCAAGCATTCTCAAGTAAGAAACTTGAAGTGCGGGTGCCACACGCACGTGGCTTGCCCCTTACTGACATGAATCAATACGGAGGAGAAGCTGAGTCCAGACAATGGATAGGAGTAGATTTGGATGGCACACTTGCCGAAGCCGACGCGTGGCAAGGTTTTGACCATATTGGCAAACCGGTTCCCCAAATGGTAAAAAGGTTAAAAATCTGGATTGAACTTGGCTATCGGGTAAAAATTGTAACCGCTCGTGCTCAAAACCCAGAATTGGCTATTCCACCTATTTTAGCTTGGTTGGAAAAACATAACCTTCCACAGTTGGAAGTTACGAATGCCAAAGATATGGATATGATCGAATTGTGGGACGATCGTTGTGTACAGGTAGTTCCTAATACTGGTAATCCAGTTGGCCCCAATCCTGACACTTACAGACAGCGTTAATTCACCTTTTGTCAACCTACTGTTAAATTGAATTGGTGGGGAAAAATTGTTGGTTCTGGCTTTGGTCTCTTGAGTGGTCCCCTTGGTGGCATAATCGGTGCATCAATCGGACATTGGTTTGACGAAGGAAAAAAAACCTATCCCAATGACGAAAAAAAAGCATTGCTCCACTACTATGCATATTTTTTTAGCTGTGCTGCCAAGATTGCAAAGGCAGATGGAGGAATTTCCTCAAAGGAGATTGATACTGTTCAATCTCTCATCGACCGAATGAAATTAACTGGAGGCCAACAAAGTTTTGCAAAATCAGTTTTCCGAAAAGCAAAAACCAGCTCCACTTCAATCCGGGAGGATTTTAAAAACAGTTCTTACCTAATGCGGGAGAACTCAACAATGAGCCTCTCTTTTTTGGGAGGAATGTATGAGATCGCCTGTTCGGAGAAGGGAAAACCAAGCGATCTTCAATTACGCTGCCTGCTGATGGGAGAAAATCTCCTAAAATTACCAACAGGAACTGTTCGCAAATGGTTAGAAGGTGAATATGTCCCAACTTCTCATACGCCTAAAAACAAACGATCTGATGATCATTATTGGGCATACCGGATGCTGGGGGTCAGTGAAATTACTACGAATGCAGAGATTAAAGGAGAATACCGAAAGAAAATGGCTCTGCTACATCCAGATAAATTGATGGGGAAAAACTTACCTGCTGAACTAATCGTTTTTACTAATGAGCAAGCATCTCTGCTAAACGAAGCCTATCAATTAATTCGAAAAACAAGAGGGTTTAAGTAACAATACGACCATCCATCATTCTGATAATTTCATCTGACCTCTGGGCCAAGTCCATGTTGTGAGTAACCATGACAACCGTGATCCCCCCTTCATGGGCAAACTCGTTCAATATTTCAAAAACAGCATCTGAATTAGAACTGTCCAGATTCCCGGTTGGTTCATCCGCTAATAGTATTCTCGGTGAGTTGGACAGTGCCCGGGCAATCGCGACTCTTTGCTGTTCTCCCCCGGAAAGTTTGAAAGCAGGCCGATTAAGTTTATCAATCAAACCTAATTTCTCTAAGATCTCTTCCGATTGGGCATTTGCCGACTGTAAACTTTTTCCCGATTTCAGAATTGGAAGACGAACATTTTCTAAAACCGTTAGCTCCTTGATAAGGAAGTGGAATTGAAAGACAAAGCCGATCTTTTCATTTCGAATTTCTGTCCTCTTTTGTTCGCTTGCTTGCGTCATTGAATTATTCTCAAGGAGAATTTCCCCACTTTCCGGCTTATCCAATAAGCCTAAAAGATAAAGCAGCGTACTTTTACCACAACCGGATGGACCTACTACAGAAGTCACTTGCCCAGGTTTTACATCCAAAGAAAGATCCCTTAGGACAGGTACTGAGTTACCTGATTCCTCAAAATCATAAAATAAATTATGTGCACATAATATAGGTACAGACATAGATAAATTTTTAATTGGTCTCTCTGATGATTTTTGCCGGTTCAATCTTAGAAGCTCTACGGGCAGGAATCCAGGTTGCCACAGTCACGAAAATTGTAGAGATCAGAGCAGCCCAGATGTAGTGCCATGGATCCCAATGAACCACAAAACTGTCGGTAGAAAAAATTCCCCGAATCCTCAACGGTAATTGAGACACCCCATATGTGGATAAAATACCAAGTAATGAACCAAGTATAATTCCGAGAATAAGAACGATTACACCTTGCCACAAAAAAATTGAAGATACATCACTTTGGGTAAATCCCATAGAGCGTAAAATTGCGATATCGCGCTTCTTTTCAATTACCATAATCGCGAAAACATTAAAAATTCCCAGGCCAGAAAGTAGGAGAATAGTAGAAACTGTAATTGCTGATGACAAACGTAAGGCCTTAAAAACATCCAACCAGACCTGCTCTCTTTCTTGCCAACTTACTACTCGATGGTTCAAGAAGGATTGCATTTGATCAGCTATCGCAGGGGCGTTGCCTGGATCTTCTAAAGAAACCTGAAAAACCGCTCCACCAAATGGACGATTGAGAAAAGACCTAGCAGTTTTCAGATGTAAATAAATTCGGTTCTTATCAATTTCATTTACACCCGATTCAAAAACTCCCGATACACGAAGTTGAATATTTTCATTCCCCCCACTTAAAGATACACGATCACCAATTTGAATTCCTAGTTTCAGAAAAATTCTTGATCCGATAAGGACTCCCATTGGATCTGTCGCAAAACGGTTGGTTGAGCCTTGCGATACATATTTCCCAATATCAGAAACCTTTTGATGATCATGCAAATGAATACCATGTAATTCTACTGAACTTTTGTTACTGATTGAATGCATAACTCCATGCCCTCGCAAAACCTCAGACACACCTGTAATGCCAGGGTAATCTGATAAGGCAGAATGGACCATTTCGGGGTGATCGATACCATCCCGATAGCGGGAACCTTCACGAGAATTGAAAAGGAACCGGGTCCGTCCATTTTCATCAATTTCATGAACCACTCCATCGCTGTTTTGAAAACGGTCGGAGATAAGTAGGGCACTATTAGTACCAAGAATTGTGCGGATAAAAAAAGCCTCAAAACCAGCCGTTTGAGCCTGGGTAAGAACAAAAAAGCAAATCCCAAAGACTATGCCCAATAAACTCATGGCCATCGGGCGTTTGCGGGAAATCACATAGCGCAGTGCCAATTCCAAAGATAGCATGAGTTGGTGATCGGGATGGTTTAATCTTTGAAATCAAGTAGAGTAGGATTAACTCGGTCACCGCTTTGAAAAAGATGAGGTGTCTCAACAATTACTTGCTCCGAAACTCCTATACCTTCGATAATTTCAACTGTCTTTAAGTTTTGGGCACCTGTTACAACTTTTCTTTTTTCCACTACTCCAGAACTCACAACTAGAACGGAATCTCCAAGCAGGGCTTTAGTGGGCAGCACAAGGGCATCATTCTTTTCTAACAATATAATTTCGGCTTTACCCGAACTTCCCACCGGAATATTTGCTTCATCATCCATAGATACGAAAAGTTTTCTAGTGCCTGACTGAGGTTCAACAGAAGAAGAAAGTGAAGAAATTTTTGCGAACAAAACTTGCTCCCCCATCGAAAACAAGTTGACCGCAACAGCCATCCCCTCCTCCAATGCAACAAAGTCCTCTTCGTTAAGAGATACCTCAATTATTCGATCATTTGAATGAACAACACCAACCAGCTCTCCAACCATGACAATATTTCCAGGAGAAACGAAACATTCAGAAAATTCACCATCAATAGGACTGCTTATTGTTCTTTTCGTCATTTCTGCAGAAAGATTTGCAAACTTTAACTGGTTATTTTGCAAAAAGTGCCGGGCGTTCAGTTCTTCCATTTCCACCTGTGCTCTCAGCCGATTCACTTCACTTCTCTTAACCTCCAGATCAAAAGCAGCCTGCCTTTCTGCGGCAACTAACTCCTCGATCGATTTAAGCTCTTTTTCTAGAATATGTAATGCCATCCCTGCGAGAGATCCAACCTCATTACGTTCAGAAAAGTGTTTTTTTTCCAATTCAAGAGCAAAAAAAGCACGCTCTAAATCTTCCGCCTGAAGTTTAACCAAGGTCTGGTTTTCTTCAACCTGTATGGGCTTTCCCATAGGAGCTATCGCCACTTCAGTAACCAAGCTCTGACTCATCGCCCGTAATTTAAATGTGGATGTTGCATATACTTTTACATTACCCACCACTGAATCTCTAATGGTCCCCAAACGAGCTGCTGAAACTAGTACATTTTGATCGAGACCCGATCGCAAAAACAAAATCACACCAACTAGTAAACAGATGCACAGGGCAACTTGAATGACTCTATTCGCTTTCATCATTTTTGTGAGAAATTGGAAAAGTAGATAGCCCCAACTGTTGTTCATACAAATCCAGGGTACTCATATAATTACAGACGGCTTTTAGATTCGAGAGTTTTGCATCATCAAGATCAAGTTGAGCGGATAAAAGGTCAGAAGAACTTTTTCTGTTTTGAGAAAATTCGAGCTTACACTTATCCAATCTTAACTGGGAAGACAGCAGCAGCTTTCTACTCAAAACTATACGATCCGAAAGTGAGAGAAGCTCCTTCCTCATAGATTCGGTGAACATACGAAGTTCCCTATTTGCTTTTGATAAATTCGTTTCATGCCTTCTTTTTCGAAGCAAAGCAGCTCTCTTTTTATTTTTACTCTTTTCCGAATCCCATAAAGCCCAATTCACTTCGAGTCCAAATAAAATGTTATTTCTGTTAACCCTGTCTTGGTTGGAAACGGCATCAACCTGATCTTGGTATAGAGAACCAACAAAATTTATCTTTGGTTTCAACTCTGATTCAGCAATCAAGACCTCTTGCTCCTCTTTTTCTATCAAAGATTTTAATTGTTGTATTTCCGTATTCGTTGAGGCTACTAAAATTGGTAAGTTAATTGGGAATTCATATTCCATGCAAAACCTCATAAAAGGAGAACGCACCGTAAAATCTAACACATCATTGAAACCTGATAGTGAACGTAAGCGGGCTTCTTCTTTTCCCAGTAATAGGTTCAGTTCCGATAATTCAATTTCTTGTTTAAGCAATGCAATTTCCGATTCCCCAACATCAACCATCGAAACCATACCCTGTCCAAGTCTTTGATTTATATTCTTAAGGTTTTGAGTAGCCAATCTTACACCCTCACTGGTCAATTCTTTCTGAAAGGTTAAAACAACCAATTCAAGAAAGAGGCTACGAACCTCACCGATTAATAGCCTCTTGCCAAAGGACAGATCGGTATGTGCTTGGAGTTTTTCGATTAGAGAAATCGATTCTTTTGCCCTTAAAGCTCCCCAATGATACAAAGGTTTTTGTGCATGAATGGCTGCAAAAGCTTTGTATCTTTGATCAAAATCTCGATTAGGTCTATCCTCCTGGATAGAGAATCCAGAAAGATTTGCTCCAAGTCTAAAGCCTCTTTCAGCAGCCGCAACTTTTTGATTAAGTTTAGCTTCCTCTAGCTTCAGTGTACTGACCAATAATTCGGGTGCATTTTCGTCAAGTAATTGAATAATTTCTTGAAGCTGAGGAAAGTGATGCTCGGGTCTTTCGGAAGGTTGAAGTTCAATATTCGCATATGAGCAGAATATAAAAAAAATATTCAAAAAAAATAGAGAAAATATTCTAATCACCGAAAACAATCTGAACGAATGATAGAAGATGGACAATTACAATCCATCATAGACAGAAGCTGACTAAAAAGATTTATTGACCAAAGGAGTCGGCAAACATCTTCCTCAGTTCTGCTCCAACCCATTGATCTTGCATACCAGATGATTCAGCACGAATACGGGATACATCATCTTCCAACACTTCAGCAGATGAATTCCCCCAGGCTTGCCTCACATAGGTTGAAACATTTGCAATTTCACGATCTGAGATAGGTACAGCGGCCATATTTACCGCTGCAGAAGTACCATACTTCTTACCCTTGACCAAAATCTCTCCCTTCAGACCTTTGATGATCACATTGGCAATTACGCCTGGATCTGCAGAAACCCACTCAGATCCAGCAAGTGGAGGAAACTGGCCTTCAATACCTAAGCCATTTGCTTGGTGACAAGAAGCACAACGGGCAGCAAAAATCTTTTCTCCTGAAGTAATTTTCCTGTCCATCCGCAAGGCCTCTTTCTCCTCTGGTGTAAGTTCAACAATTTCTACAGGTGGATGGAGTTGAAAAGAATTGGTTGAATGTGCCAACTGGATAGAACAAACAAAAATCAAGCAACCAAACACAAAAACGAAAACCAATGGAGCCAACAGAAAATTGGCCGTTGGTTCGTGTTTAGTTTTGGCAAGTTCGACATGAGATTTAACGATTTCTTCATCGGAAAATTCCGTCTCTATCGGCAAATTGCCACTGTGTTTTGGATCATCGCTCATTGTACTGGAGTTGTAAGCTCGGCGGCTGTAAACATTTGCATGGGAGCCCGACCCTTTAATGATTCACGAACAGTTGCAACTTCTTCTGCTGAAACAGCAGATGCAGAATTACCCCAATCGTTTCGAATGTAAGTAAGCACACTGGCAATCTGTTCATCCGTCAAGGAACCGGGAGGAATACCAGGGGGAGCCATGACATTATTATATTTAACCCCATTAACTTCAATCTCTCCCATAAGTCCATACATAGAGATCTTAATCAATCGTTCCTTATCACCCAACACCCAGTCGGAACCAGCAAGTGGGGGGAACTGGCCAGCAAGACCCTGTCCATTTTGCTGGTGACATGTAAAACACATTCCTCCGCCAGGAGCAGCCTTCATGTATATTTCTTTTCCAGTATCTATTTGATCCTGCAACCATTTAGGAGCACCAGTACTAACAACTGAAATATCGGTGGAAACAACTTCCTCTTCAATAACATCCTCTTCAACCTCAACAAATGAAACTTCGGGAAGTTCATAATCTTGTTTTAATTCCTGCAAATAGGATACAAGACGGCTTGCACGGACTGTCGGTCGAACGAAACGATTTCCATCCGCATTTTCATTAGAAACTATTTCAATATCGGATTTTACCGGCTCATCAATTTGTTGATAAAGAAATGGGCTGGGTGGACAAAGAGAGGAAGGAAAAATCGACTGAGGTTCGAATAAATGTTGGTGTAACCAATTGTCAGAATGTTCACGTAAACCTACATTTGCGAGGTCTGGACCAATTCTCGAATTACCCAAGAGCACATGTTCCTGTAAAACATAGTCACGCGGGGCAGATGGACGCTTCCCCCACCCTCTCTCAACATCAAAACCAGCTTCCACTCGTCTTACCTGTTGAGTATGGCAAGTTACGCAACCTAGGGCAGCATACTCTTCAGCACCCTGCTTGGCCATACCTGAAAGAGATGTGGGAAAAAGCTCGGCATCTACAGGAACAGAACCGTCATCTTCCAACACTTCGGATGTTGGCACCAAGTCTCCAAATTGAGAACGGGCACCGACCACAAAAGCAAGCCATGCCATCCCCAGAGTAAGAAATATTCCAATGGTAAATTTGGCTAGGTTATTCATGCACTTGCCTCCTTATCATCTGCAGCAAAGAAAGCAAATGGGTTTGGGAAAATTACTCTCCATACATTGACGACAAATACAAATTGGGAAAAAGCGAGGATGATGAAAGCAAATTTGGTAATCAAGAAATAAGGCTGGATGGATTGAATGACCGATGATGCCCAAGGTAAACTAGGTTGCCCGGCTAGCACCCCATGTGTAAGTCCACCAATTAGGTAGGCAAGTAAGAGCATCAAAACACCTAGAGTCGAAGTCCAAAAGTGAAAAGATTTTGCCGCCTTGGGAATTTCCTTTCCGGTGATTCGAGGGAGTGCGAAATAAACTGCTCCAAAAATAATCATACTGAAAAATCCGTACACCCTTTGGTTGAAATGAAACTCATTAATGATAGTAAACTGAGTGATTTTCGCAACTGCGGGTAAGGAGAAAACAACTCCAATATAACTGGATACCGTGTAGGACAATGTACCGAAAATAACAAACCTCAGAGGTAAGCTATCCCAAACCTTTCCGATATCCATAAATGCAGTCGCATGAAAGTTCGTGGATGCCACCGCAATTGGGAAAACCATCGCAATGCTCATGACTGTGCCGATTGCGGGAATCCACATGGGTACAGGACCACCTTCCAAATGGTGAACAACTGACCAGGGAGCAAGAGCAGCGATACACCAGAAACCGAAAATAGCTAGGTAATACTTATCAATGGTTCTACCAAGAATAGCAGGTATTAAGTAGTATGCAGCACCCAAGGCTACGGGGGTTAACCACAACCAAACAAGACTTTGTCCGTACCACATGGATAGAACTGTCTGCAAAGTGCCACGGGCTGGATTAATTTCCAATCCATTCCAGGCGATTAAAAACAAAGCGGGAAACCAAAGTAATGCAGCAAGAATAAACCATTGAGGAGCAATCGTCTCACGCACTTGACGGGAGCGATGAATAACCAGAACCAGAAAGGTAATGATTAGGTAAGAAATTAGCATAGCAGGCCAAACCTCAGTGGGCATTTCAAGCATTTCGTGACCACTCATGTGTCCATCCATAATCCCAAGCAGTCCAAAAGTAATCGCCAGGTTCCAGATAACTCCTGCAAAAACAATAAAGACAGATCCTCGAACCTCTGCTTGGGATAAACGAGCTAATATCCAAATGGACACGGCAAATATCGCATTTCCTCCCCACCCATAAACAAAGGCATTTGCTTGAGCGACTTTGATTTTACCGTAGGTCAAAAATTCATATGTTGATAAGAAAAAGGGATCGGTCAGTTTTGCTGCAGCTACATATGCAAGCAAAGCAGCAGTTAGTAACCAAAGACCGGCGGAAGACAAAAAGAAGGAAAAAACCAACTTTGCGGAACGATCAATAACCTTATCTGGTGAATCTACTGACATGCGAACCTATTTGGATTGTTTTGGTTGAGGCTTGGAAGTGGCACGGTAAGTCTTGAGCACATTTCTCATCGAAGATTCAAGTGTGGTATTACGCTCATTGTGAAAACGATCGACCGAAGATAAGAATTCATCATTTTGAACACGATGAGCCTGTGCTTTTGCTGCACGAGCAGAATCAATTGCCTCAGTTACCGGGACTGGAGCATCCGGTTCAAAAATTCGTTGAGCAAGGTAGAATCCGGAAAGCAATAATGCCAATACCAAAAAGGTAAAAAAGACGCTGCATCCGTCTGCCCGTTGGTTCGAGGGATCACTCATGATGATTAATGGATTCACGAATGCGGGGATCACGAATCGGGATAATTTCAGCTACGCCTGATTGAAAACTTCGAATGACTGCCCATGCACACAAACAACCAACTCCTACAAGTGAGAATAAGCCCCAAAGTAGGTGGGAGCCGATAACCGGACGGGCTTCGTAACCAACGAATGCACCGGGAACAATTTCGCGACCTGGAATAATATTCCAATACAGGTCAAGCAAATGGAAAGCCAGAATCCAGCATACAATAAACACAAGTTTAGGTACATCCACTTTGTTCCGATAAAAAAGCAAATACAAGAAAGGGAAAAAGAAATGACCAAATATCAAACCCATACTTACCCAAAACCATCCAGATCGAACTCCAGTATTTGGATCGATTTCACGGATAGTAAACCAAAAGGTTTCTTCAGGAATATTAGCACTGTAAATCAGGAAATACTGGGAAAAACTGACATAGGCCCAAAAGATCGTAAATGTCAGAGATAAACAAGCCAAGTCATACTGGTGTGCTTGTTTAAACAAACCCTTTAGTTTGCCATTAGAAACAAGGTAAAGACAGATCAAGATCGTTACTGCAAGTGCGGCACGCATGCCCGAAGCAAAAAACCAAACTCCATACATGGTGGAAAACCATTGATATTCCAAACTCATGAACATATCAAAAGCACCAAAGGTAAGAGCCAAAGCCGCAGCAGGTATTCCAATTGCAGAAACTTTGGTACCCAGGTGTGTCCAACTTGGGTCACCATCCTTGTCTTGAGAAAATGACGCTTTTCTCAGCCAATGGCTAATCCCACAGAAAATACCGAAGTAAGCAATAAGGCGGAGAGTAAAGAAGTTAAGGTTCAAGTAGCCTGCTTTTTTTTGATGAAGAACATCTTCTTCCACCGAGATTACACTACTTACCTCAATAGTCGGGCTGGATGGATTAATCCAAGACCATAGAATTCCCGCCTGATCTTTCCCAAACCAAGCTACAAGTAAAAGAGGCAATAAGCATAAGGCAAGCCAAGGAAAAGCAGAAAGTGCATGTTCCTGTTGCCTGCGTACAACCGGACTCCACTTTGAGTTAAACACTCGAAAAATCATAATCAACATGAGCATGCCGATAGCAACACTAAGCCAGAAAGAGCAGCCCCAAAGCCATCCAAGAAAAGGGGCTTTGTCACCAGATTGTAAACCTTGAAATAATCCAACTAACCCACCGCCAAGACCGAGGATAGAACCAGCCAAAAGTTTTGTGGAAAGACCCGTCTTAGGAGTGTCTTGAGTAGAGGAATCTACCGTCATGATCCTTGTCCTTTCGCTGCACTGGTTGCTTGCCCAACATAGTCCTGCAGGGCACGAAGATAAAGTACGATGGCCCAACGTTCATCAGGAGAAAGCCTGTCTTTGAGACCAAGCATGATTCCGGAAGCAGAGCCATTTGAAATGGCATTATAAATTTGTCCGTCAGTCCAAGGAGTTGCGGACTCCAAATAAGTGCCTGAATTCGACGGGTCTGCAAGATTGCGTGGATTTAGACCAAATTGAGCAGTCACACCCAACCCATTTCCGTAATCTCCATGACATACAGAGCAATGGATATTATACTTTTCTTGGCCTAAGCGCATGGTCGACATATTTATGCCGGTTTGCTGAGGTACTTTCTTTACCCAGTCACCATTTGGGAGTTTACCACTTTTAAAAGATACTGAATGAAATTTTGGATGAGAGGAAAAAACATTTTGTGGATCAATCGCAGTTCCACGTAAGACAGTACCTACAACTGGTAAGCGATCAGCACTACCATCAGCAAAACGGGTATTTGCAGTCTGGGTTTTAAACTTCGCTTGCCTATCCATGTCTGGAAAGACTTCGATAGGAGTATTTTTTGAAATATCCCCCCTAAATCCAAGGATCGAGACAATGGTAATAACCAAAATGGCGAAGATTGGTATGATGTATCTCACTTGTTTAGTCTATGGGTTCGCGAATAATTTGCACTGCCTGGCCGCCCACTTCTTTTAAGAAATTAACGGTTTGCTCATCATCAAACTTTGGATCTTCAACTTCGATAACGATCATGAATTTATCATCACCAGTACGACCAAACTCAGGATGTTCAAATACGGGGTGATTGTGCTGGGGTAAACGGTTTAGAAAAAACATACCAAACAAAGTACCAAATGCAGCGAACAAAATGGTTAGTTCATAAAATACCGGGAAGGGATAGATAGGACTGAAATATGGCTTACCACCCACTATTAATGGATAATCAAACTCATTCATGAACCACACGATTAACATTCCGGTAAAAAAACCAGTTACACCACCGGCAAGCGTAAACCTAGGCACCTTAGATCTCGCATATCCCATTTGAGCGTCCAAACCGTGTACAGGAATGGGAGAAAAGCATTCCCAGTTAGAATAGCCTTCATCCTTTACCTTACCCGCAGCATCATAAAGTTCCTTGGCGGAAGAAAAAGTAGCCGCTGCAGCATATTTGATGTCCATAGTATCACTCATGATCAATGATCAGCATGGGGATCAGCTTGGGGCATTACTGACTTTACCTCACACATAGGCATCAGTGGTAAAAAGCGTAAGAAAAGAAGGAAAAGAACAGAGAAAAATCCAAAAGTTCCAAAGAAAGTAAAAATATCTACAACCGTAGGTGAGTAATAACCCCAAGAAGAGGGTAAGAAATCACGGGATAAAGTAGTATTGGCAATTACAAACCTCTCAAACCACATTCCCACATTGACGAAGATGGAAATAATCCAAACAAGAGGAGTGTTTTGCCTGATCTTTTTAAACCAAAACAACTGGGGACAAATGACATTGCAGGATACCATGATCCAGTAGGACCACCAATAATTACCAAATGCACGGTTAATAAAGGCAAAACCCTCGTAGGAATTCGCTCCATACCATGCAATAAAGAACTCCATTGCGTATGCGTATCCAACCAAACTACCAGTCGCTAGGGTGATCATGCACATATTATCTATGTGTTTTTGTGTGATCAAATCACGCAGACCAAAAACTGCACGAACCGGAAGAAGTAGGGTCAAAACCATTCCAAATCCAGAGAAAATCGCCCCGGCCACAAAGTAAGGTGGGAAAATAGTAGTGTGCCAACCAGGCAAATTAGCCACAGCAAAATCAAATGAAACGATGGTATGAACCGATAAAACTAGAGGAGTTGAAAGCCCAGCAAGTAGAAGGTAAGCCATCTCAAAATTTCGCCAATGATTATTAGCATTTCGCCAACCCATTGCAAAAAATCCATAAAAATATTTACGCCAAGTCTCAGTTGCACGATCACGGAGTACCGCCATGTCGGGAATCATTCCCATGTACCAAAAAAGTATCGACACCGTGGCATATGTTGAAACCGCAAATACATCCCACTCAAGAGGGCTTCGAAACTGGGGCCAAATCGCATTTGCGTTAGGAATCGGGAAAAGCCACCAAGCAAACCAAACCCGTCCAACATGGAAGAGTGGAAAAATACCTGCACACAAAACGGCGAAAACCGTCATTGCTTCTGACGCCCGGTTGATCGATGTTCTCCATTTTTGCTTCAATAGACAAAGAACTGCAGAAATTAAAGTTCCAGCATGTCCGATACCGATCCAAAAAACGAAATTAACAATCGCCCATCCCCAATTTACAGGGTTATTATTACCCCAAACACCGACTCCAGTGGAGACAAGATAGACCAAACCCATGCCAGTAAAACTGGCAATACAAAGTGCGGTAATGAAACACCACCACCACCAAGTTGGAGTCTTTGCCTCTACGATCCCACAAATCTTGTCGGTAACCCACTTATAATCCCGATTATTTAAAACCAAAGGAACATCTTTCCAAGGAGCGGGATCGACCTTTTTCAAGATCTCGTGCTCTTCGACTTCTTTAACCTCAGACATTTCTAATGGGCTCCATGCTCATCTCCATGATGAGAGGGATGTGCTTTGTCGTGGTATTCACGAGCAGAATGAGGTGATGAAGCAAAATCTGGCATCCGCGGGTTAGGATTGCGAACTTTTGCAAGAAAGGTGGTGCGTGGACGGGTATTCAAATAACCAAGGACTGAATAATCCCTTGGATTGTTTTTCAGCTTACTGACCTCGCTTTTGGGGTCGCTAATGTCGCCAAATACAATCGCCTCGCTTGGACAAACCTGTTGGCATGCAGTTTTAATAGTGCCGTCTGGTACTTTTAGATCGGATGTTTCGAGTTTTATACCTGCTCCATCTTTACCAGACTCGAGTTTAGCTGTGCGCTGGGCATTTACTTTGGTGCGAATCTTAGACTCTTGAATGCGTTGGACGCAGTAAGTGCACTTCTCCATGATTCCGCGCATGCGCACAGTAACATCGGGATTTTTCCCCATGTCTACAAGGGAATCGTTTTTGTCACCAATAGGCCCTTGGTAGAGCTCATCTGTTTTACGTTTATTCCAATCAAAAAAGTTAAACCGGCGGACCTTGTAAGGGCAATTGTTCGCACAATACCTGGTTCCTACACAACGATTGTATGCCATTGCGTTTAAACCTTCTTCGTCATGCACCGTTGCATTGACTGGGCAAACGCTTTCACAAGGTGCAGTTTCACAATGCATACAGGCAACGCCTTGAAAGGAAACCTGGACATCGGATGGAATCTCTGCCCCATCACGAGCAGTTGAACTAAAGTAGCGATCTAAACGAATCCAATGCATTTCACGGCCACGTAGAACCTGATCCTTACCAACCACGGGAATGTTATTCTCGCTCTGACAGGCAACGACACAGGCACTGCATCCAGTACATTGATTTAAATCAATGGTCATTCCCCATTGATGAATCCCAAATACATCAGATTTTTCGTATGTATGATCTGGGTGCTCGTAAGCAGAATTACCTCTGGGAGTCGAGGTAGCTTTCTCCTCAAGTGACTTATCTTGGTCTTTTCCCCACATTGGTGGGGAATGCGACTCAGCACCCATGTGATCAGCAAAATCTGGATCGGAAATATATTCATCGGCGTTGGCTTCACGAACAATTGCCCGACCTTCCATAGACCAGTGTTCTTGAACATTTGCCAGAATCTGAAAGCGACCCGTCGGTTCTAAAGATGCACCTTTAAGAATTAAAGAACCTGAGCCGTTCAAAAGGGGTGTTGAATCATACCCAGTACCCTGCCCTACACGACCGACATGAGTGCGACCAAAACCAAGAGTAGCAACCACGGTATAATCAGCCAGGCCTGGTTGTACATAAAGAGGTGCTTCAATCTTACGATCATCCAAGCTAACAACTACGACGGGAGCTTTTTGTTTACCACCATCAAATTGAGCTACATCAGGCGCGATCTGACCACTCTTATTAAGCATGGTTGGTTTAGGCAAAAGTCCGATCCCTGGATGCTTGGCTTCCAGTTCCAATGCCAGAACTGGACTGATTAACAGGGCGTTATCCCAAGTCAGTTTGCTTATAGGATCCGGACACTCCTGCATCCATCCATTATTAGAATATTGCCCATCATGCGCATGAAAGTCGGGAATAATGAGTATATCTAATTGATCAGCAGACAAGGGTGCTGCCTTAACCTGTTTTGGCTTAATGGAAAGAATCGCAGATTTGGGATCAACATCATTGACTAAAGTTGCCTTGTAATCAAGGTATCCAAGGCGTAAAAAGTCGTCGAATCTTGCCCCAGAAGAAAGAGTTTCGTGAAGGTCTTTTACGCGAGAATGATCATCCCCATCTTCGCCGATTAAATGGGCAAGTAAAGAGGTTTCGGAAATGGTATCAAATAAGGGAGCAAGTAAAGGTTGCACAGGTACCGCAACAGACTTATCCCAAGTCAAGCCGAGATCCCAGCTTTCGAGGTAGTGGGATTGGCCGATATGATGGTCAGCAATCTGGGAACTTTCATCAATGGATGCCCCTAAACGTGCTGTGTATTTGAGTTTTTTCGAAAGATTTTCCCAATTAATAAATCCTTTGGTGTGGTAAATTGGGTTACCTCCAAGTATGATCAACCTCTCGATTTCACCATCCTCTATAAGTTTAACCAAAGAACCGATAGAACCATCGGTATTATCAGTCTGTAAATAATCAATCGTCTGCCCGATTGAACCGAGTGCACGGTTCATGGCATAGGCAATAAGTTGTACTTCCTCAGGCAAATGAGACCCTGCAAGAACCACCGATTGCTTGGGGAGGGAAAGTAAATCAGCAACCACTTCCAATACCCATGCCTGGTGTTTCTTTGCCCCAACCCCAAGTTTCTTCAAATGATTGATAACCGCAGCATCGATGGTCTTGGTTTTGGAAAGTAATTCAGCAGCCACAAGGCTGGCAAAAGCCGTCATCCTGGAAGAATCGAGACGCAAACGATGGTCGGCAACCCCGCCAGTACGGGATAGGTCAGCTTCCACCATATAAAGTCGGTTCATCTTCTTAGCATCACCTGGGTTAAGGACTTTGCGTCCGCCCATGAAAGACTTGGAGTTTGCTAATTCGTTGGCCTCACGATTGCCAAGAAAATCATTATCCAAAGAAAGGACCCGCTTGGCCGATCCAAGTTTTGGAACGGCACGCATTCCTAGCTCTATACCCAGTGCCTCTCCAAGTTGACGCTCAGCAGAACAGTAATCAACAACATCGTGCTCAAAAAATTTAATTCCTTTAGCCTTAGCTTTTTCGATTAAAGACCCACGAGTTAAGGAGTGGGAATGATTCGCAAGCAGGGCAACCTTTCCGCTGGAAACTTCTTCAGTTAATGAATCAAGGATAGATGCGGTAGGCACCTTCTTCCAACGATTCACACCACTCTTCAATTGTTTGCGGGAAAAACTTCCTTGAGCACGGTCTGGGTCATACAAATCTAAAACACTTGCCTGGGAGTAAATATCAGTACTCCCACCATAAGGGAGATAAGAAGGATTACCTTCCACCTTGGTTGGACGCCCTTGATGGCTTTCGACAATTAAAGGAATGTAACCTCGAGAAGATGGTTGAGAGGTAGCATAATATGCAGGCACTCCAGGAATTAACTCCTCAGGACTTTTTCCATAGGGAAGAATAACATGCTCAGGTCGGCGGCAACCGGTCATACCCAGTCCTGCCAAACCAAAGGATGCAGCCATCAACTTAACAAAGCTACGACGTTGTACCCCATCGAGCATACTTGCACCCTCTGGAAATTCACGTGAAACCCAGTCCTCGAAACCAGGCGTATCCGCCAAGCTGTCCAAACTTTTCCAATATTCCTTGCCCACGGGCAATTCCGGCGGATTATTTTCCTTAATCATCGGTGGCACCCCGTACAGCTAAGGGGTGGATGAACACCCCAATTATCTTTCAATTCAAGGCCGGCATGGACTTGGGCTATCAGAGGATCCACACCATCTTTATCACTTGCCTGCCAGGATAAATTAGTTACCTCATCCATAGGACGAAGGGCTTTTTCCGGGTTTCGGTGACAGTCCAAACAAAAGGCCATACTCAAGTGTTTGTCGTGATGAACTTCAACCATTTGGTCGACTCGGCCATGACATTCCACACAACTGATTCCGCGATTAACATGAATCGCATGGTTGAAGTAAACATAGTCAGGAGCCTTGTGGATACGAACCCAGGGAATGGCGGGTCCAGCATTCAGGATACCATCCCCATTAATATCTTCACCCTCAGAGAGTTTGCCATCCTTATTAGAATCTTCTCCATAAAAAGAAGCACGCACTGGCTCGAGCAAAGGAGAATCGCCTTTAATGTTTTGGTGACAAGACATACAAACATTTGCTCCGGGTACATTAGCATGCGAAGACTTGTCAACCCCAGTGTGACAGTATCGGCAGTCTAGGCCCAACTCGCCTGCATGAAATTCATGGTTGTAAGAAACGGGTTGGGTGGGTTGGTAGCCTACGCGAGTGTACTTTGGCGTGGCATAATAAGTAATGCCAGCTGTAACAACTGCACCCAGTATTCCCAACGATATGATCAACTTTACCGGAATGGTATTGGACCAACGTGGAAAAATATTTCTCATCAATAAATAAGCGGGTGGACTAGGACAAAAAGGCTAAAGACAAACAAGATGAATAAGCAGGGCTGATGAGTTGACAAACTAAATTTAAGAATTTGGATCGAATGAACACATTTTTATTATTTCAAGCAGCTTGCTCGCTCAATATTAAAAATACTAAACACCTACTATTAAAAAAACTTAATGAGTGGCATTAGTACCTTTTCAGTTTGGGGAAACTCCACAAAACCTTTAAAGGGTTAAATTTGTCCCTTAAGAATTACTTTTGAAAACCACACCTCACAGATCTCAAACCTTGGTGGTTGGTGGAGGAATAGCTGGAATTTGTGCCTCCATATCAGCTGCTCGCCAAGGAAGCACGGTTACTTTAATCGAGGCTCGTAATACTTTGGGGGGCAGAATCGGGGAAGAGGTACGCTTGCCATTTGACTTACCCGGGGCATGCAATTCGTCCTTTCCACGTGAGTCAGGATTGCTCGATGAAATCTTCCTGAAGCTCATTAAATTTAACACTGAAGGAACGCATGCTGGCCAAAGCCGCGTATTTTCATCCATTTTAAATTCTGAACCCCGAATCAATTTACTACCTGGAGTACGAACAATCGAAGTAAATTTAAACGAAAAAAAAGACAGGATCGAGTCATGCCTCGGACTGTGTCAGAGCACAGGAGAAAGGCATTTATTCAAATCCCAATATTTTATCGACTGCACTGGAACCGGCAATCTTTCCCAGCTGGCCAAGGCTCCTGGAGAAACCGGTGCCGACTTAGGGGATGCAGTTTCCACTTCGGAACATCCCTACTTTCAAAGAACAGCCACACTCTTACATATTGTCAGAAAGGAAAATTCCGTTTCGTTCAGTTGCCCAGATTGGGTTCGGGTAAAATGGGAGGACAACCAACTCGATGCACGCGTAGATTGGCTAGAGTCCCTTAATCATTCCCTCGTTGGTTATCACCATTTGGAATGGATTTCTCCACGCCACACTAAATTGCCAACCGCAGATGAAATCGCATGGTCTGCCTGGGATTATTTGAAAAACAGATCCCCCCTCAAAGAAACCGTCAGCCACCTTGCAATCGAAAGGGTTTCCCCAATCCTCTTTCAACAAGGAGCATTCAGAGGATTGGGCGATTATACGATGTGCGAACAAGATATGGTTGAAGGGAAAAAGTTTTTCGATTCAATTGCCGTTGGCCGTTCTGCATTGGATGGTAAAAGGGCAATGCTTTGCTCAAATCGTGGCAAAATGGCACTAGCCCAACCATTTGAAATTCCTCTACGCTCCCTCTATTCGAGCAAGATCCGTAACCTTTTATGGGCAGGTGAACATGCCTCTGCCAGTTTCGATGCGGCACCGAGCTTGGGTCACCCGCCAACTGCCGCCCAGATGGGCGTTGCTGCAGGGCATTGTGCAGCTCATTGCATTACGAAAAAAAGATTACCCCGTACCATTGCAAAAAAAGGACATATCGAAGATTTTCAAAAGTCCCTCGAGTTAGTCAACCATCGGACTGCTCTTGCCCTTTTTAAAAATGAGCATGATTTAGTTCGCCTATCCAAAGTAGGAGCTTCTTCAACCTGGACCGATAAAGATATACTTTCTTTGACAAACAGCAATGGACCCGTTGTCGATTCCTGCCTTATTCAATTTCCCATCACCGAAGATTCTCTTGATGGCATCAAGGTTTTCCTCACCTGTGAAAATCCCTGTAATTTAGAAGCACGCCTTCTGTGCGGGTCTTCATTTGACTCCAACCTTCCCGGAGAATGCCTGGATGCATGTACCCAAAAAATTGACAACCCAGGAAGTCACGAAATAACCCTTTCTTTAAAAATTCAAATTAACAAAGTTGGTTGGCATTTTCTTGAACTTCGTGCCAACGAAAAATTTTCTATAATGGAGGTCGAAAATCCACCCGTTGGTGTCAAAATTTCATACCCCAAAAACAGTGCATCTCCTGGTGCCGCCAACTCGTACTGCAAATACCTGGGTAAACCTTCGAATAAGTTCCCTGTCTCCTATGGTCCGTTAATTCAGGTCCTCCCACCCCAAAAACCTTACCTTCCAACTGGAGTAACACAAGAACCCTGCCGCCCGTCAAATCTACCAAACCTGTGGACATCAAAACCCACCGATTTCAAATACCCCGAGTTTTTGGAATTTACCTGGAATTCTCAGGTCGAAGTTTCCAGAATCACTCTGAATTTCGATGCCTCTTACGATTTACTTTTTCCCGCCCAACCGAGTTCCGTTGGTTCACCACACATTCCATCTATTGTTAAAGACTATCGGATTTACGGACTCTCTCCCCAAGGAAAGTCCGAGCTACTGCTCGAAGTGACCAACAATTTTCTCCCCTTCAAAGAACACATCTTTGATCCAATTTGTATTACGGGTTTGGAACTTGAGATTCTTTCTACCAACGGGTTGGATAGAGCCCAGATTTATCGACTTTGTGCATTCGAATGAAAACGAAAGCAATTGCCATTACGTAATTCTTCGCGCTTTGATACAAAAAGCATCATTGATTTTGGGAAGAAATCGTTACACATTATAATTTTAAGCCTATGAACGCACTTGCCGTAATTTTTCGTCTCCTTGCAACCCTTTCGCTGGCAGCTCTCGCTGGTGTAATTTGGACAAAGTGGGAGACGCATACCGCACAGTCCCATTCTTTCCTGGACGAAGTTGTTTCCGATGCCTTCAACATACTACAATCTGAAAGAGATTCCCAGTGGAAGGATATCTCCAAAAAGAAAAGTGCCTTTAACGAAGTTTTCGAATCCAACGATCAAGTAGGTCAAAATGATGAAAACCCCCTGGCCGAAGCATTGGATACTTTACGCTCTGCCGAGGACATAATTCTAAGGAATCCAGATTACAGAGATAGTTTGGAGCGATTAAATAAAGAATTTGGTTCAGACGCCCTGGTATGGAATTCAGAATTAAAACAATGGAAAGAAAATCCCGCAGTTAAATTAAGTGCCCCTGCAGGCTTCATGGATCCATTTGCCGACGAAGAAAAATTCCCCAAGCAGGATGTTAAAAAAGAAGACGGTACTATCATCAAAGGCGTTCCACGTGACAATCGCCTCAGGACTGTTATTGGTATGCTTTACAAAGACAGAAATGATAAGTTCGGGGAGATTGCAAAACTCCGTTCCATGATTGTTGCCAGAGATCAGGAACTCCGTGAGTTTCAAAACCTTTATGCCAAAGAAAAGCAAAGGAAAGAAGAACTCGAAGATTTAAATGGTAAACTTAATGTCGAGATTGAAGGCCTAAAAGCGGACCTCGCCCTAGAAAAGGAAGAAAGAAAGAATGAAAATGATGCAGCTGAGCAAAAAGAATTGCTCTCAAATCAAAGAATTGCCACTTTAGAAGAGGAAAAAATTAGTATAACCAAGAGGAACGAAGAATCTCTCGAAGCCCTCATGAATGAACATAAGGAAGCCATGGCGTCGCTCCGAGATGATATTCGGGAAGCTGAATCAGCAGGATACAAGCGTGGAATTGACGAAATGGTTGCTAAGCAACAAGGTGGGGAAATTGTTGACGAAGAAGAAGTGGCTTCCGTTAATCCTTTTCAAATTAAGAAAGAAGGTCCTCCGGTTTTAACTCAGGCTGAACTCATGATTGCCTCGAAATCTAAAACAATTGGGGAATCCGGTGTTCCAGCCACTATTGCCCGCATTGATGGAAAATCCGGCATGATGCTCATTCCTCTCGGGTCAGAAAGAGGAGTAGAGGCGGGAAGCGTATTCACCCTATGGAAGGACAAGCGCAAGGCTGCACGCATTCGAGTGCAAAGCTCCCGCCAAGGGTTTTCTTTAGCCTACATACTTCCCCGGTTTGGAAGTCCTGAAAAACTTCGTCCAGGAGACAATGTTCACGTTGTTCCAGAAACTGAAGAGACTTTATAACCCCCCCCCACCCTATTTCCTTCACTATGCAAAAAGTTAAAATCTTCGTATTTTGCCTATTTCTTTCTTCGTTTAGTGGATGCTTTACTGCATCCCCAGATGACTCCCGTATGCCTCATGCACGACCTGCTAATTGGGAATACAGTTTACCGGGCGGCTTTGACCGCGGTCCAAATCGCTGATATAATCGCGTGACTCCGGTCGCAAATAGCCCCGGATGCTTGTACTTAATCGCCACCCCTATCGGAAA
The DNA here is from genome assembly GCA_028045305.1 of Opitutales bacterium. Lineage (GTDB taxonomy): Bacteria > Verrucomicrobiota > Verrucomicrobiia > Opitutales > Seribacteraceae > Chordibacter. The sequence continues at coordinate 7,190 of JAOFTV010000018.1, read as the reverse complement.
CCTTGGTGATTTATCCACCCGGGCATCAGACCACCTCGAACAAGCAGATCTAATTGCCTGTGAGGATACCCGCGTGACCGGACGTCTTCTTGATAAACTGTCCCTTAATGTCCCACTCCTTTCCTACCGGGAGGAAAACGAAAGAACTCTTGCCACAGATTTAGCCAATCAAATTGAAACAGGCAAAAAAATTGCACTGGTATCAGATGCGGGCTGTCCAAACCTAAGCGACCCCGGCTTCCGCTTGATCCGAGAATGTCACAAGCGTGAACTCACGGTCATTCCAATTCCTGGTCCCAATGCAGCACTCACCGCTCTCATTTCTTCCGGATTGCCAACCCATCAATTTCTATACCTTGGTTTCTTGCCGAAAAAATCAGCTGGAATACGAAAGGTTTTAGAAAAATGGAAAGATTTTGAAGGTTCCTTAATTATTTATGAATCCAAATATAAGATAGAAAAAACCTTGGGAATCATCGAAGAGGAATTAGGAGAAGACCGGTTTGTATGCATGGCTCGTGAAATCACCAAGATTCATGAAACAATTCGTACTGCAAAGGTCTCAAATCTTATAACATTCATTCGCACATCTAGCAGTAAGGGAGAGTTCACCCTGGTGATTGCCCCTTCAGGATATTCCCTCTCCTGATGGCAATGAACCGATTCGGTCTCATCGATGTAGGTTCCAACACCATTAAAATATTAATCGGTCAAAAGGATGGTTCCTTGTCCGGGAAAATCCTTGATCAACAAAGCCTGCCCTGCCGACTACTTAGTATGGGCACTCAAGATGAGCCTGAGATATCATTGGATGCACTGAACCGCCTGGTGGTTTGTGTAAACGAATTGAAGGAGAGAATGAAGAAGTGGGAAGTTAAACAGGTTAGAATGGTAGGAACCGAGGCTTTGAGAAAATCAAAAAATTCATCCTGGGTAATTAAAGAACTTTTGAAGAGCACAGGATTGCTGCTTGAAATTATATCGGGCGAAGAGGAAGCCCAAGCAGTTGCTGATGGTTTACGCACAGATCCAATCCTTAAAAACTGGGAATCATTCATGGCACTAGACATTGGTGGAGGAAGCTTAGAAATGATCGAGTGTAGAAAAGGAAAGACCATACAATCCACCAGCCTTCCCTTGGGAGCCATTGCCCTCGCCAAATTAAGCGGGGTGGACTTACAGAAACCCTTGGGCATTCAAAATGCGGAAAAACTTAGATCGGAAATTTCAAAATCCATAAAACATGAAGCTCCAAAATTTCATTCCTCTGACCTAAAATTAGCTGGTTGCGGAGGAACCTTGGTATTTCTACGCCTGATTATTGAAGAGACCCATCAAAATAAAGGCTTACCCGTTTTATCCCGAACTGAAATTGATCACTACTTTGAGAAAACGGCGGCCATCTCCCTAAAGGAAAGAATTGCCCGTTTCCCCAAGCTTCCGGCAGACCGAGCCGATGTATTTCCATTCGGATTGCTTGGAATTTCATGCGCCATGCAATACCTGGGCCAATCACAGATCACCCACTCTTTTCACAACTTAAGACATGGACTCATCTTCAATCATCCAAAATAAAGTTTTAAGGTATAAGTAACCAGTTGAAACTCAGGGGAGACAGTTTTCCTGTTTTGTTTACCCCATCCCCATATGAGGCAAGAGACTTTCCATTTTCTAAAAACTCACCTACTTCCGGGTGAGAAAACTCAACCTCTTTCATTCCCGAATTTACCAAAACAAGATGGGCTGACTTTTGCTTACTTGAGTGCCAACGAAATCCAAATGCCCGATTTCCCGAATCCGCAAGAAAACGAACCTCCCATTCATCACTCATTGAGGTTCTCATTCGCAGTCCATTTTCAGAAAGACGCAAACGGATCATAGCTTGTATAAAATCGGCCTCGGTTCGATGCTTTTCGATCAACGAATAATCCAGAGCATTTAGATCACCACGCAAATATGTATTTCTTACCCCCCTTTTATGCCGCAGAAAGTCTTGCCCCGCACTAAGCATAGGTACGCCTGGAGCAAGAAGGAGCATTGCCGTTGCCAAGGTTGCTAAGCCTGCCACCTCTTGGGGAAGGGGTTGATCATCATCCCAATGTAAAAGGTCGCGAAAGCGATCAACCAAAGAATAATCGTCGTGAGACTCCAAATAGTTCACCGATTGGCAAGGATGTAAATTATTGGCATCAAGATTGCCAAGGAATAAATCCTCAACAACTGAACAACCCTGCTCTCCTTTTACGAATTGCAATAAACCTTCCCGGCAAGCATCGCTCCACAAGGCATAAGATGTACGGTTCATTCCCTTGGGCAACCTGCCTCGAAAACTCCAGGGTTCGGCAAAAAGCAAAATTCCTGGCTTAATCTTTTTTAATTCCCTCTCGATCTCGGAAAGCAGTTCTTCACCAATCAATTCGCCGAGGTCGAAACGAAATCCATCGACATCAAATTTCTCCACCCAGTAAACCAAGCTATCAAGCACAAGTTTGCGAACAGGTTCGGAATCGCAACGCAAGTCATTACCGCACCCGCTATGATTGGTTAGGCGGCCATCATCATCTGTCATAAAATATAACTCTCGGTCCAGGTGCATAAGGTGGGGAGGAATACCCATATGGTTATAAACCACATCAATAACTACCGCCATTCCTGCTCCATGAAACGCATCAACAAGTTCAGAAAACTCCTCGATTCCCGATCCATTTTCTGCATCGCTTGAATAAGCCGATGCAGGAGAAAAGAAATTTACCGGCATGTATCCCCAATGGTACTCCTCTTTGTCCCGGGCATCAAATTCCTGAACCGGCTGAAGTTCTACTACATTTGCACCAAGTTCGCGCAAATAACAGTCCTCAGACTGTAACCATTTGCTCAAGCCCTTGAAACCCATTCTTTCCGAACTCGAGAGAACATCGGTGATGTTAGCAAGCAGGTCACGCACATGGACTTCCACGACCACACAGTCTGCCAAGGGTGGTGGATTGTATATTTGCACCCTTTTATTCTCTGCGATGGCAAGCCCCGGACCTGTTCTCGAAATCATTGCCCGGGCATACGGATCCACGATTTCCATGTTATATAGGGTGCCTACGCCATCTTCACAGGAAATCGCAAACCGATATGGAATGCCCTCTGCTTTTTTATCCAATTCAATAATCCAGGAATCATCCATTTCTTGACGCATCTCATAAATCGATGGGTCAGATAAGGAGCCAGCTTCATACAAAAGTAGTTTCATTGAAATTGCACGCGGGGCATGAATCCGAAATGAACAACCACCAGCATTCTCAGAGTATCCAAAATCTCCCTGCGGTCGAAAACTTGCCAATTCGTGTAAAGCAGTCGCTCGACCAGGTTGCACGATGCGAAAGGCCACCACATCCCTGCCGGTACGGATTGTTGAATCAAAAAAATAATTCCTGGACTCGCTGCCCTTTACCACCACGGAAGGAAACTCTGCATGCGGTTCAATCCATGAACCACATGCAGAAATAAATTTAAATTCAAAACACCCTTTCAATTGGGGGGAAGAAATCGGGAATTTTACGCCCAGTCCATCTCCTAAAGGTTTAAGCAACCAGTCCGGGTGGATTCTCCAACCGTTCATTTCGCAAACGAGGTAAACCTGCTTATTTTCAAGACCGTGAAACTTCAATGTTTTATCAGCGAGATAAAATACCCAAACCCCATCAATTAAAGCATAGCCTCCGAGTTCTGCCCTTTCCCAAGGAGATGACAGACAGAAATCCACCCCCATCATTCCAGCTTCTTCTACCAAATCCTGGGGGATACGATCACCGGCCCAATCCTTTTCCAAAAAGACACGTCCTGAACCATCTTCATTTACCCAAACTTTCCCTCCACGCTCATACACCATCGTTGAGCAAAATCATTTCCTTGCTTACTGGACAACCGAAAAATTTTGCCCACTTCACATACGATCTTTAAAATTAACAATTTTTAATGAACTCAACCTCTCAAAAGGAAAGAATTCTGGTCGCTCTTTCAGGAGGAGTGGACAGTGCTGTTACAGCTTCTATTCTCAAGCAAGCTTCTCATCCCATAGAGGCAGTTTATGTGCGCACATGGGAGCATGAGGAAGATCTACTTGGAGATTGTCCAGGTGCCCGCGATTTATCCGATGCAGAAAAAATCTGCGAATGCTTAGACATTCCTTTCAGGGTCGTCAATTTCATGGAATTTTATCAACGAGAAGTCGTCAATCCCATGGTCGAGGGCTATGCTGAGGGGCTAACCCCTAACCCCGATGTACTTTGTAACAGGCAGATGAAGTTTGGTGAACTTTGGAAATATGCCAGGCAGGAAGGTTTCGATGCCTTGGCCACCGGGCATTATTGCCAGCGAAAAATTGGAAAACATGGAATGGCAGAACTTTGGGAAGGTGTGGATAAGAACAAGGATCAATCCTATTTTCTCGCCCGCTTGTCCCTTGAACAACTTAACTCTGCCCGTTTTCCACTTGGAGAGATTGACAAACCGAGTGTCAGGAAGATTGCCAAAGAGTTAGAACTTCCAGTAGCCGAAAAGAAGGACAGCCAGGGCATATGCTTTTTAGGCAAAGTAAAAGTTCCGGAATTCCTCTCCCATTTCATTGAAGATCACCCCGGAGACATTATTACCACAGATGGGAATGTAATTGGTAAACACCGGGGCCTTCACCGTTACACCCTTGGGCAAAGACGCGGAATCGGAGTACCCTCAAATACGGATCACGAAAATTATGTAGTCTCGGGAAAAGACAAAAAAAACAATCAATTGATCGTTGCCTTTGATCAACCATCCGAGCCTACCCTATGGGCAAAAGATTTTAAACTGGATGAACTTTCCTTCCTTGATCCGTCCTTCAACGAGTTCACTGATTTAAAACTCCTGGGAAAAGCGAGATATCGCGACCCGTCCACCCCCATTCGGTTGTTCCGGAATCAAGGGGAAGAAAGTTGCGTGGTTCACTTCTCCGATCCTCAACGTGCCCTGACTCCCGGACAGGTCCTCGCAATTTATGAGGGTGAAAGGCTTGTTGGTTCCGGAATTTATTCTCATTCCAGCCTTGGACGGGCCAGCCTTTCCGCTTGATCCAATCTCTTTCATACCGCATAACAAATTTCTATAAACATGCGACTTCGACTGCCTTTAAAAACTAAGAAAAAGCTCCCCATCGTGGAGGACCAGTCTCCCCTGAAAACAAAGGAGAATCTCGAGGAGTACCTACAGTCTGCTATTTCATTTTTACAAACTCAGCAAGAGGCATTACATTCAATAATATCCATTCTGGAACAAGTGGAAAAACTCGCCCCATCTATGAAGGTGGATATTATAAGAAAGGTCACCAAGGAACAGGAAGTTGAGTCGAAGTCCAAGTTAAAGGGGCTCCGGAAAAGATTAAAACCCATCGTGGATTTATGTTTCAACAACCGACCATTATTCAGTAAGGGAGATTGCGATACCTCTTTCGAATTATTCAAGGGAGCGAGTAAGAATGCTCCAAAACTCAAACAGCCTTCCGCTCCTCATTATTTAAAACCCATTCAAAAATCGACCACTTCCGTGGATGTTGAAGCAGTGCATGCATCTCTGCAAGCCATGCAGGAAATGGTCGGCCATAACGATGCAGTCGCCCAGGATTTGCAAACTAGTTTTACAGCACTTGCCTCCGATCCTGGAGCTCACGACAAATTTAAATTTTTCGAAGAAAGAGTAAAATCCTGGGTTTCAGAAGTAATTGACGGACAGGACGGACTAACCGTCCAAGCCAACATTCTGCGAAAGCGCGTAGACAATTTGGTCAACGATTTGCAGAATGAACAAACTGAGTAGAAGCCATGAATGGGGATCGGCCTATCCAGAAAGGAACTTCGCCGGGCGGTCGTCCGTTTCTTGGCATTCACTACGTCAAATGCGGTACTTATGGCAGAATTTATAAGAACAAAGAAGGCACCGCTTATACCGGTCACTGTCCAAGATGCATGCACCAGTTACGTGTAAGAATTGGACCGGAAGGCTCGGGCACAAGGTTCTTTAAATGTTTTTGTCCCTGAAATTGTTCGGGGAGTTATGCTTGATCATTCACCCTGCCGCTACATACCGGGCCATGGAGTAGCATCTGGGATGTCCAAGGACCCTAGGTTTCCCGGAGGAACCCTTGCCATGCAGTCCCCCTTCTTCCAGACGGCGGGGCTCAACCTTTCAGACTTTTATCCGGGAACTTTAAATCTCTTACTTCTTGGAAGACTCATCAAACTGCTCAATCCAAAGCACTCCTTTTCAAAGGTAAAATGGTCGGCCAATTATCCTGCGGAAAACTTTTCCTTTTTTCCATGCGAATTAAAAATTCCAATGAGCGAACCTAGTTTTCCTGCTCTTCTTTATTGGCCTCACCCATCCACTAAACCAGAATTTCATCAACCGGAAGGAAGCTACGAATTCCTCGCACTTTTTATTGATGGATTAAACCATGGAGACATTATTTACCTCAGACCCACCCACAATAGCTTCCGACTCATTACCCTGTAAAAAACGGTGTAGTCAGCCCCAAGCCGAAAATTAATCCATTTCCACTCGGGAGATACCCATCTCTATCCTGGACTGGTTTTCATCCAACCACCATGCCTGGCGGGCAGACAAATGATATCTTGGACGATCATCCTTTATCCCTCGCCCATCCTGTACCCGCTTGACCTCGCCAAGGAGGATGACAAAGCCATTTAGGGGTGCCCCCATTCGCAGTTCATAATCAGAAACTGCCAATGCAAAACTCTTTTCAGGATTTGACCAATCCGCACGGCAAAATGTAAAACTACTACCCGTCCGGTTTAGATCAATTACTCTGCCCAATGCTTCCTCATCGGGCAGAAAGACGAACCCCTCGGACAAGCTCAGTGCCTCCATCAACTTTTCGTTTGAGGGAATTTGTATTTTCATGGAAGAAGGAGAAATAAGGACCTCCCCTTTGGGCAATTCCAACATCTTTGCTTCAGTTCTTTCACGGGGCAAAAGAGAGGATGGAACTTTTATCTCATCTTTCATTCTGTCTATTTTTTTTACCAATTTTTCCCCTAAAACTTGGCTCGCACTCTGCTGGGCAGCCCGCATGGCCACATGGCTCCAATTATCATCCTCCCAAGAATCTACAGTTTTCGTTGGAATGTCCCTTACTTTCTTAGTCTCCA
>JAOFTV010000017.1 GCA_028045305.1 Opitutales bacterium | reverse complement strand
GGGAATTTAGTGGGGTTGCAAACGCTTTACCTTTCGGGTAACCAGCTTGTACAGCTAGAAAGCCTGAGGAAACTTTCTGATCTAAGCTGGCTACGGTTAAGTGAAAATCGGATTAAAAATATTTGGCCTCTTGCAAAATTATCCAATTTGGAACAGCTCCGAATCAATAAAAATGAGATTCGCAACCTTTCGCCCCTGTCCAATCTAAAGAAAATGCAGGAACTTAGTCTGCGATCAAATCAAATACAGAGTGTTGCCCCGCTTGCTAAGCTATCTGGTTTAAAAGAACTGTTTTTGGACAATAATGAGATTACCGATTTATCCCCATTGGTAGGAATGCGACATTTGCGAGTACTTACTTTTGCCAACAATCAGGTTTCCGACCTTACTCCTTTGATGTCCTTGAGAAATCTTAAAACGCTGGTGGCAATGGGAAATTCCTTTCCCGAGGAACAAATTGATCAATTGCGTAAACTTTTGCCCAATTGCGAGGTTGTTTATCGTTGATCAAAGATTTCCCGGGATGTCTCCACCCCTTCCTTGAAAACTCTGCGATGTTCAATTTTTCCGTTTTCCAAATAGCGAAAAAATGTGCCTTTGCCATTGACTACTCTTGAATCAGTGCAAGGAAAACCGTCAGGTCGCCAGATCTCGATTTCCACCAGATGACCAATTTGATTAAACGAACGGCAAGCCAGTTTACCTGTTGAATAGTATTCCCGCCATTCCCCGTTCACTTCTCCATCCTTGGTTTGACCGATCACCTTAATTCTTCCGTTGCTGAACCAAATTCTAAAGATTCCCTCCATTCGATCTTCGTGCCATTGGATTTCTGCTCGTCTGGTAGCGTTTTCATCCCACGTAATCCATCTTCCTTCCTTGCGACCCTTCTTCAAATACCCCAATGAATATTGGCTTTGGTTCGCATCGTTTTGCCTAACCCATCCAGTGTAAGGGCTTTGCTCCTGATCGACATAAAGTTGGAGCATCCCATACATTAGTTTTCTTTCCAGTTTTTCCATGGGTATTGCTTCCATCCTGGCTTTTTGCAAAACTTCTGGTTCTGCCAAGTCTGGAACCGAACAGGAGGTGAAGGCCACGAGGGCAATCGATTGAATAATGTTTTTTAGAAAAGTTTTCAATGAAAGGAGAATTCTCTAATTCTAAACAATTCTACAACTTGGAAAAGGGTAATGTCATTGATCGCAACAGCTGATTTCGTTAGGCTTTTCTGATGATTTTTATTCGCGAGGTAACTTTGTCTTATGGACATAAAAAATTGTTCAACGAAATATCGGAAACGATCGGTCCACGCGAGCGGATCGCCCTGGTCGGTTCGAATGGGTCGGGTAAAACCACTTTGCTACGTTTGTTAATGGGCGAAGCGGTTCCTGATGATGGTAGTATTGAGAAGCCAGATTATGCAACCGTGGGGTACCTTCCTCAGGATGGTGTGCATGCATCCGGTGGAACAGTTCGGGAGGAAGCGGGTAAAGCGTTTTCCGGGGTTGCTGAATTAAAGGCCAAGTTGGACGAAGCCGAGGCCAAGCTTGCTGAGTTGGATCCGGAGGATGAAGGATTTTATGACCTTATTGATTTAATGGGCGGTTGGGAAACCCAACTTTCCAGTTTTGAGCCAGAAAAAATGAATTCCAGAATCGAGAAAGTCTTGATGGGTATGGGGTTTTCCAAGGAAGATATCGAGCGTCCAGTGGAAGAGTTTTCCGGGGGTTGGCAAATGCGTATAGCTCTTGGGAAGCTGCTCCTTCAGGCTCCATCCCTGCTCATTTTGGATGAACCAACCAACCACCTCGATGTGGTCTCCCAGAACTGGTTGGAGCACTACCTTAAGGGTTACCAGGGCTCGATTCTTGTAATCTCTCATGACCGAGCATTTTTGGAAACCGTTACTGACCGGACCATGGAATTGAAACTTGGTGCCCTTAATAGTTACAAGGGGAACTATACCTTTTATTTGAAGGAAAGTGCAGCCCGTTTGGAAAGACAGCGCAAAGCACAGGTAAATCAGAGGAAAGAAATTCAAAAGGAAAAGGAATTTATTAACCGTTTCCGGTCCAATATTAAAAAGGCAGCCATGGTACAGAGCCGGATTAAGGCTTTGGAAAAGATGGAAATCATCAAGCCGGAGGCAGAAGAAAAGAAGATTTATTTTCGTTTTCCCCCATCCCCTCCCGCGAGTCAGAAAGTGGTCGAATTGCAAGGTATGACCAAGGCATACGGGGATAATGTTGTCTTTGATGGCCTGGATTTCCGTATCGATAAGGGAGACCGTATTGCAGTGGTCGGAGTAAACGGAGCGGGTAAATCAACCCTTGCCCGGGTACTCGCGGGTGTCGAGCCATTCCAAAATGGAGAGCGGGACATTGGGGTTAATACTGTGATCGGTTATTTTGCCCAGCACCAGGCAGAGGAGCTCAATCCTACTAACGAGGTCTTGGCAGAAGTCGAGGAGGTATGTGAAAATAATCCGGATGCCAATCCCCGGGCTGCGCTGGGGGCTCTCCTTTTTAGCGGTAATGATGCCTTTAAAAAAACATCGGTTCTTTCTGGTGGGGAGCGCAACCGTGTGGCCCTGGCTAAATTGTTAATGAAGCCATGTAACTTTCTTATTATGGATGAACCGACCAATCACTTGGATATCCGCAGTAAAGAAGTTTTACAGGAGGCATTAAACTTGTTTGAAGGAACCGCTCTGATTGTAAGCCACGACCGTTCATTTCTTGATGGGGTGGTCAACAAAGTATTAGAAATTTCCACCCGTAAGGCACGGATGCTCACCTGCAATGTTTCCGAGTATATGGAACGTTTGGAAGTGAACGAATTTTAAACGGTCTATAATTAACGCAAAAGTTTCAGGGCAAGAAAACCACCAACGAGCAGCAGACCGAAGACGAGGGCGAGCAGGTTGAAGTGCTTGTCGATTTTTTCCTTCATCGGTTCTCCAAATTTCGCCACTAGGGCAGCGACCAAAAAGAAACGGGCCGAGCGGCTGACCGCAGAGGCTAGAATAAAGGGAAGCAGGGCCATGCCCAAGACCCCGCTGGCAATGGTGAAGATTTTATAAGGAATGGGCGAGAACCCAGCGAGGAAGACGAGGGGCCAGCCCCACTCAGTATACCATTCCTGGATCCTATCGAACTTCTCTGCGGTAAATCCTGGAACATATTGAAAAAACCAAGCTGATGTACCCTCCCAAGCAAAAGCCCCAATGGCATATCCGGCCAAGCCACCAAGTACGGATGCCACCGAGCAGATTAGGGCGAACTTGAAGGCCTTACGCAAACTTCCCAGGCATAGGGGGATGAGCAGGACATCGGGCGGAATGGGAAAAAAACTGGCCTCAGCAAAAGAGAGCAACCCTAGCCAGAGTCCGGAAAGTTTGCGCTCCGCCAGGGAGAGCGTCCATTCATAAACACGGCGAAGTGGGTTGGCAGATTTTTGCATGTCAAAGAGAAGGTTGTGGGGAGCTTTTGGGTAGTACCCCAAGGTAGGGAAGTTCGCGGTAGCGACCAGCATAATCGAGTCCATATCCGACCACGAATTCATCCGCGATGGTAAAGCCCGACCAGTCTGCCTCAAAACCGTTCGCCCGTCTTTCGGGTTTGTCTAGAAAGACACAGGTACGCAACGATTTTGGACCGAGTGCGGAGATTTCCTCCGTTGCCCGCTGCATGGTTTTTCCGGTATCGAGAATATCATCAACCAGGAGGACATCACGTCCACTAAGGTCAGATTTTAAACTCCCGGTGATCCGGGGGGCCGATTCTGCTGAGGTGGAATTCCCATAACTTGAAATACGCATGCAATCTAACTGAGTGGGCAGGTTGAGTAAGCGCAATAAATCGGCAGTAAAAATGAGGGCACCATCGAGGATGGAAACGAGCAGGATTTCCCTGCCTGCATAGTGCTGGTTAATTTCCCCAGAGAGGGTGGCCAGGCGTTCTTTAATACGATCTGCGGAAAGAAGAACTTGAGGTTGGGGGAGTTGATTCATGCCTGCCTAAGAAGTTCATTAATGCTCGACTGGGCGGAGGATGCATATCCTCCGCCAAAGAGGTTGAAATGATTGAGTTCGTGGTAAAGATTGTAAAGGGTTTTACGAACCTTAAAGCCTGAGTCCAGAGGGTATTCCTCTTCATAAGCCTGATAAAAAGCAGAGGTAAAACCACCAAACATATAGGTGAAAGCAAGATCGGTTTCCCGGTCGCCATAGTAGCTTGCGGGGTCAAAGACAAAGGGCATGCCGGTAGAGTCGTAACTGGCATTTCCCCCCCATAAATCTCCGTGAAGTAAAGAGGGGTGGGGTTGGTAGTTGGAAAAGAAAGAATCGATCCGGTCGAGCAAATCATTGGCTCCCTCAAAATGCCTGCCTTTTTGGGCAGCTAGATCAAACTGGTGGGAAAGGCGATGGTCCCTGTAAAATTCTGTCCAGTTGTTTGATTTTGGATTGGGTTGGGGGGTCGCCCCAATGCAGTTATCCATTCCCCAACCAAAATAAGCCTGTTCGACCCGGTGCATTTTCGCAAGCAGGCTACCAAGCTTGGCCTGTGCGGATGGAGAGGCGGTTCCTTCTTCCATAAATTCAAGAACCAGAAAGGCCTTATCATTCTCCACTCCATGAGCAATCATTTTAGGGGCATGAACGGTTTGAGTCTCGTGGATTTCAGTAAGTGCCTGTGCCTCTGCCTTGAAGAATGAGAGGAAGGATGCCTGGTTTTTCTTTACGAAAAATTGCCGGCCATCATTACCTTCAATACAGGATGCCTCGTTAATACATCCTCCCGCGATGGACGCAGATGTATGAAGCTGGAAAGCAGAGCCAGTGGACTCAGATATGGCTCGATCGATTGCATTCATGAAGACCGAGGCTTTTTACTAAGCAGGATTTTTCTGAATGTGTTCGAGGATTTTTTGGCAACCATCATCCATTAAATCGAGCACCTTTTCAAAGCCAGAGGCTCCCCCGTAATAAGGGTCGGGAACTTCGCGATCGTTCGTGCTGACAAAGTCGCAAAAGGGACGAATCTTATTTTTGAGGGCAGGGGAGGGGGAAAGTTTGCTAACTTCGGAAAAATTAAAATCGTCCATGGTGACAATCAGATCAGCCTGTTCATAGTCCTGATCGTTGATCATGCGGGCTGAGCCGGCAATGGTGAGCCCACGTGCCTGAGCTGCCTGGCGCATGCGCGAGTCGGGCGGGTTTCCCTGGTGGGAACCGATAGTACCAGCAGAATCGCAGGTGATCTTATCCGAAAGTCCGCCTTCTTCGAGTAACTTTCGAAAGGTGCATTCAGCCGCGGGCGAGCGGCAAATATTTCCCCAACATACAAACAATACATGCATAAGGAATAAGGATGTGCCAAGGAACGAGGAGATTTACAAGACGTAAACCCTGAGGGCTGTACAAGTAGGTGGCTTGACATTCCATCCTCTGCCCATTGGATACGCAGTCGTGAGTAATTCAGTAATTATTTTTGGATGTGGCTATGTGGGCATGGAATTGGCCCGCCGTTGCCTGGACCTGGGTTGGTCGGTTTCCGCGTTAACCCGAAACCCACAAAAAGTGACCGAGGCCAAAGATCTTGGTCTGCACACAGTACAGGGAAGTTTGCATGAAAGTGATTGGTGGGATCAATTGCCGGGCAATTTTGATCATGTGGTCAACTGTGTGGGAGCAGCTTCTCCCAGTGTTGATGGATACCGGGATTCCTACCTCAACGGAATGCACTCGGTACTTGGATGGATCAGGCAGAACGGAAGCCAGGTAAATAACCTTGTCTTTACCAGCAGCAGTTCGGTTTATCCACAAACCGACGGGAGTTTGGTTGATGAAAAATCTGACACCAGTGGTGCATCTGAGCGTGGACAAATTCTGGTCAATGCTGAACAGGCCTGCCTGCATGCATCTGCAGAGCTTGCCAGGAGGCGCAGTGTGATTCGATTTTCTGGGCTTTATGGGCCCGGCAGGCACTTGTTGGTGGATAAAATTCGCAGGGGAGATCCGATGTCTGGATGTCCAAAACGGATACTTAATCTTATACACCGTGACGATGCGGCGTCTGCCCTGCTTGCTTTGCTTCAGGCTGGAGAAGAGGTGAAGGGTGGAGTTTTTAATGCCTGCGATGGACAATATGCAACTCGGGGAGAAATTGCGAACTGGGTGGCGGACCGGGTGGGGGTACCAACACCCGAGTTTATTGGTGCATCGGAAGACCACGGTCCGAACCGACGGGTGGATAACTCCAAAATCTCTAATGCTTTGGTGTGGGAACCCGAGTTTGCTGATTTTCAATCCGGGTACGAAGATTTTCTTGCCAGCGAGTAGTTGAAACCCTTTTATTAAAACCATGCCAGGCGTAGGAAAACTTCTTAAACAAGCCCAAAAAATGCAAAAGCTGATGGAGGAGGCGCAAGCCAAGCTCTCCGACGAAATTCTCGAGGTCAGTGGAGGTGGCGGTGCGGTCTCTATCAAAATAACAGGCCAGGGAGAATTTAAGGATTTGAAGCTTGATCCAGAGTTTCTCAAGGAAGATCCGGAGTTTGTTTCCGAAGCCATTCTTCAGGCAGTTGTCGATGCAGCCGAACAGGCAAAAAAGAAGGGAGACGATGCCATGGGCAGTCTTACCGGTGGGGTGCAAATGCCCGGCTTCTTTTAATCCTCTTAACTCTCTTGACTCCGCAGTACCAAGCCTTGGTGCAAGCACTTAAACGCTTGCCTGGACTGGGCTATCGATCCGCTGAGAAAGTCGCTCTCCACTTGATCGTGGAAAACCCGAAGGCCAATGCTTCCCTAGTGGAATGTCTGGTACAGGCGGCTGATGCACTTGGACCTTGCAAAACTTGTGGAAATTTGGCGGAAGATGAACTGTGTGCTATCTGTGCTTCCGAGGAGCGGGATAGTTCGCAATTGTGCATTGTGGAGGGAGTGACCGATTTATTTGCCATGGAAAGAGCGGGAGTGTTTCGTGGCCTTTATCATGTTTTGCATGGGAAACTTGCCCCAGTTCGGGGAGTTGGCCCGGATAACCTCAATTTGCAGTCCCTCAAAAAACGCCTGGAAGAAGGGGGAATCAATGAAGTAATTCTTGCCTTGGGAAACGATATGGAAGGAGAGGCAACCTGCCATTACCTGAACCAGGATATTTTTGCTGGATTAGAGATGCAAATTACCCGCATTGGATTTGGGTTACCCAGCGGGGGAGGGGTTACTTATGCGGATGAAGTTACCCTAAGGAGTGCCCTGGAAGGGCGTAAGTCGCTGATCTGACTAGTAATTGTTCCAAGTCTCATTTCCGTAGTTGTAATACTTGGGTTTTTGCCAATCACTGGAATCAATAAAAATCCAACTGTTTTCCGAATTCATCCAGATTTGCGAATTTGAAAAGGTGTTTTTTTCCAACCATAACCAACCCAAAGTGGAGTGCCACAGCCAGTAGTCGTGCTTGGTTTTACTAGTTAGGCTAAACATCCAGCCAAGGGGATGAACATACATCCAATCCTCGTCTCTTTGGAGGACGAATCCTAACCATCCTTCATTCCAATACCCAGGCAAGCGTTCGAAAATGGCGGTGACTGCAGAGTCTTCAGTTAATAGAAGTGTGGTGCTTGAGGAATTCGGGTTTACCACCGCAGATCCTTCCCATTGAGAAAATTTATACCCCTCCGAGGGTTCTGCGGTAAGGGCAACATTCGACCCATAATCGTAGGTGCCTGAGCCGCTGGCAGAGCCTCCTTCCATACTGGTGATGGTAAATGAAAGCGGAATTTTAGCAAAGTTGGCAATCAAAGTCCGTTCATCAGTCATTTCAACGGTTGTGCTTGGGTTTGTAGAATTTGTAACCCCGGTTCCTGCCCAACTGGAAAAAGTGTAACCAGTGCTTGGAGTTGCTACGATTGGGGCTAAGGTTCCATAATCATAAGTGGATGCTCCAGTCACAGAACCACCCTCGCTTGCAAGCAGAGAAAGATCGTAAGTATGAATGGAAAAAGTCGCTGAGAGGTTACGGTCCTCCGTCATCAAGGTTGTGGTTTGCTGACTTGTGGGATCGTTGATCCCCATTCCACTCCAGCCGTTAAAAAAATAGCCCGTTTGGGGAGTGGCGGATATATTGGCATACACCCCATGATTGTAGGTTGAACTACCCGAGGTGGAACCGCCAATGCTTGAGGAAATGATTAAAGAATAAGAATTAATGGTGAAATTAGCGGTAATGTTAAGATCAGTCGTGATTTGCAAGGTGGTGTTGGCTTCGGAAGGAGCATCCGTAAAATTACCATCCCATCCGGTAAAAGAATACCCAACCTGAGGAGATGCAAGGATTTGAACGGTTGCATTGGGGTCGTATTCTCCGCCCCCAATGGTCGATCCTCCAGAGCTTGGGGTTTCGGAAATGATTAGGAGGACTTTATCCACTGCTCGGGGAATGAAACTTGCGGTGAGGTTGGAATCACTGGTCATCTCGATGGTGGTGGATGGTTCCAAAGGTTGGGCTACACTTGCTCCCGTCCACCCGGAAAAAACAAATCCGGGATTAGGAGCGGCAGATATATTGGCCAACTGTCCATGTTCGTAGGTTCCATTTCCTTCTATTGTACCACCTACACCACTCGTTATGTTCAAGTCGTATGAATTAATTTGAAAAGTTGCTGATACCGATCGGTTTTCAGTCATTTGCACGGTAGAGTTAGCATCGCTTGAATCGACCACCCCTGATCCAGTCCATTGATGGAAGGAGTATCCGTTATTTGGGGTGGCGCTGATGGTTGCATTGGTTCCATGATCAAAAGATCCCCCTGCCGAAACCGTACCCCCGTTGCCGGCGAAAAGGTTGAGGGTGTAAGAATTGAGTTGAAAATTCGCGGTGATGTCACGGTCTTCCGTCATCAGCACGGTTGTGGATCGTTCATTTACATCGGTGATGCCAGCACCGGTCCAAGCATTAAAATGGTAACCAGTGGAGGGAGTAGCGAGGATGCTCGGAGAAGTCCCGTGGTTGTAGGTGTTGCTCTCAGAAGCACTTCCGCCAGTGCTCGAGGAAATCGAAAGGGTGTAGGAATTAAGGCTGAAGGATGCTGAGATTTCCCGGTCTTCACTCATGGTGACTTGAGTGGTCGCTAATGTTTGGCTGAGAACGCCCGCCCCCTCCCAGGACGAGAAGGAGTAACCGGTATCCGGAGTGGCTTCGATGGTGACGCTGGAATCCGCAACATGTCGAGCGGCTCCACTGGGCGAAACGGCACCACCCTGACCAGATGATACATTAAGGTTGAAGGTTTCAACGAATTCGGCAGTAAGGCCTAGGTTTGTGCCTAAGGATAGGGTGTAAGGATTGTCCGAGGAAAGTGGGGTGCTCCCGTTTAGCCAGCGTGAAAAGAGGTGGTGGACGCTTGCTTGGGCAGTTAGAGTAACATCGCTTGCTTGGGCGAAGGTGCCCGTGCCGATAATAAGTCCAGATCCGCTGGGTGTTACCGTCACAGATAATGAGTAACTTGGCCAGGCTCCATCACGGGAAATCGATCTTTGGTAGCTCGGCCAGGCCGAACTAGCCAAACCCGTTCCTAGGTTCACGCAGTATAATTTAGAGTCGTAGCATCCAAAATAAAGTGTCCCCGCATCCGTTAGAGCGAGGGAGGAATCAACCACACCATCAATGGAAAAGGGAAACCCATTTTCTGCACTATCCCATAGTTTGTTTCCGCTTGTATCATAGCAAAAGAGGTGGTTTTGGCCCCCGCCAGTGTATGCGATTGTGTAGACCCTGCCGTTTGCATCGACCACCGGGCTGCTGTAAAAGACATCTCCGACTAATGCTTCCCAGTTTGCCACATTTTCAGTGGTGCTGGAAAAGGTGGGTAGTGAACGCAGGTACCCATCCCTGCCGGCAAAAAATACTTCGTCATTCAAGCCCAGAACAGGAGATGCATCCACTCTGTCTCCCGTTAAATATTTCCAATTCAAAGAGGCTGATTCACCTGCGTCTGATAAACTATAGCAATACCCGTTCCCACATCCAAAGTACAAGTTCCCGAGGTTATCTATGGCTGGGGCGGAGAGGATAGAGTTGTTGGCATCGGTAACCTCTTCTGTTTGGTAAGTCCATTTGACGGTTCCATCTGGATTGAGTGCGTGAAATAAACCACCCTCATCACCAAAATAAAGGGTGCCATCTTCCCCGATTGCTGCAGATGCAAAGATTGGATCGCCGCCAAAATATTCCCAGGACAAAGAACCATCTTGTTCCAAGGCATAAAAAACGGAATCCTTCGAACCGAAATAGATCAGACCATTGGAGCCAACCACGGGACTGGCAGTTACATAGTTATTAGTCTCAAAGGTCCAAAGTTCCGATCCGTTGGAAGAATTTACCGCATGGAGTTTATTGTCCCAGGAGCCCACATAAATGACTCCGTTCTCTCCAATGGTGGGGGTTGAGTCCACCCAGTTCCCTGTAGCATATGTCCATTTGGAAGTACCGTCTGAATGGAAGGCATGTAAGGAGTTGTCGTTTGAACCGACATAGACAACCCCATTTTGATCGATGGCTGGAGAAGAAAAAATTACACCTGCGGTTGAAGTTTGCCACTGCAATGATGGGAATCTTTGGCCGAGTAGAGATACGAACGCAGTGGCAAATGCGGAGAGGCAGATGAATGATCTGCGTGGGCGGAAGCTAATCATTTCGTGGAAAATAGTAAATCTTTCACTATTATATAATTAACCTCATAAAAAGGCGAATTATTAAACTTCGGTAAAGTCATAAATGGGTAAACTTAATGAAAAACAGGCACCCGTTTGGTCGTTGTTAAATACTTGTAGGGTACCACCAATGCTTTCGGCCAGTTGCTTGGATAGGGCGAGCCCGATTCCCGTGCCTCCCTGTTTGGTACTTACAATAGGTGCAAACAAACGTTTGGCTACCTCCGCCGGGATACCGCCGGCGTTGTCGGAAATTCGAATAAGCAAAGCATTGTCAGTGATGATCAGATTCAATTCTATGCGGGCATCTTTTTTTGCATCTATGGAGTTTTTAAAGAGGTTAGAGAGAATGGCTAGAGACAAGTGGGATTGTAAATTGTCCAAGGAAATACCTTCATCTCTGACTCCCTGAATGAGTAGGCTGGCACCGGTATAATCCTTGGAGAATCTTTCCTCAATAATCTGACAAAATTCGTTTAGGGAAATACTATATTTCATCTCGCCGTGTTCCAGTTCCCGGATAGATTCCAGTGCCCGATTTACCAGGGTTTGAAGGGTTTCCACAGTGTGGATTAGTTCTGGAGTTTGCTGGCCTTCCTGATGTTTGCGAAGGTTGGTGGATAACGCCTGTAAGCTGGTAAGTGGGGACTTTAATCCGTGCAATAAATGACCGGTCATTGCCCCCAGGCCAGCACTCTTGTAAGCCTGAGAAAGCTCACGGTTTGTTTCCGCAAGCACTCTGGATTTTTCTTCGAGCAAGTTTTCTTTGGCCAAAATTTGGGAAATCATTCTTTGGTAAACTATGGCAAGGAGAATAAGGGCAGCAACGGCGAGCAGAACTCCTTGTCCGAGTAAAGTCTTATCAATTTTTTCCCATGACGCATTCAGTGGAAGGCGTAAAAGTTGGAATTCTATCAAGTACTCATTTTCCAACTCTTCGGGTCGCAGGGAAAGTCCCCAGGTCTGTTCGTCCAAAAAACGATGGCTCCAACCTTGGTCAAAGATTTCAGCAATCATGTCAGCATTTAGAGGCGCGGAGTCGAGCGAGGTGGGAAGATCAGTCGAAGTTCCATTGGGATTATACGCCTGAACTCCGAACACCTGGGGAATATTCAGGCTTTGAAGAGCCGCTTGTTCAATTTTTTCCCTGGGGCTTAAAAAGAGAGAGCCCGAGGAAATGCTTGCTTGGGAAAAATTTAAATCATCCACGACGAAATCGAGCATTTCATCCCTTAAAATTCTATCGAAGTCGATTTGAAGGGAGTGGAATTGAGATTCCATGACTTGTTTGCGCAATTGATGCCTTGAAAATCCGAGTAAGGAAATAAGAATGACCAATAAAATAAGGCCGCTGCTGGCAAAGGCGATCCATCCCCGCGTGCGAGTACTCCTCTTCATTTCTCCCAATTTACCCCAATTGTCCAGAAATTGCTCTCGAATGCAAAGGAAGTATCATTTGAACTTTCCCTCTCGTGATTCCATCTGAGAAAGGATTTCCAATTCTCGCCAATTTCCCGGGTTATGCCGGCATCAAAAGCCCAGCCATTTCGGTCCAGGAGTTCTCCGCTTGTCAGTAATCGTTTGGGGTAAGATGTACCGGTATATCCACCAGCCAAATCGAGTTGCCAGGCATTCCATGAAAGTCCCTGTGTGGCAGAAATACGCCAACGATCGTATTCATAATAGCCCCCTTTTTCGTCAGAATTTTTTTTATAGGCAAACTTCATCCCAGTTTCTTCCAACCTTTCATCTTTGTGGGCATAATCGAGTGAGAATGTAGATTCTAGCGTCATGGTATCAAGTTTGCCAGTTAGAGGAGAACCGTCTGTTTCTTTAGGGACTCTGTCCTGAAAATTTGTCTTTTTCCCTTCCAATGTGGTTGCCCATCCCCAACGCTGACTGATTTCACCCGACAATTTCAAGGCAGCTTGCAAGTCCTCGCTTGCATCGTCGATATTGAGATAAGATTCCTTTTCCATGCCAAGTTC
The DNA here is from genome assembly GCA_028045305.1 of Opitutales bacterium. GTDB lineage: Bacteria > Verrucomicrobiota > Verrucomicrobiia > Opitutales > Seribacteraceae > Chordibacter. The sequence goes on along the minus strand of JAOFTV010000017.1, from coordinate 28,474 downwards.
TAAAACTCCAAGCAAGTTTTCAAAAACCTGCCATTTCAGACGGGGGTGAACTGCTGAACGGTTTGAGGTCACCTTCATGCGGTAGGGCAGTCCAATTTCGGAAAAATCCATTCCTTGGTCAAAGTAGGTGTGCTGAAGGCGTAAACCATATCCAATAGAGGAGTTGGATGGAGAAAAGGAATAGTCCATCTGGCCGAGGATTAAACCGGAAACATCTTCATCCCCAAGATCGGTGAATTTTTTACCCTCTCCATAGAGGTAGAGCAAGAGCTCATGCTGTGGATTTGCTTGGCTTAATGAAAATGTTTCCACCCCGAGTAATCCATATCCGCTCCCCTGAGGTGCATGGTTGCCATACAGGGGATTATCCGCATAGCCTGCACCTGTTTCGATAGAAAAGGAGTGAAACCACTTGGGTTCCATATCAAGGGGGAGGGTTGCCTCCATCGGGGCTTGTAGGTCCTCGATATCCTCGGAGTCTTCAGAAAATAAGTCGCCGAAAAGAAGGGTGTCAATTTCTTCATCTGTCAGAACGGAACTTCCCTTATTTAAGGAAGTTGGGAGGTCTCTTTCTGATTTGGAGGACAAAGTGTCGAGCATTCTTTCCGTGCGGATGATAACAATCTCTCCCAGGTTTGAATGGAAGTCATTAAAAGACCGAAGACTTCCCCACAGGGGGAGGGCAAAGAGAGTTGCCAGGAAGGACAGAAATGCACATCTGGTCATATTGGTGATAATATGGTTTATGCTGCTCATAAACAAAGCAAAAGGAGAGGCTCGCCAGGGAACCTCTCCTCTCCGCACAAAATCCCGCGGTGCTTTTGTGTTTTAGAATCAGTTCAAAAAAGATTCGATTAAAGATCAGATGTGCGAGTTTCCTCAGTCTCAATTTGTTCCCTCACTTGTTTCTTAAGGGCTTTGGACTGCTCCTTGATTTGCTGGTGCTTTTCCTTGTTTGCTTCCTTGAACTCAGTGATCATTGCCTTACGGTCCTCATCTGATGCACTTTTGAGTTTCTCATGCAATGCTTTTTGGGCTTCATGAAGTTCTTCCCTTTTTGCTTTGATTGCCTCCATATCGGCCTTCAGTTCTTCAGAAAGTTCAATTTTTGGGCGCTTTGGACGTTCTGGACGGGAAGCTTTAATTTGCTCACGGATCGCATCATATTCAGCCTTGATTTGCTGGTGCTTTTCTTTGTTGGCTTCCTTAAAAGCTTCAACGGCTGCCATTCTTTCTTCCTTGGTCGCATCCTTATCTAATGCTTCCAAGTTTTCTTTGAGGGCGGCATGAAGGGCATCCTTCTTTTCTTTGATAGCGTCTAATCCGGCTTTCACTTCATCGGATAATTCTGGCTTTGAGGGACGTTTGAAATCACGCTTATTTGCAGAACTTTCGCGAATAGCTTTAATCTTTTCGGCAGCATCTTTTCGAGAGATGTCCCCATCCTTAAGGGCTTTGTAGACCTCTTGAACATCTTTGCTTACACTGGGTTTGCCTTGTGCCTGCGAAAAATCAGGTTTTTCTCTGTTGCCAGGTTTTTCACCTCTTTTGGCTTGGCCAAAACTGAGGCTGCAGAGCAGGAAACAAGATGCGATTAAGGAAATAATGTATTTTTTCATTAGTTTTAACAATTATGGGTTGGAATTTGATTATTCTCTTTCATCTTCTGTGCCAGTTATACAGATTAGATTAAATCGATTGATTGGTAAGGGTTTGTGGAAATCTCATTGTGCGGATCATAGGGTCGAAGTCGGTGCACTGGTAAATATTACCCGCTCATGCAGGGTAATGTTGGGAAATATTTCCCTATTAATTAATTTTAAACTATTTTTTCAGTCGGTATCTCAAATAATCACGGGGAACTCCGAGTAAGCGTGCAGCAGCAGTCACATTTCCATCGGCCTGATTGATACCCAATTGGATGAATCTCAGAATTTCTTGTTCCAGATCAAATCCTTTTTCAGGAAAGATAAAATTTTCATTGAGCCAGTCGGTTGTTCCGTTTTGTTCCAGATTGGTCACAGCGGGAAGGGCATGATTTACCAACGAAAGTTTGTTCCCTGGTTCGCAAAGAACAAGGGATCGTTCGAGTTCGTGTAAAAGTTCCCGGATATTTCCTGGCCAACTATGGTGGCAAAGATACTTTTGGAAGGATTCATCCATCTGAGGCTTAGGCAGCCGGTATTTTTGGGAAAGGGCTTTGAGGAAATGATCGGCGAGTTTGGGCAAATCCTTTCCACGTCGGGACAGGGGGGGGATGGATATACGCAACAGGTCTAAACGGTGAAATAAATCTTCGCGGAACTGACCCTCTGTAATCATTTTTCTGAGGTCCTGGTTGGCCGCGGCAATAATGCGCACATTTGTGGACAGGTCCTTACTTCCTCCGACCCGACGAATTTTCCCGCTCTCGATGGCAAGTAGAAGTTTGGCCTGAGCAGCCAGGGATAGGCTGGCCACCTCATCAAGAAAAAGGGTTCCCTGATCGGCGGCCTCAAATAACCCGATGCGCGATTTTCCGGCATCAGTAAAGGCTCCCTTCTCATGACCAAATAATTCTGATTCTACGAGGTTTTCGGAGATGGCTGAGCAATTAAGGGCAACAAAAGGTTGTTCTTTGCGTGGTCCATTTGCATGGATCCATTGGGCGTAGGTCGATTTGCCCGCCCCGGTTGGGCCATCAATAAGCAAAGGGGGGAGGTTGGCTGTTAACCGACTATCGGCCGCCAGTATTTTATTTAGTTGTTCGAGGTCCTCGGCAAATGCACCTTCAAAGAAGAGCATATCTGTTTTTTCTTTCCTTTCTCTTTCTTCATGCTCAACCAATCTCTTATTTTTCAGGTTTGCCTGTGCCTGCTGGAAAACCAGGGGCAGTTCTTCGATATCGAATGGTTTGGATAGGTAATCCGCAGCTCCAAGCCGAATGGATTCAACGGCAGATTTAACTCCACCTTCTCCGGTCATTAAAATGCAGAGAGTATTGTCGGGAACATACCCGTTTTTCAATAAACTCAGGCTTTCGCCATCAGGTAAATTGAGATCAAAAAGTGCGAAGTCAAAAAACATTTCTTGAAGAGCATCCTGCGCATGGGCACAATTTTCAACGCGGGTAGTCTCCAACCCTAAATTAGATAAATAAGCTTCGATGCGTTTGCCCAGAAGAAGATCATCTTCCAGTAACAAGACTTCTTTTCCTTTAAGCGAATGAACAGTTTGCATGGATAAGATGAAATGAACCGCAATTCTTTTTTGAGTCAATCAACCTTTACAAAAGATGTAGCTCTTGTGCTTGATCGTTTAATAGTAATAATTTTTTTTTCAGTTTAAGATCCTGGTTTTTGTAAATTAATATTGAAATGTAATTAATCGTATCGAGGGTTGCGTAAATCGAAAGTTAAGGGCGAGAGGGGAGGGGCAACCTGTTATCAAACCCTCATATTAGGACGATTACCCTACAAACCGCCCAACTCTTGTAACCAGGTATTATGCCTCCCAACTCCCTCATCGCGTAGAAAATTTAATGCTCTCGCCTTCAGTAGACCTGACCTTACTCCGAATGATTGTCCATATGCTAAAAGCATAAAAATGGCTTAACATTCATTTAAATAGATCCTTATTTAAGGAATGGATTCGAGTTGATTGCTAGTATTTTGTTCAAACGGTTTGGAGCATCTTCTGATTAGTTTCATGAGCCCTAGTAACCTCTTTAAGTCCAATCATCTCAATACCTCCTAACACACCCTGAATGGAATTTAATAAATAATTACGATCTGCATCTCGTGAATCATCACTGTGGTATTGATGAAGAAGTTTGTAGAGTTCGCTTAACTGATTCTCATTAATATTTAAACTTTCCTTCATTTCAGCTGAACCACTGATTTGCGGACGCTGAAGTCCAGCTTTTTTAGCGACTATTTTTGCATCAATCCCTTCCGCTAACATTATCTCCTTCAGTGCTTTGCTGGGTCGGATTCCCGCTTCCCTGAAACTTGATGTAATTTCTTTAGCATCAGCTTCAGTAAGTTTATTTGGATCGTACCTACTTAATGTGTCCGAAATAAGCTGGGATTGCTTATCTGTTAAGTGAGAACGGCCTTGTGCGTGAGATTGAGACATCAATGTGCCTAAAATTCCATTTGATTCAATCATGACAAATAATTCAATTATTAATTAAAGATTGGATTACCGGTTAGGCTCCGCTTCAACCTGATCACGAATTTCTTCTCCGTCTGCATCAAAACTTTCAAAAGCTTCCGATTTACGTTTTTGAAATGCTTTTCTGATTGTGGATCGTTCCTCATTATCGAGTATGCCATCCCCATTCGCGTCAAATTTTTGCATAAGTTCCTCTTTTTTCCCCTGCATTTTCTTACGCATTGTAGAACGCTCATCCATGTTCAACTTTCCATCCCCATCAATATCAAACCTTTTTACTATTTGATCACGGATGGGAAAACCAGGTGGCTTAATATCGCCTGTTGGGTCAGAAGTACCCAACAAAGTGGCAGAAATAAAGAGGGGTATTGTCATTAGTAATTTTGTTTTCATGTATTTTTTTATGATTAGGAATTGTTAGATATTCTCTTTCATATTTTGTGCCAAAAGACTAATTTCGCACAAGTCGTTGACTATTAGTAGTCAGTGTTAAATCTATTGAATTTGTAAAAGATGGACTTCAATAGGAAGTGGGGATTATTTCCAGTTTTGTGCGATTAAGTAGGGAAATAATACCTGCCTTTCCTTAGTTTAATAAAATGTGTATTAAATGTTTCCAGTTTGAGTGATTAACCTTCAATAGAGTTCTGCATGCCATCTATTTCCTGAAATTGAATATGAGGTTAAGTTTCTCATTTTGGCAGCAAAACAAAAAAGGGAGTTCCCTTGCGAGGGAACTCCCAGAACAGACTAACGCAGATTAAAAATCTGATAGATCTAACATATTGTTAATGAATAGATAAATCAGAGATCTGATGTTCTCGTAGCTTCAGTTTCTACATTCTCGCGGATTTCTTCTTTTAAAGCCTTGGTATTTTCTTTGATTTCCTGATGCTTTGCCCGATTGGTTTCTTTATACTCTGCAATAATTACTTGTTTTTCTTCAGTGCTTGCATTCTTAAGATCTTCACGAAGAGCTTTTCTTGAATCCTTCATTTCTTCACGCTTTTCTTTTAAGCCTACAACTTTAGCTTTCAGTTCATCAGACATATTAAGTTGCGGGCGCTCTTGACGATGTGGGCGTGCTTCTTTGATATCTTCACGAATAGACTCATGAGATTCCTTGATCTCATCAAAACGATCTTGATTTGCCTGCTTGAAGGCTTGGGTTGCTTCTTTGATTTCTTCTTTAGTCGCACCTTCTCCAAGTTTGGAAATGTTTTCCTTGAGTTCGGCACGCAGGGCTTCCTTCTTTCCTTTAGTTCACCAAGTTGATCTTTAGCTTCATCGGAAAGTTCTGGTCTATCTTTTCTTACGATATCTCCTGAACTAACTTTTTCTTTTATGGCTTTAGCAACGATTAACTTAGCTAGTCTTGGACGTTCTTGCCCAAAGCTAACGCTAAACGCTAAAATACTGCTTAGAATGATTGTGAGTGTTGTTTTTTTCATAGTTTTGATCGGTTAGTGATTAATAATACCGGCCTTTTCCATTTTCTATGCCATTTCTTTATTATATCGTAAGTGTCTCATTGTTATGTATTAGTGAAAGTTAATGGTAATTAATTACACTCAATCTGTGATTTTTTGGGGAATATTTACGCATGAATTATAAAATTTATGGGTAATATTTCTCGACGAACACAGTGGTCCGGTTTTTTCAACTGGCCTTCAAATATTCTCCAGAAATTGAAGGTAAGTGGATGGTAGTACTGTTGTTTATCCCTGGCTGGTAAATGCGTATTTTTATGAACCTGAGAATTTTCTTTTCCTATGGTTTAACCCGATTCATGTTGGTCGGTGTGTACAGGAATTTAATCTATCTTTTACTGGGATTCATTTTCTCGTTTTGCTTGAATGCCAAAACAACTTCATTGGCCGAGGATCCGCAATGGTCAGACCTGGATATTTTTCAGGAGTCCATAACCCGTGGTGAATTTATTCATTTTTTAGACACCGTCTATTGCCCGCGACCGGAGTGGTGGTCTGCTTGGATTAATATTAAAGAGGATAAAGTAAGTATACGAAAATTCCCACAACAGGACGATTGGTACGATTTGTATTTTAAGAAAGATGAAAAAACACCCAGTTCGTTCACCAAGGCAAAATCAATTTCCACAAACCTGCGTGGTTTGACTATCGCCCTAGACCCCGGGCATATTGGTGGAGCCTGGTCGGCGATGGAAAAAAGGCATTTTTCACTGAATGATGACCAACCGGTTAAAGAAGGCGACCTTGCCCTGGCAGTGGCCAAAAATTTAGTTCCTGCTCTCAAGGAGTTGGGTGCCATCCCCGTGCTCGTCCGTAAAAAAGCCGAACCTGTAACCGAGAACCGACCGCAGCATTTTCGCGAAGATGCAGTGGAGTGGTCAAAAACAGTCCTGGGCGAGGACTACAACAATACGGAGAAAAAAAATATCCTCATTCGTGAACGCCAGGAATTGCTCTTTTACCGGGTCGATGAAATCAGGGCACGTGCAAATTTAATCAATCATTCGATCAAGCCGGATTTGGTGATCTCCATACATTTTAACGCCGCCCCCTGGCCGGATGCGGAAAAAAGAGAACTGGTGGGTCGGAATGACCACCATATTCTGGTCAACGGATGTTACATGGGTGGCGAACTCGCCTATGATGATCAGAGGTTTGAACTTATCTGGCGCTTGCTCAATCGATGGTCTGTTATGGAACAGCACTTGGCGGAAGCCCTTTCACATTCCTTTTCTCAAGTCACCGGCATGCCGACTTTTTCTTACAAAGGACCCAACGCCCTGAAAATTGGAGAAGTTCCTGGGGTCTGGGCCCGCAACCTATTGGCTAACCGAATATACCGTTGCCCGGTCGTTTTTCTCGAACCTTATGTGGCAAATTCTCAGGCCATTTACCCCCGGGTTCAAAAGTGGATAAAGGAAGGGGAGGGTGATGCGTTCGGTTTGGTTTCGGAGTATACCGAGGCGGTTTTGATGGGATTACAAAACTGGGCGGCTGAATAAAACCGATTAGGAACTTATTTTTTTAAAGCTCCCTTGATCATATCGGCAACTTCTTGCTCGTGTGCAATCACCGCTTTTGTACTGCCAATTAGTTTGATGAAAATCGATCCTTTACTACCCTCCACAATTGCCGCGAGTAGGGAATGATCGGGTTTTGGAGTTTTCGGGCCAAAGGGGGAACCGCTAAGAAAGGTGCCGGTTGCACGGGCGTAGGTAACTTTCACCTCCTCCACGATTTTTTCTTCCAGGTCCTGCTTTTGAATACCTGTAAATTGCTTCATCCAACGATCAACATTGGCGCGTACTCCTCCGCCCCCATTTGCACCAAAGTAGAAAAACACCAGTTCAGCGGTCTTGCCAGCCGCGGTTTTTAATTCGAATTGCGCCTTACGCATGGAAGATGATGGTTCGCTTTGCTCCCAGTCTGCCGGAGCCACAAAGCGGTAGCCTGCAACCTCGACCACATTGGCAAGCAAAAGAGCGGGAGAAAGAACGAATAGAAAAAGAATAATTTTCATAGTAATGATGGCTGAAGGGTGAAAAGTTGCTTAATTAGAGGGGGCCGGCTTTTGGAAAATCATGAAGTGCTGCTGGGGTAAAAAATCGAGCGTTTTTGACCATTGCAGACCGACGACAGACAACTCCTTAACCGCTTGTTTTTGGGACATCTTGTGGAGCTTTTTGATCGGGACGAATGGATCTTCCAGGCGGTACTCGATCAATATCAGTTTTCCCCCAGGCTTGAGGGCTCGAAAAATCGACTGACCCATCTCCAAAGGGTGAGAAAATTCATGGTAAGCATCAACAATGAAGATGCAATCAATGGTACCTTCTTTAACATTCAAGTCAGTGATTGTGCTGTGCACGGGCATCACATTTTCAAATTTCATTTTCTTCATTTTTGCCCGGACAATGGCGAGCATTTCCTTGGAAATATCCACGGCATAAACTTTTCCCTGAGGCACCTTGGGTGCGATACGGAAGGAGAAGTATCCAGAGCCGGCACCTAAGTCGACCACATGGTCAGATGGTTGAAGGTTCAAGTTTTCAACCAGTAAATCGGTGCGTTCTTCTTGTTCTCTTTGGGGTCTTTCCAGCCAGCCGGCACCCAAATGTCCCATAACTTTTGAGATTTCCCGATCCATGTAAAACTTTCCAATTCCGTCGCGGGAGGCTTCACCAGTTGAATAGGGGGCGTTTTCATTCGCATGCAAGCGGGAGAGGTTACAGGCAAATATGGTGCAGAGTGAAAGGATTCCACCATGAATAAGGATGGAGAAAGAGAATTTTCGATAGGGCATAGGGAATTTCTTTTATGAATCCTGTGGGATGGCAAATCAATATTGAATCGTGGGCACGAAAAGCTTAGGGTGGTTGAACCAGATGAAAGTAATTCGAGCCAAAAGTGCAGGGTTTTGTTGGGGGGTTGAACGTGCCATCCACATTGCTCGCGAAGAAGCCCAGGGAGGCAAGCGCACCGTTTACACGGATGGCCCCCTGATTCACAACAAGCAAATGATGAAGGCACTGAGCAAAGAAGATGTTCGGGAAGTCGGAGATTATCAAAGCAATCGAGAAATTGAATTGCCCAAAAAAGAGGATGATAAGGAGTCTGTTGTGGTGGTGCGGGCTCATGGAATCTCCCCAGAACGCCGGGATTATCTTAAGGGACTTGGTCTTCCTTTTCGGGATGGTACCTGCCCAGATGTGGGCATTATTGCAGGTAAGGTGAAGAGCCATGCCGAGCGCGGTTTTGATGTCGTTATTTTTGGAGATCCTCAACATCCAGAAGTAATTGGCTTAATTGGGTATGCTCAGGGGCGTGGTCATGTGGTCAACTCCGAGCAAGATGTGGACAACCTGCCAAAGTTTGAGGGCGCAGTGGCCATGGTTTCTCAGTCCACAATGTTTACTCACGAATTTAAAAAGCTCATTTCCAAACTTTCCAAGAGCTATCCGGATCTTGTTGTTTTTGATACAATATGCGGAGCAACCAAGGAAAGGCAGTCTGATCTCGTTGATTTGGTAAAAGAGGGGGCTGAAGCCATCGTGGTAATTGGTGGCAAACATTCCGCAAACACCTGTAAATTAGCCAAACTTGCAGCCTCCTATGACCGGCCTGCTTTCCATGTGGAAACTGTGGAAGATTTGAATGCGTCCGAACTGGACAGGTTCTCTGTGGTCGGAGTGACTGCGGGCGCATCCACTCCCGAATTCATTATTCGTTCGGTCTGTGAAAAACTGGAATCCCTTTAAAATAATAGCATGAAAGACTCCCCCCCCAATGTACTTGCCGAGCGTTATGCTTCACCGGTTATGTCTCAATTATGGTCTGCAGGTGGCAAGATCCTGCTCGAGCGCGAATTTTGGATCGCCGTTATGCGGGCTCAAAAAGATCTTGGCGTAGACATAGAGGATGAGGCCATTGAGGCGTCGGAAGGTACCAAGTTTAAAGTTGATCTCGAATCCATCCGTAAACGCGAGCAGATAACCAAGCATGATGTAAAGGCACGGTTGGAGGAATTTGCCGATCTTTCCGGGCATCAACATGCCCACAAGGGGATGACCAGTCGGGACCTTACAGAAAATGTTGAACAGTTACAGGTTCATCGAAGCTTGGGAATGATTCTTGAAAAGGGCATTGCCTGTTTGCTGGTCTTGGCCGACCGGGCTGAGGAATACCGGGATACAGCCCTTACCGCCCGCTCCCACAATGTACCTGCCCAGTTAACCACTCTGGGCAAGCGTCTGGCCAACTGGGGAGAGGAACTCGAGAGATCTCTTGAATCCCTTACCCGGCTGTGTGCGACTTACCCATATCGCGGGCTAAAAGGTGCGGTTGGTACACGCCTTGATCAAGTCACTTTGTTGGGGAGCGAGGAAAAAGCGGCTGAATTGGACAAGAAATTAATGGAGCACCTGGGGGCAACTGCCAATTTCGAGAATGTGGGACAGGTGTACCCCAGAAGTTTGGACTTTGAGATAGTTTCGTTGCTTGTCCGGGTCGCTTCGGCACCATCTAATTTCGCCACGACTCTACGAATTATGGCTGGGCACGAACTGCTCGGGGAAGGATTTGCCAAAGGGCAGACCGGTTCATCTGCGATGCCTCATAAAATGAACAGCCGGAGTTGTGAAAGAATTAATGGCTTTCAATCCATCCTCAACGGCTACCTCACCATGGTCAGTAACCTCTCCGGAGATCAATGGAACGAGGGCGATGTTTCCTGTTCCGTGGTACGAAGAGTGGCCTTGCCCGATGCCTTTTTCGCCCTCGACGGATTACTTGACACTTTCTTTACCGTACTCAAACAGATGGAGGTTTTTCCGGCTGTCATTCAAGCGGAAAGAGAGCGCTACCTTCCCTTCCTTCTCACAACTACGATCATGATGGAAGCAGTCAAGGGAGGTGCGGGTCGAGAAGATGCGCATGAGGCGATCAAGGAACATGCAGTTGGGGTGGTCAACGATTTGAGGTCCGGAAAAATTCGGGAAAATGATTTGGTTACCCGCCTGGCAAAAGACTCCCGCGTTGGATTGAAGGAAAAAGATCTTGAGAAAATTCTCCTGGATGGAGAAAGCAGGATAGGTTCTGCCAAGTCGCAAGTGGATTCCTTTGTCGAGCGCTCCCGTAAATGGGGAAAGAAATTTCCTGATGCCAAAGCCTACTCGCCCCCATCCATCCTTTAATTCTCAAAGTATCTTTTAATATTGGATTTTGCTGTTGCCAATAGGGGGGGGGGCAAGGTGCATTCCTTTTCCTTTACATTTTTATTTCATAAGCCATGACCGAAGAACTAATTGGAAACTGTTTGGTCGCCCAGTCGGGCGGACCTACCGCCGTCATCAACGCCAGTGTAGCCGGAGTTGTCTCCGAAGCACTCAACCAGGAGTGTATCGAGGAAATTTATGGTGGAATGAATGGAGTACTTGGAATCCTCAAGGAAGACCTGATTGATCTTGCCGAGGAGTCTCAGCAAAATATTCGTGGGTTGCGGTACACTCCAGCCTCCGCCCTGGGAACCTGCCGCTACAAACTCAAGACCGATCAGGAGTACGAACGTATACTTGAAGTTTTCGAGGCTCACAATATTCGATATTTTTTCTACTGTGGAGGTAACGACTCCCAGGACAGTGCAGATAAAATTTCCAAACTTGCCCAAAGCAAGGGATATGCCCTTCGGGTCATTGGTGTTCCTAAGACCATAGATAACGATCTGGTGACCACCGATCACTGCCCCGGTTACGGGAGTGTGGTCAAGTACTTGTGTTCAGTTGTTAAAGAATCCGCTCTCGATCATGAGGCAATGGGGCAGCACGACCTTGTTTCGATTGTTGAAGTCATGGGCAGGAATGCCGGTTGGATTGCTGCGGGAACCACTCTTGCTAAGAGCAAGGAAAACCCCAACGATGCCCCTCATCTTATTTATCTTCCCGAACTGCCCTTTTCCAAAGAGAAATTTGTAGATGATGTACAGAATGTTCTGAAGAAGAACAAGTACTGCATGGTTGTGGTGGGCGAAGGATTGGTCGATAATGATGGAAATTATGTTGCCAACTCCGCATCTGGACAGGACGCTTTTGGACACGAGCAACTCGGCGGTGTGGGTGATTTTCTTGCCAGTTTTGTTGAGCAAAACCTTGCCGTAAAAGCCCGCTCCTGCAAATTGGGAATTGGCCAGCGTGCAGCTGCTCACTGTTCATCCCAAACCGATAATGATGAAGCCTATATGGCTGGCCAGGCTGCGGTAAAAGCAGCCATGGATGGCGAGACTGATAAGATGGTCATCCTGGTGCGCGGTGAAGAGGAGACTTATTCATGTGAGACTGGGCTTGCTCCACTTTCTGAAATTGCCAATGGGGTGAAAGAAATTCCATCCGACTGGATCTCTGAAGATGGAGTGAGTATGACTGCTAAATTCATTAAGTATGCACAGCCACTAATTATGGGAGAAGTTGAAGTACCTTTCGAGAATGGAGTGCCTGCATTTGTACGGCTTTCCAAAAAGCGCGTGCGCAAGGTATTGGACTCTTTTACCTTTGAATAAGCGCCGTTCCGGTCTGTAAAAATTCTTTCAAAATTTTAGCTCCCTGTCGTCAGGCGGGGAGCTTTTTTATTGGAGGGCGTATTCGAGTGCTTGCAAAATCTCTTCCACCGGTTCCAGGCCAACAGAAAGGCGGAGCAAATATGGGGACAACCCCGCCTGGTTAAGGAACTCCCGGCCTTTTTCTGTTTTAATCAACGGATAATGGGCAAGGTAGACATAGGGACAACAATTGGAAAACTCTGTCCCGAAGCTCGGGCTTTTAAGCATTTGTAAACGGTTGTAAAATTCTTCAAAATTTCCCGAGACTTCAAAACTGAGGTTACAACCCGGCCGGTTTGGCCCCGCAAATTTTTCGAAGTTTTTGGCGTATTTATCCTGATAAGCCCAGTGCAAATGTTTGATTTTCGGATGGCTTTGTAAATACTCAGCGACTTCGATCGTCTGTGAATTTACCCGTTCAATAAAATTGTCGTAATAAGGAATCTGCTCTGCCATACGGGTGAGGTCTCTGGAGTAGGGCGGACAGATCTTGTTTTGCGTATCTTTAAACAGTTCCCTGCCCAACTTGGAGGAACGGGGGAAAGCCAGGCTGCCCATCATCACATCGCCTTCCCAACCTGCATACTTTGTCAGGCTGTTGACCACCACATCTGCCATCCCGGTAATGCCTGCATTTTTAGGAGAGACCATGGTTGGATCAATCACGAGCAGGGCATTCGCCTGATCGCAAAGCCCCCTTGCTTTTTCAAGGTCTCCAGCCTGGAGTAGGGGATTGGTTGGAAACTCGGTAATAACCCCAGCAATAGAATCCCCATGCTTTTCAAATAGGGAGCTGAGCAGGTCGAGGTTGCCAATTTGATGAACCTCAATGACCTGGCCCTTTGTGGAAGCATATAAGTTCATCGCTTCAATGGTATCAAGGTACAACCATCCCCACTGTATCCAAACTGTTTTTCCCCGGGACTGGGCATGATCGACTGCCGATTGAAACAGGGCATGAAAGGCATTGGCACCCGAAGAGGCGAGTAGAAGATCTTCCGGGCCGACATCTGGCCCGTGGGCACGGGAGATCGTTTCCTTGACTATGGACTGAGCATCCCCAACCTCCGCTAAGATTTCCCGACTTTCCAGTAATCCCCGTTCCCAAAGATAATCTTCGGCCAGACGGGAGGATATTCCACAACCAGTGTGTTGAAAGTAAGAGGAGATCTGTGCATTTTCGGGAGATGCCTTTGGGACTTGGAGAAGAGTCCAGGCATTTCCCTGCTGAACTTGTCCATCTTGGGGGGCATAGCGTTTGATTACTTCCTCGCAATCCTGTTCGCGGGCAAATAAATATCCACAGGTCGAACCTGTCTGGTGCTTGCAGATATCTGCAAGCATTTGACCGATCATTTGATGCCTGACAAAGCGGGGATAGCCAGTGGGCATTGCCGCGAGGGTACCAGGGTTTTTCTCCTCGTATCCGATTAAGTCAGCAACCTCTGGCAAACTTACACATACCGCATGGGTCTGTGCGGGCAGGGGTTGTCCAAGGGTGAATCGACCGAGGCCGGAAGTCTTCACGGGACTACTTCGTTTTCAATGATTTGGTCAAAGGTTTGTCGCTTACGAATCTGTCCGAGTCGGCCATCTTCCTTACGCAGAACCTCCGCTGCTTCCGGAAAGGAGTTATAATTCTTTGCCGACATCGAAGAGCAGTATGCCCCCGCACCCTCGATCACACAAAAATCCCCAATCTCTCCACGTGGTAGAATCCTGGGGGATAAAGCTTCCGGATCTCCCGGAGCCGGGGTCAGGAGATCTCCTGATTCGCAACAATGTCCTACGACCACTTGTTCCATGGATTCGCGGAATTTTTCTTGGCCGGGCTCACAAAGTAGATGAATAGGGTGCTGAGCACCATACAAGCTTGGGCGTAAGATTTCGGTCATCCCGGAATCCAGTTTGAGGAACCGATAGCCGTCAGGACCAGTTGAGGTCACATCTTGCACGCGGGTGACCAGGCTGCAGGCATGGGCGAGAAGGAAGGTGCCCGGTTCGATTTCCAGTTTCAATTCACGCCCTGTTTCAGCAGCAAAATCTTTGAACAATTCACGGACCGGTAATCCCACTTCCTGTAAATCTGTCGGTTTTTCATCGGGCATGCGTGCCACCTTGTATCCACCTCCCAAATTAATGGTATTGACTGAGGGAAAAGAACGGGCGAGATCAAGGGTCATGGAAGCCACGGTTTTCCAGACCTCCGGATCGGAACCTGATCCGATATGAGTATGGATACGTACGACCTTGAGTTTGTATTGCTGGCAAAGAGAGAGTGCTTCCTTTAAATCATCCTTCCATATCCCGAAACTGCTTGCCGGTCCGCCAACGTTTGTACGGTTATTCCCGCCCGAACCCTTGCCCGGATTAAAGCGCAGACCTACCCGGTTAGACTTTCCCCATTTTCCAAACTTATGAATTTGATTGAGGGAACAAAGGTTTACTTCGGTACCGTCCTGTGCCCAATAGGTAAAATCATCCGAAAGTTCCTGAGTGCTCAGGGATATCGACTCGGTGCCAAAACCCGCTTTGATCGACCGTTCGACTTCGTGGACCGAACTCGCATCGATGCCCAGTCCCTCCTCGTTAAAAATCCTGAGGATGGCAGCGGTGGGTGCGGCCTTCATCGCATAACGAACAAACAGTCCGTAAGCATGGGGGAAATTCATGACCGCCCGTGCATTTGCCCGTAAGGTCGCCTCATCATAAACGAAGCAGGGCGTGCCAAATTCCATTCGAATTTCGTCCAAGTCCTCGTAACTTAAAAATCGCAAAGTATCACTCATTAAAAGATAGGAAATAGTGATTCTGTGGACGGGAAGCAAGCTTTCGGGCAATGCAATGTGGAATATCTGCTTATTTTTGCAAAACCAAAAAAGTCAGCCTGTATCCATTACCCGTGGTTTCCCGCCTGCTTTGCTCGTTGGGAAAATGATCGCCCCAGTCGGGAAATCGAGCATCTCCCTCAAAATCGGCATCTATTTGGGTGAGGTGAAGTTCTTCGCAGATGGACATGGCTTCCCCATAAATTTCCTCACCTCCACATATCCAAACATTTCTGGCCATTGCCGATGCCTGTTTGATACCCTCGGCCAAATTTCCAGCCCGTTGAGCGTAGGCAAAGGTCAGGGTAGGGTTACGGGTCAGGACAACGACTTTACGTTCCTGGGCATACTCAACAAAGTCTTCATAGCATCTGCGTCCCATCACCAAGGCATCATTCCGGGTACTTTGTAAAAAATGTTCCCAGTCTTTTTGAATTTTCCATGGCAGGGTACCACCCGAACCCATTACCCGGTTACGGGCACAAGCTGCAATCATCCGGATCATCGGTGGGAAAATAGGTTTTTTGAGAATCTGTTCATATTCGATTGCATGGAAGGGATTGGATAAGGTACTTGCTAATATGCAAGCGTTCACAGGAAACAATGCAAACGAATAGCGAAGAGTTTGGCGGGCGTATCTTTCTGCCTGATTCCTGGCAACGCCAGGCATTAAATGAGCTTCGGGGAGGCAAGGATGTGGTGCTCCATGCCCCCACCGGTGCGGGCAAGACTTTTGTATTCGAACAGTGGATTGAGGGGGGCTTTAAAGGCAGAGCAGTTTACACCGTGCCCACCCGGGCATTGGCCAACGATAAGTTTCGTGAGTGGAAGGAGCGTGGGTGGGAAGTCGGCCTGGTCACCGGAGATGTACGACACCGTCCAGAGGCCACCGTGGTGGTGGCAACTTTGGAAACCCAGCGCGGATCGATGGCAGGTATCCATCCGCCCGACCTTTTTGTGGTCGATGAATATCAATTACTCGGAGATTCCCAGCGCGGTCCAGGGTATGAGGTCACCCTTGCCATGGCTCGCCCTCAAACTTCTCTGCTCTTGATGAGTGGCAGTGTGGCCAATCCACATGTGGTTGCCGAGTGGATCGCCGGGCAGGGACGTCGGGTTGCGGTGATCGAGGAAGCCAGACGACCGGTTCCTCTCGAAGAAGTTATGGGCGAGGTGCTACTCAAGCGCTCAACTGCAGGTGGAAAATTGCACGGTCATTGGCCAAGGTTGGTTGATGGTGCCCTGCGTGCCGGTCTTGGGCCCTTGTTAATCTTTGCCCCCCGGCGCAAAGCCGCTGAGGAATTGGCTCGTCAACTTGCCCATGAATTGCCCGAACCCGAAATGCTCGAACTTACCACCGAACAACGCCGGCTTGCCGGTAAGCAACTTTCGTCTCTACTACGCCGTCGAGTGGCCTATCATCACAGTGGTCTGGATTACCAAAAACGTGCCGGCCTGGTTGAACCCCTGGCCAAGGCGGGTCAGTTACAGGTAGTTGTAGCGACGACTGGGTTGGGTGCAGGAATTAATTTTTCCACCCGTTCTGTACTGGTGACAGATCGGGAATATCGAATAGAAGATCAATTATATCAGGTCCGCCCGGATGAACTTCTCCAAATGTTTGGCCGGGCGGGTAGACGGGGTAAGGACACTCGCGGATATGTGGTGGTTGCTTCGCGTCAGACCCGGTTGACCGATGCCCGACCGCTACGTCTCCATCGATCATCCACCCTCGACTGGCCATCCCTTCTTAAGGTGATGGAGGCAGCCCTGCAAAGAGGAGAGAATCATGTGGATGCCGCCCGCCAACTTGCCGATCGTTTATTTTCAGAAGAAGACCTGAGGCTGGGCTTTCGGGAATCGCTCGGAAATTTAAGTTCGTTGGTACAGGCAAAGGAACGAGCCAAGCAAACCGAAGACTCTCCACGGGACGAGGTGATCGAGATGCTTAACAGTGCCGGCCTTTGGGAAAGAAGGGGGGGCCAGACCCGTGCATTACTCGGACGAGCAAAGGTGTGGAAAGAGGAGGAATGGTTGCCTGCTCTTTCTCTGCCCGATACATTGAGCAAGATACCTACTGGTAATCCCTGTCGTTTTGGAACCAAGAAATCTCCGACTTATGGAAAAGAGATTCCGCTGGCTGTTTACATCGATGAATCGATGGGGGAGCGGGTTACTTTGATTAAATCATTTCGCAAAATTCTCCGATTGGCAGTGGCTCAGGAACGACCAAAAGGCAAACGGAAATATGCCAGGAAGACCTGGGTTCGTCTTGGTTTGGAGGATCAATTACGTCCCTTTTTCTCATCGCTTTCTCAGGGTGGTGAACTGGTCGAGTTTGTGGATCGAGGAAAAGTCCTGAGTGCCCGTCTGAGTTATGAAAATGCACAGGCTTTGGCATGGAAAGATACCCGTGGTCGTTTTCTCCTTAACCCCCGTTTGCGCAGGGTTTCCCGATCCTTTGATTCTCCCTTTGATGAGAATGTATCTATCCATGGGGATGACCTTTCCCAAGCCAGCCCGGTTGAGGCCTGGTATGTTTTGGGATTAATTGATGAGGATGCTCGACCGACCGGCCGTGGTCGAATTTTCAGCCAGTTTTCGCGGGGCGAGGGATTGGCGGTGGCAGTGGCCCTGGAAGATTCCACTTATGATATGGATGAACTTATTCACGACTTGGCAAACCTGCGGGCGGGGCATCGTTTTCGTGCCTGGGCCAATACGGAGTCCCGTCTTTCTGCCCTCTGCAGGCAGGCCTATGGCTTTCGGGATTGCCCGGGGTATTTGCGGGCCGGATTGCCGGTGGAATTTGGGGAAGGGGCGGTCGATTTTATCAGGGAACGTTCTCTTCTCAATACCCTGAGGGAGGAAGATGAAGCAGAGGACTTGGGGGCGGGCGATGTCGAACGCCTGGTCATTGAGTGGAAATGCCTGCTCGATTTGATCGCACATGGTCCAGATCTTGGAATTGCCCGCTGGACGGAGTTGCAAAATAAAGCACGAAAATTGGGCAGTTCCCATTCGCAGGCGGAAGAACTTCCACAACTTCCCGAACTTCCTATGAGGCAACGCCGGCGTTTTGAAGGAGCGGTCCGCCGGGGGTGATCGTTTGATCTTGGCTATCCGGCGAGAGCAGCCAAGGCTTCGGAAGTTTCCTGACGTTTTTTCTGGTTATCTGCCAATTGTTTACGGGCTCCTTCGACCACTTGTGTGGGTGCTTTGTCGGTAAAGGCGGCGTTGCCCAGTTTGTTTTCGATCGAAGATATGATTTTATCCAGGCCCTCCAGTTCCTTGGATAGTCTTGCCCGCTCAACTACTGGGTCAATTCCGCTGGCAAGGTCCATATAGACCGAACCAAATGCCGTGACCAAGGTGGGCATGCCCACGGGTGCTTCCTTTACCCGTTTGAGTGCGGCCGATCCCACAGAACTAAGAAGGGAGGAAATATGTTTTTCCAAAACCGTGGAATTTTCATCATCTGCAAGGTAGAAGAATTCGACTTTATTATTACTTGCCAGGTTGCGCTCCGCTTTGAGGGCACGCATGGAAGTGACGAGCTCGCGGATCGAGAGCATTTCCTTGAGGGCGGAAGCATCGGGTCGGACGCCTGCCTGTTCAAGAGATTGATTTAACTCCTGACCCGTTCCCGGATTGATCCACTGGATGGACTGCCCACCGGAAAACCCAAGCCCTTTCCACAGTTCTTCGGTAATAAAAGGTGTCGCAGGATGCAGGAGGAGCAGGACTTGCCTAAGACAAAGATCCTGAATCGCAAGGCAGGTATTTTTATCCTCCCCGCCTTTCATACGAGCCTTCGAGTTTTCCACATACCAGTCGCACAGATCATTCCAGAAGAAACGATAGATCGATTGTAGCACGGAATTAAATTCGTACTCCTCGTAGAGCCGATCCACTTCATCTAGGGTTTGTACGAGACGGAGCAAGATTGCATGATCGTCCTGGTTGAGTTGGGCTGGATTAATCCTGTTGATAATCTCTTCCAGGGTGGACTCGCGGGTTTCCTCATCCGCCATTTGGCGAAAGCGTGAAAGATTCCACAATTTATTGCAAAAATTTCTTCCCTGCTCAATTCGTTCCTCCGAAAAGCGGATATCCTGGCCCTTGGGGGCTATGCTCATTATTCCATATCGCAAACCATCTGCTCCATACTTTTCGATCAGGTCGAGCGGGTCGGGGGAATTGCCCAAAGATTTGGACATTTTACGCCCCTTTTCATCGCGAATAATTCCGGTGAAGTAAACGTCCTGAAAGGGTATACGTTTGCGGATTTCCTCGTCGGATAGAGTAACCTTGGGATCAACCGGATCCCCCTTGAATTCCAAGCCTGCCATGATCATACGGGCGACCCAGAAAAAGATGATGTCCGGACCGGTCACCAGAGCGGATGTGGGGTAAAAATAATCAAGCCCCTTTTCCTTCATTGCTGATTTATCGGGCCATCCCATAGTGGCAATCGGCCAGAGCCATGAAGATGCCCAGGTATCGAGCACATCTTCATCCTGTTCCCAGTTTTCCGGATCTTCCGGTCCCTCCACTGAGACATGCCAGTTTTTTGGATCGTTCCGCGGAGCTCCCTTACGGTACCAAACCGGGATGCGATGTCCCCACCAGAGTTGCCGGCTTATACACCAGTCCTGAATATTTTCCAGCCAATGAAGGTAGGTTTTTTTCCAGCGTTCCGGGAAATAGCGGATAAATCCTTCAGCCACCGCCCGTTTGGCTTCTTCCACGCGTGGATAGCGCAGGAACCATTGCTCGGAAAGACGGGGTTCAACCGGTACATCCGCCCGTTCTGAAAAACCGACATTATTGGCGTGGTCTTCCTCGTCGATCAGGTCTCCCTGTTCCCGTAGTTTTTCCACGGTTGCTTTGCGGGCTTCAAAACGATCCATTCCGGAAAATTCGGGCCCTGCCAAATCGTTGAGCGATCCATCCTCATTTAAGACGTCAATAATTTCCAGGTTGTGCCGCTGTCCGATCTCGAAGTCCAAAGGATCATGAGCAGGAGTAATCTTGAGCATGCCTGTACCAAAGTCTTTTTCGACTGCTGCATCCGCAATGATGGGAATTTCTGCAGGTTGCAGAGGTCGGCGGACCTTTCTACCTTCGAGCCCTGGCCAGCGTTCGTCCTCGGGATGGATGGCAAGGGCAACATCGCCCATGATTGTTTCCGGACGGGTAGTGGAAACATAGAGGTATTCGCCCGGAGTATCCGTAAGTTCATAACGAATTTTAAAAAGTTTTCCATTCTGAGGTTTCGTGATTACCTCTTCGTCAGACAGAGCGGTCCGGCTAACCGGGCACCAGTTGACCATGCGTTTCCCCCGGTAAACATATCCGTTATTAAACAAACGCACGAAGGCTTCGAGCACGGCCTCGGAATAATCAGAATCGAGGGTATGGACGGTACATTCCCAGTCACAGGAACATCCGAGTTTACGCAATTGTTTTAGGATGATTCCTCCGTGTTTATCACGCCACTTTTTAGCATGCTCGATAAATCCTTCCCTTCCCAGATCGTGTTTATTTTTACCTTCCTTGCGCAGTTGTTGCTCCACTTTTGTCTGGGTGGCAATTCCAGCATGGTCGGTTCCTGGTAACCAAAGGGTGGCATGACCACGCTGGCGTGCCCGCCTGGCGAGAATATCCTGGATGGTATTATTGAGCACATGGCCCATGGTGAGAACACCAGTCACATTTGGGGGTGGAATAACTATGGAGTAGGCGGGTTTATCCGCATCGGGACGTCCCTGAAATGACCCCTCTCGTTCCCAGGTTTCGTAGAGGCGGTCCTCCACATCTTTTGGTTGGTATGCTTTTTCCATCTGTTCGCTTAAAAGCGGGTAAAGTTACCGCAATCCCCGGGATTGGCGAGTAAAAGAGCGCGTTCGTCCGTCCTGAAACAGGCGAACTCCGGGTTTACGCAGAAAAGGAGTGAAGAGTAGACCGGCAGCAAATCCGCCCAGGTGTGCAGCGATGGCCACCCCACCCGCCTGTTTCATCGATTCGGGCAGGGCAATTACCTGTTCAAATACCCACAGGCCGAGCACGAGGTAAGCGGGCAGATAGAGTGTTCCCACAAAGAGAAAAACCCAGTAAAAGATACGAATATTTGCTCGGGGATAGAGAAGGAGATAGCCAGCAATTACTCCGGAAATCGCCCCGGATGCACCAACCATGGGGATTTCTGAGGTCGGATCAATCAGGGACTGGGCGATGGCGGCAAAAAAACCGCAAAGTAAATAGAATATAAAGTAACGTACCTTGCCCATGGCATCTTCCAAATTATCCCCGTACAGATATAGAAAAAGCATATTTCCAAAAAGATGGAGGAATCCTCCATGACTAAACATCGAAGTGACCACCGATCCCCATTCCCATGCAACTGCCCCAAGGTTGTCCTGAGCAAATTGTCCATAAAAAGCCGCGGGTATGAATCCAAAGTTTGCAAAGTAGGACTTCTGTTCTGCCGGGCCCAGGGGGAGTTGGTAGGCAAAAAATACCCAGATGTTGGCAAGAATGAATAACCAATTGACCAGGGGAAAGGAACCGGTTGGGTTATCGTCACGATAGGGAAAGAAAATCATCCTGATCAAACTCTATCTTTATTTTTGTTGTTGAGCAATCCCGGGCTTGCTCATCCCATCCACGCACGATACCAACGATAAAAGATGAAGGATGGACATGAAAGGTTGGGTATTTTTCGGAGCGATTCCGGCATTACTCTGTCGTTTGGTCAGGCGACCTATTTTATTTCGGCGGATGAACCATTCCATAACATTGCTCTTAAAGCATTGGATCAAAATGATTATGTACCCTTTTACCTGGAGATTGCCAAGCGGGAGGGAATGGGGCCGGAATTCCGCGATGCCCTTGAACGTATGATCGAGGAAACTCTGAAAAATGACTAGTTTTTTTCCGGGCTCAAACGGGCAAGCCGGGGAGCAGGGTTAAGGGCGGAATCCTCCTCGGTGGGAATATACCTGGCTCCTGGTCCATAGGTTCGGGAATGAATCGCCCGGATGATCAAACTCTCTGCGTCCTCTTCGTATAAAAAACGAAGTTTAAACCTCTTATCTGCCGGTCCCTCAAAAACAAGAGCGTTCATATCCTTGCCTTTTAGAGATCCCCGGTCATGCCTGCCTTGCAGGGTATCCTTCCAGTACCCCTCCAACTCCACCAAACCATCCGAGAGTACCCGAATGGTCACCTCCTTCTTCTTGCCGATCTTTCCAGTGTAGACACCTTCCTCCGGTCCGGCACACCCAAGGATTCCAAGTAGGCAAAAACATAGTATAGACGGAATGGTTGAGGGTTTAAACATCTATGATGTCGTCCGAGTCTTTTCGAAAAGAGGATGTTCTTTTCGAGGAATGAGCGAATCCACTTGTCTTGCCAAGATTTTGGGTGAAGGACTTGGTAAGTTTTCGGCAGAGGGCCTTACGAAAGGGGGGGATGAGCAAAGAAAATCCGAAAATATCAGTGATAATACCCGGGGTCAGCAGGACGATTCCCCCAACCACAATCAAGGCACCTTCAACCAGTTCCTGGGCGGGTGGTTTGCCCGAGCTCATTTCCCGCTGAATTTTCGAGAGCACCGACAATCCTTGCTGCCGTGCAAGGGTGGCCCCGATAATACCCGTGAGCACGATCAGACCGATGGTAGGCATCGCCCCAATCCGCGAACCCAGCATGATTAAAAAGTATAGTTCCACCATGGGTAGAAAAATAAAAAGCAGAAGCATCCGACCAAACATGTTATGCATCCAAGCGCATCCCCCGCCTTTCCACAAGTCCTACCCGCAAGAAATAGAAGATTCAAAAGTGGTGGAAAATTCGTGACCCCAGGCAGGTATTCAGCTACAATCGTTCACTTTATTCCCATTACAGATATGCATAAATTAGTACTTCTCCGACACGGCGAAAGCCAGTGGAACCAAGAAAACCGTTTTACCGGTTGGCACGATGTTGACCTCACTGAAAAGGGGGAGGGCGAGGCTCGCGAGTCCGGCCGTCTGCTCAAGGATGCAGGTTTTCAGTTCGATGTTGCTTACACTTCCCTGCTCAAACGGGCGATTCGTACCCTTTGGTTTTCCCTTAATGAAATGGATCAGGTCTGGATACCTGTTCATCGCGAATGGCGTTTAAACGAAAGGCACTACGGAGCTTTACAGGGATTAAACAAAGCAGAAACTGCCCAGAAGCATGGGGACGAACAGGTACTGGTATGGCGGCGTAGTTACGACATTCCACCCCCTCCCATGACTAAAGAGGATGAAGGATATGCGGGAAAAGACCGGCGATATGCTGGATTAAACGAGGCAGATATTCCTCTTACTGAATGCCTCAAGGATACGGTTGCCCGATTTCTTCCTTTGTGGACGGATACGATTGCTCCGCAAATCAAACAGGGAAAAAGTGTGCTCATTGCCGCTCATGGAAATTCCCTCCGTGCCCTTATTAAATATTTGGACGGTGTTTCTGAGGAGGAAATTATCGGAATGAATGTACCCACCGGTATGCCCCTTGTTTATGAGCTCGATGCCGACCTCAAACCGATCAACCGTCAATACCTTGGAGACCCTGAGGCCGTGGCCAAGGCAATGGAAGCGGTGGCCAATCAAGGCAAGGCAAAGTAATCTGCTTGTTTGCATCCTTTCTAAAACTCGGCAAAATTTAGATTATGGACACACGATCCAACCAACCTCACAAACTCAAACGCGAGTACGATCCAAATTTTAAGATCACTCCGGAGTATAAAAAATCCCTGCCCGATGTGCAAAACTCTGGATGTACAGAGATGCAGGGTGCTAATGTACCCATCCTTCAGGTTGGTATATCCGGTTTCCGTTTACCCCTACGTTTTGTAGGTCCCGACGGGGAGGACTTAACTCTGGAGTCCCGGGTCACTGGTACCGTGAGTTTGGATGCTGATAAAAAAGGCATCAATATGTCCCGCATTATTCGTATCTTTTACGAGTACGAAAAAGAAGTGTTTTCTCCCGAAACCCTCGATCAGGTGCTTCGCCATTACAAAGACAAACTCGATTCCCGGGAGGCTCGCATAAAGGTGGATTTTTCTTATCCCATGGTTCAGGAAAGTCTTCGTAGTGGATTGGAGGGTTATCAATATTACCACTGTAGTTTTGAGGGAATTATCGACCGTGCCGACCGGGTGCGCAAGATCATCAATTTTGACTTCATTTATTCATCTGCCTGTCCCTGTGCATCCGAACTTTCTGAGCATGCCCGGGAGGCCCGGAACTTACTTGCCATTCCCCATTCCCAACGCAGCCTCGCCCGGGTAAGCGTGGAAGTACACCCCGACCAGGAACTTTCCCTGCTCGAACTGCGTGATATGTGCATAAATGGCTTGGGTACCGAGACTCAGGTAATGGTCAAGCGGGAGGACGAGCAGGCATTTGCTGAGCTCAACGGTGCGAAGGTAAAGTTTGTTGAGGATGCAGCCCGTCTGCTCTACGAACAATTGATTGAGGAAGCACGCATTATTGACTTTCGAATTGTTTGTTCCCACTTCGAATCTTTACATTCCCACGATGCGGTGGCTGTGCTTTGCCGGGGAGTGGACGGTGGATTCCGTGCCGAGTACGAGGATTTCCACAACCTCGTTATCTAGTTTTTTTGTCCTGCCCGCTTTTTCGGGCTCTGCAAAATTTTTTCTCCCGCTCGTGCTGTGAATGTTCATCCACCACGCATCGAAGTTTCGCGCCATCCAATGGTTATCGATTCAATCGCCGAGCAGTATGATACCTTAGTAGATCGGGCAGACTGGATAAATCCATACTTCTCACCCGAATGGATGCGTTCGTGGTGGAAACGTCAAAAGCAGGACCGTGCCCCCCTCGTTCTGCTTGCTTATTCTACAGAGGGTGAACTTCTTGGTTACTGGCCCTTCGTGGAACGCCCGGGCCTGTTGGGTTCAAAGGGGCTTTGGCCCTTTGTATATGACGAAGCAAACTATCATTTCCCCACCTGTGTGCAGAGTGTTGCTGGCCCCATTGTTAATGCTCTTGAAGGCTTGATCGGTTCCTTTCTTTTCATCTGGCTGCCACAGATCCGGCAAACCTTTTGGAGTGCTTACCTGCTGGAGTCCGTGGAAAAAGGAGGCAAGTTGACCATTACCCGTTGTGCCCGTTCATCCTGCCTGGTGGAGCCGGAAAAAGAACAAAGCTTTGAAGAATTCTGGGAGGATAAAATGGGGCCAAAATCGCGCAAATCTTTCCGCTACGATGAACGTTCCCTTGCCGAGCGGGGAAAGATCAGTTGGCAGACCTGCGACTCCCTGGAGGAAGTAAGATCGGTCATGCCTACGACCTGTTTGGTGGAAGTGGCATCGAGCAAGACCTTGGAAAATGCGGGTCTTTACAGCATTCGTGGAAAGCGTGGATTCTTTTTCGAACTGCTTCCCGAACTTGCCCAGTCCACAAGGGTTCGTCTTTCTGTTCTGCGGGTGGACGATCAGCCAATTGCCTGGCAGTTGGAATTGCTCGCACCCGGGCGTTCATACCTCCATCACCTCGCCTACGATAAGGAGTGGAAAAAATATTCCCCGGGTAAACAACTCTTGAAACGCTCGATGGAATGTTGCTGGAAAGAAGGGCGGGTATTTGATTTTTTACCCGCTCCCTTTGCCTACAAGGAACGTTACGCCACCTCCTCCGAACCTGCCCATGAACTGCATTGGATACACCGTTCCTTACGCGGGCGGATTGCCCGGCGTCTCATTCGCTGGAATATGAAAATTCGTCAAAAAATGCGCGACCGTTCACCCGGTCTTGCTGCTACCGTTGGCCGGGAGCAAGTAAGCAAGGCAAACAGGAGGGATTTAGAATAAAGGGTTTTGCCGAATGCCCCAATTTGTCTAGGATTAGAAATTTCCGATGAACGATTTCAACCAAAGCCTACAGGATTTAAGAGAGAGTTATGACCGCGAACCACTTCGTCGCGATCAATTGTCTGGCGACCCCGTGACCGAGTTTCAACAATGGATGCAGGATGCGATTGAGGCTGGCGTTTACGATCCCAATGCTTGTAGCCTGGCAACGGTGGATAAATCGGGCAGGCCTTCTTCCCGGGCCGTCCTCCTTAAAGGCTTGGAGGGTGGAAGGTTTGTTTTTTATTCAAATTATAACAGTCGAAAAGCCGGGCATCTTTCGGATAATCCCCATGTTAGTATGCATTTTCCCTGGTTTTCCATGCAACGCCAGGTGACCATTCTTGGAAAAGTCACCAAGGTTGAGGACTCCCTAGCCGAGGAATATTTTCTTTCCCGTCCTTACCTTAGCCGGATCGGGGCATGGGCATCCCAACAAAGCCAGCCTCTGGATTCGCGGGAAAGCCTCGAGAAGTCTTTTTTACAGGCTCAGGAAAAATATGGGGAAAATCCCCCCCGTCCTCCTCACTGGGGTGGGTACTACCTGCACCCACGATCCCTTGAATTTTGGCAGGGCGGACCCAACCGTCTACACGACCGCTTTCTTTATCAACAAACGGACGAACAATGGAAAATCACCCGACTGAACCCATGAACGAAAACGGCTCCGACCAGTTCGATAAGCAAAACCTCGACGAATTGCTTTCCTTGCGGGGCAAGCCTTTTGCCGACTGGAAAGAGGAACGCCTATACCTCCGTGAAAAATGGGGCATGCAGGGCCGAAAGGTTGAGGCCGTGGATTCATCCACCTCGTCGGATTCCCCAGAAGAGGAGGGACATTCATGAATTGGGAAACAGTTGGTGAATACGAGGATATTCTTTATCACAAGTCTGGCGGGATTGCCCGGGTAACCATTAACCGACCGCACAAGCGCAACGCCTTTCGCCCCAAAACGGTCAATGAAATGTATCAGGCCTTTCTCGATGCCCGGGAGGATCCAAAAATCGGAGTGGTTTTACTCACCGGTGCGGGTCCGCATACCGACGGGAAATATGCTTTCTGTTCTGGTGGGGATCAAAGTGTACGTGGAGAAGCTGGCTATGTTGACGATCAGGGCGTTCCCCGTCTCAATGTTCTCGATCTGCAAAAACTTATCCGTTCCATGCCCAAAGTGGTCATTGCTCTGGTTGCCGGTTATGCAATCGGGGGCGGGCATGTTTTGCATGTCGTGTGCGATCTTACCATCGCTGCGGATAACGCGGTATTTGGACAGACTGGTCCAAAGGTCGGTAGTTTTGACGGTGGTTTTGGATCGTCCTACCTCGCCCGGATTGTCGGGCAGAAAAAGGCCCGTGAAATTTGGTTTCTTTGCCGGCAGTATGGAGCCGAGGAAGCCCTCGATATGGGTCTGGTCAATAAGGTTGTCCCAGTCGATCAATTGGAAACTGAGGGTGTGCAATGGGCCGGGGAAATTCTCGAGAAAAGCCCGCTTGCGATTCGTTGCCTAAAGTCTGCATTCAATGCCGATTGCGATGGGCAGTCCGGTTTGCAGGAACTCGCTGGTAACGCCACTTTGCTTTACTATATGTCCGAGGAAGGCACGGAAGGAAAGAAAGCCTTTTTGGAAAAAAGAAAGCCCGATTTCGACAAATATCCCTGGCTCCCCTGATTACCCTGCGGGGGTCGTTCAGCGCCTAGATGAAGCGAAGTTTACCGCTTCTCCACGGCAAGACTCATTTATTTTTCCCTTCTCATAGGCAATTTTCCCCGACACAATCGTACGTTCGATGCGGTGGGAAAAACGCTCGCCGGCAAAAGGAGACCATCCACACTTGCTGAACAATTTGCTCTCATCGACCACTGTTTGACTGTGAGGATCGACAATAACTAAATCCGCCCAGTAGCCCTCGCGTAAATGCCCGCGCTCTAAAACATCAAAAATACGGGCGGGAGCATGGCAGGCACGCTCCACTAAGGTTTCCAGCGAAAAACAATTTTCATTTACCATTTCCAGCATCAGTAAAAGGGTATGCTGAACAAGGGGTAGCCCAGAAGGGGCGTTAAAATAAGTTCCCTGTTTCTCCTCCCAGGTATGTGGGGCATGATCGGTCGCAAGTACCGAGATTCTTCCATCCGCCACCGCTTGGCGCACCGCCGAGCGGTCGCTTGCCCGTTTGATTGCCGGGTTGCATTTAATCAGGGCACCCAGTTTATCATATCCAGATTCTTCAAACCATAAATGATGAACACACGCCTCCGCTGTTATACGGGCATCACCAGGGGTAAAAAGGTTGAGCTCTTCCTCGGTTGAAATGTGCAAAACATGGAGTCGGGCATTTTCGCGTTTGGCAAGTTCCGTAGCCAGGGTGGACGAGCGCAGGCAAGCTTCACGCGAGCGGATGTTCGGATGTTCAGAAAATGGCACATCTTCTCCAAATTTTTCCCGGGCCAGGCTCTCGTTTTCTAAAATGGTTGGAGTGTCCTCGCAATGGGTGG
>JAOFTV010000016.1 GCA_028045305.1 Opitutales bacterium | reverse complement strand
GATCCTCGGTTTTTTCGAGGTATTTTACGAGCATTCCAATATAGTGGTCGAGCATTTCCACCATCGCACAATAATACGGATTGGTTTGCCCCTCGGTGGGCCAACCATCAGGATCGGTGGGCATATCCACGCCCAGTTTCTTGCAATATTTTTCCAGCAGTTCCTTACTCCGGCTATGAATGGGGGTATGTACGAGCCAGGCGGCATAGTAGAGGAAAAACGGCTCGGCCTTGGACTGCTCCATAAATTCAATCGCATCGAGAGTGGGTTGGTCCTTGGGAAATCCATCGGCATCCAACTGGTACGGATCGTTCTTTGCGGAGGTGGCAAACCCGGTGAGACGGTGAGGTTTCATCTTGGCACTCTCCCCCAGGTGGGCTTTGGTAAAATCAAAACCCTGGTCCATCGGTTGAGGATAGCTGTGGTGGTCAAGCGACATGTGCCACTTGCCAATATGACCGGACACATATCCATTTTCCTTGAGGGCCTCAGGGATGATCACTTCTTCCACCTCCAACCGGCCACTGTACCATGGATCCATGATTGGATGGGCAGTCTTATTGTATGGAGTGGTCGGGTTTCCTCCCACCACATGGGTCTTTTGGAGGGCGGCTGCATGGCGCCCACTCATCATCGCGCACCGGGTGGGTGCACAGGTGGGAGCCGGGGAGTATCCCTGCCTAAAGAGCACTCCTTTAGTGGCCAGGGCATCGAGATTGGGTGTCTCCATGGGCGTGGGTTCGTCAATATCGTAGCTCCCCACATCCTGCCAGCCCAAGTCATCCACTAAAATGAGCACCACATTGGGCTTGGTCACCTGATCCGCGAAGGCCAGGCAGTTGGCTATGCATCCAAGAATAAACGAATAAAAAAACTTTTTCATAAGGCTGGAAGTGATGATTTGAGCAAAATTGAAAAGAAGATGTACACTTGTTTAATATCCATAAACGGGCAAATCTTCTTTTCTTTAATCAATTACACTCCATTGCCCGCATCCTTTTGCCAAGCCCCTGCCCGAGATAGGCGAAAATTTGTCTGATTGACTCACTTTTCTAGCTCGTGCAACTTAATTAAACATCATTTACTTTATGAAACGCCCCGCTCGATTTATTGCCACACTAGCCATGTTGCTCTACGGAACATTTCTTTTCGCCGAGATTTCGCATGAGGGAGTCGTCGGGGGGGCCCTTTCATGGCAACCTTCAGGACCCAAGTAAAAAGGTGCACCTATCCGTTGGCCCCATTGCCGACTTCGCCGTTCCCTCTAGCCTTACTGCCCGCTCCTTGCAAAACCGCATCCCATCCGGAGATTCCTCCGTCCTCGAAGCCTCTCTTGTTTTGGATGATGGAACCTACACCGTGCTCGATTCCTCCGCGGTTGAATGGACCTTCAGCAAGCCTAGCCTAAGTCTGCAAAATGGGAAACTCCTTGCCGAGGTCATGCCCAAGCGTACCTCCGTACAGGTAACTGCCAATGCCGAAGGGTTTACGACCAGATTTACCGTTTTTATTCTCGCCGATGATGGCTCAGTAAAAGGAACAGACAAAGATCATTTACCCGATGTTCTTCGCTCTGCGATTGAACTGGAAGCCAGCGGATGGAAGGACTCCGAATGGTTTGGTGTATTTTACGATGCCAACAACGGCTGGCTCTACCATGTGGATCATGGCTGGGTACATACCACCGCTGGAGGTACCGGAGCGGCCTGGTTTTGGAATGAGCAACAGCAATGGTTCTGGACAGGCCCCAACCTTTATCCCCACCTGTACCGTAACCGGGATGCTGCCTGGCTCTATTTCTTTCAACAGGCCCTGCCCAAGAAAATCTTTTACAACCACCAGACCGAAGCCCTCGAGAAATTGGCGGATCGATAATTCCTTTCTCAGCTCATTATGAAAAAACTCATTTCAGTATTTTTTCTCTTATTCACCTTTGTATGGACCATGTTTGCCGCCCCGCCGGTGCCTTTCTCAGGCAAGCTCGCAGTGGATGGAAAAAACTTTCACGGCAATGCTCTCTTTGCTTTCTCCATTGTCGATGGTGAAGGAAAAGTTCACTGGAACCATTCGGAAAAACAAGGTGCCGCTATCGAAAATTTTGTTGTTAACGGGCGCTACCTTGTGCTCTTGGGCGGTCAGGGCATGCAAGCGCTCCCGGCCAACCTGTTTTTAGAAAACGACAACTTATTTTTGCACGTCCGGGTGGATTTGCAGGACGGAAAGGGTGTACGCCTGCTTGAGCCCGACCAGCCCATCACCTCCACCCCCTATGCCCTAGCTGCCGAGCTCGCCCGCGTTGCCGAAAAAGCCTCCATTGCCGACGGGGTCACCCCAGGTGCGATAACCGCAGGGATGATCGATACGGGTCTGCTTGCCGACTTGAACCGCACCGGAGGCATCACCGAAATCACCCGCGAGATGTTGCCTCAGGATGTACGCGATGATCTCAACCGTACCATTACCCGTGACCGCTTGTCATCCGATGTGTTGTCGGACCTTAACCGTTCCATCACCAAGTCCATGCTGAGTCAGGAAGTGTTGAATGAATTAAACTCCAGTTCGGGTGGTGGGGGTGTGGTGGCGGATGGATCCATTAGCTTGAGCAAACTGTCCTCGGAAGTAAGCAATGCCTTGAAACCTGTGGTGGTCGGGCAACCCAGTTCAGTTGTAGAAGTGGGTGGTGCTACAGCTTATTTATCAGTCGGGGCAACAGGTGGAGATAATACCTATCAATGGAAAAAGAACGGGGTGGATATTACAGGGGCAACCAGTGGCACCCTTTCGATTTCAGACCTCAATGCATCCCAGCATGAAGGCAATTATACGGTAGTTGTCAGCAATGCCTTTGGTTCAGTTACTAGTTTAGTAGCCCAGATCGATGTAAACGGTAGCCTTACCCAAGGCTTGGTTGGTTGGTGGAAATTTGATGAGACGGAAGGTACTGTTGCATCTGATTCAAGCGGGAATGGAAACGATGGAACTCTAACCAACGGACCCACTTGGACAGAGGGAAAAATTGGAGGAGCCCTAAACTTCGATGGGGTGGACGATTTTGTTGATCTTGGAAATAAACATAACGATCTATCTTCTCTTAGTCTCTCGTCTTGGATTAAAATATCGTCTTCTTTTTCTTACAGTTGGGGCGATATTATTGTAAAACAGTACATATTCGGTCTAACTGTAAATGCAGAAAACTATTATCCTCATATCAACTATGGAAACGGATCGAATTGGGGGACAAACATGGAAGTGTCAGATGCTCTTAATTTCGGTAAATGGTATTTCATCTCTACTATTCGAGAAAATGGAATAGCTAAGTTTAATGTCGATGGTATTACACTTAATAATGTTTCGAATGATTTGACAGGTTCTAATGCACTTTCGCTACGAATAGGCGGCAGGATAGCTGTTAATGGAACTAATTCCAATCATTTCAAAGGCTTTCTCGATGACATCCGCATCTACGATCGTGCGTTGTCGGCGTTTGAGGTGAAGGCATTGTATGAGTTGGGGGAGCAACCTGTGCAGGAGAGTGGGGCGGGTACAACTACGGTGGGCAATGGCTCGGTGGCGGATGGATCGATCACCACCAATCAATTAAGCGAGCAAATCCTAAAATATTTAAAGCCCGAGATTACGACTCAACCGCAGGCACAGACAGTTTTTGCAGATACCAATCACACCCTATCTGTATCCGCGGAAGGAAAGTACCTGACCTACCAATGGAAAAAGAATGGCACGGTATTAACCGGCGAAACGAACGCTACCCTGACCATCACCGATGCTAATGTCACCCAGCACGATGGCAATTACACCGTAGTGGTAAGCAATGATTTCGGAAGCGTGGAGTCGGGGGATATGGAGGTTGTAATCTCATTTTGGACTCCATCGGTGATTACAGCGCTCAAGCTTTGGCTGGACGCCAATGATACTAGTTCTATTTTTCTTGGATCTGGAAAAGTATCAGCTTGGAATGACAAAAGTGGAAACTCCAAAAATGCCACTCAATCTACTGGTAGTGCTAGACCCACATTTTTGACAAATTCCGTTTCTTTTGATGGAGTCGATGACAAACTTGAATTTCCGGCACTTGGATTATCAGGTGATGCTTCGGTGGTATTTGCATTCAATGTTCTAAGCGATGATGGTTACTCTGTATTAACTGGGTCTGGATCTGATCACTGGGATAGGTTTAATGTAGATCAACGTTCATACCCTGGGCATTTTAGGTCTTTAAGAATCGAAACTCTTTCTTTAAATTTCCCAACATCAGGGGAGCAAATTTTAGCATACCTGGCTGATTCCGCAGGACCGAAATTTGAAATACGTTTAAATGGAAGCAATGTATTTCAATCAACAGATTCATTTAGTTTTGCCGACAATATTGGTATATTGGGTGGAAATGGTGCCACTGCATTTAAAGGAACCATCATGGAAGTAGTGGTTATAGACGATTACTCTACAGAGGTTGTACAACGACTTGAAGGATACCTTGCCGGAAAATGGGGATTACTCAATAATTTACCCAATGACCACCCCTACAAATAAGAAGTGAAAAGTAATAGTGAGAATTGAATGGTGAAGAGCATAGGAAGGGTGAAGAGTAAAAAAGTGAGATTGGTAAAAATTGAGGAGTGAAATTTTTCTCTCGTTAGGCTGACGCCGCTTGCTTTTTGCTCTTCTCCAATTTCTCACCAATCCAGACTTTGATCAGGGATTGTCGGGGAACTCCCAACCGGTTGGCTTCGGTATCGAGCCGGTCGATCATCCAGGTGGGGAAGTCCACATTTACACGCTTTAATTCCTGTCCAGGACGAAAGGCTGTGGACAAGTCCAGATGGTCGGTAATGTCCACCTGTCCGTCATCAAATATTTTATCCAAATCTTTTGCTTTCATAAACTTCACTTTCTCCTTTTCTTGCCCGGCGTACGGAAATGATCCGAATTTCTTGTTCCCGAATGGTGTAAAAGGCTACCCATACTTTCTCTTTCATTTTGGCTAAAAGGGCAAACCTTGGCTCGTCCTCTGATTTAGCAGGAAATCCAATCGCGTATGAATCGCTCCACAATTCTTTTGCCTGCTCAAAATCAATACCATGCTTCTTCTTGTTTGCTTTACTTTTTGCCGGGTCGTACTGAAACCTCATTTAGGTATAAAATCTATACCAATAATTGCAGGCATGTCAAACAGTAGGTAAGGAATGGTGAAGAGCATGGGAAGAGTGAAGAGTGAATGCTGAATAGTGAAAATAAACTCTGATCGTTTGTTCTGCTCGTAATTATTTGATCGCAAGATTGTCTGTCTGGGGTGTTCAACACGTGCATAGGGAAAGTGTGAAATGCTAAGCTGTGAATCTGCTTCAAACTTTTCTCTTCAGTCCTCAGTCTTCACTCTTACTTAAATCTTCCCTCCTAGCTGTTCCTTTGATTACTTAATTAAAATGAACCAACGCTCTATTTCTTTCTTCCTTTGCCCTGCCCTATTTTTATTGGGTATTCTGTTTAGCTCAGCCCTGCTTCAGGCGGAGCGGCCCAATGTGGTCTTCATCCTTACCGATGACCAGCGCGGGGATGCCCTTGGCTGTATGGGTCACCCGCACCTAAAGACCCCACGGATCGACCGGTTGGCAGAGGAGGGAGCGTTGTTCCGCAATCATTTCTGCACCACTTCCCTATGTTCGCCCAGCCGGGCATCCATCCTCGGCGGGCTCTATGCCCATGCCCATGGGGTGGTCAATAATTTCACCGATTATCCAAGAGACCTGCCCACCTTTCCCCGCCAGTTGCAAGCGGAGGGATATGCGACTGCCTACATTGGAAAATGGCACATGGGCGAGGAGGACGATAGTATGCGCCCGGGATTTGACCACTTTGTGACCCACCGGGGGCAGGGAAAATACTTTGATACCGAGTTTCGTACAAATAATGGAAAAAGAGAGGTGGTGCCCGGCTACTACACCACGGTGGTCACGGATATGGCGATTAACTGGATGGCGGAGCGCGAAGAGGAGGATGCCCCGTTTTTATTGATGCTTGGGCATAAGGCACCGCACAGTTTTTACTTTCCTGAACCGAAGTATGAAAACACTTTTGATGGGGTGCGTGTGCCCTACCCTGTATCTGCATTTTCTCTGGAGGATAAGCCGGTGTGGATCAAACAACGCCTCAATACCTGGCATGGGATCTATGGGCCGTTGTTTGACTGGCGCAAGGAATTCCCGGATCGTTCCGCCCGGGCGATGCTCGACTTTGAACGGATGGTCCGGGCGTACTGGGGAACGATTCTATCGGTGGATGATTCGGTGGGCAGGATATACGACTACTTAAAAGCGGCGGGCAAGCTGGACAATACCCTGTTTATTTTCACCAGTGATAATGGGCTATTGGAGGGCGAGCATGGGATGGTGGATAAGCGCACCGGGCATGATCCATCCCTGCACATTCCACTGGTGGTACGCTACCCCGGCCTGATTGAGGCGGGCAAGGTGGTGGATGCCCAGACTCTGACTCTGGATTTCGCCTCCACTATTCTGGAAATTTGCCAGGCCCCTGCCCTGCCCAAGACCCAGGGGAAGTCGTGGAAAAAGTTAGTAAGCTCGGGAGATGAGGACTGGCGGACGAGCTGGTACTACGAGTACAATTATGAACAGCAGTTTCCCTACACCCCCAATGTGCGGGCCTTGCGCACCGACCGCTGGAAGTACATCCGCTACCCCCATGGGGATGGATCCCCCGACCGGCACATGGCCGAGCTCTATGATTTGCAAAACGACCCCGAGGAATCCACCAACCTGATCGCATCGGGCGGGCGGGAAAAACTAGTTGCCCGGTTGAGCGGGGAACTGGACCGGTTGATTGAGCAAGCAAACCATGGACGGCCCGACCACATGCCCATGGACGAGGGAATTAAGGGCGAATTACCGGACGAAAAAATCCGTTAATTCAAAGTCGGGCGAAAGATTTAAGCAGGCCCGGCAGTGAGGCACGAAGAAACCGTGCTTTTCATCTGCGGGGCATATTCCTGCATGGAGCGGAGCAATTGAAACTGGGCACGGGCACGCTCAAAGTTGTGACCAGGCCGTTTTACTTTGAAGTAGGTATCGCCCAGTAAAAAATCGGTGAGGAAGCGAAGGGCGAGCTCGTAGGTGATGACTTGTGGAGCCTCGGCGAGGTGTTCCACTTCCACGGGATCAAGCAGGTCTTGCACTCCGCAAAGATACCCCTCGACGAGTGCGGAAAAACGATCGGGCAGGAAATGGATTTTGGAGATATCGGGCTCGTCTTCCTCGGAGGAGCAAGCCGCGGTGCGCACCAGATCCCCAAAGTCGTGCAGAACACAGCCGGGCATCACCGTATCGAGATCGACAACGCAGAGACCCGTCCCGGTGGTCTCATGCAACAGTACATTGTTGAGCTTGGTATCGTTGTGCACCGTGCGGGTGGGAAAATCGGCATAGCGGATGAGGGTGGCGAGGTGTTCATTTTCCTTGGCGAAGGAAATGAGATCGGCCGCCTCGGAGGCGCGCTGGCAGGGGTCTGCATCCACTGCCCGAAGAAAGGCATGGTAGCGCGACTCGGTGTTGTGAAAGTCGGGAATGGTCTCGATGAGTGGATTGCCCGGGAGGTCGCACAACTGGTACTGAAAGTCCCCAAAAGCACGGCCGGCCTCATAGGCATGTTCGCGGGACTCCGGAACCTCAAGGGATAGTCCACCCGGCACATACTCGGTTACCCGCCAGTAATTGCCATGCTCACCGATGAGATAGCTGGATCCATCGAGGGCAGGCACAAGCACGAGGGTCTGCAGGGTGGTTTGCCCCTCTGCATATTTTTGGGCGAGGTGCTGGGTGACCCGGGCAAAATTATCCATCAGGGAGACGGGGTCCTTAAACACATCGTGGTTGATCCTTTGCAGGGTGTAGCGGTGACCGCAGTCAGTGACCAATAAAAAGGTATCGTTTACGTTGCCATTGCCAAAGGGCTCCGCGGAGACCCCACCGCCTTCCAAAGAGAAATGGGATGCAAGCTCAAGAATTTCTTCTGTCGATAAATCTTTCAATCTGCCCCATCATTAAGAAAACGAAGGGGGGGTCAACGCGAGAAAACGGCGGAATTATTTGGTTGATTTGCGTGTCCCAAAAGAGGTTTACTTACCCTCTATGCAAAAGCCCATTCTTGCCCTACTCTTCCTTCTTCCCCTGCTGGGAATCGCCAAACGCCCGAACATTATTTTCATCCTAACCGACGATCAGGGATATGGGGATGTCAATGCCCATGGCCACCCCTACCTCAAGACTCCCCATACCAATAAACTGCGGGAGGAAAGTGTGAGCTTTGATAATTTCTACGTCAGCCCATCCTGCTCCCCCACCCGGGCCGCTCTGCTTAGCGGGATGCATGAGTTCCGCACCGGGGTGACCCATACCATTCCGCCACGCCAGCAACTCCCTGAAAAAGTGGTCTGCTTTCCGGAGTTGTTAAAAAAGAATGGATACCGCACCGGATTTGTGGGCAAGTGGCACCTAGGAAATGTACCAGGGCCAAGCGGACAGGGTTTTGACTGGTGCTCAACCAACCAGGCTGGTCCCCTCAAACACTTTGACACCACCTTTGTGCGCAACCGTAAGCGAATGGAGACCAAGGGTTATCGCGAGGATGTATTCTTTGATGAAACCATGGCCTTTATTGAGGAAGCGGGGGATGATCCATTCTTTTGCTACCTCTGCACCTACTCTCCCCACACCCCACTGGCAGCACCGGAAAAATTTATCAAGCCCTTCCGCGATGCCGGACTGAATGATACTCATGCCACCTATTTAGCAATGGTGGAAAATATTGATTACAACCTCGGCCGACTGATGAAATTCCTCAAGGATACAGGCAGGGATGAAGACACCATCGTGATCATGGTCAATGACAACGGAGTGACCGAGGGATTGGATGTATACAACGCCAATATGCGGGGGCCCAAGTGCTCCGCCTGGGAAGGTGGCACCCGTGCCTTTTCCTTTTGGAGATGGCCGGGCAAATGGAAACCAAGACTTCTCAATAATCTCACCGCCCATCTTGATGTTTTCCCCACCCTCTGTGAGCTGACCGGTACCAAGATCCCTGCTAATTTAAAACCCAAACTGGAAGGACATAACCTACTTCCCTTGCTTGAAAGCAAGGGACAGGTAAAGAACTGGCAAAAGGACAGGATTCTTTTTCATCATGTTGCCCGCTGGCCCAGCGGATTTGCCAAGCACCACAAGTATGCAATGGCAGGGGTACGCCAAGGCAATTTCCTTATGCTCCGCAGTCACCACTGCGGAAACAAGGACTGTCTGAAGTATATGAGCCAGTGCATGGCCCTGCAGGCAATTGAGAAGGGACGGACGGTTCATACCTATGCCTATGGCACTGCACAATATCACTGGGCGATCAGTCCGAAGGACAAGTGGGTATTATTTGATGTGAAGAAAGACCCGCAATGCGAGAATGATTTGGCGGATCAAAGACCCGGACTGGTTGCCAGGCTGGATAAAGCCTATGACCAGTGGTGGGATGATACCTATCCGGAAATGATTGCCATGGGCGGAGATGCCGGCAACCCGGACGAGGGTCGCCAGGCAGCCAAGAAAAGTTCAAGTTGGAAAGGAAAGACCTCCGACAAGAAGTAGTTCTATTTATTTAAGGGAATCCCTCAGGGATTTCCATTTCTCCAGTCTTTCTGCGATCGTGGACTCCGCACCCGAAGGTTTCGGGCGGTATAAAGTGAGCGGTTTTTCGAGGTATTGCTGACCGGAAATATTCTCGGGAAATTCATGGCTGTAGAGGTAACCCTCCTCTCCTTCTTCCCGGTCCTTGCGGTTACGACCATGACGGTCGCGGACTGAGGAGGGAACGGACTGAACGGGTTGTTCCCTAAGTGCCCGCTTGGCTTCCGCAATGGCAAGGGTGGCAGAATTGCTCTTGGGACAGGTGGCGAGAAAGAGCACCACATGGGCGAGGTTAAGCTCGCACTCGGGCAACCCAATGGTCTCGCATGCCCGGAAGACGGCATCGGCCATAAGCAGGGCACGCGAATCTGCCAAGCCCACATCCTCGGATGCAAAGATAACGAGCCGACGGGTAATGAATCGGGGGTCCTCCCCACCGGCCAGCATCTTGGCCAACCAGTAGACCGAGGCATCAGGGTCGTTTCCCCGCATGCTTTTAATGAGGGCGGATGCGGTGTCATAATGTTCGTCCTCATCGCGGTCGTATCGGATACCCCGCTCCTGGGCAAAGGCGGAAACTTCCGCATCCCCAAGTGCTGCCCCATCAGCCAAACCCTCGACTAAGGTTTCCAGTAAATTATAGGCCCGGCGCATATCACCCTCTGCAAACAGGGCAAGGTTGGACAAGGCTTGCCCCTGTGCGGTGCACTGTCTCTTCCCTAGCCCTCGCTCCGTGTCGGCAAGACAGTCCGATAAAGCCTCGACAATCACTTCCTGACTGAGGGACTTGAGAGTGAAGAGATGAGAACGGCTGAGGAGCGGATCAATAATATAGTACCTTGGATTATGCGTGGTTGCCCCGATGAGACGGACATCTCCCGATTCGATGTCGGGCAGGAGAAGATCCTGCTGAGCCTTATTGAAACGATGAATCTCATCAACAAACAGATAGCAGTTGTCCGCACCATGATAACGGGCAAGCTTGAGAGTTTCCCGTAGCTCCGCGACATTGGAGGTCACTGCATTGACTTTAAGTAACTTGCACTTCCCCTCCTCCGCAATGACAGTGGCGAGGGTGGTCTTACCCGTACCTGGAGGCCCGGCGAGAATGATATTCCCCACCCGGTTCTCGCGGATCAGTTTGGGCAATAGGCACGCATCTCCCAAGAGATGTTGCTGGCCCAGGACCTGGTTGAGGGACTGCGGCCGCATGTGCTCAGCCAATGGCCGCCTGGATAAAGTCTTACTTCCTGGCATTTCCAGAGAGAACAGGGCTTCCTCATCTTTTGTTTTTTGCATCAACCTTATTCGGGTGTTGAATATTTCATAAAGACTAGATCACCGGGCAAAGGTACATCTTTGCCAGTATGCATTCATTTACTTTCTCTAGATCCTCCAAGGTTTTCACTCTTCCCGCTCATCCCTGAGGAGGCAATCCAAACATCAAGCTCTTCCTGAGCTAACCAGCAATAAGCCTTTCGTAAGGCATACAGCAGACCAAGGGGAAGAAGAATGGCCAGTAAGATAATTTTCTCAATTACCAGGACAAAGAGGGAGGTCAGGCATTCCATAATTTCTGAAAAATTTGATTTCAAATAAAACAGGGCTTCTTTGAGGGAAAGAATTCTTTCTTTCATCCACTCCGCGTAATGAGTGACCTGACTTCCAATTTGCCTAAAAATTTCTGGTAATAAAGAAAGAGGACTTTCAACACTCGAGATATTACTGAGCTCAGGAGTTTCCGTTTCAAATTCAGCCAGTGCAACTTCTCGAATTTCATTTAGCTTTGCCGACTGCTCATCAATTTTTGGATCAAAATATTGATCATTCAGAAGAGTTCCTAAAAAACATAGAACTGGAGTGGCAGCTCGCAACAAGAGCAAAAGAATGGCAACTCGACCAAACAACCTGGCAAACCTAGTTGCTTTACCAATGAGCAGAAATCCTAAAAACAAACATAAAGAAAAGTAGAACGGAAAAACACCATACTGATTGATTATCCCAAGAACGATTCGCTGGGCACCAAGCAGAGCCATCGAACTGACACATGCTTCGGAAAGCCTCTCAACTGCATCGTTAATAGGATCGAGCACCTGGCCTGCTTCATACTCTAACCCAACCCCCCACGGACTTATACTTATGCTCGATTCCTGGAGCGAAGACACCCCTCCATTGATTACCCGGCAGGTTGCGTAGGTAGAGGCAGAAAGTACGATACTTTCATTCAAATATCTCTTGGCATATGTCTGGTTGGCCGGAGCAATCCAGCAATAATCAACGGCTGCCACCACGGCCAGCAAACCGACGACCCACCCCAATTTTGCATTTAGCCTATCCATTAGATGTATTGAACTCTTCGATATTCAACTTGGCAACCTTGCTCTGCTCCCCAGAGAAAGCATTTTTCAATTCACTGGTCCAGCCAGCCAAGGGAAAACAAAAACCTATCCATCTCCGCGACAGTCTTACCGTACCCATCTCCTGGTTTGCCCTGATTAAAAAATCCGTGCTTTTGCCCAGGATAAATAAAAAGCTCGGACCGAACTCCTAGCTTAACCATTTGGTCCCGGAAATTTTCAGCAGTCGAAACAGGAATTAAATCATCCTGGTCTCCGAGGAAAACAATGGTCGGTGGCATAGCTTGGGAAAGATTATGCATTGGGGAAATTTCCCGATATCTATCTTTCACTTTTCCATAACCAAACCCACCCGGCCCGTTATCATATACAGGATTAAATAAAACCAGGGCATTGGGGCGGCAGGAAACCGACAGGTCATCACCCGAAGCATCCAAACCAGATACGGTCGCCACTGCGGCGGCCACATGCCCACCTGCCGAACCACCTCCAGCGCCAATACGATTGGGATCAACCCCAAGTTTATCGGCATTGGCCCGCACCCAGCGAAGGGCAGACTTCCCATCTTCCACACAATCAAATGGGGAAGCTCCCTGTCGGGACTTTACCCGGTATTCTGCTGAGATTGCCACCATGCCCTGCTTGGCAAGGTGTTGGCATTGCGGGTAAAATTGCTTGGGGGTACCTCCTACCCATCCGCCTCCAAAAAAGAAAACGAGGGCAGGTTTCTTATCCCTCTCAGGCTCATGATCGAGGGGAGCAAAAATATGCAGGTTTAATTCATGGCCTTCTACTTTCTTATAAAATTCAATATCAGCACTTTGGGCTCCCAACTGGCACCAAAGACATACAGCAAGGCAGGTAAAAAATACTTTCATCAAAAGAGGAACCTTAGCGAGTTTTGATTGTTTCTGGAATGTATTTTGGGTTTCTCCTGGTGGGAACAGGAGACTGGGTCTGCTCACGCCATGCATACATATCATTCTTGAGCACTTTCAACTTTTTAGGCTTTTCCTGAGCGAGGTTTTTGGTTTCGCCAGGATCGTTTTCCAGATCAAATAAAAGAAGGGCACCATCCTCAAAATATTCGTGCAGTTTCCACTTCCCCTTCCTTAAGACCGTACCTGGACGCGTACGAAACTTGGCATCACGGGATTGGTCTTCCTCACCCGCATAATTTTGCAGATAAATGGGAAAATGCCAGTACAGGGTACGGCCTTTAGGGAACGAACTCTTGCCCGTCAGCAAAGGAAGTATACTCCTGCCATCCAATACCTTGCCCGGCGATGGACTCGCCCCAATCGCATCCAAAAAAGTGGGGTAAAAATCAAGTCCGGTCACAGGTACCGAGCAAGTGGAACCTGCTTCCACCACTCCAGGCCAGCGTACTGTTATAGGTACACGGATTCCGCCCTCATAATAAGAACCTTTCCCTGCCCGCCACGGGTCCTGTTTCGATAATTTTCGGATTCCTCCATTATCTGAGGAAAACAAAACCATTGTGTTTTCCCGCAAACCAAGTTCATCCAAAGCAGACATCAACCGCCCGACATTCTCGTCCAAACACTCGATCATCGCTGCATAATCTGCGTGCACTTGCTTGTTGTTTTTATATTTTTTCTTGAGGTCGGGACGGCCCTGCAACGGGGTATGAATGCTGTAAAAAGGGAAATAGATAAAGAAGGGATCATCTTTAAATTTCTCCAAAATTGTAATTGCCTCATCAGTCAATCGGTCGGTGAGGTATTCTCCTTTCGGGCCATCTTTGAGGTTAGGGTTTTTATAAGGACTGAAATAGCTGGGAGGAGCCCCTCTGGTGTTCCCCCCCACATTAATATCAATCCCCTGGGTGGTTGGGTCTTCTCCAAGGTGCCATTTCCCAAGTTGGGCGGTACGATAACCTGCTTTTTTGAATTCCTCTGCGATGGTGATGACCTCGTCTTTAAGATGCATCCGGTTGGGCGTGGGAATAAGCATGCGATCCATGGCATCTCCCCGCTCGGATGTACCCACGGTGTAAACTCCGGTGC
Source organism: Opitutales bacterium (assembly GCA_028045305.1). Taxonomy (GTDB): domain Bacteria; phylum Verrucomicrobiota; class Verrucomicrobiia; order Opitutales; family Seribacteraceae; genus Chordibacter. The sequence goes on along the minus strand of JAOFTV010000016.1, from coordinate 29,522 downwards.
GCACCGCCCATTGCCCACTAAAGCAAGCCGCACGGCTGGGGGCACAATTGGCAGCCGGTGCATACCCATCCGTGAAGACCATACTCTCATTGGCTAGACGGTCGAGGTTGGGCGTGTGGTAAAGTTTGCTCCCCATAAAGCCAACATCCATGACTCCAAGGTCGTCCGCATTGAGGTAGATGACATTGGGCCGGGATAAAATATCGTGGGTAAAACCGAAAAAACCAAGGGTAGCCAAAAAAATTATACTTTTCATAAGGTTGTTCTTATTTTGAATGATAAGGTATGGTCAAAGGATATCGCAAGGAACCCTTTGCCTGGATGACAAGTTGCTGACACCGTTTACGCAATCGTACCAAATCCATTCGATAATCCTTTGCTCCGACAAGGTTTTTTTTCTCATAAGGATCTTTGGACAAATCATAAAGTTCCTCAAAGGTGGGAGATTCTCCTTCGATTGAAGCAAGCAATAATTTTCGGTAAGGAATTCGATGTGATTTGGAAAAGTAGCGAATGTATTTGAATTCCTTTTCACGGACGGCTTCGATCCGTGGATAATTTTGTCCGGTAAACAAATTTTCTGCAAAAAAATCGCACCGCCAATCAATACTTTTCTCATGCATCAAGGGAATGAGACTCATACCTTGCATTTCTTCATCCGCAGGGAGGCCAGCAAGTTCGAGAATGGTTGGGGCGAGATCGATTGAAAGTACCAGTTCTTCTGATACCCTTCCCCTGTGTTCTTGGGGGATTCGGGGATCATGCACGATCATAGGAACGCGAAGTGATTCCTCATAAAGTAAAACTTTACCCCCCAGTCCATGCTCCCCGTGCTGGATTCCATGGTCAGAGGTAAAAAAGGTAACCGTCTTGTCAGCGACTCCATCTTGTTGAAGTTTCCCCAGGAGAGAACCCACCATCCGGTCCACCCCTTCCACAGTCTGGCAAACTCGCACCATCCGTTCCCGCAGGTCAGCTCTGCTTTTTACATAGTCATAGGAACCAAGGTATTTTCCGTTGTATACATGACTGGGTAGTTTGGGCTGCTTGATTTCATGTTCTGCCAAATAAGTGGCAGGTACGGGTAAATTCTCGATCTGATCACGGTAGGCAGATTTATAAAGCCCAGGATCTTTGGGTAACAAACGCATCGTGCTTGTACCCTTGTTGTGAGGTACATTCAAGTTGACGAGTAGGCAGAATGGTTGGTCCAAAGGACGGGATTTTAAAAACTCGCTCGCACTAGCAAATCCATTCTGTTCAGACAGAAAATTCAGGGCACCCTCAGTAAATATTTCGACTTGTGAATTTGCCCGGGCATTAAGATAGATCGGGTACTTACTTTTCGGGTAGAAGGTCGAGTGGTTATGGTTACCGTACCAATAATTAAAACTACCTTCCATCACTCCACTTTGATAACCTACACCCCGATCGCTCTTACCAATCGGTGTATGATTTTTACCGACATACCCGACATAATAACCCGCTTTTTTGAGCAACATTGGATAGGTCCTTTGCCAAGCTTCCTCTTTCAGCAAACTTCCGGAATTAAAATTCACTCCATGTTTACGCTCGTACTGCCCAGTTAAAATACATGTGCGGTTTGGAGTGCAGGCAGTGGAGGAAGCAAATGCATTGCGAAAATTAATCCCCTCTTCCGCAAGATGATCAAGGTTTGGAGTCCGTAAGACTGGGTGTCCGTTCACTCCCAAGTGATCTGCCCGTTGATCATCGGATAAAATAACCAGAATATTCGGTCTGCCAACGGACACCGTACCAAGGGATAACCCAAAAAGAAAAAAAGAAACTGTATGAACCCATCGATTCATAAGTTTATTCCTTGTAAACCATCCTTATCGTTGGAAATTACAATCGTTCGACTTCGGTAAAATAAGCACCGCCCACTTCATTTTTTTCGGTGTATAAAAAAGTTTCCAAAGTGGTTTCGCCTTTGGGTAGCTCCAATTCAAAGTTCACGGAATATGCCCCCTTGGCGATCTTTTGATCTGCTTCCTTTCCCGCAATTTTTACTTTGGCACGCACCGCCCGCAGGGGTTTGCCCGCCTCTTTGGGAAACTGGCGCAATGTAAAACGATACCTCCCCGGTTGGGTGACCGAAACATGCCACGGGCCGGTGATTTTTTTATACTGGTTAATCTCGGCAAAATTCCAGGGTGGATTGCCAGTCTCCAACCGCCAGTCCTGGGAACATAAAAGAGTGGGATTTTCCGCGGGGTTCCCCAGATCCAAACAAACCGGGGTCATCCGAGGGGAGACCGATTCCCAGAATTTCTCGTATAATTTTCGTAACCTTGCCACCACTTCGGGATGCTTTGCAGAAATATCGTGCCGTTGCAAAAGATCGTTGGAAACATCGTAAAGAGCCTTTCCTTCCAGCAAGCGCCACTTTCCCTCGAGCACGCAGGACATGACCCAGGGGCCTTCCTTTTGCGCAAACCTGTTTCCCCCGTGTAACTGGATAACCAAATGATCCCGATGGGGCTTAGCTTTTGCAGTCTTCAAATGGCTGGCAAAAGAAGAGCCATCCAGTGGAAGGGATGAAGAAAGTTTCAATCCGCAAAGCTCAGCCAGTGTGGGCAAGACATCGAGGTGTGCTGTTAGGTTCCCACGATCCTCACCGCCCACCAATCCGCCCTTCGGCCAGTGAATGAAAAAGGGCACCCGGTGGCCCCCTTCCCAAATGGTAGATTTCTGCCCAAACATCCCGGCATTAAATCCGCGAAAGGTTCCCTGCTCCGCCCCCGGCCCTCCTCTGCCCTTGGCGGTACCATTATCGGTGGTAAATATAAAGATGGTATTTTCGGACAAACCTAGCTGATCGAGCTTCTTGCGGAGCAGTCCAACATTGTGATCGAGGTTGGTAATCATACCATAAAACTCCGCACCCGACTTCCATTTCACGGTATCCCGATAAGGAACCGCCCACTTTTCGGGGACCTTGTAGGGGGAGTGTGGAGCATTGGTGGCAAGATAAAGGAAAAAGGGACTGTCCTTGTTCCGTTCCACAAAAGCCATGGATTCCCGAAACCAAACATCGGTGGCATAACCCTCGAATTTTTCGTACTTTCCGTTGCGCTCATAAACATCATCAAACTGATCGTTCATCCAGAAATCCGGTGCCTGCCCAATGCCTCCCCCCTTGTGCCAGAGAACCTCCTTAAATCCGCGGTCCTGCGGACGGCAGGGAGCATTGTCCCCCAGGTGCCACTTGGCAATCAACCCGGTCCGGTAACCGGTATCCGCAAAGTAACTGGCCATGGTCACCTCGTCGTGGTGTAAATTACTCCGTCCACTGCTCGTACGATAGGCACCAGTGCGGGCGGGATACCTCCCCGTCATCAGGGCAGCCCGGGTGGGGGTGCAAAACGGACTGACATGGTAGTCGGTCAGGCGGATGGACTCGGCATGTAATTGATCGAGGTTAGGGGTCTTGATTACAGGGTTACCATGACAGGCAAGATCTCCGTATCCTTGATCATCTGTCATGATAAGAATCACATTGGGTTTTGGTTTCGCCCCGAGAATGTTCAAAAGAAACAGGACAAAGATTGGAAATAATGAGATTAAAATTCGCATATATCCAAGATGAGATCACTCATTCGTTTATTCAAGCTCGTACTCTCAATTTGTACACTTCTAGCCAATTACCCTTTCTCCCTAGGGCTTTAGATTGCTTATTCAACTAATTGATATTTTGAATTTAACCTCGGCAAATTCCTTTCGAAGAGGGAGTGTAAGGAGTAGTGACCCTTTATTAAATCTTCCATTATAAGATCATCGATGAAAAACCACTTTCTCTCCTTACTGTTTATTTATTCACTGGTTCTCGGTTCGACCGTTCGAACTTTTGCCAGTCTGGAGCGTGGGCAGGAGATTTACTCGCAGATATGCGTGACTTGCCATGGACCCAACCTCGACGGGGGGATCGGGCCAAGCCTGGTTGATGCCTACTGGAAACATGGGGACACTTCTGAGGCGATCATGCGGGCGATCAGCAAGGGGATAAACGGCACGGAAATGATCGCTTATGAGTATGTCTATTCGGAGGAAGACCGGCAGGCGGTGACCGATTTTATTTTGGACAAGCAGGAAGGAAACCGCCAGACCCTGCGCTCCTTTTACGCCCGGGATTATTTCAAAGGCAAACGATTAACACCCGAGCTTTTTGACTCCGTAGAATCGAGCTCGCAGGAAATCCTTCCGGAAAATTTTCTCTACACCAAACGAGCATTCGACGGATTACTTAGAGGGCAGTCCAAGTTATACATAAAACAAGCGGGCAAATACCGATTTGAAGTAAATTTACACGGGCGCACATCCATTTGGCTGAATGGAGAGGAGATGCACTACACGGATGTGGACAAAAGCAAGGACAGCTACTCTAGCAAGCAATTTCATTTGGACGCTGGTATTCATGATTTGGAAGTGCTTCATGAGGAACCGACTGGTCACAGTATGAGGTTTAATGCCCGCTTGCGCAAGGTGGGGGGCGGATACTGGATGCTCACCGGAAAAAGCCTCGAGGGAAACACCCCAAAGATTGTCCGCCCAGGTACGGAAGCCAAAGTCGTCCGCAAATGGATTGAAGGCCTCCCCCCGCGCACCCTCCTCGTTCTCCTGCCCAACCAGGTAATGGTTGCCTATGACAGTGCCAGCGGACAGGTGGTCAAGGCGTGGAAATCAGCCCTGGTCAACCAGACCCCATCCCTTGATAACCGTAGCCAAAACCAATCCGTAGCCAAGGGGCAAGAAATTGCCGTTGCCGCTGGTACCGTTTTGGAAGGGCATGAATTTAATCTTCTACACTACGAAACGCAGGGAGATTCCGTGCTCATTTCCTCACTGGTTGATGGGGTCAGTCAGAACTTCACTATCTCTCCCCAGGGCACAGATTCCTTCACCGTGTCTCTACACTAGAACACCTTTTCCTTTTTTCATGAAAACAATTCTTCCCTCTCTTACTTTCGTTCTTTTCACATCCCTTGTCCTGGCTCAAATCCCCAACGGGTACAAGGTGGTCACCGTTCCCCTACCCCGGGGTGCAGTCAGTGTGCTCGGCCTCTGCCACAAGCCCGACGGCACCCTCGCCATCGCTACCTGGGAGGGCGAGGTCTGGGAAAGAAAGGGCGAAGTATGGACCAAGTTTGCCGAGGACCTAATGGAACCCAATGGCATCCTTTGGGACATTCAGGAACAGGCTTACTATGTCGGACAAAAACCGGAACTTACCCGCCTGGTCGATTCCAATAAAGATGGGGTATGCGACCGCTACGAAACCGTGACCGATGAGTTTGGCATATCCGGGGAGTACCATGAATATCATTTCGGTCCAGTGATCGACTCCCTCGGCCGAAAATATGCCTCTCTTAACCTCGGTGCCCGTGGCGAATTCACCGTACCCGATGGCAAGCCCTTCGGCAAAGGCGGGGGCAATATGTCCTACAATGCCCCTTGGCGCGGGTGGGTCTACCGCTCCGACCGCGATGGGCACTTCCAACCGCTCGCTTCCGGATTTCGTTCCCCCTGCGGGATTGGAATGAGCCCAGAGGATGAGCTCTTCATTACCGACAACCAGGGCGACTGGGTGGCCGATTGCCCGCTCTATCATGTACGCGAGGGGAATTTCTACGGGCACCCCGCATCCTTACCTGCCCGGGCGGATTACACCAAGGAAAAGGTGCTCTCCCAAACCGCATCCGATTTTGATAAAATTCGAACCAAGCCTGCAGTCTGGCTGGTCCGCGAAGTGATTGCCAATTCTCCCGGCAGCCCAATTTGGGATACCACCGAAGGAAAATTTGGCCCCTTTACCGGGCAAATGTTTATCGGGGACCAGCGCCAGTCCAATTACTTCCGCTCCGGGGTGGAAAAAGTAAACGGGGAGTACCAGGGTTGGTGTGTCGACTTTTTACGGGGTTTGGAAAGTGGACCGGTCAAAATGTCCTTCGATCCCCAGGGTCGGCTATGGTCCGCCCAGGTTGGCCGTGGATGGTTTAGTAAGGGGGGCAAACGCACCGCCGTTCAGTACGCCGAGTGGGATAGAAAGACGATTCCCTTTGCCCTGCACTCTGCCAGCCTTACCAAGACCGGATTTGCGGTCACCTTTACCGAGCGGATCGGAAAGAAGATTACCCCCACCGTTCGCTCCTGGGGCTACCATTACTACAGCACCTACGGTTCTCCACCTGTGGATGAGAAGGAATTGCCAGTAAGCAATTACCAGCTCTCCAAAGACCGTAAGACGGTAACCTTTGATGTGCCCCTTGAAACCGACCGGGTCTATGCCATCCACTTTCCCGGCCAGTTAAATACCGATACCGAGCCCCTCGATTTTGACACGATTTATTACACCCTCAATCAACTGCGCCCGGCAAAGGAGCCCAAGCCCGGTCGCAATGTTGGCTGGTCCTTGGTAGGTTCCAGTTGGTCACGCAACGACAAGGCACGCCCCCTCCCTCCTGTGGTTTCTCCCCTTCCCCTATCCGAGTGTAAGGTAGCCAGGCCATCCAATGCCCTCGTGCTCGATGCTTCTCAATGGTCTAATCCGAATTGGAAATTTGACGAGCAAGCAGTGATGCCCCGTGGTAAAGGACACAACCCAACCAAAAAAGAATTTGGGGATGCCCGCATCCACCTCGAATTCCGTTTCGATCCCGCCACCAAAGCCGAGTGCGAAGGCAAAAGCCAACTCTATGGAAACTCAGGAATCTTTTTAATGTCTGCGTATGAACTGCAGGTGGTGAATAGTTTTCAAAACGACGCCTTTGCCGATGGGTTTTGCGGAGCGGTCTATGGGCAGCATCCCCCCCTGGTCAATGCCAGCCGGGCACCGGGTAACTGGCAATCCTATGACATTCTTTACAAAGCACCCGTCTTTCAAAAAGATGGATTGTTTGCCGAACCCCTCCGCCTGAGTGTCCACCACAATGGGCATCTCATTCAAAACGATGCCTGGATCTATGGCGAAGTGGGCGGGCCTTATAAAGCACACGGCAAACGCCCCCTAATGATTCAGGACCACAAAGGAACCGGCGTATCTTTCCGCAACCTCTGGATCGTACCCGATATTAACTACGAGGATGAGCTCTACTCCTTTAAAAGGCTCTTTTCCTCCAGCTTGAATTAAGCACCCTTCTCTCTTCCCCATTCACTCTTCACTCTTCCTAAGGGTGACTTGAACATTGCACCCTCTGGGGGCATTCGTATGGTTGATCGTTTCCTATTATTTTTTAATTAGCGACTACCTATGAGCACCATTGCCTACACTCTTACCGACGAGGCCCCCGCCCTCGCCACCCGTTCCCTCCTGCCCATCCTTGAGGCCTTTACCTCCTGTGCAGGAATTAAATACGAACTAAAGGACATCTCTTTGGCCAGCCGTATCCTTGCTCATTTCCCCGACCATCTAAGCCCTGAGCAACAGGTACCCGATGCCCTTGCCGAACTGGGCACACTTGCCAAACAGGCAGAGGCAAACATGATCAAACTTCCCAACATCAGTGCCTCTGTCCCCCAACTGGTGGATGCAATCAAAGAGTTGCAAACCAAAGGATTTTCCCTGCCCGACTTCCCCACCAATCCTCAAACCGAGGAGGAAAAGAAAACCCGCGCCACTTATGCCAAGGTTCTCGGGTCTGCGGTTAATCCTGTATTGCGCGAAGGAAATTCCGACCGCCGGGTTGCCAAACCCGTCAAGGAATACGCCCAGAAAAACCCGCACTCCATGGGGGCATGGTCGGCCGATTCCAAGTCCCATGTTGCTCATATGTCGGACGGCGATTTTTACGGCAGCGAAAAATCCCTCCTCCTTTCCCAACCCACCACCGTATCGATCGAACTGGTTGGCAAAGATGGGCAGACCACCGTGCTCAAAGAGGGCCTTGCCCTCGAACAAGGGGAAGTCATCGACGCCTCAGTAATGAGCCGAAATGCCCTCAGTCAGTTTCTTACCGAGCAACTCGATGCCGCTGTTTCCGAAGATGTACTTTTCTCTTTGCACATGAAAGCCACCATGATGAAAGTATCCGACCCCATAATCTTTGGTCGCTGTGTTGATGCCTACCTTGGCGAAATTCTCGGCACCCATGGCGAGGTTCTAAAAACTGCCGGGTTTAATCCCAATAATGGACTTAGCTCCTTTTACTCCGCCCTCGAAAATCTTACGGCCGATCAAAAATCTGCCATCGAGGGGGACCTTGCCGAGATCGTAGCCAAGCGCCCCCCCCCTCGCCATGGTCAATTCAGATAAAGGAATTACCAACCTGCATGTGCCCAGCGATGTGATTATTGATGCCTCCATGCCCGCGATGATTCGTACATCGGGTCAGATGTGGGGCCCCGATGGCCAACCCAAGGATACCAAGGCGGTCATTCCCGACCGTAACTATGCCGGTATCTACCAAGCAACCATTGATTTTTGCAAAGAGCACGGTGCCTTTAATGTTTCCACCATGGGAAGTGTGGCCAATGTCGGACTGATGGCCAAAAAAGCGGAGGAATATGGCTCCCATGACAAAACCTTTGAAATCCCAGCAGATGGTGCTGTACGGGTGCTCGGCCCGACCGGTAGCGTACTCATGGAACACCAAGTACAAACCAGTGATATCTGGCGGATGTGCCAGACCAAAAAAGTCGCCATTATTGACTGGGTAAAACTCGCCGTCAGCCGGGCCCGCCTTAGCAATACCCCGGTTATTTTCTGGTTGGATAAAAACCGTCCACACGACGCCAATTTAATCAAATATGTTGAGGCCAAGCTCACCACCCTCGACACCGAAGGATTGGACATTCAAATCCTTGCCCCCATTGAAGCGACCAAGCATACCTGTAAACGTAGCAAAAATGGGCTCGATACCATCTCAGCCACCGGCAATGTATTGCGCGATTATTTGACCGACCTATTTCCCATCCTCGAACTCGGTACCAGTGCCAAGATGCTCTCCATTGTACCGCTGCTTGCCGGCGGTGGATTGTTCGAAACCGGGGCTGGTGGTTCCGCTCCCAAACATGTCCAACAATTTGTGGAAGAAGCCCATCTACGTTGGGACTCGCTGGGAGAATTCCTTGCCATTGCTGTATCCCTGGAAGATCTGGCCAACAAGACCGGCAATGCACAAGCCCAGGTCCTTGCCGATGCCCTAAACTCTGCGATTGGTATCTTTTTAGATGAGAACAAATCCCCATCCCGTAAAGTCAACGAACTGGACAACCGGGGCAGCCACTTCTACCTCACACTTTACTGGGCGGAAGCTCTAACTCTTCAATCTGCCGACCAAGGATTGAAAGACCACTTCTCCCCCCTCGCCCAGTCCCTGCGTGAAAACGAAGAAAAAATCGTGGAGGAATTAAACGAAGCCCAGGGAAGCCCTGTGGACTTGGGCGGGTATTATTTATTGGACGAAGACAAAGCAGTATCTGCGATGCGACCCAGTGCCACCTTCAATGACATTATATCCTCCCTGGAGCAGTAATTTTTTCTTAACGCCTGCTGCATTTCTCAAGTTTCTATTTGTTCAGACTGCTTGAGCCAGACGATCAACTTATTCAGCGCTCTCGCCCGATGACTGATTTTCGCTTTTTCCTCCAGCGAAATCTCTGCAAATGTATGGGTGCTTTCGGAAGGTAAAAATAAAGGATCATAACCAAAACCGCCCACTCCCCTGCGCCCCTCCAATAAAATGCCCTCGCAAAAACCGGAAAAAGTTTCCTCTAATTCTGGTCCGACCAAGGCAAGCACGCAACGAAAGCGACAACCCCGTGACGCCATGGCAACATCTCTCATCTCTTGCAAAACCTTTTCATTATTGGCTTCGTCATCACAGGGCTCACCAGCATACCTCGCCGATATTACACCAGGTTTGCCAGCGAGGGCATCGATTTCCAGGCCGCTATCATCAGCCAGATACCAGGCATCCCTTGGACCAAAGGTCTGCAAAGCACAAGCCTTGAGCAGTGCATTTGCTTCGAAGGTGGATCCCGTCTCTTCGACATCGGGCATTCCTCCAACTTCATCAGGTCCACATACTTGAACCGATAGATTTGCAATATCGAGAGCGGACTGAAGCTCCTTTAATTTGTGGGCATTGCCCGATGCTAGATAGATAGTTTGGCTCATAAAAATCCGTGAATCAATTGGTCTTCTCCGAACTGGCAGTGTTGGGCTTTTTTAATTTCAAGGCTCTGTAAATCTGGGCCATACATCGCTTCTGGAGAATGAAATGTTTTGGACGATCTGTAAAAAAACATATAATCCACCTCTTTGGCATAAAGCAAAGAACGAGCGAGAGCGGGTCCACCCTCGCAATAAGTTCCCACCATATGAAATTCCTCCAAAACCTTGCGGATCGCCAAAGGTGAAACACGCCCATCAGGACCGCTCTCCGCCTCCACCACCCGAATTCCAAGTTCGTCCGCACGGCTCAGGGACTTACCATCTTCAAGCCCTCTTGGAGTGGTCAGAATAATTGTTTTATCCGCATGCTCATCCGTGTAAACACGACGTGGATGAAAAGAGGCGGATAAGGTGGACAAAGAGGAGTCTACCACCAATCTTAAAGGACACCATTCTCCATTTGATATGCGAGATGTGAGGGATGGATCATCAGCAACGATCGTGCCCGAACCCACACAAATGGATGGGAACAAGCGGCGCCAGCGCATCACATCTGCACGGGCTTTCTCTCCAGTCACCCGACTTGGGTAACCGGCCCGTTCAGCAACCATTCCATTTGCGGAAAGAGCCATCTTTAATGCAATCAGGGGACTCTTGAAATGGGCTCGATGATTAAAGATAAAATTCAGACGGGTTGCCTTTTCCTCGAGTTCGGAAGGGGCAATAACAACATCCACACCACCTGCCCTCAATACCTCCAACCCATGACCGGCATGACGGGAATCTGGGTCAATACATCCAACAACCACTCGACGGATACCAGATTGCAATATCGCAGAGGTGCATGCCGGGGTACGACCTGTGGATGAACAGGGTTCCAGGCTGACATATAAAACTGCTGCATCCCTTGGTTTTCGCCCGAGAGCAGAAAAAGCCTCCACTTCGGCATGAGGGGACCCGGCACGAGAATGGTAACCTTCAGCAACAACCTCGCCACCTTCCTTAATCAAGGCACCAACCATGGGGTTGGGGTGAGTTGCCCCCCACCCTTTTTCCGCAAGCACAAGAGTGCGTTCGATTAGTTCCGTTTGTACCGCTAAAGCGCTCATCTCAAACTTGATACTAAAATGGAAAAATCAACCATTTGCCAAAACCAATCCCACCGGGCAATGGTCAGAACCTTCCCATTCTGGATGAATGGTGGCCTCCCGGATAGAGGTAGCAAGATCGTCGGAGGTAACAAAATAATCAATCCGCCAACCAACATTGCGGGCACGGGCACCCGCCCGATAAGACCACCAGGAATATGCACCTGTTTCTTCTGGATGAAGATGGCGAAAACTATCGAGAAACCCCTCAGCTAAGAGGTTAGAAATTCCCTCACGTTCCTCATCGGTAAAGCCGGCATTCCTTCGATTGGTCTTGGGGTTGGCAAGATCGATTTCCCGGTGAGCGACATTGAGATCACCGCACAAAACGACCGGTTTTTTTGTCCTCAAATCGATTAGGTAGTCCTTGAGATCTGGATCCCATGAATCATAACGATGGGGAAGCCGGGAAAGGTCACCCTTGGAGTTGGGGACATATACATTGACCAAATAAAAACCATCGTATTCACAGGTAATCATACGACCTTCGCTCACATGAGATCCATCGGGAAAATCGAGAGCAACGGAGAGAGGTTCCTGCTTGGAAAAGATGGCAGTTCCAGAGTAACCGTTTTTCTCGGCCAGGTGAAATTGTGTAAAGGCATAACCAAAGTCTTCTTCAGGAATGGCATCAGGGTTAAGCTTTACTTCCTGAAGGCATAGAAAGTCGGGAGAAACCTGTTCGACAAATTTATCGAAGGTCTTTTTTCGGCAAGCCCGCAGTCCATTAACATTCCAGGAGACGAAGGAGTGGGTAGAGTTTTGTGTGGTCATAGATCAAAGGAAAGTTTATGAGCAAATAACATTTTTTGAGATCAGGCAACTGGATGTGGCTCATCTCCTTTCCAAAACTTACAAATAATATAGATAAAATGGCATCACCCACAGAAATTCGAAAAGGCAGGGCAATCCTCTTTCAAGGATCACCCCACATGGTACTAGAAATGCAACACCGCACACAGGGTAGACAGGCGGGATTTGTACAGACTACCCTACGTAACCTGCAAAGTGGCACGACTACTACCACAAAGTTCCGTTCCACTGATAATGTCGATTTCCTGCATACCACTACTCAAAAATTAGAATACAGTTACAAGGATACGGATGGCTTTCATTTCATGGATTTGGAAACTTATGAAGATACTGTCCTAACCACGGAAATGATTGGGGATGATGAAATTTTTCTAGTCGAAGGAAATAACTACGACATTTTGTTGGTGGATGATCAGGCAGTGCGTTTGGAACTACCCTCTGCGGTTGAAGCCACCGTTATCGAAGCCCCAGATGCTCTGCGCGGTGACACCGCCGGAAATGTCCTTAAACCTGTTACTATTTCTTCGGGGATTACTGTACAGGTGCCCCTTTTTATTAAGAAAGATGATGTTATTAAGATAAGCACCGAGGATCGTTCCTACCTCGGCCGAGTGTAATTTCGGTCTCTTTTCCCTAACTACTTTTCCACAAAAAAGCCTCCTTTAAGGGAGGCTTTTTTGAAAAAGTTTTAAAGGTTTAAAATTCAAGCAACACGCTCGACCACCAAAGGAACGGGATTCGGACGCTTGGGAGCAAGACGGTAAGCGGCTTTAAAATAGTCCATCGCTTCTTTAAGACGCTTTTCATCGTTGTAATGAATAATCATCAAGGCTTCTCCCTGTTTCATTTGCGTGCCAACCTTTCGAAGTTCGGCAACACCTACTGCAGGATCAAACTTTCCATTGTCTCCATGAGCTAGAATTTGCACACCTCTCGCAAGTTGCCCGGCATCAATGGTGTGGACATATCCACGCTTGGGTGCAGGAAGTTTCTTCGCGTGCTTGGCTTGGGGAAGTTTTTCGGGATCATCAATAACCTTGGTATCACCACCTTGTGCGGCAACAATGTCCTTGAGTTTCTCCAGCGCTGTTCCATCTTCCAAATGCTTACGAACAGTCTGTTTTGCAGAGAGTGTGGAACCGGCAACACCTGCCAAACGAACAATTTCCATACCGAGTTTCATTACCAGATCCTGCAAATCTTCAGGACCTTCTCCCTTGAGCAGCTCAATCGCTTCTTTAAGTTCAAGTGAGGCACCCAGGCAATTTCCAAGTGGTTGATTGTTATCAGTCACCAATGCCACGCAACGGCGCTTCATTAAACGCCCGACTCGGGTGATCGAGCGTGCAAGTTGCTTAGCATCTTCTACATCACGAATAAATGAGCCCTTACCCCACTTCACATCGACCACAACACCTTCGGCTCCAGAAGCAAACTTTCGACTTAAAGTACCTGCAGTGATAAAAGGAATGGATGGAATCGCACCGATTTTTTGGCGTAATTCGTAGAGGGAAATTTCTACAGGTGAGATTTCGACATTACGATCAATGAATGCACATCCGATCTTACGTACTTGTGCGTGAAATTCCTCCAAGTCTAAATCGGTCCTGATCTTTGGGATCGCTTTCAACTTTTCGCAATTGCTTGTAAGGAATTCTTCGTCATCCCCATTCATCATCGGCATAGCAACTCCAGCAACCGCAGACAACGGACCGAGGACCAAACTTGTCTTGTCTCCAACACCACCCGTCGAATACTTCTCGATCTTGGGGCGCGATACATCCATCATTTCAATGACTTCTCCAGAGAGCATCATTTCCTCAGCGAGGAAAGAGATTTCCTGTGCGGACATACCCTTGAAGAAATTGGTCATTATCCAGGCAGATTGCTGGAATTCCGGCATTTCCTCGTCCAAAATGGCATCCACAATTGTACGAACTTCCTCGTCGGTATACTCTCCTCCATCCCGTTTCTTTTCGATAAGATACGCAAAAGAGGGTGCTTCTTTTTTATTGGCCTTAGGCATAATGTGTTACTCTTGGTTAGAGTTAGTGGTTGGGGTAAAATGAAAGCAAGGGTCGATTTGTACAATATAATGCTTAGTTTGTCGAGTTTATAGTGGGTGGGCACTTGACGAATCGTCCATTCCATGCTTGGACATCTTCCGTTTATGCATCCATCATTTAATTTATGTTCCGCAATCGATAGCCAACTAAGCAATCTCTCCGTAGGCTTGGAAGGATTTGGACCGGACTTCGAACCGCAAACGCGGGTAGCCGACGAACGATTTGGAGATTTTCAAGCTAACGGGGCTCTTCCCCATGCCAAAAAAACCGGTCAAAATCCAAGAGTACTTGCTCAACGGTTAGTCGATGCCCTTCCTCCTTCAAACGATTGGAAGGTGGATTTGTCGGGGCCCGGCTTTATCAACTTTTCTGCATCGCCGGAACTCTTGTTACAATGGGGTCTCTCCCATGGATCGGAAAATGAATTAAATAAATCTGCAAAAACCGGGAATGCCAAAGTTATAGCGGTCGATTTTTCCTCCCCCAATACCGCTAAACAAATGCATGTCGGGCACATTCGTTCAACCTTGATTGGTGAATGTATCTCAAGGATGCTGACTTTTCGTGGACACAAAGTTATCCGGGATAATCATTTAGGGGATTGGGGTACTCAATTTGGCATTTTATTGCTAGCGATTGAAGAGGAGAAAGTTTCCCTTGATGATTTGGGTGACGACCCGGTTGCCCGGCTTGAAGATCTTTACCGCCTGGGAAATTCCCGAATTAAAGAAAGTGAAGTTGCTTTGTCCAAAGCCCGTGCCCACTTGGTCAAACTTCAGGACGGTGATCCTTACAGCCTTTCACTCTGGGAGAAAATTAGAGACCTAAGCATGGAGTCATTCGAGCAAATTTACAGACTGCTAGGGGCAAATTTTGATCATGCACTTGGAGAAAGTTTTTACCGCGACAAGGTAGATCTGGTTTACGAGGCTTTGTCCAGGCATCAGATTTGCCAGGAAGATGATGGTGCCTTGGTTGTCTTTCACCCTGACCACAAACGCTTTGCCAAGCAGCCCTTCATCATCCGGAAATCCGATGGTGCAAGCAACTATGCAACCACAGACCTCGCTACCCTTTCCTTCCGCCAGGCAGAATGGAAATGCGATCAGATAATTTATGTCACGGACGGACGACAACGCGATCATTTCGAACAACTTTTCCTCACTGCACGGAAGTGGTTTCAAGCAGAAGGTCGTGAATTGCCGGAGCTCTCCCATGTCTGGTTCGGAACCATACTCGGGGAGGACAATAAGGCAATCAAGACACGGGATGGGCAGCCCATCAAACTGATCGATTTGCTTGAAGAAGCTATCAGGCGAGCAGGGGTCATGGTCAGGCAAAAAAATTCCGAAATTCCAAACAATGAGGTAGAGAGAAGGGCAAAAATAATCGGCTTGGGAGCTGTGCGTTATGCAGATCTTTCCCAGGACCGTACCTTGGACTATGTATTTTCATGGGATAAATTATTGGCCATGCAAGGAAACACCGCCCCCTATCTGCAATACGCAGTTGCCCGGATTTTCAGTATCTTTCGAAAGTTAAACCGCGACCCCAGTCAGCCTACTCAATCTCCGAGACCCCCACAGACTGAGGCTGAACGCAAACTTGCCCGCAAACTCCTGCTCTTCCCCATGGCCTTGGATCAAGCAACCCGCGAACTAAAACCTCACTTCCTTTGCACATACCTGTATGAATTAGCCACAGAATTCAGTTCTTTCTACAACCAGGACAAGGTCATGGTGGATGAAGTAAAAACTCAGGAATTACGCCTGCAATTGTGCTCCCAAACTTTACATACCTTAAAAACAGGTCTTTTCCTTCTGGGCATTGAGACCCTGGAAGAAATGTAAGCCTTGGAGCACTCAGTAGCCCAAGTTGCCCCTCTGCCCTCCCCCTCTTAAAGCGGCAAGTCCACCCGGTAATAAACCGGAATGCCAGTCGTCTGTTTGAATTGAAGCAAGCCCTTCAAACGGCGTGCGTCTTTCATCGCCCATGGAGATTGTTCCAACAGAATATCCAGGCCATCTTTTTTTCTTTTCACCAAGGGTAGACTTTGAGAACGAGCCATTCTGTTCTGGATAAAAAAATCTACATCTCCGCCAGGAGGAATGCCAGGTGTCGAAAATTCTAGTTTATAAAATTTCCCCGCCTTTGTTACCCGACCTCTCCATTGGGAAGGCAACCCTTTGGGGGATGATCGAAGAAAATGATCCATTCTCTTTTTCCAATTAATATCGGGGACTGGATTTTCCCTTACGGGCACCTCCAATTTAAGATCAGTTTGCCCAGGCAAGCAAGTGTCCGAACAAGCCAACCAATTCGCCCGTGCCCGCAAAGTCAGTAAATTTCCTGGACTCAGTTGCGGTGCATGAATTCGCAGGAGGAATAAGGTTTCATTTTTATGTCCATAGGCTCCAATATCAAACATGTAGACCCGCAAAGGGGGAGAAAAAAGAGGTGGATCACACTGGAACCCATCGGGCAAGTCCCAACTCAAACTGGGGGCTACCCCCACATCGCCCGGATGCTCCCAATAAGTATGCCAACCCGAATCTCGCTTAATTTGCCAACCAAGCCAGAATGAGGATTCACTCTCAATGCCATCTGCCGGTAATATTAACCTAGTGGAAACTGCACCCTGCCTGACCCACTCCCCTTCCAACCCCCAAAGGGAAGGAAGTAAAAGGAACAAAATCGAACAGAACCAGATCAGCTGAACGATTTCCCGCACCCGCAAGTCGTCTGAGCATTGGGGTTACGGATTTCAAAACCTTTCCCCGACAATCCATCATCAAAGTGAACTTCTGAACCGGAAAGATATTCCAAACTCGAACGGTCCACAGCAAAAGGAACTCCACGGTCTTCACCTTTTATGTCATCCGCTTTAGGGAGATCTACGGCCATCCCATATTCAAAACCTGAACACCCGCCCGGATCGATAAAAATCCGCAGAACTTTACCATCTTCTGCATCCGCGAGCATGGAATTGACCTTCAACGCAGCATTTTCAGTTAACTTAATCATACACTTATCATCTACTTTTGTGACAAAGAAGTCAATTCAGGTAAAAAGCAGCTAATTTTATGCCACAAAGTCAATTAATATTCAATTCATTCAAAGTTTTCTTGATGAAATCAAACAAAGTTATACGATTACACAAAATCCGTTCAAGATTGGCATAAACAATGAAGCATATTTTTAACGAAGTTCATTATGAACTTACTCGCAAGATCGCCGAAGGTGGCATGGGCTTGGTTTACGAAGCCGTGCAACGTGGCATTGGTGGGTTTCGAAAGGTGGTGGCAATTAAATTGATTCGTGAAGAGTACTCGGCAATCGAGGAATTCCGAAACAATTTCATCGGTGAAGCAAAGCTCGTCTCCGACCTCATTCACACCAATATCGTACAAACCTACCACTTGGGGAAAGTGGGCGAACAGTACTTCATGACCATGGAATATGTTTCCGGGTGGAACCTGGAGGAATTCTTGGAGCGACACTCAGAAACTGACCAGTACATCCCTGCCGACCTCGCAGTGTTTATTGTTTCACGAGTCTGTCGAGGGCTTGCCTACGCTCACCGAAAGGAAGACCGTGAAGGCAGGTCACTGGGAATCGTTCACCGCGATGTGAACCCCAAGAATATTATGATCGGAAAGGAGGGCGATGTAAAACTCACCGACTTCGGAATCGCAAAGGCTTTAGACCTTATGTACAATCAAGAAGGCGATGTGATTGCAGGTAAGGATGAATACCTCTCTCCCGAACAGGCACGGTGTGAAATCACAGATCATCGGGCAGACCTTTTTTGCTGCGGTATCGTAATGGCTGAATTGATGCTGGGTTACAATATTTTCGAAGAAGCTGAATCAGAAAAAACCATCCGTAATATTTTGGAAATGGATCTTCCAAAATTTAGTGAAGTTCGTCCGGATGTGGATGAACGGTTAAATAATATTCTTCATCTGGCACTGCAGCGACCCCGCGAATCCAGATACCAATCCGCAGACCTTATGCTTACCGAATTAGAAAACTTTATCTACGGTGAAGGATATGGCCCGACCAACGAAAAACTTGCCGCTTACGCATGTGATTTGTTCGGCAAAGATGGGGAAAATGCCGCACTGCGCTGGCATCGTGGGGAAACCCCATCCATTACCACCTAAATAGGTTTATTTATGGCCATACAGTCTCAAGGACTACGGCAAGTACAGAAGCAGACCCAGAGCCTTGTTCTGGCTCCGCAACTCAGGCAGTCGTTAAAAATTCTTCAGGTTCCAGCATTGGAACTTAGATCCGCAATCCTCGAGGAATTACAGACCAATCCATTGCTTGAAGAAATCGGAACCAATGATGAAAGCCTGGATGGAGAAGTAAACGATCCCAGTCCCGATGAGATAAATGATCAGGAAAATGAAATAGAGGAAGTTTCTAAAAACGAGGAGTCCAATGATTCTCCTGAAGATAAGGAAGACGACTGGGATGAAACATCAGATGATATAACAGATTTAGATTTTGAAGATCAATTTTCTGTACTTCGAGAAATGCAGGAAGATTTGCGCGAGCACTACGAACGCGAATATGAAGGAGAAGCTCAGTTGGGAAACTCCGAGGCAGAAGAAAAACGAAAATTCTTCTTTGATTCGCTGGTCGCAGAAACTTCCTTGCAGGAACATTTGCTTGATCAATTAAAATTGGCGGATACCACTCCCGGACAAGCCGAAGCCTGCCAATATTTAATCGGGGCACTGGATGAAAACGGATTTCTTTCGACCTCCCTTTCCGAGATCGGACTCACCTCTGAACTTCCACTCAAAGATCTACAGGCAGGCTTGCTCATCCTTCAATCCTTTGACCCATCCGGTATTGCATCCTTGGACTTGCAAGACTGTTTGCTCAAACAAATGGATGCACGCGGGTGGGAGGATTCCCTATCCTATCGAATTGTTCAGGACCACTTTCCACTGCTTGTTCGCAGAAGGGTTCCAGAATTATCAAGAAAACTTTCTCAACCTCCACAGGCCATTCACTTTGCACTGGATAAAATTGCCGAGTTGGACCCTTCACCCGGTCGGCGCTTCTCTGATGACAGCAACCAGGCAATCGCGGCAGATGCTGAGGTGGAAAAGGTCGGAAATGAATGGGTGATTCATTTAAACAACGACTATGTTCCCCGCTTGCGCATCAATAAAACCTACAAGGAATTGATCACCAAAGGAATACTTAGCCCCAAGGAAAAGGAGTATGTACGCAACCAAATGCGGGCAGGCAAATTCCTTATTAATTCAATAGATCAAAGACAAAACACCATTGAGAGAATCACCCGTAAAATTCTCCTCAAACAGGAAGACTTTTTTATCCACGGATCTTCAAAACTTCACCCCATGACCATGGCCGAAGTGGCTGAGGAAATAGAGGTTCATGAAACCACGGTTTCACGGGCCATTGCCAACAAGTATTTGCGTACACCACATGGCCTGTTTGCCTTTAAATATTTCTTTACCCCTGGGTATTCCGGAAAAGATGGCGATGCCGTCTCCAATACAAGCGTTAAAGAAATCATTGGATCCATTATCGAACAGGAAGACCCCAAGAAACCATTGAGTGATCGTAAGATTGTTGATTTGTTGGCCGACAAGGATATTAAACTTGCTCGTCGGACCGTGGCCAAGTACCGGGAAGAACTGGGCATCGCCCCTACTAATTTGCGTCGTCAGTACTGATGCCAACCCCTCCTGCCGATCAACGGAATATTCCGTCTCATCATTCTCCGCTCGCCCTAGTGGTGGATGCATCCGGGTCCCCTATTCAGATAGGACTACCCAGTGCTCACGGGTGGATCAGGTTGGAGACCGACCCTAGTCAAGCGATGCAAGGAATTTTCCACCTCGTTCACAAACTTTTTGACGGTGCTCCACTCTCACTCAAACAAGTCTCTCAGATCTATTTTTGCGAAGGTCCCGGATCCACACTCGGACTACGACTGGCTGCAGCATTTGTTAAAACTTTGATATGGCAAAGAGGTGATAGCGTGCAACTTTTCCAATACAACGCCCTGGACCTGGCAATGCTCATGCCCACATCCCCACCCCCCAGCCTGCAGGCACCCTTTCGTAGGGGCAGGCGTTTTGTAAGGTTGTCAACTGGCGAAAATTCCTTCATTGGAGAAAAAAAAATCATGGAGGAAGAAGATGCCATCCGTGAATACCCTCAATCCCTCCACATTCCTGACCAGCGCGGTTCCAATCTTGTGATACCCTCTTCTTCCACCCTCGCTTACGATCTCCAGAAAATTAAAGGTTTGGAAGACCTACAAAAAGTTTCCCTCTCTGCAGAACAACCTCTTCCTTATTCCCCTGAGCCCATGACCTTCAAAAAATGGGAACCCTCCCTAAAATTTGGTTGATCGTTCGATCTCGGAAAGGATTATATTTCGATGAATAACATGAGGTGCTGGGCGGACATCGATCTTGCCTCTCTCGAACGTAATATCACCCGCATTCGTGCCGCTCTGCCCAAGCAAATGAAGTATGTTTCTGTTGTTAAAGCAGATGCTTACGGACACGGGATTCACCCAACCGCAACTCGCCTAATGCAAAGCGGTGTCGATCTTTTTGCCGTGGCCAATGTCAAGGAGGCTGTGGATATTCGGGAAATGGGATCGGGGTGGCCTATTCTCGTACTTGGTCCGCTTTTGGAAGAGGAAGATCAGGCACTCATCGATTACGACCTCATCGCCTCTCTTTCCAATGCTTCTGAGATCAAAAGACTTGTGGAACTTTCGCGAACCAACGGGGTGCCCATAAAAGTTCACCTAAAGATCGATACGGGCATGGGTAGAATGGGTGCCTGGTGGGAGGATGCACCTGCCATTCTTGACCAACTCTTGCAAACACCCGAGCTTCTTTTACAGGGCATTCTTACTCATTTCCCCGATCCCTCCGATTACTCATTCAGCCTCGATCAACGAAAACGCTTTCTTCAAGTCATAGCACCTGCGATCGAGCAAAAAAATGAGTTACTCATTCATGCAGACAATTCATCTAGCTTACGTTCAATCGTCGGGAAATCCCCCTTTAATGCTGTGCGTATTGGCTTGTTACAATTTGGAGTCTCCCCGCCCAAAGAAAGCCTTCTATCAGATCTTGAAGTTGAACCTGTGCTTTCTTTTCATTCCAAACTGGCGTTGGTAAAGAAACTGCCTGCAGGCACATCTCTAAGCTATGGCCGGGAGCACAAACTGGCGAAAGATTCAACCGTTGGAATAATTGCCGCTGGATATGGGGATGCCATTCCTCTTCATTGCGGTGACCGTGCATGTGCACTTATCCATGGAAAGCGCTACCCTTTGGTTGGACGGGTAACCATGGACCAGACTATCATAGACCTTTCTTCCGCGATGGATGAAATTACTCCCGGCACCCAGGTAACCTTGATTGGACAACAGAAAAATGAATCTATTTTACTGACTGAACTGGCGGAACACGGGCAAACCATTGCCTGGGAACTCTTATGTTCAATAACCAAGCGTGTACCCCGGGTTTACTTAACCAAGCGGGAGTGATTTAAAAACAATCTAAAGGTCGAAATTCGAACGGACTGAATCAATAGATTGGTTTAATTTTTCAATACAAATCCGGCGGGCTTCGTAAGCGTGCTGTCCATCCTCTGGACAACCATGGGGGGACACCCAGCCCATTCCCTTTTCCTCGTGCAAAAGGTGGACTTTTTCCAACCAGTTACGGGTCTGCTCAAGGTTGGCAAGCAAACGATTTCCTTCTTTGGCATCTTCCAGAGGCTTCGTGTAAGGCATATGTTGAACAACTTTACCATTTTCATCTTTGTACTCCTCCCACTCAACCTCGGCGGTTTGGCAACTTTCCCAGTAACGAATTTTGGAGAAATCAATCCATTCGTCAGTTAGGGCTTGAGCCATAGCTTCGATCTCCGGCAGGGCAATCTCAGCAAAGGTCTCGTCTTCCTGAGGTTCGAAATTCGATTCCGCCTCGATTAAGAGCTGTGCCTTTTCGTCCAGAGCCTCGGCCAATCCCTTGATCATAGAATATCGGATCTGGGCAGCCAGGTTACCATGGAGCATCAACTCTGTGGCATCGAGCTCGGGAAGTTCCTCTGCTGATGGACTTTCGGGGGTTTCCTGAATTTCTTTAGGCTTTTTTTCGGGTGTATTAGAATCGTTCAAGAGTTTATTCCTAGCTTAAAAGTTTTCATTACTCCACACTTTAAAAAAATGGTTCGGTTTGCCTATTCCATTTTTGGATTTTTTTTAAATTATAGATCAAATGGTTTTAGTAGGTTTTTAATTAGGATGATTTTAAAATGTCAGATTTGTTGGAATGAGGGAGTGATTAGTTGATTATATCAGTGATAAAAAATCCTATATTCTACCGATGTTTTTTATTTAATTCTAAATTTAGTTAATTTTTTTCTAAGAATACTTGTCATTTCCAACTTGTCCTAAAGTTCTTTCGCAATTCTATTAAATACTTCCTAATCACAATTTTTTTAATGAATCTTCGTTTAATTCTCTCTTCTTTTCTTCTATTCGCTACCCTCTACATAGGGAGTGCTGAAGAAACCATTCAATTCAACCGAGATGTCCGGCCCATCCTTTCTGGAAAATGTTTTCATTGCCATGGCCCCTCGGAAAAATTCCGCGAAGCCGACTTGCGACTTGATCTGCCCGAAGAAGCCTATTTCGAGAAGGATGGATTTGCCGCCATTGTTCCCGGCAGTACTGAGGATAGTGAAGCCTGGCACCGTATTGTATCGGACGATCCAGACGAGATCATGCCCCCGCCGGAGAGCAAAAAGGAACTGACCGAACGGGAAAAGGAAATCCTTACCAAATGGATTGAGCAGGGAGCGAAATGGGAGGGACACTGGTCCTACCTGCCCGTGCAAAAACCGGCTATCCCTCAAACCAGCAACCAGAAGTGGGCCAAAAATCCAATCGATCATTTCATTCGTGCCAAACTGGACGGCCTTGGGCTCAAGCCTTCCCCCGAAGCTGATCGTCGCACCCTCGTCCGCCGGGTCTACCTCGACCTAACCGGTCTCCCCCCCAGCCCTTATGAGGTCAACGAATTCTTGGCCGATCAATCCCCCGATGCCTACGAAAAATTGGTCGACCGCCTGCTTGCTTCCGATGAATATGCCGAACGCATGGCCCTCGTATGGATGGATGCCGCCCGCTACGGCGACACCTCCGTGTTTCACGACGATGGCCCCCGCGATATGTGGCCTTGGAGAGACTGGGTGCTCAACGCTTACCGCGACAACAAACCCTTCGATGAATTCACCATCGAGCAAATCGCGGGCGATCTCTTGCCCGAGGCTTCCCTTGAACAAAAAATCGCTTCCGGCTTTAACCGCAACCATGCCACCACCGATGAAGGCGGGGCCATTGCCGAAGAGTTCCGGGTGGAATATGTGATCGACAGGGTGAAGACCACATCCAATGTCTGGCTCGGGATGACCTTTGAATGTGCCCAATGCCACGATCATATGTACGACCCCTTCTCCCAAAAGGAATATTACCAAATGTTTGCTTTCTTTAATAACAATGCTGATCCCGGCATGCAGACAAGAAGAGGAAACCAGGCACCACTAGTGGAGATCATGACTCCAGAGCGTGAAAAACAATTAGCGGATGCGGAGGGTGCCTTACAGGATGCACGGAGCCAACTCAATGCCCGTCGTAAGCAATCCCTGAATCCCTTCAAAAATTGGTTCGCTCAGTGTTCCAAGGACATTAAAACAAACCCAGGCATCCTGGAGCCCGATGGACTGGTTGGCTTCTTCCCCTTCGACCGTGTCGATCTGGAAAACAATCAATCCGACAAGGGCATAGCCGAAGCCACGCCCACCATTTTACGGGATTCCCCCATCAAGGTGGCCAATGCCAAGTTCAAGAGCGGAATAAGAATCGAAAAAAATGCCTATGCCGAAGTTCCCAACTTTGGAGATTTCGAACACAACCAATCCTTTTCTTTAAGTGCATGGGTCAGACCCTCTAACACCCAATTAAGCGGTGCCGTGATTGGCAAAATGGACGAGGGGAATAAATTTCGTGGCTATGACCTTTGGTTTGAAGGCGGACGCCCCGGCATGCACATCATTCATGCCTGGCCCGACAACGCTCACAAAGTGGTGGCGAAAAACCAGCTCAAACAAAATCAGTGGCAGCATGTCTGCGTGACTTACAATGGCACAGCCTCCCCAAATTCTGTGGAAATCTATGTAAACGGTAAAAAGCAGGACAAAGGAAATCCGCACCATACCCTTAAAAAAAACAGCATTCGTACGGATAAACCTTTGCACATCGGCCGAAGGTACCGATCCGCTCAGCTCAACGATACCGATATCGATGATATCCGTGTCTACAACCGGGTACTTATGGGAAATGAGATTGCCGAGGTAATGGAACTATCCTACCGCTTCATCCCCGAACCCAAGGGCTTGGTCTCCTCCATCGATTTTAATTCATTCGAGGGCAACCAAACCGTGGACAGCACAAACCAAAAGGATCGTTACATAATCAATGGTAATGCCAAGCAGACCGAACTTGGCAAGGTAG
Organism: Opitutales bacterium; assembly: GCA_028045305.1. GTDB lineage: Bacteria > Verrucomicrobiota > Verrucomicrobiia > Opitutales > Seribacteraceae > Chordibacter. The sequence goes on along the minus strand of JAOFTV010000016.1, from coordinate 4,766 downwards.
CCTCAGGCTTTATGGTTGAACAAAGTGGCTTCATCGAGTCTCCCACCGCCGGTGTTCTCGAATATAATCAGGCATTCTCCTGGTCGATGTGGGTAAAAGCAACCACCAAACTATCCGGTGCACTTCTTGGAAAGATGGATGAGAAAGCAAAGCATCGCGGATATGATGTGTGGATGGAGGGCGGTCGCCCCGGTATGCATATTATACATGCATATCCAGAAAATGCGATCAAAGTGGTCTCAAAAACTCCACTTCCGCTAAATGTTTGGAATCACTTATGTGTCACCTATGACGGGTCAGGCAAAGCTGCGGGTATTAATATTTTTGTCAATGGTGCAAGCCAGCAAAAGGACATTGCCCAGGATGGTCTGACTGCCACCATCAAGACGGATAAAACCTTCCGGGTTGGGCGCCGCTACTACGGTGCAGCAGTAAATGGAGTAGAGATAGATGAGATTGGGCTCTACCACCGGGTGCTCAACCGCAAGGATGTGGAGAAACTGAGCAAAGTGGATGCCCTCTCTCCACTCTTTGCAAAGCCTCTCGATGCCCTGGCCAATGCCCAGCGAACCTTGCTTCATGACGAGTACCTCAACCGTTTTGATAAGGAATATAAAAACCTCCTTGCCGCCAGAAATAACAAACAGAATGCCCTGAACAATGTTCGTAAGAACAAAATCACCTCAATGGTGATGGGGGATAACCCGCCCAACAAAATCCGCGACACTTACTTGTTGGTTCGTGGGCAGTACTCCTCGCCAGATAAATCCAAGGTCATTCAGGCAAACACCCCCGACTTTCTCCACCCCATGAAAACCGAATCGGAAAAGAACCGTCTCGGTCTGGCGAAATGGCTTACTGATAAAGAAAACCCACTCACTCCACGGGTCACCGTCAACCGCTACTGGCAGACAATCTTTGGCCGTGGACTCTGCGATACGCCCAGCGACTTTGGCTCACAAGGGAAATGGCCCACCCACCCCGGCCTGATCAACTGGCTGGCAGCTGACTTCCTAGAGAGCGACTGGGATGTAAAGAAGATGATCCGCCAATTGGTGACTTCTGCCACCTACCGCCAGTCCTCTGTCACCACCAAAGAACATTTGGCCAAGGACCCGGAAAATCTCTACTTCGCCCGGGCTCCACGCTTCCGGATGATGGGAGAATTTGTACGGGACCAGGCCTTGCATGTCAGCGGATTACTGAACAAAAAATTTGGCGGACCAGGCGTAAAGCCCTACCAACCCGCTGGACTGTGGAACGAAGTATCCCTAGACCGAGGCCGGAGGTTTGTACAGGACACAGGAAACAAGATTTACCGCCGCAGTATGTATACCTACTGGAAGCGCTCCGCCCCTCAGCCAGCTATGACTGCCTTTGATACACCCTCCCGTGAAATCTGTACGATTCAGCGCCAGCGCACCAATACACCGATGCAATCCCTGGTTACCCTTAATGATGTACAATTTGTGGAAGCCTCCCGCTTCCTCGCCCAGCGTGTTCTCAAGAGTAGTCCCCAAGACCTGCCCAGCCGGGTCAACCGAATGTTTGAGCTCGCCACCGGGCGACCCGCAGACAGCTTGCGCCAACAGGTAATGAAAAAGGCATACGACAAACAGAAAGCTGTCTTTGATCAGAACCCTGCCCAGGTAGACCAGTTGCTCGCCATGGGAGACTCTCCACGCGACAATTCCTTAAACCGCGAAGAACACGCCACCTGGACAGTTCTCGCCTCCATGATTCTTAACCTGGATGAAACCCTGAACCGCGAATAATCCAAAACTCAGAAATCGCCATGAATCCACTCGACCTTCACCAACTTCATACTCGCCGTCAAATGCTCAAGCTCGGAGCGATGGGCATGGGTGCCCTCGGTTTCGCTAACATCGCTGCCCCTCTGATGGGTGCGATGGGATCTTCCGGTTCCGTCCCCCTGAACGGCACCCTCGGGCGTACCCACTTCAAGCCCACTGCCAAGCGGGTAATTTACATGTTTATGTCCGGCGGACCTTCCCATATCGACATGTTCGATTACCACCCGGAATTGCGGAAATACCACGGACAGGAATTGCCCGACAGTATCCGCAACGGCCAGCGCATCACCGGGATGACTTCCAAACAGTCTTCTTTCCCCTGCGTGGCTCCGATGTTCGAATTCAGCAAGCATGGGCAAAACGGCACCTGGTTTAGCGAGGTCGTTCCCCACACCGCCTCCATTGCCGATGATATCTGCCTGATCAAATCGATGCACACCGAGGCGATCAACCACGACCCCGCCATCACTGCGATCAACACCGGTTCTCAACAACCTGGCAAACCTTCCATGGGTGCCTGGTTGGACTGGGGAATGGGTAGTCCAAACCAAAACTTACCCGGCTATGTGGTCATGATCTCCCGGGGTAACGGTAATCCCCAAGCCCTCTACGACCGCCTCTGGGGCAGTGGCTTTCTGCCCTCCAAACACCAGGGTATCAAGTTCCGTTCTGCGGGCGATCCCGTGCTCTATCTTTCCAACCCCAACGGAATATCCAAGAGTATGCGCCGCGATATGCTCGACGGTATTGCCGCGATTAACCAGCATAAGAAAACACAAAGTGGCGATCTGGAAATCGATGCCCGTATTGCCCAGTACGAAATGGCCTACCGTATGCAAACCAGTGTGCCCGAGCTCGTTGATTTAAAGGAAGAACCTGATCATGTGCTTGATATGTACGGCCCGGACGCCCGCAAAAAAGGTACTTTTGCCCACAACTGCTTGGTTGCCCGTCGCCTCGCCGAGCGCGATGTTCCTTTTGTTCAACTCTTCCACCGTGGATGGGACCAGCACGGCAATTTACCCAAAGCCATCCGTAACCAATGCAAGGATGTCGACCAGCCCGCCGCCGCTCTCGTCAAAGACTTGAAACAACGCGGATTACTTGACGATACCATTGTCATCTTCGGGGGCGAGTTTGGACGGACTGTGTATTCACAGGGCAAATTAACCAAGGACAGCCACGGACGGGATCACCATGGGCGTTGCTTCTCCAGCTGGGTCGCGGGTGGTGGATTTAAGCGTGGCATGGAATACGGAAGAACGGATGATTACTCCTACAATATTTTGGAAAACCCGGTCCATGTGAACGACCTCAATGCCACCGTCCTTCGTGCTCTTGGCATTGATCACGAGCGCTTCACCTACCGTTACCTAGGTCTCGACCAACGCCTCACCGGAGTCGAGCACCCGAAAGTAATTAAAGACCTTCTTGCCTAGGACTCTTGCCTTTTCTCCCAGTGCTTAAGATGAGGATGGTCATCGGCATCCTCTTGCTTTTGCTCAGTAGCCTCGGGCTTCTATCTAAGAACCGACCCAACATCATCCTCGTTTTTATTGATGATATGGGATGGGGAGATTTTTCATGCTTTGGAAATCAGGATGCATCCACCCCCCATATCGACCGCTTGGCCAAGGAAGGCATCCGTTTTGAACAATTCTATGTAAACTCTCCCATTTGCTCGCCTTCCCGTGTGGCCATTTCCACCGGCCAATATCCTCAGCGTTGGAAAATCTCGTCCTACCTGGGTCATCGTGCCCAGAATGCGGAGAGAGGCATGGCCCAATGGCTCGACCCCAAGGCACCCATGCTTGCCCGGGCACTCAAGAAATCCGGCTATACCACCGGGCATTTTGGTAAGTGGCACATGGGTGGGCAACGCGATGTGAACGATGCCCCGGCAATTTCCGAATATGGGTTTGATCAAGCCCTGACCAACTTCGAGGGCATGGGACCAAAGCTCCTTCCTCTCACCCTCAAGCCCGGGCAGGACCCCACCAAGCCCGGTCGTATTTGGCACCATGCTGAACGACTGGGGAAAGGATATCAGTGGATGCAACGTTCGGAAATCACCGCCGGGTTTGTCGATGTCGCCCTTTCCTTTATCAAGCAAGCCAAGCAAGATGAAAACCCTTTTTATCTGAACCTTTGGCCCGATGATGTACACAGCCCCTTTTGGCCACCGGTGGATCAGTGGGGAGACGGGAAAAAGCGCACACTCTATCTCGCCGTGTTAGAAGAAATGGACCGTCAGCTTGGCCGGCTTTTCCAGCATGTACAGGATGACCCCGCACTGGCAAAAAACACCCTCATCCTTGCCTGCTCCGATAACGGGCCCGACCCCGAGCTCGGTTCCCCTGGTCCCTTCCGCGGATACAAGACCCAGCTTTTCGAAGGGGGTATCCGCTCCTCTCTAGTGGCATGGGCACCCGGACTAATGAAAAAAGCATCGAAAGGACGAGTTAACCGGGAGTCCGTTTTTTCTGGAATCGACCTCGTCCCTACCCTACTCGATCTCTGCCATGTACCCTACCCCCAAATGATCCAGTTCGATGGTGAGTCTTTACCCGGAGTTCTCCTTGGCGAATCAAGCAACTCCCGCGTAAAACCAATTTTTTTCCGGCGCCCTCCCGATCGCGACCGTTTTTTACGGGGTCAACGATCTACCTGATCTGGCAATACGGGAAGGAAAATGGAAACTGCTCTGCGAATACGACAGTACTGAACCACTGCTTTTTGACATGGAGCAAGACTCGGGAGAAAAAACCAACCTCGCCTCCGAAGAGCCAGCCATTGTCAAACGATTGACGGAAGCCTTGGAAAAATTTGATGCCGATGGGGATGGCAAATTAAACCCAAAGGAGCGAAAGCAAGCGATGGAAGCTTTTCGTAAAGAACTAAAAGATGATCCAGAGCATCAAGACGGGAAAAAGGGTAAAAAAGCTAAGGATG